>NZ_JBHTJQ010000002.1:0-487378 GCF_042676105.1 Winogradskyella aquimaris | reverse complement strand
CCTGGGTAATGATATACGTCGCAGTGACCGTACCCGTGGCACCTGGTGCCAGGGTCGATGGCGTGATCGCCAGGTCAACACTGCCCGTTAGGGCATCGTCGATCGCCAGGTTGCTGATCGTTACATTACCCGTGTTCTCTACACTGAAGGTATAGGTCAGCTCGTCCCCTAAGCTCGCTCCGGCTGGACCGACATCATTGGTGATCGCTGCTGTCTTGGTCAGTTCAAAATTAGAAGATTGAATTGCATTGACAGTTTCACTCTCATCATTATCAACAGGAGTATCACCTGAACCATCATTTGTCGTATCTGCAGAACCATCAGCTTCAGCTGTATTTGTGTAAGAACCATTATCTAAGTCTGCCTGAGTTACTGTGTGAGATGCTATGTATGTCCATGTTTCACCAACATTTAAAACTCCATCATCATTACCCGGTGCATCTCCTCCCCTCACTGGTGCTGAATCTGCCGTGGTGTCAACCATTGTTGGACTGTAAATATCAACATTACCACTATTAGTTAATGTGATTGTATAGTTGATAACTTCACCAACAGCACTATATTCTGTGGTTAGAGCATTTCCATCAATATCGGTAAATGTTTTAACAGTTGTAATGCTTGGGTTGATAACACAACTAGATGCAATACCTGGATCAGTGACAGCTGAATTAGTTCCTAAAGAATAGTCTACACCTGCTTCTGTAACTAACCCATTATTTGAATCCACTGAAGCAGGATCGGGTTCACCAAATTGCCCACCATCAGAACCTGAAACAAATGGACTATCGTAAGCTTCATTTGCATCAGGACAACCATCACCGTCACTATCTGTATTTTGAAAATCGAAACTTCCATCTGTTAATGTATCTACTGGAATATTTGCCTGCGCTGTATCATCTGCACCGTTTCCATCACCATCACTAAAGCTTGCATCATTAGAATCTAAAATTCCATCGTTATTAGTATCTAAAGCCCCATTTCCTGCTTCATCTATATCATAGATTCCATCGTTATCAGAATCTAAATCGACAACATCATTAACACCATCACCATCTGTATCTAGATCAAGGCAATATTGCATTTCATAAAATTGCAAATCTACATTTTCTAATTCGTCTCCATCTTGTTGACCAACAGTCACAATGATTTCCGTAACTGGACCAAAAACTGATACATTTATACTGTTTGCTGGAGCAGCAGAATCTACAGAAGCACCTGTTACAGCACTTTGATTGGCAATTGTTAAACCTCCACCAACATTGATGTCAGACAAATTAACAGGTAAGTTATCTGATCCATTTGTTGCTGTAAAATCAGCTCTTTCAAAATCACCTAGTCCTCCTAATTTAAAATTAACATTGTATACCGGTTGACTAAACGTAAAATAAAATCTAACTACTTCACCTTCTGGGTAGGTTGTACCATCGGCAATTACATTAATATATTCTCCATCTGGTAAAATGGCAGGATTATTCTGATTAGATACACCACTAAGGTTCCAAGCCGAACCTCCATAAGGTTCATAGCCAAAAGTAACACTCGCACCTCCATAAGCATAAACGTTAGGTATAAATTCTGCATTAAAATTCGAACCTGTATTATCTGAGAATGTTTGACCTAAGGCAATTGGACCAGGAGAACAATCTTGCTCATAAATATCTATAATACCATCATTGTCATTATCTTCATCACATATATCAGAAATTCCATCACCATCAGTATCTGTATTTCCTGAAGAAATTGCATTACATGGATCACAAACTGAATTTATAGTTGGATCAGTTACCGATGGATTAGTACCAATATCATAATCTACGAGTGCACCCAAATCTACCAAACCAGAAGTGTCAACATTTGCGGGATCTGGAAAACCAAATTGTCCACCATCGATACCTGCGGCAGTGACATTACCATATGCCTCATTGGCATCGGCACATCCATCACCATCACTATCTGTATTCTGATAATCAAAGCTTCCATCATTTAAAGTATCAATCGGTGAAATTCCTCCACTAGCTGAAGCAGGGATACCATTTGCATCGACAGCACCATCGGCCTGACCATCATTATTAAAATCGGTTCCACCTACTTCGTCTATATCGTAAATTCCATCATTGTCCGAATCTAAATCTAAAATATCAATAACACCATCACCATCGGTATCTAATGGAAGGCAATATTGCATCTCATAGAATTGAATCTCTACAGTTTCTAATTCATTACCATCTTGATTTCCTACATCTATAATAATTTGTGTTACTGGACCATCAATTTGAATTGCAATACTGTTTGATGGTGCGTTTGCATTTGCCGATGGACCTGTCACCGCACTTTGACCATTTATCGTAAGATTAGCACCAACATTTATATCGGAAATATTAACTGGTACATTATCTGTATTGTTTACTGCAAAAAAGTCTGCTCTGTCAGAATTGTCAAGACCACCAACTTTAAAATTAACATTATATACAGGTTCAGAGAAGTTAAAATAAAACCGTACGTGTTCATTTTCAGGGAATGTAGTACCATCTGCTATCGCATTAATGTAATCCCCATCTGGTAAAATGCCTGGATTATTTTGACTTGTAACACCACTAAGATGCCATGCAGAACCTCCATAAGGTTCATAGCCAAAAGTTACACTTGCTCCTCCATATTCATATACATTAGGGATAAACTCTGCATTAAAATTTGAACCAGTATTATCTGCAAATGTTTGTCCTAATGCTAATGGTCCAGGTGCACAATCGATGTCATTGGTATCTAAAATACCATCATTATCGTCATCAAAATCGCAGACATCGGACACACCATCTCCATCAGTATCTGTATTACCTGAAGCTAAAGCATCACAATCATCAACAATAACAATTGTCGCAATTGCTGTATCACAAATTGTATTATCTGCAGTTAAGCAAATCTGATATTCTACATTATAAGTTCCCGGAGTCGCTCCGAATGGCACATCAATTGTTCCGTTGTTATTAATAACAACTCCTATTAAACCATCATCATTAGAAATATTAATATTATTGTCGATCAATGCATTTGTTGCCGGTGTCGTACCATTTGCATCGTCATTGGTGAATACGGTAGAAGTTGTTCCACCAGCGCTACCAAATGTTGTAGCACTAAAATCGTCATCATTTGCAGTGATAATTAAAGCGCGTGCTAAATTACCATCTGCATTGTAAACCGCCCCAGTCACTATTAAATCAATACCACCTTGACCACTTGCACTTGAAGTGGCTGTTGGAAAAGTCGTTACATCGGTTAGTGTATGAGAAGTAGTGTTGACATCGTTTGGTATTATACTGTAACCATAAACAGTAGTATTAGGTGCTATGCCTAAATCTGAAAACGATACGTATACAGCATTAATATTCTGATTGCCCACATCTGTTGATGGTCTTAAATTCGCATCGGCTTCGTCTTTGACAAAAACTGTTGTTTGAATAGTATTTCCTGTATCACCCCAATTAGAGGCTGGAACAGACAGTAAATTACCATAGCTAGTTGGTTGGTTACTACCATCAATTGATAAAATTGGGGCAACTTTAAAAGGATCATTACCTCCTCTTTCTAGAACTAAAAATCCACTTAAGGCTGGTGTAGGAGTTGCTAGACCAGTGGTCCATACAAAATCAATCCTTTCTATATTATTTATATTGGCACCACCTTGATTAGCGAATGTGTTATCAGCTCCTCTATTAATTATAGTACTATTAAATACAGCCTCATTTGTTGCCACATAGTCAGAATCAAGTTGCAAAGTTGTACCAGAAATTACTTCTCTCTCGTGAAATATTACTTGTCTATTTCCAGTGACATTGGCATTATCAACTCTTTGAACAAAAGATTCATCCGCAATCAAAAATGGCACATAGTTGTCAGCTCCAATGGAAAAATCCGATAGTACAAGGTTGTTACTTGATGAAGTTACCGTTGTATGCTGAATAGTGTAGTTTGTCCCAGTAGGATAAGTACCACCATAACCATTAATATTATAGTCGTTAGATGAGTCATTAACATCTACGTAGTTAGCATTAATATTTGTAACAGCTGTTTGAGCAAAAGATTTATTCAAAAGTGTAGAAATAAAAATTACCGCAAAAAGTATTAGTTTACTTGACAACGGCACTCTAGTATAATTCTTCATAATCTTAAAGGTTGATATGTCATTAAAAGCAAGTTTAGCGATAAATCAAATCATCGATAAAACGCAAATATATTCGATAAAGTGTAAATAACCAATTTATTGAGTAAGAATCTTAGTACTAAAGTTTTATTGATAAGTTATTATTACATATCAAAAATATGAGCGTAATCCACTATCAATGCCGGTACTTAAATCTAATTAAGGAAGAGATTGCTTTTAATCAACCTGATTATTTGTAAGTAAGGGTTTGATTTGGGGATTATTTTCATATAAACAAAAGTAAAATGATTATTACTGATTTATAATTGTTTGAAAGTTACTTACAGTTAATTTATTGAAGTCAAAAATTCGATGAATTGACAAATTAATCTATCAAAAATGCTTAATCTGCAAAAAACTAAGATTAATAACATAGAATAAATTATAATTTATGTTCATGTTTATTTTAATTTTGCACCTCAATTAACAATATGAGTTTTAAAAAAGAAATAAATAGAAGGCGTACATTCGGTATCATTTCACATCCAGATGCAGGTAAAACAACTTTAACCGAAAAATTACTGCTCTTTGGTGGTGCTATACAGGAAGCTGGCGCTGTAAAAAGTAATAAAATTAAAAAAGGTGCCACTAGTGACTTTATGGAAATAGAGCGCCAACGTGGTATATCAGTAGCCACATCAGTTTTAGCATTTGAGTATAACGGTGTTAAAATTAATATTTTGGACACCCCAGGTCACAAGGATTTTGCTGAGGATACATTTAGAACTTTAACTGCTGTTGATAGCGTTATAGTCGTTATTGACGTCGCCAAAGGTGTTGAGGAGCAAACCGAAAAACTCGTTGAAGTTTGTAGAATGCGTAATATCCCCATGATTGTTTTTATTAACAAACTTGACCGTGAAGGAAAGGATGCCTTCGATCTTTTAGATGAAGTAGAACAAAAATTAGGTCTTAGAGTAACTCCTTTAAGTTTTCCGATTGGAATGGGCTATGACTTTAAGGGTATATATAACATATGGGAAAAAAATATCAACCTTTTTAAAGGTGAAAGCAAACTACATATTAACGAGACTATAGAAATATCGGATTTAAATTCCAAAGAATTAGATCAACTTGTTGGCAATAAACCTGCACAAACTCTAAGAGATGAACTTGAATTAGTTGAAGGTATTTACCCTAAATTTGATAAAGACTCTTATCTAAAAGGTAATTTACAACCTGTTTTCTTTGGATCCGCTCTAAATAATTTTGGAGTTAGGGAATTGCTGGATTGCTTTATTGAAATTGCACCTAAACCAAGAGCTAAAAAAAGTGAAGAACGTTTGGTACAACCTGATGAAGAACAGTTCTCTGGTTTTGTATTTAAGATTCATGCCAATATGGACCCCAATCATCGTAACCGATTGGCCTTTGTCAAGATTGTGTCTGGTGAATTTAAACGAAATACACCATACTTACACGTTAGACATAATAAGAAGCTTAAGTTTTCTAGTCCGAATGCATTTTTTGCTGAAAAGAAAGAAATTGTGGATATCTCATATCCAGGTGACATTGTTGGTTTGCAAGACTCTGGAAATTTTAAAATTGGTGATACTTTAACTGAAGGTGAAGTTCTAAACTATAAAGGTATTCCTAGTTTTTCGCCGGAACATTTTAGGTACATTAATAATGCGGACCCTATGAAAGCGAAGCAATTATACAAAGGTATTGATCAATTAATGGATGAAGGCGTTGCCCAATTGTTCACTTTGGATTATAATGGAAGAAAAGTTATTGGAACCGTTGGAGCTTTACAATATGAAGTTATTCAATATAGGCTCGAGCATGAATACGGTGCAAAGTGTACTTATGAAAATCTTAATGTGCATAAAGCTTGTTGGGTGCATACGGATAATGAAAAAAGTGAAGAGTTTAAAGATTTTTTAAGGGTAAAACAACGTTATTTGGCAAGAGACAAACAAAATCAATTGGTTTTTTTAGCTGATTCAATGTTTACTTTACAAATGACCCAACAGAAATATCCTAGCATCACCTTTCATATGACCTCCGAATTTGATTAATCCATGAAGTTCATCGAAAAGAGAAGAAATATTTTGTACTTTATCGATATTATTTGCTTTTTAACGACATTTTAACTATTCTTGATAGTCAATATTTAATTTGATAATAAGATTAACCCCAATCTAATCTACTTATTATGGATGTAAATGCAAACGTTTTCAGTAATAAGGATATTACTGTAACCTATGAACCACGTTGTTGTGTTAATGCTGGTATTTGTGCCAAGCAACTATCAGAAGTATTTAGAAATTCCGTGATTCCATGGATTGATTTAGACGGTGCTGAAACCGATGTGATTGTGAATCAAATTAAAAAATGTCCGTCTGGTGCTTTAAAGTATCATCTAAATCAAAAAGATGTGGCCTAAAGTTTACTTTTTAAGTAATAAAAAATCCTCATAGTAATTAAGTATGAGGATTTTTTGTTTTCTATTAATTTTAAATTTATGCTTGTCCTGTTGGACCAAAATTTAATGGTATTGGAGGCTGCTCGTAATCTTTAATTTCACCATGTGCCTTTTCAAAACGCGCTACATTATCCCCTAAAGCCTTTAATAAACGCTTAGCATGTTGTGGTGTTAAGATTATTCTAGACTTTACCTTACTTTTTGGAGTACCAGGCATAATACTAACGAAATCTACAACAAATTCCGATACGGAATGGTTAATTATCGCCAAATTAGAATAGGTACCTTCAGCAACTTTTTCATCCAATTCTATATTTATTTGTCCTTTTTTTAAATTCTTTTTTTCTTCTGACATACTATTATTTTAAATTATAAAAGCCTTCAATCTCTATTAGAATGAAGGCTTTTGTTTATTTAGACTCCTACCTTCGCAGGAATGATAAACTTTTAGTTGAAGTTCATTTCTTCTTTTGCCTTCATCATTTGGTCAAACTCTTCTTTAGAACCAACGATTATATTATCATATGCCCTTACCCCAGTACCAGCTGGTATTCTGTGACCTACAATAACATTTTCTTTTAATCCTTCTAAAGTATCAACTTTACCATTAACTGCTGCCTCGTTAAGAACTTTAGTAGTTTCTTGGAACGACGCTGCCGAAATAAAGGATTTAGTTTGTAAGGATGCACGTGTGATACCTTGAAGTATCGGTGTAGCTGTTGCAGGCTGAGCATCTCTAGCCGTAACGAGATTTTTATCTTCTCTTCTCAAGATAGAGTTTTCATCCCTTAACTGACGAACCGTCACGATTTGTCCAGATTTTAAGTTCTCAGAATCTCCAGCATCCTCAACGACTTTCATTCCGAATATCTTATCATTTTCTTCAATGAAGTCGTCCTTGTGTACTAATTGATTTTCTAAGAAAATTGTATCACCAGAATCCATGATTCTGACCTTACGCATCATTTGTCTCACAACTACTTCAAAGTGCTTATCATTAATCTTCACACCTTGTAAACGATATACTTCCTGTACTTCATTTACTAAGTATTGCTGAACCGCTGAAGGCCCTTTAATGTTAAGGATATCGTTTGGTGTAACAGAACCATCTGATAATGGCATACCTGCCTTAACATAATCATTTTCCTGAACAAGGATTTGATTAGATAATTTTACAAGATACTTCTTAACTTCACCTAATTTAGACTCTATAATGATTTCACGGTTACCACGTTTAATCTTACCAAAAGACACAACTCCATCAATCTCACTTACAACAGCTGGGTTGGATGGATTACGTGCTTCAAATAACTCTGTTACGCGTGGAAGACCACCAGTGATATCACCAGCCTTCGCAGATTTACGTGGTATCTTCACTAAGATTTTACCAACGTCAATCTTGTCTCCATCGTCAATCATAATGTGAGCACCAACAGGTAGGTTATAAGATCGGATAGTTTCACCTTTCTTATCCTCGATTAATAACGTAGGAATCAATTTCTTGTTTCTAGATTCTGAAATTACTTTTTCTTGGAAACCAGTCTGTTCATCAATTTCTACTTGATAAGTTACCCCCTGCTCAATGTTTTCATACTTCACCTTACCGGCAAATTCTGAAATAATTACACCGTTGTAAGGATCCCACTGACATATTACGTCACCTTTCTTCACTTTAGCTCCTGGCTTAACAAAGATGTGAGAACCGTAAGGTATGTTATTTGTACTTAAAACTATACCTGTTTTGGCATCCGTTAATTTCAGTTCTGAAGTTCTCGAGATGACAACGTCAACTTCGTTTCCTTCATTATCTTTGGTCTTAACTGTTTTAAGATCATCGATTTCAGCGATACCATCAAACTTAACTACCAATTTATTCTCTTCAGAAATGTTACCAGCAATACCACCTACGTGGAACGTACGCAACGTAAGCTGTGTACCAGGCTCACCAATAGACTGTGCTGCAACTACACCAACGGCTTCACCTCGCTGTACCATTTTACCAGTTGCCAAGTTACGTCCGTAACACTTCACACATATACCTTTTTTGGCCTCACATGTTAATGGTGAACGTACTTCGATAGATTCTATAACCGAATTACCTATTTTCTTAGCGATGACATCATCGATATGACCGCCAGCTTCTACAATTAGCTCTTCAGTATGTGGATCATAAACATCATTAAGCGATGTTCTACCAACAATTCTATCTTCTAGTTTCTCAACAACCTCCTCATTTTTCTTAAGTGCAGAAACCTCAATACCTCTTAACGTACCACAATCTTCTTCATATACAATAACATCCTGTGACACATCTACCAGACGACGTGTTAAGTAACCTGCATCTGCAGTTTTAAGAGCCGTATCGGCAAGACCTTTACGAGCACCATGGGTAGAGATAAAGTATTCTAAAATTGAAAGTCCTTCTTTAAAGTTAGAAAGAATTGGGTTTTCGATAATCTCACCACCACCTGCATTAGATTTCTTTGGCTTAGCCATTAATCCACGCATACCGGTTAACTGACGGATCTGTTCTTTAGAACCACGAGCTCCAGAATCTAACATCATAAATACGGAGTTAAATCCTTGTTGATCTTCACGAATACGTTTCATAGACAGCTCAGTCAACTCAGCATTGGTAGAAGTCCAGATATCGATAACTTGGTTATAACGTTCGTTATTGGTAATAAGACCCATATTGTAGTTACCTGTAATACCATCTACCTGCTTGTTTGCAGCTTCTATCATAGTATGCTTTTCTTCCGGGATAATAATATCACCTAAGCTAAACGATAATCCACCTTGGAATGCAAACTTGTAACCCAATGTTTTTATCTCATCTAAAAATTCTGCCGTTTCAGGAACAGAAGTTACTTTCAAGATTTTTCCAATAATGTCTCTTAATGACTTCTTAGTTAAAACCTCATTCACGTAACCTGCAGCCTCCGGTACCTTTTCGTTAAAAAGCACTCTACCAACAGTTGTCTCAATAATTTGAGTTGTTAATTCTCCATTTTCGTTAAAGTCCTTTGTTCTAACTTTAATACCAGCATTAAGATCTACCTTCTTCTCATTGTAGGCAATTGTTACCTCTTCTGGAGAGTAGAATGTTAATCCTTCACCCTTGACTGTATAATCCTTATCAGATTTACGTAACTTAGTCATATAATACAGACCAAGTACCATATCCTGAGAAGGTACCGTTACTGGTGAACCATTTGCTGGATTTAAAATATTATGTGAAGCCAACATTAATAATTGTGCTTCTAATATCGCTTCTGGTCCTAATGGTAAGTGTACCGCCATTTGGTCACCATCAAAATCCGCATTAAATGCCGTACATACTAATGGATGTAACTGGATTGCTTTACCCTCAATTAACTTCGGTTGAAAAGCTTGGATACCAAGTCTGTGTAGCGTAGGAGCACGGTTTAGTAATACTGGATGTCCTTTAAGAACATTTTCTAAGATATCCCAAACAACAGGCTCTTTTCTATCTATAATCTTCTTAGCAGATTTTACAGTTTTTACAATACCTCTTTCAATTAACTTTCTAATTATGAAAGGCTTGTAAAGTTCTGCTGCCATATTTTTTGGCAATCCACATTCGAATAATTTCAATTCTGGTCCAACAACAATTACCGAACGTGCAGAATAATCAACACGTTTACCAAGTAAGTTTTGACGGAAACGTCCTTGCTTACCTTTTAATGAATCTGATAATGATTTTAACGGTCTGTTAGAATCTGTTTTTACAGCAGAAGATTTACGTGTGTTATCAAATAACGAATCTACAGATTCTTGTAGCATACGTTTTTCATTACGCAAGATTACTTCTGGTGCCTTTATTTCAACCAATCGTTTAAGACGGTTGTTACGGATAATTACACGACGGTATAAATCATTTAAGTCTGAAGTAGCAAAACGACCACCATCTAAAGGAACCAAGGGTCTTAATTCTGGTGGAATAACAGGAATAGCCTTCATTATCATCCATTCTGGCTTATTCTCTCTATTTTCATTAGACTCTCTAAATGCTTCTACAACTTGTAAACGTTTTAGCGCTTCAGTTTTTCGTTGTTTAGAAGTTTCATTATTAGCTTTATGTCTTAACTCGTAAGATAATTGATCTAAATCGATTCTAGCTAATAAATCTATAAGACATTCAGCACCCATTTTAGCAATAAACTTATTTGGGTCTGTATCTTCTAAGTATTGGTTTTCTTGTGGAAGAGACTCTAAAATATTAAGATATTCTTCTTCTGTTAAGAAATCCATTTTCTGTACAGGTTCACCTTCAGCATTCATGGCGTTTCCTGGTTGGATAACCACATAACGCTCATAATAAATGATCATATCTAATTTCTTAGACGGTAAACCTAGTAAATAACCTATTTTATTTGGTAGAGAACGAAAGTACCAAATATGAGCTACAGGAACAACCAAATTAATGTGTCCTACCCTATCTCTACGTACTTTCTTTTCAGTTACCTCAACACCACAACGGTCACAAACAATACCCTTGTAACGTATTCTTTTATATTTACCACAAGCACATTCAAAATCCTTTACAGGACCAAAAATACGCTCACAGAACAAACCATCACGTTCTGGTTTATGAGTTCGATAATTGATAGTTTCTGGCTTTAATACTTCACCACGAGAAGCCGCTAAAACAGATTCTGGTGACGCTAAACCGATAGAAATTTTATTAAATTTCTGTACTGTATTCTTATCTTGTTTTCTTGCCATGTTATTTTATAGTATTCAGTTTTCAGCCTTCAGTACACAGACTTAGTATGTACTGACGACTGCCTACTACTTTTTTTATTCTTCTAATCTAATATCTAATCCTAAACCTTTTAATTCATGCATTAATACATTGAACGATTCAGGTAGTCCTGGTTCTGGCATTGGCTCACCCTTAACGATAGCTTCGTAGGTTTTTGCTCTACCAATCACGTCATCTGATTTTACAGTTAAGATCTCACGTAGTGTACTTGATGCTCCATAAGCTTCAAGTGCCCATACCTCCATCTCACCAAAACGCTGACCACCAAATTGTGCTTTACCACCTAATGGTTGTTGCGTAATTAATGAATAAGGTCCGATAGAACGTGCATGCATCTTATCATCAATCATATGACCAAGTTTAATCATATAGATAACACCAACAGTTGCTGGTTGATCAAATCTATCACCTGTACCTCCATCATATAAGTAGGTATGACCAAATCTTGGTACACCAGCCTCATCTGTTAACTCGTTGATTTGATCAAGAGTCGCACCATCAAAAATTGGCGTCGCGAAGGTTCTTCCTAAATTCTGCCCTGCCCATCCTAATACGGTTTCATAGATCTGACCAATATTCATACGAGAAGGTACACCTAATGGGTTAAGAACGATATCTACAGGAGTTCCATCTTCTAAGAACGGCATGTCCTCCTGACGAACTATACGTGCAACAATACCCTTGTTACCGTGACGACCAGCCATTTTATCACCTACTTTTAGTTTACGCTTTTTAGCAATGTAAACTTTAGCTAATTTAATGATACCCGCAGGTAATTCATCACCTACAGAGATAGTAAATTTCTCACGTCTTAACGAACCTTGAAGGTCATTTTCTTTAATCTTATAGTTGTGAATTAAATCTGCTACAAGTTCATTTGTGTGGTCATCAGTTGTCCACTTACCAGACGTTAAATGTGTATAATCATCAACAGCATTTAGCATCTTTAAGGTGTATTTTTTACCTTTTGGTATAATTTCCTCACCAAGATCATTGTAAATACCTTGAGCAGTTTTACCATTTACTATTGCAAATAACTTTTCAACTAGAACTGCTTTTAAATCATCAAAACGCTTATCATAAGCATCCTCTAACTTCTCGATATCTTCTTTATCTTGAGCTCTCTTACGCTTATCTTTAACCGCTCTTGCGAATAATTTTTTGTCGATAACTACACCATTTAATGATGGAGAAGCTTTTAAAGAAGCATCTTTTACATCACCAGCTTTATCACCGAATATTGCGCGAAGTAATTTTTCTTCTGGAGTCGGATCAGATTCACCTTTTGGTGTAATCTTACCAATTAAGATATCACCGGGTTTAATCTCCGCACCAATACGAATCATACCGTTTTCATCCAAGTCTTTTGTAGCTTCTTCAGAAACGTTTGGTATATCGTTAGTTAATTCTTCATTACCTAATTTAGTATCTCTTACTTCAAGAGAATACTCATCAATGTGGATAGATGTAAAGATATCATCTCTAACAACTTTTTCAGAAATTACAATCGCATCCTCAAAGTTATACCCTTTCCAAGGCATAAAGGCTACTTTCATATTTCTACCAAGTGCCAACTCACCGTTTTGCGTAGCATAACCTTCACAAAGGACCTGGCCTTTTGTTACCTTATCGCCTTTTTCTACAATAGGTTTTAAGTTGATCGAGGTACCTTGGTTTGTTTTTCTAAACTTAACTAAAGGATATTCCTTAGTATCACTATCAAAACTTACCATAGCTTCCTCTTCGGTACGCTCATATTTGATAACAATTTTTTCAGCATCTACATACTCAACAACACCTTCGCCTTCAGCATTAATTAATACTCTAGAGTCTGATGCTACTTGACGTTCTAAGCCTGTACCAACGATTGGTGCTTCAGGTCTTAATAATGGAACAGCCTGACGCATCATGTTAGATCCCATCAATGCACGGTTAGCATCATCATGTTCTAAGAATGGAATTAATGATGCCGAAATAGAAGCAATTTGGTTTGGTGCAACGTCTGTGTAGTTAACATTTGTTGGTTCAATCACTGGAAAATCTCCTTCTTGACGTGCAATGACTTTATCATGCTGAATTTTACCCTTGCCGTCAACTTCAACAGTGGCTTGGGCAATCATCATTTCTTCTTCTTCCTCGGCACTTAAATAGGTAGGTGTGTTTTTAATATCTACCACGCCGTCTTCAACTTTTCTATATGGAGTTTCAATGAATCCCATTGCATTAACTTTGGCATATACCGAAAGTGAAGAAATAAGACCAATGTTTGGTCCTTCTGGTGTTTCAATTGGACAAAGTCTTCCGTAGTGTGTATAGTGAACGTCACGCACTTCGAAACCTGCTCTTTCTCTTGACAGTCCTCCAGGTCCAAGAGCCGATAGACGACGCTTGTGCGTAATCTCCGCTAATGGATTGGTTTGATCCATAAACTGAGATAATTGGTTAGTACCAAAAAATGAATTAATAACAGACGACAACGTCTTAGCATTAATCAAATCAATTGGCGTAAATACCTCATTATCACGAACATTCATACGCTCACGGATAGTACGCGCCATACGAGCTAAACCAACACCAAACTGAGACGATAACTGTTCACCAACTGTACGTACACGACGGTTAGATAAGTGATCGATATCATCTATCTCTGCTTTAGAGTTGATTAACTCTATTAAATATTTTATGATGGTAATGATATCTTCTTTGGTAAGTACTTGCTTATCCATTCCGATATCCAAACCTAATTTTTTATTCATTCTGTAACGACCTACTTCACCTAATGAGTAACGTTGGTCAGAAAAGAATAATTTATCAATTATACCACGTGCTGTCTCCTCATCTGGCGGTTCAGCATTACGTAATTGACGATAGATATGTTCAACAGCTTCTTTTTCAGAGTTTGTTGGATCTTTTTGTAAAGTGTTATGGATAATTGCATAATCTCCTTGCTGTGCACTTTCTTTATGTAAAAGAATAGTTTTCACCCCAGCTTCAAGGATTTCTTCAATGTTATCTTTGTCTACAATGGTGTCACGATCTAATACAATTTCGTTACGTTCAATAGATACAACTTCACCTGTATCCTCATCAACGAAATCTTCATGCCACGTATTAAGTACACGAGCTGCAAGTTTACGACCGATAACTTTCTTTAAACCAGACTTAGAAACCTTAACCTCTTCTGCAAGATCAAATATTTCTAAAATATCCTTATCACGTTCAAAACCAATTGCACGGAAAAGTGTTGTAACTGGTAATTTTTTCTTTCTATCAATGTAAGCATACATTACACTATTGATATCCGTAGCAAATTCTATCCAGGACCCTTTGAAAGGAATAACTCTTGCGGAATATAACTTAGTACCATTAGCGTGGAACGACTGGCTAAAGAATACACCTGGCGATCGATGTAACTGAGATACAACAACACGCTCAGCCCCGTTGATACAGAAAGTACCACTAGGCGTCATGTAAGGTATTGTCCCTAAATACACATCTTGAACGATGGTTTCGAAATCTTCGTGCTCAGGATCTGTACAGTATAACTTTAATCTAGCTTTTAAAGGAACACTGTAGGTTAAACCTCTCTCAATACACTCTTCTATAGTGTAGCGTGGAGGATCGATAAAGTAATCTAAAAATTCTAATACAAATTGATTACGTGTGTCTGTGATTGGGAAGTTTTCCATGAAGGTATTATATAGACCTTCATTTTCTCTTGCCTCTGACTTTGTTTCTAATTGGAAAAAATCCTGGAAGGATTTTATTTGAATATCCAAAAAGTCTGGGTAATCTGTTCTATTTACAATAGAAGAGAAATTAATTCTTTCAGCCTTTTTTGCTAACATTGATGAACGAGATTTTTATTAAATAAAAACTTAAAGTGTATATACCTTTTATATACACAAAAGGGTTTAGGTCTCAGAGCGACACTCTGGACCTAAACCATATGTTGTAGGTTAAGCTGAGCTTACTTAAGCTCAACCTCAGCTCCAGCCTCTTCTAAAGAAGATTTTAAGCCTTCTGCTTCGTCTTTAGAAACACCTTCCTTAATTGTACTTGGTGCTTCATCAACTAAACCTTTAGCATCTTTTAATCCTAAACCAGTTAATTCCTTAACTAATTTTACAACAGCTAACTTAGATGCACCTGCTGATTTTAATACTACATCAAATTCTGATTTTTCTTCAGCAGCGTCTCCACCACCTGCAGCACCACCACCTGCAGCAACAGCAACAGCTGCAGCAGCCGGCTCGATACCGTACTCGTCTTTTAATATAGTAGCTAATTCGTTAACTTCTTTTACTGTTAAGTTAACTAATTGTTCTGCGAAATCTTTTAAATCTGCCATTTTTTCTATTGTTTTAATGTGTGTTTTTATTTTGTTTTTAAGTGTGTTTTTTTCTGATTATCCTTCTTTTTCGGATAATGTCTTTACAATACCAGCGATAGTACCTCCACCTGATTTAAGCGCAGAGATAACATTCTTAGCAGGAGATTGTAATAATGTAATAATCTCACCAAGTAATTCTTCTCTAGACTTAATCTCTACTAAGGTGTCTAATAATTCATCACCAATATAGATTGCTTCTTCAATGAATGCACCTTTTAACAAAGGTTTTTCAGATTTCTTACGAAACTCTTTAATAACCTTAGCTGGTGCGTTTCCTGTTTCAGAATACATTACAGAAGTGTTCCCTTTTAAGGTTGAAGGCAAATCACCAAAATCCTTTTCTGATGCCTCCATTGCTTTGTGTAACAATGTATTCTTTACTACAGCTAACTTAATGTTAGACTTGAAACAAGCTCTTCTTAAATTTGAAGTTGTTGCTGCATCTAATCCTGAAATATCTGTTAAATAGATATTGGTATTATCTGCTAATTGAGCAGTCAACTCTTCAATTACTACCGATTTTTCTTCTCTTGTCATAATATTCTAAGTTTAACTACTATCCTATTTTTGTGTCTATTGCAATACTAGGACTCATAGTACTAGACATGTATATACTCTTCACGTAAGTACCTTTAGCAGCTGTTGGTTTTAACTTCAATAAAGTCGTTAAAAGTTCATTGGCATTGCCAACCAATTTCTCAGAGCTAAATGAAGCCTTACCAATTGGTGCATGAACTATTCCTGTTTTATCTACTTTAAAATCTATTTTACCAGCTTTTACCTCACTAACAGCTTTACCTATATCCATAGTAACTGTTCCTGTCTTAGGGTTTGGCATAAGTCCTCTTGGCCCTAATACTCTACCTAGTGGTCCTAACTTACCCATAACGCTCGGCATTGTAACGATAACGTCTACATCTGTCCAACCGTCTTTAATTTTTTGTAAGTATTCATCTAATCCAACATAATCAGCACCAGCTTCTTTTGCCTCTGCTTCTTTATCCGGAGTGACTAATGCAAGAACCTTCATGTCTTTACCTGTACCATGCGGTAAAGAAACAACACCACGAACCATTTGATTGGCTTTTCGTGGATCTACACCTAATCTTACTGCTAAATCTACTGAAGCATCAAACTTAGTGTATGTGATTTCTTTTAGTAAAGCTGAAGCTTCTTCTAAAGAGTAAAGCTTGTTTCTATCAACTTTAGCTCTTGCTTCTTTTTGCTTTCTTGTTAATCTTGCCATTTGTAAAATTTTAGTTTGGAGCTTCACCTCCTTTAACAGTGATACCCATCGATCTTGCAGTACCAGCTACCATCTTCATGGCTGATCCGATTTCAAATGCATTTAAATCTTGCATTTTATCTTCTGCAATTGCTTTAACTTGATCCCAAGTTACTTTTGCTACTTTACGTCGGTTAGGTTCTCCAGATCCTTTCTTTACTTTGGCCGCTTCTAATAATTGTACTGCTGCTGGTGGTGTTTTGATTACAAATTCAAAAGATTTGTCTTTGTAAACAGATATTACCACAGGTAAAACTTTACCTGGTTTATCTTGAGTTCTTGCATTAAATTGCTTACAGAACTCCATGATATTAACTCCAGCGGCACCTAAAGCGGGTCCAACCGGTGGCGATGGATTCGCAGCACCTCCCCGAACTTGTAACTTAACTACTTTGTCTAGTTCTTTTGCCATTTTTAAAAATTTAGTGCGCCTATCTATATTGGAAGCTTAGACTTAACGCTATCTTATTGTAACAATTATTATACTTTTTCTACTTGCATGTAGCTTAATTCCAATGGTGTTTTTCTTCCAAAAATCTTAACCATTACTTCAAGCTTACGCTTTTCTTCAAATATTTTTTCGATAGTACCATCAAAACCGTTGAATGGCCCATCTATAACTTTAACAGTCTCTCCTTTTGTGAATGGAATTGCAATATTAGCATCCGCTTCAATTGCTAATTCATCTACCTTACCTAACATTCTGTTTACTTCAGACTGTCTTAGAGGCACAGGATCTCCACCTTTCGTTTCCCCTAAAAAACCAATAACATTCGTAATTGACTTTATAATATGTGGAATTTCACCACTAAGGTTAGCCTGAATCATTATATATCCAGGAAAATAAACTTTCTCTTTATTTATTTTCTTACCGTTACGTATTTGAATAACTTTTTCAGTAGGGACTAAAACCTGATCTACATAATCACCTAAACCTAATCTAGCGATTTCGTTCTCTATGTAAGTCTTGATTTTGTTCTCTTGACCACTTACTGCTCTAACAACATACCACTTTTTATCTGACATCTTCTCTTCTTGTATTTGTTAGCTTAATAATTCAAAATACGCCTTTACCGCTCTACTAAAAACCGAATCAACACCCCAAATAGCCAAAGAAAAAATAATAGAAAATACCGCTACAATAATGGTCAATCTTTGAGCTTCAGGCCAAGGTGTCCATGACACGTGGTTTTTTAACTCTTCAAATGATTCTTTTATATATGTTATTACTCCTGCCATTTGTCTATTCTTTAAAGGTTTGATTACCCTATTATCTAATTTGCACGGGTTGAGAGACTCGAACTCCCGACACCTGGTTTTGGAGACCAGTGCTCTACCAACTGAGCTAAACCCGTAAACAATAATCAAGGCATCCCGAAATATCAGGACACCTTAATTAGTTATTTAACTATAATGTTTAGTCTAAAATTTCAGTTACCTGACCAGCACCAACTGTTCTACCACCTTCTCGGATTGCGAAACGTAAACCTACGTTCATAGCAATCGGCTGAATTAAATCAACAGTGATTGTTAAGTTGTCACCTGGCATAACCATCTCAACACCATCAGGTAAATTAATATTACCAGTTACGTCAGTTGTACGTACATAGAACTGTGGACGGTAGTTGTTATGGAATGGCGTGTGACGTCCACCTTCTTCTTTCTTAAGGATATAAACCTCAGCTTTAAACTTTTGGTGTGGTGTTACTGAACCAGGCTTAGTAATAACCATACCTCTAGAAATTTGAGTTTTCTCAATACCTCTTAATAAGATACCAGCATTATCACCTGCCTCACCTCTGTCTAAGATTTGACGGAACATTTCGATACCAGTAATAGTAGATGTTAATTTTTCAGCACCCATACCGATAATCTCAACAGGGTCACCTGTATTAGCCACACCAGTTTCTATACGACCAGTTGCAACTGTACCACGACCAGTAATTGAGAATACATCCTCGATAGGCATTAAGAAAGGCTTATCCATATCACGTACTGGCTCTTCAATCCAAGTATCACAAGCTTCCATTAATTCCATAACTGTATCAACCCACTTTTGCTCACCATTAAGAGCACCTAAAGCAGAACCAGCAATTACAGGACCATTATCTCCATCATACTCATAGAATGATAATAGGTCTCTGATTTCCATTTCTACTAACTCTAAAAGCTCTTCATCATCAACCATATCCACTTTATTCATGAATACAACGATACGAGGAATACCTACCTGACGACCAAGTAAGATATGCTCACGAGTTTGTGGCATAGGACCATCCGTTGCAGCAACAACTAAAATAGCACCATCCATTTGAGCAGCACCAGTAACCATGTTTTTTACGTAATCCGCGTGACCTGGACAGTCAACGTGTGCATAGTGACGGTTTGCTGTTTGATATTCTACGTGAGAAGTATTAATTGTAATACCTCTTTCTTTTTCTTCTGGTGCATTATCGATTTGATCGAATGCTCTTGCCTCAGATAAACCTGCATCAGCTAATACTTTAGTAATAGCAGCAGTTAAAGTTGTTTTACCGTGATCTACGTGTCCAATAGTACCTATATTTAAGTGTGGTTTTGAACGATCGAAAGTTGCCTTTGCCATGTTTAATTTATTTAATCTTATTTAATATTAGTGTTCAATTTTTATTCTAAAACTTCCCTAGAATTGAGAGCCAACGACGAGATTTGAACTCGTGACCTCTTCCTTACCAAGGAAACGCTCTACCCCTGAGCTACGCCGGCGCAAAGTGTTTACATCCTCATAACTGACTATGAGATTCCTGCCTTCGCAGGAATTTTAGAGCGGGAGACCGGGTTCGAACCGGCGACATTCAGCTTGGAAGGCTGACGCTCTACCAACTGAGCTACTCCCGCAATTTTAATTTTACATCTTGTTGAAAATAATTTCAATTAAGTTTTGTAAAATTATTGTGTGGGGAGAGCAGGATTCGAACCTGCGAAGTTAAAAAACAACAGAGTTACAGTCTGTCCTCGTTGGCCGCTTGAGTATCTCCCCAATATCAATTCACTATTTCAAATTTAAATACCTCATATCTGTCTGATATTTTGATATTTAAGAGCCGATAGAGGGACTCGAACCCACGACCTGCTGATTACAAATCAGCTGCTCTAGCCAGCTGAGCTATATCGGCTTTTACTCACTTTTATACCACGAAAATTGGTAATAAAAAAGTCCGCTATTTCTAACGGACTGCAAATGTAGTATTTTATTTTTTTATTCAAAACATTTTCAAAGAAATTTTATGCTTTAACTCGTGCTCTTAATTTTTGCTTTCGCTTTTTAATTTGTCGTTCTAATGATGCTACAGCAACATCGGCTCCTTCCTCAAATGTTTTACACTGCTTTTTCACAATAAAGCTGTCCCCTGGAACACTAACTTTAGCCTCAAAAACTTTATTTTCCTTATCACTTGTATTTTCCACTTTCAAATAAACATCAGACTGGATTATCTTGTCATAGAACAAATCTAGTTTATCCATTCGTTTTTGAATGAAATCTATTAACTTTCGGTCTGCTGTAAAATTAACGGATTGTGTGTTTACTTTCATATGTTACGTTTTAAGTTAAACATGCGTATTGAATTTAATAGGGCTTCAATACTTAAAATGATTTTTTTTTGCCTCAGGCCTTAATGTTATTTGTTTCTTGGATGAGTTTTAGCGTATACTTTTTTTAGTTCTGATATACTACTATGGGTATATACTTGTGTTGCTGCCAAACTAGTATGCCCAAGAAGTTCTTTTACCGCATTTAAATCTGCTCCTTTGTTTAATAAATGTGTTGCAAACGAATGTCTTAAAACATGAGGGCTACATTTAGACTTTGTGGATGCCATACTAAAGTACTTATTAATTATTCTGTAAACAAGCATTTCGTAAATCTTAACACCTTTTTTTGTTAAAAACAAAAACTCCTTGTCTCTTATTTCGGGTAATTTATTTCTATATAACAAGTACTCATCCAAGGGTTTTCTTAAAGAGTCTAATATTGGTATATAGCGCTCCTTATTTCTTTTCCCTAACACTTTAATTTGCCTATTGCTAATGTCTACATCTTTTAATTTGATATTAACTAACTCGATTCTTCTAATACCTGTTGCGTAGAACAACTCAATAATCATTTTATCTCTAGCACTTTCAAAATCCACTGGTAATATTGAATCTTCGATTACCTGCTTAAGTTCTTCTTCAGAAAAAGGCAACTGCACCTTTTTGCCAACCTTTAGAGCTTTATGCTTTTTCAATGGATTGATTGAAATATGCTGTGCCTTCTGTAAAAATTTATAATATGAATTAAGGGAAGATATTTTTCTGTTAATTGTCCTGTTAGATACACCGCCATTAACCAATTCAACGATCCACTGTCTAATTTCTGAATAATCAACAGTTTCAATTGGTTCAGAATCGTGGTTTTCGTTTAAAAAATCCTGAAACAATTCCAAGTCCCTAATATAAGCTGTAACTGTATGCTTAGAATAGTTCTTCTCTAATGATAAATATTCTGAAAATGATTTTATACTCATAACTTATAGTGATTTAAAAATAATCTTTTAGAATGAAATGAGTACATGTAAAACAAAAAATCCTGCATTAAGCAGGATTTTAAATATTAAATTATTAAAGTTATGTCGCTGGTTTATATGACTTTTTATCAATGATTATTTTAGACAATATTTCTCTAAGGATTTCTGAAGTACCACCACCAATAGGTCCAAGGCGGCTATCTCTAAAGATTCTTGCCAAAGGGTACTCTTCCATATAACCATAACCTCCTAAAAACTGAAGACAATTATAAGCAACTTCATCTGCCATTTTAGTAGATTTTAACTTTGAAATCGTTGCTTCCTCTACAACATACTCTCCTTTATTTAGACGATCTGCTACCATGTAATTGTAGTATTTACAAAGTTGCATATCCGCATGCATATCTACATATCTATGACGTAAAGCTTGATAAGTATCTAAGGACTTTCCAAAGGTTGTTCGTTCTGACATGTACTGCAATGTGTACTCCAATGCATATTCTGCTCTTGCATGGGCGTTTATTCCCATAATTAATCGTTCTAATGCAAAATGCTGCATGATATAGGCAAAACCTTTCCCCTCTTCACCCAATAGTTGGTTTACAGGTATTTTGACATTGTCAAATGCTATTTCACCAGTATCCGAAGCCCGCCAACCCAACTTATTTAATTTAGTTGCTGACACGCCATCGGCTTTACTATCTACAACAAACATGCTTATACCCTTATTACCTAACTCTGGATTTGTTTTTGCTGCAACTACCATATAGTCACTGTATACTCCATTAGTTATAAAGGTCTTTGAACCATTTAAAATATAATAATCACCATCTTTTATTGCTGTAGTTCTCATTCCAGCAACATCACTACCTCCGAAGGGTTCTGTAACACAAAGGCATCCTATTTTGTCTCCAGAAATACTATCTGCTAAATACTTTGATTTTATAGCTTCATCACCTTCGGCGTTGAGATGTGTCATAGCCAAATAAGCATGTGCCCATATTGCCGCGGCAAAACCACCAGAATTGATACGCTGTAATTCCTCCAGAAGTATTACAGTGTAAAACAAGTCTAAATCAAGACCACCGTAACTTTCAGGATAGGCTAAACCAAAGTAGCCCATATCGCCAAATTTCTTCCATACAAAGCGCTCAATCGTTCCTGTTTCTTCCCATTTTTCAATATGAGGCACAACCTCTTTTTGTAAAAAATCCCTAAGGCTCTCTCTAAATAAATTATGCTCTTCAGTGAAATATCTTTTTGACATAGATTATATTTTTTCTTTATAATCGCAAATATAATTGAATTATCTCCAATTTTTTGATAGGAAAATCTTCAATTTTTGTTAATTCTTCAAAAGAGCTAAATCCATCTCTAAGTGTTCGCTCCTCTATAATATTACTTGCCACTTCATAATCTATGTATTTAATTAGCACAAGCTCATTAATCGTAGCTGTATTAAGGTTATATGTTTTAATAGTTCTTGGTGTCTTAACTGTAAAATCATTTTTAATCCTATCGATTACTTCCGGCACGAGTCCATAAACCTCTTTCAACTCAACATCAGCTATAAAACCACCATATTTATTTCTATACTTAAGTATTCGTTCGGATAGTTTTTCCCCTACACCATAAACCTTTTGAAGTTGGTTTGCAGTAGCTTGATTTAAATCTATTTTCTGTTCAAAAGTTTTTGACTTCGTATGACTGGAAAAAGAGTTAATATAATTATTGGCTTGGGTTTTGGGATTGGTTACCCACTCCGGAAACTTAAAATATGGTGAAATTTCATTCAATAATGAATCTGAAACTTTTGTTACTTGTTGAAACTGTTTGGCTGAATTAACCCATCGATTACTTTCTCTGAATTGATGTAACCTATCTATTTCCTCATTGGTCATACCCAAGGTATACCCTTTATAGTCAGTAATGTAGTTTGGGTTAAAAGGATAAATTTTTGGCTTATTGTTCTCAATTTCTATAAGCCGTAGTGAATCCAATTCCTTTCTAAATTTGTCTGTTTGATCATTATTGAGTAGAACCTCATCAGAAAAGTCTACAAAAGCATAGATGCATTGTAAAGCAATAATGATAATCAGCAATAAAAAAATCCCATTCCGTTGTTGATTAGAAAACTGGAAATGGGATTTTATTTTTTTCATCTAAAACCAAGATTACATATGCTTAGTTAGGTCTTCATGACCTTCTTCTAGCGCTTCTTCTTTGACATTTATTGCTTTATAGTATTTGTTTAATTCATTCTTGATGATTGGCGACAATAGCACCACACCAATTATGTTTGGCACTACCATTGCAAAAATCATGGCATCTGAGAAATTGATTACGGCTCCTAAACTTATTGATGCGCCAATGACCACAAAAATCAAGAATAATATCTTGTATGTTAAATCTGAAATTTTTCCTTTTCCAAACAAGAATACCCATCCTTGCATACCATAATATGACCAAGAAATCATTGTAGAAAAAGCAAATAAAATTACTGCTATGGTTAGAACTATTGAGAAGTGTGGTATCACGCTATCAAAAGCAGTGGCCGTTATTTCAACACCCTCCTTAATTTCAACACCATACTCCATAAAAGAACCATCGAAATTTGTTATAACTATAACTAACGCTGTCATGGTACAAATCACAACGGTATCAACAAATGGCTCAAGTAACGCTACGATACCTTCACTTGCAGGGTATTTTGTTCTAACGGCAGAGTGCGCAATAGCAGCAGAACCTACACCGGCTTCGTTTGAAAAGGCACCTCTTCTAATACCTTGAATCATAACCCCTACAAGTCCACCTGCGATGCCTAAACCTGAGAAGGCGCCTTCAAATATTAAAGCAAATGCATCATCTATAAGGGTGAAGTTTGCGCCAAGTATTACAATGGCCGCTAAAACATAAATTCCTGCCATAAACGGCACAATTTTTTCAGTAACCTTAGCAATACGCTTTATACCACCTATTATTACTATTGCTACAAGAACAGCCATTACTAACCCAAAATAAAGTCCTGCATTACCGCCTTCAAGATCAAAAAGTTTTACAAACTGTGCTGCAGCTTGGTTGGCTTGAAACATATTACCACCACCAAAAGATCCACCAATGACAAAAATAGCAAATAGGACTGCAAGCACTTTTCCAAAACCACCCATACCTTTAGACCTTAATCCTTTGGTAAGGTAGTACATTGGACCACCATACACCGTACCATCTTCACCTACATCTCTATACTTTACACCTAGTGTACATTCTGCAAATTTTGATGCCATACCAAGAAGACCTGCAACGATCATCCAGAATGTTGCACCCGGACCACCGATGGATAAGGCTACCGCTACGCCAGCTATATTACCTAGACCTACGGTTGCAGATAAAGCAGCAGTGAGGGCTTGGAAATGGGATACCTCGCCATCAGCGCCTTCATCTCTGATGGTCTCAAGAATATCCTCACCTTCATTAGGTGTTGAGTCACCATAAAGCGTGTCCGCACCATGTTTTTCTATATCTTCAAATTGTCCTCTAACAACTTTTATAGCTGTTCTGAACCCAGTAATATTTATAAATTTAAAATATATGGTAAAAAACAGTGCTCCACCAATCAGTACAATAAGTACCCAAGGAATTTTATAAGTTTCCGAAAATGGTATTTCATAAAAAATACCGTCAACAAACCACCCTGTATAGTCTTTAAAAACAGCATCAATCTTTTCAGAAGTACTTTCTTGAGCAAAGTTTAATAATGGTAATAATATTGTAAAAAGTGACAGAAGATATTTCTTCATGAGTTTTGTATTAGTTAGTTTTTGTTATTTATAGCCGACAAGATGCTAAAAAAAATTGAGTTTTTAAAGCAAGAGACGTTAAAAAGGCTATGCGTCCTGTTCTATGTTAAATTTAGAGTTAAGTCTGTCGATTTGCTCTGGGCGACCAAGTACAATGATTTTTGAACCAGGAACAAGTTTCGTATCTGCTTCAGGATTAACAATGTACTCACCGTTTTCGTCCTTAAAACCAATTACGGTGCAGCCTGTTTTTTTTCTTAAATCTAGTTCTCTTATGGTCTTTACGATATCTATATCGTAAAGCTGTTCAACTTTAACTTCTTCAATGTTTATGTTACGCTCGCCTACGATGCCCAAGTTGTCTATAAACTCAACTAAATCAGGAATAACTACCAAAGATGCCATGTGATCACCACCTATCTTATCTGGTAATATCACATTATTTGCTCCTGCTAACTTTAATTTGTTGTATGACGTTTCTTGAGATGCTCTGCTTATTATGCATAAATGCTCATTAATTTGTCGTGCGGACAAAACAACAAATAAATTATCTGCATCACTTGGCAATGCAGATATTAATGTACTTGCACGGTCAATACCTGCCTGAAGTAAGGTTTCATCCTCATTAGCATTACCAAACACATATGGAATTTTATCTTCTTGCAATTTCTCTATAATATCCTTATCACGCTCTATAATCACAAACGGCTTTTTATAGTCTTGTAGTTTCTTTGCCGCTTGTTTACCGTTGCGTCCGAAACCGCAAATTATTATATGACCCGACATGGCCTCAATTTCCTTTTGCATTTTTCGTTGTTTTATGTCCTCGAAATTATTTCTACTTAAAATGTATTCTGTTATAATTGATATGGCATAACCCACAATAACCACACTTGCTAAAATTAAAAAAACTGTAAAAATTTTTGACTCGGTGTCTAGGGGATTAACTTCTGCAAAACCAACAGTTGTTATAGTTATCACAGTCATATAAATAGCATCAATCCATTCGTAGCCTGAAATGTACCTATACCCAATTATGCCTATACCTATAAGTACAATAAGCATAACTATTGCAGTATATATTTTTGATCTAAATAATGGTAAAAGTGGGTTGTTCATAAACTACAAATCAAAAACCGAAGAACGTTTAGTATATATGATATCCTTGATACGCATCCAAAATGCCAAAAACAAATACAAGGCAAAACCAAAACCTACAGTTACAAAAGTAAGATACATAAATGATGTTCTTACGATTTTTGCTCTGATGCCTAATCGATCTGCAATACGCTGACAAACATGGTAGCCTCGCTTTTGAAAGTAGTATAATAAGGTGTAAAACCAATTCATCTTTTGTATTTAATGCTATTGAATTTCAAATTGCAATTTACTTAATTTTTAATGATTAGACTATTGCCTATTGCACATTGCAAGCATTTATTTTTATCGCAATAAAATGTTTTTAATTGAAGTAGTCCTTGTGAGCTTAACGCGTTTTTTTCAATTGATCTTAATTGAGAGTACTTTTCTACAACACTATTCTTTTCAATCCTTAAATCCTTTATCAACTCGAATAGATCCTGTTCAATATTTTTACCTTCAGCTTTTGCATAGCAAAATTTAAGAGGTATAATGGTATTGATTACCAATAAGTCTATAAATGACTTTGATATATTTTTTGCAGAAGCTTTGGAAACTGTTTTGAAAGTATAATGCGTTTTCCAATATTCAGTAACACTTTTACTAAAAAGCTTATACAACCCATCGATTGTATTTGTTTCCAGTACTTTTGAAAACATCTGATGCTCTGATGCGTAAAGGTTTACAAATTGTGACAAACGAACTGTTGGGAAATTTTGTGGTCTCAGTCTAAAAAACTGTAAGGGTAAGACTCCTTGGTTATTTAATCCAAACTTCTGCCTTAAAAATTGATAATTATTTTTCAGATCAGAAAAATAGGTGTCCTGAACCTCTTCTTCCAATAATCCTGCCTGACCAAAAAGTAAGCCTTCCAAATCTAAAATACTGTTTTGAATTTTTCTAACGATCGAATAATCCACAGAGTTAGCTAAACTATAAAAGGCTTCACCATTCACTTTTAGTCCAAAGTTTTTTAAAAGCATTTTAAACAAAACCGCCTCCCAATCGTTTTTGGAATCGTTCAACAACTTAAAAATTTCACCAGACTTTCGTTCCAAACGTTCAACGTACAAACGCTCTAACCAATTTTTTAATGTAAAATCATCAACTTTCGCAAAATCAGTTTCACAATTAATCCAGGATTTGGACCGTATTAATTTATTGTAGTTATTTACCAAATCAAGGTCAACAATCTCATTTAGTTCTAATGTTGAAATCTCAGAGCCATCTTTTCTAAATACCTCTGTATCGTGCTCCCAGACCACATGCAGGATAACATTATCATAAGCTTTATCCTTTTCATGCCCATGCACATACCAATCAGAGGATTTTAAATGAATCTCTACATTTCCAGCCCACAATTGACCATTGATTCTCAATTGTGCATTAAAAAAGTCTGGACCAGAGTTATGATTATGTTCACCTAGGTTTATTATAGAAATAATCTCATCTCTCTTGGTCTTGAGAGCTGCACTAGAGAAAGCCTTGTGTTTCCAGACGTAATGAAGAAAATCTTCTTGCATTTACCGAAAATAGAAAATCCTGAGCAAACCTCAGGATTTTTTTTATGGATTGATTGAAGTCCAATACTTCACGTAGATTTATTTAGTCAATATATCCCTTTTCGCGCATCCAATCGTCATTAAACATTTTACCCACATAACGACTCCCATGGTCATGGAATAAGACCACCACAACGTCCTCTGGTTTAAAATGTTCTTTGAGTTGAAGCACACCTTTTATAGCTGCACCAGCAGAGTTACCTAAAAACATCCCTTCTTCTTTGGCCAATCGCTGAGTATATACACAAGAATCTTTATCCGTTACCTTAGTAAAGCCATCTATAACGCTAAAGTCTACATTGGCAGGTAAGATATCTTCACCTATGCCTTCTGTAACGTATGGATAAATTTCATTTTCATCAAAAATCCCCGTTTCATGATACTTTTTAAAAACAGACCCGTATGTATCCACTCCCCAAACTTTAATATTTGGATTTTGTTCCTTTAAGTATTTTCCAACACCAGAAATAGTGCCGCCTGTACCCACACCAACCACAAAATGGGTCACTTTACCATCCGTTTGATTCCAAATTTCGGGACCAGTAGATTCGTAATGCGCTTTGGTATTACTTGGATTATCATATTGATTAACATACCATGAATTTGGTATTTCTTCTCCTAATCGTTTAGACACAGAATAATAACTCCTTGGATCATCTGGTTCTACTGCTGTAGGACAAACAACGACCTCAGCTCCGACCGCCTTAAGAATATCCACCTTTTCTTTAGACTGCTTATCTGCCATTACAAAAATACATTTATACCCTTTTATAGCGGCAGCAAGGGCTAAGCCCATACCTGTATTTCCTGAGGTACCTTCAATTATAGTACCACCAGGTTTTAAACGACCATCAGCCTCTGCATCTTCAATCATTTTTAAAGCCATACGGTCTTTAACAGAATTGCCAGGATTAAAAGTTTCGTATTTTGCCAAAACCAAACAAGGCAACTCTTCTACCAATTTATTCATTTTCACCAATGGTGTATCCCCAATGGTTCCTAGTATATTTTCTGCGTACTCCATAGTTTTATTTTGCGGTGCAAAAATAGTTGAAAAGTTAAAAGTAAGGCGTTAAAACTTCGTTATGTTTTTTAATCGAATCGGATAGCTTTTACTGGTGATATCTTAGAAATTATCACTGAAGGAATTAAAAGCATTAATAAACAGGCAATAAACGTTCCAATATTCAATAATAAAATATAATCCAAACTAATATAAACAGGTGCCTCACTGACATAATAGGTGTCTGGATTAAGAGGAAATAGTTTAAAATATTTCTGAGCAAACAACAAGCCTAAGCCTATGAGATTTCCCCAAAGCAAGCCCAATCCAATAAGGTATGACGCATTGTATAAAAACACTTTTCTTATAGACCAATTTGAACTTCCCAGAGCTTTCAGAACCCCTATCATCTGTGTACGCTCTAAAATTAAAACCAACAATGCTGTAATCATATTGATTCCTGCAACAATAATCATAATTGCAATGATTCCATAAGTATTATTATCAAAGATTTTTATCCACTCAAAAATCGTGTAGTATTTATGGTTTACCGGCGTTGCATTGAGTAGTGAAGGTATTTCCTTAAAAACTTTCTCATAGGTTTCATTAATTTCCGAAAAATCGTCTATAAACACCTCAAAACTGCCTACCTGATCATCTTCCCACTTATTTAAGCGCTGAATATGACGCAAATCGGCAATACAGAATTTTTCATCTAATTCCTGAAATCCTGAATTATAGATACCTACAATTTCATAATTAATAATTCTTGGTAGCTTATTAAGGTTTTCACCAAACAGGGTTTGAAACTTATCGCCCAACTTAAAGCCTAGTCTATTTGCCAAGTAAGTGGAAATTAAAATTTCTTCGTTACGTTTTCCAGAAAAATCCGGTAAACGGCCTTCGACTAAAAATTCTTTAAAATAATCCCAGTTATAGTCTGCTCCGACTCCTTTTATAACCACCCCTTCAAAATCAGTTTCGGTTCTTATCACCGCAAACTTTGTAGCTACACCTTGTATATGCGTCACCTCTTCCACACTACTAAATTTTGGATAAAAATCCTGGTTTGTAGAAATGGGAACTTGGGATTCGTCAGAAGCATTGGTATCGTAGTTGGTAATCTCTATATGACCATTGAAGGCCACCACCTTATCCCTAATTTTTTGTTGAAGCCCTAAACCCGTGGCAATAGCAATAAGCATAACTATAATACCAATAGCAATGGCAGCAATGCCAATTTTAATTATTGGTGCCGAAACACTACTTTTATACGCTTTATTGCCAATAATACGTTTAGCTATAAACAACTCTAAATTCAAATCGTCTTTTTATGCATTTTAAGGTTTTCAAAAATACAGTTTTATTATTTGTCATGGTAGCGATTTCTTGTGCTGGAAAAGGTGGAAATGGAACTGTAAAAAATGAACAAGTAAACGAAATCCCGAAACAGGTTCAGGATGACGATAAAATTATAGTTGGTGCCAACCGAACTCAAGTCTATTTACCATTGCTAAAAGGGAAACGCGTTGGTGTAGTAGCAAATCAAACCTCTGTAATTTTTAGAATGACAAGAGACGAGAGACAAGAGGCTAAAGGCTATAATCATTTGGTTGATTCTTTATTAGCATTAAACGTCAATATTAAAAAAGTGTTTTCGCCTGAACATGGTTTTAGAGGTACTGCGGATGCAGGTGAAAATGTAAAAGATGGCATTGATATAAAAACACAGTTGCCTATTTTTTCGCTTCATGGTACACACAAAAAACCTACAGCCGAACAACTTGATGATTTAGACATTATGATTTTTGACATTCAGGATGTTGGAGTTCGGTTTTACACCTACATCTCAACTTTGCATTATGTGATGGAAGCCTGTGCAGAAAACAACGTACCGTTAATAATCCTAGACCGTCCGAATCCTAATGGCAACTATGTTGATGGCCCTACATTAGAAAAACAACATCAGAGTTTTTTAGGCATGCACACTATCCCACTCGTTCATGGGATGACCATTGGTGAATACGCAAAAATGATTAATGGTGAAGGCTGGCTAAAGGATGCTGCTAAATGTAATATTACTATTGTTGAAATGCAACACTATAACCACGATAAAACTTATAGTTTACCCGTTAGACCTTCTCCTAATTTACCTAACGATCAATCCATTGCTTTATATCCCAGCTTAGGCTTATTTGAAGGTACCAACATCAATGCTGGTCGTGGCACTGAGTTTCAATTTCAACGTTATGGCGCCCCGTTTTTAGACGCTCCTCACTATACCTTTAGTTATACCCCACAACCAAATTTTGGCTCAAAATATCCTAAACATCAAGACGTACTTTGCTATGGCGAAGATTTATCTGAAGTAAAAGCTGAAAGGCGTTTTACATTAGAGTATATCATTGACGCCTACAAGAACTCAACGGATAAATCTAAAGTATTTAACACCACTAACTTCACCAAACATGCTGGTACGGAAAAACTACAACAACAAATACAGTCTGGAATGAGTGAAGAAGCTATTAGGGCTAGTTGGCAAGACGATTTAAAAGCTTTTAAAAAAATTAGATCCTCATATTTAATCTACGATTAATTATTCACGGATAAATCTACCTTTTTAGATTCGGTAGCAACTATAGCTTTAGATGGTACTTCTATAGGTTCTTGTTTTGGTATTTCTTTTAATATTTTAACTACAAAAACAATTCTTTTTGGAGATTGTACCGCTACCAAGACATGCTTACCTTTTGGTAATTTATTTAAAGGAAACTTATAAAATGTTGTGTCTACATAAACATCAAAATCTCTTCCATAATTTTTATTAATAGAATAGAGGTAATTGATTTTTTGATTGCTTTGCAAAATTAATGTGTCTTTGGTGGCGTTCAATTTATGAATTAATCCCTTTGCCTGAATATTTCTATTTGGTTCTAGTTTTGCGTATTGTTCTTGAGCTTTTAGAGTAAAACTCAATAAAAAAACGAGGGCAACGATGAGGAGAATACGGATTAAATTTTTCACTATAGCAAAGCGTTACATTAATAATGTTTCTTTAGCTCAACAGTATTTAATTAATTAATCCATAACAAACATAAACGGATAATTGATTGAAGGAACAAAAAATCTATCAACTACACAGAAATTAGAGCAAGTACTGGTTTTTGTTGATAAGTTGTTAATAATGTGTAGTAGAATAAATATCCAAAAGCATGTCCGGATAGTCGGTAATAATACCATCCACATTCCATTTAAGCATTTTAATTAAATCTTGTTGATTATTGACCGTCCATGGAATAATTAGATAGCCTTGGGCCTGATATTCGCTCACTGTTTCTGAAGATATGAGTTCAAAATAGGGACTAACAATCTCTGGTTTATAGGATAGTTTTTTAAGCTTTGTTTCTATAGTCTCATCTTCATCTACCAAAAGCGCGACTGGCATCTTTGATGATTGTTTTTTGATTTCTTCAAGTATTACTAAGTCGAAGGATTGTAGGTTTACATTATCAAAAAGACCACTTTCTTTAACTTCATCTAAAACCAGTTTTACATATTCATCTGGTTGTGGTGTGTAAATACCGTAATATTCTGGCTTAGATTTAATCTCAATATTGAATTTCACATCCGGATTTTTTGCCGTTGCCAGTTCAAAAACCTCAGATAACAGTGGCTTGTAGGTTTTTAGTTTTTTTTGGTCTGGATACGTCGGATGATGTTTTGTACCACAATCAAATTGTTTAATCTCTTCATGGGTCATTTGATAAAGATTGTATTTCATATCCATATCCTCAGGAATCACTTCACCTTTAGGATCAAAGCATATTGTCCTGCTCATAAAAGGCTCGTGAGAGACCACAACTTTTTTATCTTTAGAGATAGCAATATCCAACTCTAATGTAGTAACACCAAGTTCAATGGCTTTATCAAATGCAGGTAATGAATTTTCTGGATATAGACCTCTACAACCTCTGTGCCCTTGAATATCTAATTGTCTTTCGGAATTGCAGCCCATTAAAACGAAACATGATAAAAAGATAATATTAGTCCTCAACATTAGTAGTAAGGGTTGGCTTTTCATATTTTTGAAAGGGTTGCTTTAATAATTCTCCAATATGGCCATTCTTTGTCTCATCTGGAAAAACATCCACCCCATAAACTATTTTTTCACGGTCCAAATACATATATGTACCAAATAAACGATCCCAAATACTAAAGATATTACCATAATTAGAATCCGTATATGGCAACCTATAATGATGGTGAATCTTATGCATATCAGGCGAAATAATTACATAACTCAAAGCTTTATCTAATCCTTTGGACATTTTTAGATTGGCATGAGTAAACTGTGTAAACACCAGTGACATGGCTTGATACAACATAACTATAGCTATCGGTGTACCCACCACAAAAACACCAAATAATGTAAACGCAAAACGTATTAAACTCTCAATAGGATGATGTCTGTTTGCCGTTGTTGTATCCACTTTATGATCTGTGTGATGTACCAAATGTACCATCCAAAGTGGTTTTACCTTGTGCTCTACAAAATGGGCTAAGTAAGCACCAAAAAAGTCTAATAACAACACTCCAAGGAGCACATACAACCAAAGTGGTTGCATCTCTGGCAATAACCAATTAATCACACCAAAATTATTGGCCTGTACCCAATCTGCAGTTCCAACTAGTAAAAAAGCTAATGCAAAATTAATGATGACAGTCGTTAATGTGAAAAACAAATTTGGTAAGGCATGTTGCCATTTATTATACTTAAACTTGAACAATGGCAAACCACTTTCCAACAACCAAAAAAATGTTAAACCACCAACTAAAATAATGCTCCGGTGTGTCGATGGTATATTTTCGAAGTAGTTAAATATTGTTTCCAATAGGTTATGTATTAAGATTTATAATTAATTGTGCCTTTTTCAAATTTACTGAAGAAATTTGAGATTTCCATTCCTCAGCATCTTCTGGTTTATCCATACTCATATAAGCCGTATAATACAAAAAGGCAATGAACGACGCATTACTTTCAACAATATCTTCCTTCTTTAATTTTCTTAATTGTCTGATTACTTTTTTTGGTCGCTCTAAAATGAGATTTTCTTGAAGCTTGAGCAAATCACAACGTTGCTGTAATCCTAAACGTTCGGTCTGCGCTTCGTTCTTAATCAACCGCTCTGCCTCTTCAATATAAATATGTGCTAAATCCACAACTTCATTTCTGACAGCTCGGTTTACATACAGGCTTAAATCCAAGTATTTTGAACCCAGGAAATAAGCCGAATAAAAATTCTTGTTACTTATGTAATCCTGAAGTTCTTGAGCTATGAATGATGTACTTAAAGCATAACGCTCTATCAAAGTACTTATATTTTGATAATCTAAGCTAGAGTCGTCTAGATTGAGTATATTGCCATTAATATCCATTATTTTTATGCTATCATCATTGAACTTATCAATATATTTTTGACTTCGTTTATCCTTTATCTTTTCGTACAAATCTGCATACCGATATTCTCCCACAATGACCGGTACAAAAAATTCCCAAATTAATGGGCTAACATCTTCATCTGTAAATAGGTCATAGATAAAAACCGTTCGTCCTTGTTGGTCTCTTACAATAACTGGATACTCGTAACTCGTCGATTCTTCCCAAACCATAAGTACCATTTTGTTCTGAACTTTGGCTAGTGCTTGTGCCACTTCTAGATTTTTCATCCATTCTTGGGCGTTAGCTGAGCTAACCATTAGGGTGACGAGCAATAAATTAAGTAGCGTTTTCTTCATGGATTTTTGTTTTCAAAAACTGCATCAAAAATTATTCCGAAGCAATGGTTATAGTTTTATTTGTTTTTTCATTTCCTCAACGATGTTATAAGCAGCTGGACAAATCGCTACATTCTTTAAGGTTAAATTAGATATTTGCTGAAATTTTTTACGATCTGTATGCGGAAATTCCCTGCAGGCTTTTGGTCTTACTTCATAAATTGAACAGTAGTTTTCTGAATCTAAAAATGTACAAGGCACAGATTGCAATACATAATCATTATCCTCATCAATACGTAAATACTGGTCTATAAACTGTTGTTCCTTCATTTTAAAGAATTTAGCAATGCGCTGAATATCTTTATCCGTAAACAAAGGGCCTGTGGTTTTACAGCAATTAGCGCACTGAAGGCAGTCTGTACATCCAAACTCTTCATTATGCAATTCTTGCATTATGTAATCTAACTGTTTGGGTGGCTTTTTTCTCAGTTTTGCAAAGAAGGTTTTGTTTTCCTTATGCTTATCTTTGGCGAGCTTTGGCAGATTATTAATTTGATTTTGCATATTGTAAAGATAAACAGAATGAGATGCTGAATCAAATTACATATGACAAAAAAATATGACTAAAGACATCTTTGGAAACGCCTTGTTAGACTATCAGAATGGCAATTATTCTGAAGATATTATCACTTGGACTAACATTTCAGACAAGGATGAACTACCACTACCCTATCTATTTAGACCTTATTCTGAAATGCCCAAACTTGAACAGAAAGCTTTACAATTATGTAAAGGAAAAATACTAGATGTGGGTTGTGGAGCAGGTAATCATTCACTTTGGCTAGAATCTAAAGGTTTTGATGTTAAAGGAATTGACAGCTCACAAGGTGCCATAGACGTTTGTAAGCGTCGAGGTCTAAAAAATGCTGAATATAAAGCGCTTTTAGAAGAAACAGATACCTTTGATACTATTCTACTTTTAATGAATGGCACTGGTATTTTTCAGGAAATGAAACAGGTTACCAAATACCTTAAGCACCTAAAAAGGTTACTGAAATCCAAAGGACAAATCTTAATAGATTCCTCGGATATTTCATATATGTACGAAGATGAAGACGGTGGTACTTGGCTGGATTTAAACAGCGACTATTATGGTGAACTTGATTATTTCTTTAGCTATAAAGGTGAAGAAGAAGCACCAATGAAATGGCTCTACCTCGATTTTGAAACATTAAAAACAGCTTGCCAAACCATAGGTCTAAACTGTGAAAAAGTTATGGATGGCGAGCATTTTGATTATTTAGCAAGGATTACTAATTCATAATTATCATCCTGACTTTGATTCAGGATTGACCTTTAAAAGATTCCTGCTCTGACAGGAATTAGAAATCAAACTGATACGTAGCACCTGCTAAAAACTGAATGCCTTGTACGGGGAAATTTAAATACCGCTGATAGTCTTGGTTAAGGATGTTATTTACTTTTCCAAATACAGAGAATTGATCGTTTATTCTATACCCTAAATGCGCATTTGCATCAAAATAACTTTCTAAAGTTATTACTGGACTTGGATTTTGAGGAATCAACGTAGCAACCAAATCTTGTTGGTCTTTTCGTTCTCCTACATAAATGGCGCTGGCCCCTGCATACCATTGTTCAGAAATCTGTAAATCCATAAAAACGGATCCCGTAACATTAGGCAAGTTCCATGCTTCTGCCTCATTATCCATACTGTAGTTAAAATACTCTCCTTTAAAACCTAATGTGAAGTTTCTATTCACATCAATGTTTAATTCTCCTGCGAAGGAAAACGTAGTGACGTCATCATACACCACGCCAAACGAATTACCATATTGATAATTTTCTGAGGCATCACCTCTAGCATCATTAGCTTTAAAAAGGGCCTTATTTTCTTCGACATAATAGTTTCCTTTCACATTATAACTCACGTTATTAGAAAGCTTACCCTTTAAGCCTATAAAGCCTTTATAACGTTGGTCTGTTGGAGCCACAGTTAAAGTAGGCGATACAAATGGATTCTCGATTGCAAAATCATAGTAGGAGTTTTGTTGTAATTGGCCTGTAATTCCACCATAGGCAATCAAAATTTCATCTACTAAACGGTATGACGCTTCAATATTTGGATAAATAAAAAACTTATTATCGCTCAACTCAGTATCGTTTAGATAGACTAACCTAAGGCCTAAATTTACGGTTAAATCATCTTGAGTTAACTGATAGGAAGGAGATAAACCAAAAGTTACATTGCCATAATTTATTTTACCAAAACCATTATAATCCATATCAAAACTTCCACCGATATAATCTATATAAAACTCCGTATTGATAGTTTCTCCTTGAATAGGCACATCAAAACCTGCTTTAGCCACAAATCTGTTTTCGCCAGAATCCTGATTATCACCAAAACGTCTAAATCGCACACTACCATTGTTGATTATGGCATCATCAAAATTTATCTTGCCCCCTAAATAAAAACTATTAAAGGTATGGCTTGGATCTATCATATCAGCTTCTGTTTGTCCAAAGAAATTTTGTGGTAAACCATACCAGTTATAGGTCATTAAATCAAAGCCACCATCAATCTTCCATGATAAGTCCCTTAATTTTTGAGAGTAGTGCGCATTTAAATGGGTAGTAGAAAAATTATCATCCAATAATAAATCCTCAATTCCCCCTTGCGATGAATGATGACTAAAATAGCCTCCAACATTTTCACTGCTACTTAATTCATGATTAAGATAGACCTCACCTAAAACCGTAGTATAGGTACCAACACCAAGTGCAGCATAATTATCATACAATTTTACTGGTTTTGCCTTATCTACATTAGCCGCCTTTCCTTTTGCAGGCGTAAATGTTGATGCTACAGGAATAGAAAAAATGTTATACTTCACTTCTTTTTTCTTTACCAAGTTAGAGTCTTGCAACTTTGGCATGTCCTTAATTTTAAAAGCATCTGAAATTGTAGGCTTGTAAGGTGTTACCACATTTACTACCTGGCCATCAATGGTATCTTTTGCACGTTCTTGCGCAATCAATGATCCACTACTTAATATGGTGATTATAAAAATTAAAAACTTAATATTCATAGGTCTTGTTTTGATTGTTCCACGATGTACTTAGTAAGACATTCTTTGCCATTTACTAGTTATCGTCGGTTTCGATTGATGAATTTGTTTTAGCCTCTTCGGTTTTTATTTTATTTAGTTCTTGCTGTGCTTCTTTTACCACATCATCAAACTCTTGAAAATTAGAAATCACACTTTCCAAAATATAGTTTGCTTGAAAGGCATCATCTAGCGCATAAAAGTTCTTTGCCATAACCACTAGACCCTTGGCACTGTAATACTTATAACTACTATATTCCTTAGCTAACTTTTGAATACTTGCATTTGATGCTTCGTATTTACCTTCCTTATTTTTAAAGTAAGCACTGTAGTAAAGAGCTTCTGCCGCAACGCTTCCTGTAGCGATTTTTTCTACATCAGCATAAGCTGTTTTTGCTTTGTCTTCGTTTCCTGTCTTTATAGCAGAACGTGCAATGATGATTTTAGAATCACTCTTCACTTTTGTATCTAAATTAGAATTTGCTAACACTTTTTCGGCATATCCTTCAGCACTAGAATAATCTTCAGTTTGGTAATACGCATTCATTAAATTAGACTGTGCATACAGTACATTCTGAGGGTAGTCCGCTTCGGCTTCTAAGGTCTTTAAGGTTGGAATCGCTTTTGACCAATCAGAGTCCTTTAAGTATATTTCACACAGTTTTACCGTAGCCTGCTCAGTATATTCACTTCTTGAAGCCTCTACAACATATTTGAAGTGTGGCTCTGCAGTTTCTAACAGATCTTTCTTGTAATAAAGTTGCGCCAAATAAAAATGCGATTTTAATGCGTGAATCCCGTTTGGAAACTGATTTAAATATTTATTAAACTGACGAATAGCTTTATCTGTATCATTTTCCAGATATGGTTTTTCCGCGGCCAAATACATTGTATTATCTAACTCTATATCTGAGACCTCAACATAATCCAAAGACTTCACCCAAGCTGCATACTCATCTACGCGACCCAAATCGATATAAATTAAACGTGCTGTAGAAACTGCTTGAACAGCTTCACCAGAATTTGGAAAATCGGATGCGACTTTCTTAAATTTAGTCAATGCAAGTTCATTATCATTAGCATTGTAATGCACCAAACCTTGACGCAATAATGTCTTTGAGGTAAAAGCTCCACGTCTGTATTCTGAATTCAATCGATCATACATCTGCATAGCCTTATCAGTCTCATTAGATTTTACGTAAGAATTTGCCAATTCATACATCGCATCATCTCGTAATGCGGATTTAGGATAGGTATCTATAAAGGAATTTAGTTCAGAAATTTTCGTTGCGCTTTTACCTAAATACCCATTGCTCATTGCCTTTTGAAACGCTGCGTAATCCGTTTCGATTTTATTAATCTGAATAGCTTTATCATAGGCATTGATGGCTTTTTGATAGTTACTAGACACAAAATAACCATCTGCCAATCTTAAATAAGCATCGTTTCTTCTCAATCTATCGTTAGCATTTTTATCAATAAATTTTTGAAAATAGGTTGATGCTTTATCATAATCTTTAAGCTTAAAATAGGTGTAAGCCAAGTTGTAATCCAAATTATCATTCTCTGGTAAATTTGAAGCTTCTGGCCTACCTGCAAACTGCTTAAAACCAATTAAGGCATCATTATAATTGGTGAGGTTGTATTCTGTTTCGGCTTTCCAAAAGGTAGCTTTGGCAACAAAAATTGGATCTCTAGATTCTTTTAAAGAATTATTGAACAATTCTAAAGCCTCGCTATACTTGGTTTCGTTGTATAACTCAATACCCCTGAAAAAAGCAACTTTTTGGTAGGCCACTTTATTTTCGAAACTATTTTTGCCCTTTAACAATTCTAAAGCTTCTTTATAGTTTTTTGAAGTGATATAAGAATCGATTAGTAACGTTTCTATTTCCGCTTTGTAACTGGTATCAGGATATTTATCTAAATAACCAGCCAAAACTTGTGGTACGGATTGGTATGGATTACCAATTTCGTAACTAATCTTGGCGTAATTTAACCATGCATCTTCCTGGATTTTTAAATCATAATCCATTTCAGACGCATTTCTAAATGCATTAAGTGCTTCCTGCTTTTTATCTAAGTTGACATAGCTTTCACCTAAGTGATAATAGGCATTTTGAGCAACAGCATTATTTCCATCAATAATTTTATTAAATTCAGAAATAGCCTTTTCAAAATCGTTTTGCTTGTAATAGGCATAACCAATTTGATAGTAATCGGTATTATTCCATTTACCTTGTTTGCCTTCATAATCCTGAAGGTAAGGAAGGGCCTCTGCATATTTTTGGAGATTAAAATAACTTTCCCCAATAATTTTAGACAATTCAGATTTTTCGGTACCTCTACTGCTTGGCAATTGTTCCAAAGCTAATTCAATTGCTTTTTCGAACTTGCCAAGTTTAAAATTTAAATCGGCCTGATAATATGAAAGCTTTTCCTTATATTTTTCGTTATCGCTAACCTGATCAAAATACTCATTAGCAGTAACATAATCATCACCTTCGTAAGCCATATAACCAATGTAATATTTGGCTTGCGAACCGTATTTTTTGGAATTGACCACTCGGTTCAAATATTTTGTAGCTTGTGTTTTACTTTTTGTAGCATAAAGCGAATAACCATAATTAAAATTGTAGCGGTCTCGCTCGGTTCTTGATATGCTAGATTCATCCACTTTTTGATACCATTTGCGTGCATAGGCATATTTGGAATTTTCGAAATAATAATCCGCCACGTCAAAGAACGCCGTATTTCGTTTGGTACTTGTTGGATAGTCTTCTACAAAACTTTCAATTAAATCATCGGCATTTTGCTGATTTAATCGCACAGCGCAATTGGCAATGTAATACGAACAATCTGATTTTAATACAGAATCGTCCGTGTTATATTTAATATCGTCAAACAAAGACTGCGCAGCATTATATTGTTTGTTATTATATAGAGTTAATGCCTTCTGGTAATCTTTTAATGCACTCGTATAAACTGCCGATTTTTGTGCAATTCCAAGCATTGAAAGAGTCAGAAAAACGATAATTAATTGTCTTTTTAAAAATAGCATTAGAGTCGTTTTTTGATTAATATCTATTGATGATAAACTTTTGCATTTCAAATATAATTGAACACAAAATGTATAACGCTAGAAAATGTGGTTAATTATAAAACTACTATCCAAATAACACATAAGATTCATCTTTTGCCGGACGTAATTATACTTAAACAATATAATCACACGTTTGATTATTGCATTAAATAATAATACATTTACCATTGCTAATTTATCAATTTAAAAAATGTCCGAAACTGTTTTACAACTCAGAAATGCAACAATCTACCAAGGTGGCAACATGGTTTTAACTGATGTTAACTTTGAAATGCAAAAAGGTGATTTTGTGTATCTCATAGGTAAAACAGGTAGTGGAAAAAGTAGCTTTATGAAAACGCTTTATGGCGATCTAGAACTTACTGAAGGGGAAGGTACTATCGTAGACTTTAACCTAAGAACCATGAAAGAAAAAGACATTCCCTTTCTTCGTAGAAAACTAGGTATTGTATTTCAGGATTTTAAGTTATTACCCGACCGCACCATAAATGGTAATTTAGAATTTGTTTTAAAAGCGACCGGCTGGAAAGACAAAGACAAAATTAAAGAGCGTATCGAAAAAGTTTTGGACAAAGTTGCCATGAAAACCAAAGGCTTTAAATATCCTCACGAGCTTTCTGGTGGTGAGCAGCAGCGCATAGCTATTGCGAGAGCCTTGCTTAATGACCCTGAGTTAATATTAGCAGATGAACCTACCGGTAATTTAGATCCACAAACTAGTATTGAGGTTATGGAAGTACTTCAAGACATCAATAAAAATGGCAACACCATTTTAATGGCTACCCATGATTATGCTTTACTTTTAAAATATCCTAGTAAGACTTTGAAATGTGACGATAATAAGGTTTTTGAGGTGGTGCAACGAAAGAGCTAAACCATGCTTTCCATCCTTATACCAACATATAATTATCCTATCAGTCAACTCGTTACTTCTCTTAATAAAGTTATCAATCTTATTGACTTTGATTGCGAAATTTTATGTCTAGAAGATGGCTCTACAATGCATGTAGATGACAACAAAAAAACCTGCAATACTTACGAAAGTACATTTCACTTTCTTTCTAAGAAAAACAAAGGCAGTATAGCCTCCAGAAAATATTTGTGTAAAAAAGCCAAGTATAACTGGTTACTTTTTTTAGATGCCGATGTTGAAATAACTAGTGATGGTTTTATAACTACTTATTCAAAATATTTTAATGAAGGGAATGATGCCATTTATGGCGGTTGTTCCTATCAAGACCTGAAACCCAAAGATTCCGGCATTTTAAGGTGGACGTATGGGAAGACCTTTGAAGAGGTCAAAAGCTCGATTAGAAATAAGACTCCATATAAATTTTTAGTTTCAGCAAACTTTCTGATAAAAAAAAGTGTGTTTATAGCATTGACATCTAATATTGCTGATGAGGGTTATGGCTATGACCTTTTCTTAGCCGCTAAGATGAAAACACAAAACATCAAAGTTCTTCATATTGATAACCCAGTAATCCATAAAGGTTTGGATACTAATCACACCTATTTAAAAAAAATTAAACAAGCTGTTGAAACAAGCTATAAATTGCTCATCGAAAAAAAAATAGATTATTCAGAAAACAGTCTTCTTAAAACCTACATAACCTTTAAAAAATTCCATTTAACAAAGCCAATCTATAGCATTTACAATTGGTTTAAAGCTCCTATTGAGAAACAATTAATTGGCAATAAGCCAAATATGAAACTCCTTCAGTTTTACAAATTAGGCTACCTTTGTGCCTTAAGTTTTAAGTATAAATGATTCCACTTTTTTCGGTAGTAGTAACCGTTTATAACAAATCGCAATTTATAGAACGAACGATTAAGAGCATTCTTAATCAAACTATTAGTGATTTTGAATTAATTATTGTCGATGATGGGAGTACGGACGATAGCTTGGAAGTTATAAATACGTTAAACGACTCTAGAATCATCGTTTTTCCAAATAAAAACCAAGGCGTTTCTTCTGCTAGGAACTTTGGACTTAAAAAAGCGAAAGGCCATTTTATTGCGCTTTGCGATGGTGATGATATTTGGCTTGACAATCATTTATCAGAATTAAAGGCTTTAATTGAAACCTATCCTCATTGTGGCATATATGCAACCTCTTATGAAAAACATTATTTTAAGAATTATATCAAAAAACCTATTTTTAGCAATATAGAACATCCTTTTTTTGGTATCGTTGACGATTATTTTAAATCAAGTTTAAAAGATAATATACTTTGGACTTCGGCTATTGTTTTACCAAAGACAACGATCGATCAAGGTTATATCTTTAAAGACGATTTAGGCTGGGGTGAGGATACGGATTTGTGGATTAGAATTGCTTGCGATTTTAAAATTGCTTTTTCTTCCAAGCCAACGGCTCTAAAAATGATTCATTCAACCCAAAATCATCTTTCATTAACCAAGAATATTCCCAATTTGATGAAAATGCTGAAAAGTCATGAAGACAAGGAAGAGTCTAACGCTTCCCTCAAAGTATTTTTGGATATAAATAGATTTATGGTAGCCATGGAGGCAAAACTGAGAAATGATTATACTAATTACAAAAAAGTTAAAAAGGATATTAATCTCAAAAACTTAAATCGACGTCTTAAACTTCTATTATTTTTACCTGCAGTTGTCTTACGTTTTTTGAAACGCTTAAAATTCTTCCTTCTCAAAAATAAATTATACCGCTCCCCTTTTTAAATTACAAAATTCATCATAATCCCTAATATATTCAGCTTCATTATAGTTAGTTGAAGCTAAAACCAAGCAGACAGCTCCTGAAGAAAAATTATCAATTTCACGCCAAATATGAGTGGAAATAAAAAGACCCTGAGTAGGTTTGTTTAACATTATTCGCTTTCGTGAGGTGCCGTCATCTACAATAACCTCAAAACTCCCACTAAGTGCTATGATTATAGATTCTTGTTCTTTATGTGCATGTCCTCCTCTGTAACTATCGGATGGTACATCGTATAAATAATAAATTCGTTTTATCTTGAAAGGAAGTACATCCTTTTCTATCACAGCTAAAGAGCCTCGTTCGTCATGAACTTTAGGAATTTCTATTAACCTAACTTTATCTAACGTATCCATGTTATATTCATTCATCATTTAATAAACTCTGCCATTGCTTACCAATATTATTTTTTGATAGATGCGCTACACTAGCTTTTGTATTGGATTTGCAATGTAAATACAATTCTTTGTCCACTATCAATCTGTTCATTGCCTCGGCTAAGGCCTCAACATTGTGGTTTTCTACAAGAAGCCCATTTTCTTCATTAATTATTATTTCGTTCGGTCCTGAATTACAATCTACCGAAACCACTGGTACACCAAGTGCCAATGACTCAGGTATCACCATTGGAAATCCTTCATACCTGCTTGTTAATACCGTAAAAATAGCATTTTGAACGGTCTTGTAAGGATTTGATTTGTAGGGCAAAAAATGCACATGTTTTTCCAGCTCCAATCGATGTGTAAGCAGTTTTAATGCTTCTAAATCATTTCCACTACCTAAAATCATGAGATCGATAGATTTTTCGCTGAGAACAGACGACTTGTATGCATTTAACAACAATGTAATGTTTTTTATTTTATCATCTAATCTACCGTAAAATAAAACATACTTGTTCGCTGGTTTTTCTAGAGACTCTTCTAACTCAACATCTAAAGAATTATAAACCACAACAACATTATTTAAATCATATTTATTTTCAAGTTTAGCCTTTATACCCTTTGAGACGGCCACAATTTTATATCCCTTTGCGTACAAGAAACGACCTAAAACCTTATTAGGGTGAATATAACTTTCAACCTTATAGCTATGGAAAAGATAAATACATTTAAAGCCAAAGTATGCATACTTAATTATGATTAACTCTTTTAAGAATCCTATTCTAGTTCTGCAATCAATTATATAATCAAATCGATGTTGTTTAAGATACTTTTTAAAAACAATCAGCCTCTTTATTCTCCCAAAAGAAGTATCATTTTTTGCCTTAAGCTTGCCTAAGTTTAGTAGCTTTCCTTTAAATGGATAATCGATGATATCCAAGACAGAAACTATATGGATATCATAACCCAAGTCATGCAGTATTTCAGAAAGTAATGCCGAAGAACGTTCTGCGCCACCACCACCAAGTGAAGAAACTATAATACATATCTTTTTGGTCGTGGTTTTAATCATTTACAATTATATTTGGAAAGCAAATGTAACGATATAAATGAAGATTTTACTAGTCGGTGAATACAGCAGACTTCATAATTCCTTAAAAGAAGGTTTAGAACAATTAAATCATGATGTTACTATTGTTGCTACTTACGATGGTTTTAAAAAATACAGTGTAGATATACTTATCAAAAAAAAATACCAGAATGGTATAAAACGAAAAATAAAAAATGCCCTTTACCTGTTCTTTGGTTATGACCTTGAATCCCATAACATTAAAAAACAAATTATAGGGCACCGTTCTAAGCTTTGTAATTATGATATTGTCCAGTTTATTAACGAGGCTTCCTTTGGATGTACACCCAAAATCGAAAAGACTATTTTTGACCTAATTACTTCCTGGAATAAAAACGTATTTTTATTGTCTTGTGGTACGGATTACATAAGCGTTTCCTATGCCGATGAAAATAAGTTCAGGTACTCCATACTTACGCCATATAAAAATGGCATAGATAAAAATCATATCAGTGCTTATGGTCTAAAATACTTAACACCTAAATTCAAGGCGCTTCATACACACATATACAAAACTATTAAAGGTGTTATAGCCTCAGATATAGATTACCATATACCGTTAAAAAAACATCCGAAATATCTTGGACTAATTCCAAACCCTATAAACACTGATCTTTTAAAGTTTAAATCACCTAAAATAAAAGACAAGGTTATTATTTTTCATGGTATAAACGCGCACAACTACTTCAAAAAAGGCAATAACATCTTTGAAAATGCATTAGCTATTGTCAATAAGGATTATAGTGACCGTATAAAAATCATAACCGTAACCAGCTTGCCTTACAGTGAGTACATTAAGGCCTACGATGAAGCCCATATTTTACTTGATCAGGTGTATGCATATGACCAAGGTTACAATGCATTAGAAGCTATGGCTAAAGGTAAAGTCGTATTTACTGGTGCAGAGCAGGAGTGGTTAGACTACTATAATATTAAAGAAGATACTATTGCCATTAATGCCCTACCAGATGCCAAAGCCGTTGCACAAAAGCTCATATGGCTTATAAATAACCCTGAGAAAATTTCTGAAATATCAAGAAATGCTAGACAATTTATAGAAAACCAGCACCACTACATTTCTTCGGCAAAGCAGTACTTGAATCTTTGGAATAAAACACTTTAGGTTTTTGATGTTGTTTTATTACTGTAATAAACCCAAATTAGAAAAGCAACCAATGCAAAATAAATGATATAGCGCACAAAATGTGCAATGACTATACCTTCGGTATCGTATATTTTAATAAATACCAAAGTGAGCACATAGAATAATACCAATGAAATTATTTCAGTTACCAAAAAGCTTTTTACCAGTCGCTTAGCTAAAAATTGATGCGCTAAAACTAGGGCGCACAAACGGACAAAGTCACCTAACAACTGCCATTTAAAGAGTGGTTCCATACCTTTAAAATCAGGGTAAACGAAATCAATTATTACATTTCTTAATAAATAAACCAGTAACATTCCCAGACCAAAAATTGGTAAAATAGTTTTATAAATATTTAACACCTCCTTTTTAAAGTCACCCCTTGTATGAATATTTGCAAACCTTGGCAAGACATAAAGTGTAAAAAGGCCTGAAGCAAACACCATATAGTTTTTCGAAATAAAACTAACCGCGGTCCAATAGCCTGCTTCATTTATATTTATTTCTGTGGCTACTCTGGTTCTAATTTTAATTTCGATATAATTCAGTAAAAAAGCCGAAACAAAAGACATCAAAGTAAATGCAATAAGCTTATTCCTGTAAGTAAGTTTAAAGTTTATTTTTTCAAGAGGAAGGGTTTTCTTTAACTTTTTACCAAATACAAAACCTAATACTACTAATTGAATAACTGGCGCTAGTGCAATAGCTATGATGACACCATCTAGGTTTAGATTATAAAGTCCAATAAGAATTGCAACAGTAGCCAATAAATAGCTAGCAAGTTCAATTATCGCATATTTTTTATAATCTGAAAGCCCATTAATAACCGCATTTAAGGTTCTGTTTATAGCTATAAAAGGTATAATCACTGCCAATAATTTAAATGCATAGTTGAACTCTGTATTAGCAAAGAGGTAATTAGAAAAATAATCTGCTCCAAAAAATAGTACTAATGCAGATATTAAGGATCCGCACAAAACAAAAACAGTAGCTGTAGAAAACAGCTTAATTAGTTCTGGCTTGTTTTCTTTATATTCTGCCACATATTTTACCACACCACTAAAGATGCCTAATGTAGAAGTGCTAGTTAACATAGCCATCACATTCCTAATCTGGCCTATACTCGCAATACCAGCCTCGCCCAAAACTACCGCAAAAAGACGTTGAATAAATACCGAAACTACCAATCTAATAGTAATAACAACAGCATTAAGAGAAGTGATCTTCAACACAATATTATTACTAATAAATTTAGGCAATCCCATGTTTAAGTACCTTTAAAAATCGTCTAGACCTTCGTCATCTAAAACACCAAATAAAGAACTACCAAAAATAAGTAATACTATACCAAAATGCATTAAGTAACTTAAGCAGTGTCCCATTACAGCCCCAACAAGTCCAAAAGCATCAATAAGATAAACACTTGAAACATACATAATTACAAAAAGAAAAATCTCTATAATTATGAAATGCGCAAACATTTTCTTAGCCAAGAATTTATAGGCAATAACCATAGACATCACTCGCATAAAATCTCCTAAAATTTGATAGCCCATTAAATCTTCAACAGGTCGGAATTCTTCAGTAAAAAGTAACGATACCAACAAACTTCTACTGAGGTAGATAACACCCAAAATCCCAGCAAATACTGGTAGTACCGTTTTATAAAAACTAAAGACTTCCTTTCTAAATTCAATTCTTGATTTTATTTCGGTAAAACGCGGTAGGATATATAATGCCATCAAAGAATTGATAAACATAAGATAGTAATCCGAAATCCTAGTCACTGCAGTCCAATATCCAGCTTCCTTAATTCCAATTTCAGATTTAAGATAGTTTCTAATAATAATATACACAATTGGTAGTGCAATAGTTGAAACCAAAGCCATAATCATGTTTGGACTCAAATTTCTTAATACATTTAGACTAATCTTTGATATTCTGATTAGGGACATCAGGTTTTTCCGAAATGCAATACCAACAATAGTAATCAATAGATTTAACGCTGGTGTAATAACAACGGCTATTAAAGCTCCGTCGATATTCTCTTGTTTAATTAAGATAAGTGTAACAAGCAAGCCTAAAATTTGACCCGTTATATTGATCACCAACAAAATCCTATATTTCGAGAAACCATTCATTATGGCAAACACATACATGTTTAATGCATAGAATGGTAGTACCATCGCCATGGTCTCTACAACATAAGTGTAATTATTATTAAAAAAAATAAGGCTATTGACGTATTCTGCATTGTAATAACACAAAAATGCGAGTAACAAGGACGAAAAAAAACCAAAGTAATATACTGTAGAGAGGGTTTTGGTCAACTCAGAAATATTATTTCTATGCTTAGCTATAAGTTTAACTAAACCATCGTACAGTCCAGCTATGGATATCGATTGAATGGTACTTAAAAAATTTCTTATGTTTCCTATAAGTGCCATTCCCTCAGGCCCTATAAATAGGGCTATAAATTTTGAAATAAGAATACCTGTGATAATCTTAATACTGATATTTGCTGTATTAAGATTTGCAGCCTTTATTAGAACCTCATTATTTATATACTGAAAAAACTTCTTCAATTAATAAGCATTTACGACCTTAATAACAGTGTCTACTTCTTGGTCTGTCATCACCGGACTTATTGGCAAACTTATAATTCTTTTATGAATTTGTTCGGTAATAGGTAAGTTTAAATGCGAAAATCTCTTCAATGCTTTTTGTTTATGTGGTGGAATCGGATAATGAATTAGCCATTCTATGTTATTTAAGTTCAAATGACTTATGAATGCTTCACGATCTTCAACTTCAACAACAAAAGCGTAAAATACGTGATTGCTAGAACTTTCGTAAAATGGTAATTTAATTTTGCTATTCTTTATATTGTCGCAATAATATTGTGCTATCTTTCGTCTTTTCGAATTATCTGAATCTAGAACTTTAAGCTTAGTTCTCAAAAAAGTAGCTTGTAAATCATCCAACCGACTATTATACCCAATAACTTCATTTTCATATTTTACACTACTACCATAATTTCTTAACAGAGAAATGGTTTCTGATAATTCTCTATCATTAGTTGTTACCGCACCGCCATCACCCAAAGCACCCAGGTTTTTACTTGGGTAAAAGCTAAAAGCTGCAGCATGCCCCAAATTTCCAGCTTTAGTCCCTTCCACATCACAAACTGCGCCATGGGCTTGTGCTGCATCCTCTATTAAAAGAAGATTATTGCCCTCAGCAATTTTTTTAAAGCTAATATGGTCTGCCAATTGTCCATAAAGATGTACGATAACAACAGCCTTAATATCATTATTCAATTCTGGTTTAACCGATTCTGCAGATAGATTGTAGGAATCTGCATTAGGCTCTACAAATACAGGCTCTAATCCAGCGTGCAAAACAGATAAAATTGTTGCAATAAAGGTATTTGCAGGCACGATGACTTTATCTCCCTTTTTAAGTTTACCTATTTCTATGTATGCCTTTAAAATCAGACTCAAGGCATCTAAGCCATTAGCTGTTCCAATACAATATTGGGTACCACAATAGCTGGCAAATTCATTTTCAAACTTTTTTACATTATTGCCAAGGATAAAATGAGCCTCATTTAAACCTTCTTCGAATGAAGTCTTAAATTCGTTGCTAAATCTATTATTGATTTTATGTAGGTCTAAAAACTTGATCATTTTGTTTCTAAAAGAAGAAATTCTTGAGCATACATTTGGCAACCTAGCTCTTCCTTTTGCCTTAACAAACCAGGATTATAGCCTAATTTATTACTTTTATCACTCACTGTACCCATAGAAAAAAACCGTTTACCTTCGTCTTTAAATTTATAAGTTAAATATATAAACAAATACTCTAAGGCACGGGTTTTTTCACCTCTTTCTGTGGTTGCCCCGTATTGGGATTTTACAATATTTCCTTTATCAAAAATCGTAATTCCAGCAAGGATTTCATCATTCAAAAATATATTGTATTGCTTTATTTGATTTGGGAATCTTTGGTGCAACAATTCTATTTCTTCTAGGGTATGCACAGGTTTAGTATTGTGCTTAAGCTTTAGTCTGGGAATTAAAACCTTATTCCAAAAAACATCAAAACGATTATCATCCTGAATCATAAATCCTGCACTCTGATTCTTTCTATAATTTTTCAATTTGGTTTTATGAATGGTGAAAGGTAGACTAAAATCAATAGCAAGAACTTTATGCCTTTGATATACCGTTGCATTAAAATTATCTGTTAAAAGCTTATTTGAATTGTTGACTGTACGATCATAAAATTCTGGTAAGCTCTTAATTTTTATGGTTTTTATATCATGCTGATTTAAAAATGCTATCAAAACTTCATAAATAGCAATAAGCACACTAGTATCGGAGGTCATCTCCGTGATCAAACCACCGTAGGTTAAACCTTGATGAGAATACAAAACACTATCTTTAATATTTGCTGGCATTATTGCGATTAACTCATCTTCCTTGTAAATCATTAAAGAAAAATCCTGGAAACGATCACTATGATACTCCATAAAATCTCTATCAAACAAGAACGTCGCCACTTTGTTTTTAAGAACAAATTCGTTCCAGACAGAACAATCCTTTGATTGATATTTCTTTACAGTGAGCTTTTGCATTATTCAAAAATATGCTATCGCACTTAAAAAACTAATTTACATATCAATTTCTTTAATAAAACTGCTTTATTGAATTTGAGATGCTAATTATTTTATATTCGTAAAAAAATAATCTTGTTTACTGATATAACTAAATATCCATTTAAATATATCTTCTTCCTAGTCCTGATTTTTTATTTAATCTGTTACGGGCCTTATGGAATTGAAGAAGGAGATATGGGCTCTATTTTTGGTATCTCTTGGAGTATGTACAATGGTTACTTTCCTCACAGAGACTTTGTCTATATCAAACCTGCCTTTTCACCCTTTTTCCATTCACTACCACTTTATATTACGGAAGACTATGCGTATTTAATAAATCGATATTTATACTTCATACAAGTGTTTATATACTCGTATTTAGCTACATTTATTTCATTTTATTATCTCAAACTTCCAAAAAAACACCTGTTTTTTATTGCCACCATTGCCGCTATTGTGTCTGTACACAATTATGCACCAATGCCCTGGAATACAGTTGATGGTATTTTCTTTAGCGTCATAGGACTATATTTTGTGATTAAAAACAAACAGAAATGGTGGTCAATAGCATTGGGTGCCCTTTTTCTATTTTTAGGAGCATTGTGCAAACAGTCTTTTTATTTCTTTCCAATTATTGTTGCATTGTTTTTACTTTTTCAAAAGGAAAACAAAGCATTCACCATACTTTCTATAAACGGTGTTTTATTTACAGCTATTTATCTTTTTGTCTTTTGGTGGAATGATGCTCTTGAACCGTTTATAAATCAAATGTTCAGTTTTACAACTGGGTCTAGTTTAATAAATACAGGTATAAAGTCTTACTATTTAGCTGTAAAATTTCATCTCCTTCAAATTGTAATGGTTTCTGTAGCGCTATGGTTAGCAAAAAAATATTTAAATGGATCCGTAAGTTATACAATAGCCAATGCTTTTATTGTTTTGGTTTTCCTATGGCTTTATTATAACAATCAATCTTTATATTACTCAGCAAAGTACGGTATTGTGCATCTCTTATGGCTTTTTGGTTTAATATATGCCTTATATAGATGCCTTAACAACAGTAAAAACATCATTTTATTAGTTCTATTTGCCCTGGCGTGGTGTGCTTCTATTAGCAATGGCTACAATACACCGATTGATTTCTCATTACCAATGGTGATGACCCTAGCCCTGTTTTTCACCAGTGACACCTTAAACATAAAAACATGGAATACTGTCGTTATAACCATACTATACCTAGGGACATTCTTTTATGGCTATCAATACCCATATAGAGAAAGTCAAAGAAGTGAATTAAATTATAATCTTGGTGAGGTTTTCCCGCGTCTGAAAGGAATATATACAAGTAAGGATAGGTATGAAAAATTCAATGAATTAAAGGATCTTTCCATAGATTATGACAATTTCACAATCTTACCATCCATGACTTTAGGTCACTACATTACCAATACTATAAATCCAATAGGTGTAGATTGGGTTTTTAATCACCATTTAGCTGACCAATTAGAAGATTATAAACAAATGCTCAGTGGTAAAAACCTGACCGTTTTTATAGAGAATTTTGAAAATCATCAAGATAACTATGAAGAAAGCTCACTCCTAACAGTATATGTTGTAAATAATTGGAAACTAATAGAGAAAAGAAATCATTTTAGAGTCTACCAAAAACCATAAACAAAAAAGTGATAGTTTTGTATTAGAACCTAGTGTATGAACTTTCACAACACATTACTGTCACTTGTCATTCCTCTTTACAACGAAGAAAAAAATATACAGCTTTTACTTAAGCACATTGATGAGGCTTTGAAAGGACATCTTTTTGAGATTATTTTGGTCGATGATTTTTCTACTGATAAGACCGTTAATACCATTAAAGCGCTACAGCATTCAAAAGTAAAACTTATTGAACTTCGGAAAAACTACGGCCAGAGTTCAGCTTTGGCAGCAGGAATAGACCAGGCGCAGGGAGAATACATTGTGACCTTAGATGGCGATTTACAAAATGATCCTAAAGATATTCCATCTTTATTACAAAAATTACATGACGAAAATTGGGATGTCGTTGTTGGTATAAGAAATCACAGAAAAGACAGCTTTTTAAAAAAATTACCCTCTAAAATTGCCAATTTTTTAATCAGAAAAGCAACAAAATTAAATATAAAGGATCACGGTTGCGCTTTAAAAGTTTTTAAAAAAGAAATTGCCAAAGAACTAAATCTTTATGGCGAAATGCATCGGTTTATTGGTTTATTGGCATTTTTAAACGGTGCAAGAGTCGGCGAAAGTGAAGTTAATCATCATAAACGAGTTCATGGTAAATCTAATTACGGCTTAGGAAGAACCTTTAAAGTAATAAATGATATTCTATTGATTTTGTTTCAACGTAATTATCTGCAAAAGCCCTTATATCTTTTAGGAAATCTTGGTATTTTGTTCTTTTCTATTGGTGCACTTATAAACGTCTATTTATTAATTGAGAAAATCCTTGGCAATGACATTGGAGACCGACCACTACTTATTTTAGGCGTCTTATTATTACTTGTTGGCGTGCAACTTTTTACAACCGGAATTGCCATTGATCTTCAAATGCGTACCTATTACGAAACTCAAAACACAAGACCTTATAAAATTAGAGATATAACTGAGTTCAAAGAAAAAAGAGAAACACTATAACATATTTCTCTTTTTAAATTGTTAGTCTGTATTTATAAACTTTTGCTTCGCTTACGATCTACTTCTTTTAGTAGAATTTTACGAATTCTTAAATGGTTTGGAGTGACCTCGACATACTCGTCTTTTTGAATATACTCTAGTGCCTCCTCTAATGAAAACTTAATAGCCGGTACAATTTTAGCTTTATCATCCGCACCTGCAGAACGTACGTTACTTAACTTTTTGGTTTTAGTAACGTTCACCGTCATATCATCACCACGAGAGTTTTCTCCAATAACCTGACCCTCATAAATATCTTCTCCTGGATCGATAAAGAATTTCCCTCTTTCTTGCAGTTTATCAATAGAATACGGAATTGCAGTACCATTTTCCATAGAAACCAAAGAACCGTTTTGGCGTTCTGGAATTCCACCTTTTATCGGTTGGTATTCTTTAAAACGGTGCGCCATAATAGCTTCACCAGCCGTTGCTGTTAATAATTGATTACGTAACCCTATAATACCACGTGATGGCACAATAAATTCGCACACCATACGATCTCCTTTAGCTTCCATACTCAACATTTCACCTTTACGCATGGTTACCATTTCTATCGCCTTACCAGATACGCTTTCTGGTAAATCGATGGTCATTTCTTCAAAAGGCTCACATTTTACACCATCAATTTCTTTGATGATTACTTGTGGTTGACCAATTTGAAGTTCATAACCTTCACGACGCATGGTTTCAATTAAAACCGATAAGTGCAATACACCACGTCCAAACACCATAAACTTATCGGCACTATCCGTTTCCTCAACTCTTAGCGCTAAGTTTTTCTCTAACTCCTTTATCAACCGATCCTTTATATGACGAGAAGTCACATACTTACCGTCCTTACCAAAGAAAGGTGAATCATTAATGGTAAATAACATACTCATTGTTGGCTCATCGATAGCTATGGTTTTTAAACCTTCAGGATTTTCAAAATCGGCAACAGTATCTCCAATTTCAAAACCTTCCAATCCAACAATAGCACAAATATCACCTGCTTGTACTTCATCAACCTTTAAACGACCTAAACCTTCAAACGTATGCAGCTCCTTTATTTTACTTTTTACAGTAGAACCATCTCTCTTCACTAAAGAAATGGGTTGTCCTGCTTTTAAAGTTCCTCTTGTTAAACGACCAATAGCAATACGTCCTGTAAAACTCGAAAAGTCTAACGAAGTAATCAACATCTGAGTTGATCCCTCTTCAATTTTTGGTTCAGGAATATGCTCAATAACCATATCCAACAAAGGCTCAATGGAATCCGTTGGCTTTTGCCAGTCCTCACTCATCCAATTTTGTTTGGCAGAACCGTATACGGTAGGAAAGTCTAATTGCCACTCTTCTGCACCAAGTTCAAACATCAAATCAAATACCTTTTCATGAACCTCATCTGGTGTACAGTTTTCTTTATCCACTTTGTTCACCACAACACAAGGCTTTAGACCTAAGTCAATAGCCTTTTGTAGGACAAAGCGTGTTTGCGGCATTGGTCCTTCAAATGCATCTACCAAAAGCAACACACCATCAGCCATATTTAATACGCGCTCTACTTCACCTCCAAAATCGGCGTGACCAGGTGTGTCAATTATGTTGATTTTTGTATCCTTATATATAACAGAAACGTTTTTTGAGGTAATGGTAATTCCTCGTTCACGTTCCAAATCATTGTTATCAAGAATTAAATCACCCGTGTTTTCGTTTTCACGAAACAATTGACAGTGATACATAATTTTATCAACCAAAGTGGTCTTCCCATGGTCAACGTGCGCAATAATTGCGATGTTTTTAATTTTAGTCATAATGAATGCCAAATTTTAAGCGCGCAAAGGTACATCTAATTATTCTCATTTCGTTAATTATATGTTATATTTTGAAAATGAGACAATTTGAGTTTGTATCTTGACGTTATAAATATGATTAATAGTAAAAGCCTTCCCATCAACCGCTAATTGGGCTGTTTACGTCTGAATCCTAAAATTTTAACACAGATGAATACAATTAGCAAGTACACCAAGTTTATACCTTATCTTTATTTTATAAGCATAGTTGCCTATTGGTTTACTGTAATTAATAAAAGTGAAGGTATTTCTGCGTATCCGATATTATTATTTGGCATTCCCTTTTTGTGGCAATTGATTAGACCGAACAAAAATCTCAATTTTTCATTAGGTATTGTATTTGTATGCCTATCTTCTTATTTGATTTTAGCTTATTTATTCAACTTGCTCAATATCATGAGTTGGTCAGAATCTGCTAAGCAATTGTTATTTTACGGGGGTGCTTTGGTTTTTGGCAACTTTATAATGTCGCTCTGGATTATAAGAAATAGTATTAAAAAGGTGTTTTAAAATGCTATCTTTGTGGCTTAATTTTAAAGTTTAAAGCTTTGACAACTATTCCTAAATTAAAACACACAGATTCCAATAACTTCTTTTTGCTTTGTGGCCCATGTGCTATTGAAGGAGAAGACATGGCACTTCGTATCGCCGAAAAAGTGGTTTCTATAACAGATAAGCTACAAATCCCATACGTATTTAAAGGTAGTTTTAAAAAAGCCAACCGTAGTAGAATTGATAGTTTCACAGGAATTGGAGACGAAAAGGCCTTAAAAATACTTAACAAAGTTTCTGAAACTTTCGATATACCAACAATAACGGATATCCATGAAGTTTCTGATGCTGCTAAAGCTGCAGCATATGTTGATGTCTTACAAATACCAGCATTTTTAGTACGACAAACCGATTTAGTTGTGGCTGCTGCAGAAACTGGCAAAGTAGTTAACTTAAAGAAAGGTCAATTTATGAGTCCGGAATCCATGAAACACGCCGTACAAAAGGTAAAAGATGCTGGTAATGAAAAGGCTTGGATAACGGATAGAGGCACTATGTTTGGCTACCAAGATATGATTGTAGATTTTAGAGGCATTCCAACCATGCGAAAATTTGCCCCTACGGTTTTAGATGTCACTCACTCCTTACAACAGCCTAATCAGAGTATTGGGGTAACTGGTGGTCGACCAGATATGATTGAAACCATAGCCAGGGCTGGTGTGGTGAATCATGTTGACGGTCTATTTATTGAAACGCATTTTGATCCTGCAAATGCTAAAAGTGATGGTGCCAACATGCTGCATTTAGATAAACTAGAAGGACTTTTAACCAATTTAGTGGCCATAAGACAATTGGTATCTAGTTTTTAATCTTTTTTTTACCCAAAATAAGCTTAAAAGGATTGGTATTAATTTTTAATTGTTTTTGAAGCACATAAACCACTATCTCATCATTGATATCTTCTACAGAACGATAACGCAATGACCGAATGGATTTTCTATTGGCATCGACGAAATACTCTGAATATTTTTCCAGTTGATCAAAATGCCAAAAAGCCAGATCTACATAATCTTTGGACTGGTTTAAAAAGCACAACGGAATACCGTTGTTATAATAAAAAGGAATACGCCACTTATACAATAGTTCTGCGTTGGGAGCAACAGCTTCAATGATGCTTTGAAGTTGCAGTAAAATGGTTTTATAAGGTTCTTCCTGTTTTAGGATATAGGCTTCTGCGGGATGCATTCTTAAAATAAACCTAAAATACCCAATACTAATATTGCAATCCCTATAATCGCCTTAAACGGCATTAACTTGGCCGACAATTGACGTAAACTTGTTTCTAAAGCTGGTACCTTACCAAATACGTGGGTAAGTAATAAAATACCTCCTAAAATACTTATGATACTTAGCAAACTAAATTTAAAAATAGGTAGAACAACTAATGCACCACCAATGATGGTTTGAAAAGGAGCTAACACACCTGCAATTTTATTAAAAAAATTACTCTCACCATCCCACTTATCCAATGTAGCGAGTCCCAGTAATATACCACCTGAAATATTTGCTATTGTTAAAAGCAGTCCGACCATAATAAATTCGTTTTGTTATTAGTATATAAAATTAGTTAAAATTCAAATATGTATTTACTTCTCTATTAAATACTAATCTTTTTATGTATGGTTCAACATTACGCTTTTCCATCCACATAATCCTGAAGGTACTTAAAGCGCTCAGTCAACTTGCCATCTGCTGTTGTGATTTTGGCTCTTTTTAAGATACCGCGTTCATCATTATTAAAAAAAGCAGGTATTACATGTTCTACAAAAGCCTCACCAAAACCTTCACTAGCATCTTTTGGCAACTCACAAGGTAAATTATCTACAGCCATAACCGTAATGGCCCCCTCGGCATCGAAAGCTACTTCTTTTTCGGTTTGTGGATCATAACCATAATAAGGCTCTGCTATGGTCGAAGGACGAATGGTCGATGCTACAGGCCCATCGATATCACAAGACACATCTGCTACCAAATTAATCCTAAACTCAGGATTTTTAGCATCTTCCCGAGTGAACAAATACGGTGCGTTATTACCATAAAAATGACCGGCAATAAAATAATCGGTTTGTTTGGCATAAGGCATAAAATTGCTCTCGTAACCTGATGGATCTTTATAGAACTGTTGCTTGTTACCCACTTTTCCATCTTTGCGTTTGGCGTATTCCATAACATCTGCCATAACATAAACTGGCTCTGTAAATTCAGATGTTAAATACAAAGCATCACTTACCTCTTTGATACCTAAATGATCTAGAATCTCTTTAGCACCATAGGCTACCTTTCCTGTTCCGGTAAGTAATATCTTAATGTTTGGAATGGTAATTTTATCAAGTTCAGCTTTTACTTCTTCTAAATCGGCAAGGGTTTCAACTTTAGGCAAATTGAATAAGCCATCTCTTAACCCTAGAGCTCTGAAGCCATTGTAAGCACCTACCAAACCAGCATACCGACCAAAGCCTATGAGTCTTGCACCACTTTGTTTTACGATGGTTTCGTGGTCATACATCTCTATATTATTTTCTAGCATTGCCTTTAACAGCTTACGGTTATATGGTTGCTTTTTTATGGTATGTGAAAAATAGAAGTACTTTTTATTCGGAATTAAATGTTCTATAGGCACTTCTTTAACACCAATCATCACATCGGCTTCAGAAACATCATCCGTGACTTTAAAACCCAATTTTGCATAAGCGGCATCAGGAAATATCCTAATGTCCGAAGACTCCACTATGAATTCAGCCTCAGGAAATCGTTCTCTTACTTCAGCAAGCGTTTGTGGCGAAAATACAACACGTCTATCTGGTGGGTTTTTACGTTCTTTTATGATAGCGAATTTCATGTATAATTTATTTTGAAAACTGACAAAACGCCAATTTTTTGATATGGAACAATTTTTGCACGAAAATAAATGGATTTAAGAGGTTGCACAACTTTTTTCGTAACTTCGCGATCCTTTACCATTAAAAATTTGGGGTCGACTGGTTTTGACAGCGAGATTAATTAAATGGTAAGCACGTCGTGTAATGGTTTTGAGACACGTAAAAGGCTAGACCAAATTTTAAACGGCGAGAATAACTACGCTTTAGCTGCGTAATCTGAATCATAGTAAGATTTCCGCTTATTCCTGCAAGGCAGGAAGGCTAAATGTCTCCAGAAAGCCTTGGTTAGTGGCATTCTTTATAGAGGCATCGTAAAAATTGACCAAGATTGGGTAGTGCTTTGATGCCCTTTCGAGATTAAAAAGCTAAGTGTAAAGTAGGTTGTCTTTAGCCAGCTTTGCATCGAAAAAACAAGAAAAGACTAAACGTGTAGAAAGCCCTTTGGTTACTTGTTTGGACGAGAGTTCGATTCTCTCCGACTCCACAAATAAAAGCTCAGTAAATAATTCTTGACTGGGCTTTGTTTTATAAAATAGGTGTCTAAATAGCAATTAAAAAAAATAAAACGATCATCTATACCGACACTTAATAATTAATTTTATGCAGTATGGTAGAATTAGCAGAATAGAATGAATTCAATAGATAATTATATCATTGTCGGTGGTGGGTTAAGTGGTTTATGTTTAGCATATCAACTATCCAAGATAGATATTAATGCAACTATTATAGAAGGATCCTCTAGATTAGGTGGTCGTATTTTAACTACCAAAGGTAAAAGGGATACACCATTAGAATTAGGAGCGACATGGTTCTCAGATATGCATTCAAATGTATTACAACTTATTGATGAGTTAGGATTGTCAAAATATCCTCAATATTCAAAGGGTATTTCATTATTTGAAACCAATTCTTTTGAACCTCCTCAAAAATTCAACATACCCGAGTCTCAAGATCCATCCTGGAGAATAAAAGGAGGAACCCAAACGCTTACCGATGAATTAGCGGGAAAATTATCTGACAATAAAATACACCTTAATTCAAAAATCATTTCAATTAAGGCTTCGAACAGCTATTTAGAACTTGAAAGTGCAAATGGCAAAGTTTATAAGGGTAAGAAAGTAATTCTGTGCATTCCTCCTGAATTAATTTCAAGAATAAAATTTACGCCTGAGCTACCTTTTGAGGTTAATGACATACTTCCTAAAGTACAAACCTGGATGGCAGGTGCTGTAAAATTCGTATTAGAATACGATGAACCTTTTTGGAGAGACAATGGCTATTCCGGAATGCTCTTTAGTCATGTGGGAATCGTATCGGAGATGCATGACCATACAAACTTAGAAGAAACAAAATACGGCTTTACTGGTTTCCTTAATGGTGGGTCAGCTCGATATTCAAAGGAAATAAGAAGGAATTATGTTCTGCAACATTTATCAAAATTGCTAGGAGACAAAGCAAATTACTCAACATTCTACGACGATAAAATTTGGACAGATGAGTTTATTGTTCATGATAGTAATAGCATGCTACGTGCACATCAAAATAATGGGCATCCTTTATTACAAAAAACATATATGAATGAAAGGTTATTTTTCTGTAATACCGAAACCGCTACAGAATTTTCAGGATACATGGAAGGTGCAATAAGATCCTCAATATCCCTTTTTGAGAAATTAAAATAATGGTGATTGGGATAAAAATCTACTTGCAGACTACCCTCTTTAATTCTTTTGGATTTTCAAATGCCAAACCCTCATGAATGTTTATAGATCAAATGCTTCCTTAGGTACAACATGAAATCCTAAAGGAATGACTACATCTTCAATAGCCTTTAATTCTACAAGGCGATCTGTACACACTTTAAACTCCCGAGGGAAAACATTTTCATTAATTGTGACATGATTTACACCTGAAACAGTCAATATCTTTTGACGAATCTTCTCAAGATCTTTACTTAATTTGGCATCGGTACCAAAAACTTGCCCTTCTTTACCTGGTACTACTTTATTTGATATTAGGCTCATTTTGTAATATTTAGATTAGAATTCTATTGGCTAAAAAACGATATGTCTCATTTCAACCAATATCTTATTAAAATTATATTACTCTAATCACTAAAACAATGACAAATGACAGTTTCTGATACTGAATACTGAAAAATCAGCTAAGCAACTATCGCATTGTAAACAAAATGAAAATAAGAACTACTAACAGTCCCACTAAATTTAAGATGAAATACTTTTTAATCTTTTTTTGCAGAAAGTAATCCAATAAAAGACCAGAAAACACAATTATACCTGTCATAAACATAGCAAGGGCTCCATATTGATAATGTATATCATTAATTAAATCCTTAAAATACTTGTAACCATCATAAATCAAGACTATTACAACACTTATATTTAAAACAGTTGGCCTATACTTCATAATTTTATTTTAGCTAAAAAGACCACTTATAATTTGATTAATTAATCATCCCAATCGTACAACTTAATTAAATGTAGTTATTATTAAACATTTATCTATCATACATTGTATAAATTTCAAAACTCTTCGGCCAGGTTTTAAGATTTACTTAGTAAGTTTTATCCCTTTATAGAATTATCTTTACAAAAAAAAAATTATGCTTACTTGGAAAGATATTATTAATTTTTCTGTCAATGGTAACCCAATACCAGACCAACGTGTTGAAAAATCCGATGCTGAATGGAAAGCCCAATTAACACCAGAACAATACAGAATTACAAGACAAAAAGGAACCGAACGGCCGCATAGTGGTGCGCTTTGCACAGCCTATGACGCTGGTAAATATAATTGTGTTTGCTGTGGCACACCCTTGTTCGACTCTACCATAAAATTTAGCTCCGGTACGGGTTGGCCTAGTTTTACACAGCCCATAAAAGAGAATGCTATTAAATACGAGAAAGACAGCTCCTATGGAATGGTGCGTGTGGAGGTAATGTGTAACACCTGTGATGCACATTTAGGTCATGTTTTTCCCGACGGTCCTGAGCCAAGTGGATTACGCTATTGCATCAACTCAGAATCCATGGTTTTAGAAAAGGAAATTGTTAATGAGTAAAAATATTCAAGTTGCTACGGTAGGTGGAGGTTGCTTTTGGTGTACCGAAGCCGTTTTTCAGGAAGTTAAAGGTGTTGAAAATGTGGTTTCAGGTTATTCAGGAGGAAAGGTTCCTGGCAGACCAACATATAGAGAAATTTGCTCTGGATTAACTGGTCATGCCGAAGTGGTTCAGATTACATTTGATGCCAATGTAATTTCATATCAGGATATATTAATCATTTTTATGACTACACACGATCCTACAACGCTAAATCGACAAGGTGCAGATCGAGGTACACAATACCGTTCCGTGATTTTTTATCATAATGAAGACCAAAAGAATATCGCAGAACGCGTTTTAAAAGAATTGTCTGCCTATTATGACAATCCTATCGTAACAGAATTGAGTCCTGCCAAAAACTTTTATGAAGCCGAACAAGAGCATCAGGATTTTTATAAAAACAATCCAAATTATGGATATTGCACCTTTGTTATAGATCCTAAATTATCTAAATTACGTCAATTACATTCAGATAAATTAAAAGATGCTTAGACTTTACATTATTGGAATAGCCATACTTATTATTGCCATTTTGGCGAATGGCATCATTATAAAATTAGGAATAAATTCGTGGTACGGATTTATTGAACTGATGTCTAAACAAGGACTTTCAGCATTTAATTCTATAAGTATTATAGATGCGTTATGGTTATTTATAGGTTATCCAATAGTTTTAGGTTTGGGCTATTGGCTTGGTGATAAGATTTATTCTTTCATTTTCTAATATAAACCGTTTTAACATTTACAAACTCCATCATACCTTCTTTAGACAGTTCTCTTCCGTAACCAGATGCATTTGTACCACCAAATGGCAATCTTGGGTCAGACTTAACCAACTCGTTGATGAAGAATGCACCATCAGCAATTTGGTCTATACGTCGTTTAGCTTTATCTACGTCTGCTGTAAATACCATGCTTCCTAACCCAAATTTAGTATCTGAGGCTAATTGATAGGCTTCTTCTTCATTTTTAACTTTTATAATTGCTGCAACAGGTCCAAACACTTCTTCCCTAAACAACGGCATATCCTTTGTTACATTTTCTATAATAGTAGGTTGGTAAAAGGCTTGATCTCTCTGATTTCCATATAGAACCGTTGCTCCATTATCCAATGATTTTTTGACTTGCTTTTCTACTTCTTCAGCCAAGCTTACTGAAGCCATAGATCCCACTTCTGTTTTACTATCCGTGGGATTTCCAACTACATAAGATTCTATCCTTGTTTTAAATTTCGATAAAAATTCATGGTAGATATCTTCAACAACAATAAATCGTTTAGCCGCTATACAACTTTGACCAGCATTTTGCATACGTGCCCAAGCCATGGTATCCATATATTTTTCTAAGTCAGCGTCTTTTAAAACAATACAGGCATTATTTCCGCCAAGTTCTAAGACAGCTTTCTTTAGGTTTTTGCCCGCGATTTCGGCAATAGTTCTCCCTGCAGCTTCACTTCCTGTAAGACTAACAGCTTTTACAATGTCATTACCAATGATATCCTCTATCTGTTGATGTGATACTAATAGTGTTTGAAAACACCCTTCTGGAAATCCTGCATCCAAAAAAAGCTTTTCTATTTCTATAGCACATTGTGTGGTACTTGACGCATGCTTCAGTAGCGCAGTGTTACCAGCCATTAATGTTGGCGCAGCAAATCGCATCACCTGCCAAAAAGGATAATTCCATGGCATAATAGCTAAAATAACACCTAACGGATCATAACTGATAAAGCTTTCATACGTATCGGCTTCAATCAGCTGATCTGCAAGAAAATTCTCTGCATTTTTGGCATAAAAGCCACAAACCCAAGCACATTTTTCTATTTCAGCTATACCTTGGGTTATGGGCTTTCCCATTTCATCAGTCATTAATTTGGCATAAGTTTCTTTTCGCTCTACTAAAAGTTCAGCAACTTTAGAAAGTAGTTTCGTACGATCTTTAATTTGAAGCGATTTCCAACTTCGAAATTGCTCATTGGCTAACTCGAGCTTTTGTTTTAATTCCTTATCTGAAATGAGATGATAGGTATTTAATTCTTTTTGAGTGTATGGGTTTTTAGTAGTTATCATATTTATGTTTTTATATAAAATAATGGATTTTTAGGTTCTCAATGCATGAAAACCGACTTTTAGTATAACTTTAGTATTTTAAACCAAAATCGTAAATTTTATGGAAAAGACAGTGACTGAAGCTATTGCATACAGAAGATCTACACGAGTGTATAAAGATATACCTATCGATAGCGCAAAAGTAAAACAATGCCTTGTCAATGCATCCTTAGCACCTACGAGTAGTAATCTTCAACTTTGGGAATTTTATCATGTCATTAATAAAGATACTTTAAAGGAATTAGCTAATGCCTGTTTTAATCAAAGTGCAGCCAAAACCGCAAGACAATTGGTGGTTGTAGTCACTCGAAAAGACCTTTGGAAGCAAAGAGCCAAAGCCAATATTGCTTTTTTAGAAAAGGTTTACGATAAAGACAACCTAACTGAACGTGAGCTAAAGCGTAAAAAAATGGCAACCAATTACTACAAAAAATTAATTCCAACTGTTTACGCTGATTTTTTATGTATTTTGGGCTACCTCAAATACATAACGTTTCAGATTGTTGGCCTTTTTAAACCTATTTACAGACAAGTTAGACAGAGCGATATGAGAGTTGTGGCACATAAAAGTGCTGGTCTTGCTGCACAAAATTTTATGACAAGTATGGCTGCCATTGGCTATGATACTTGCCCAATGGAAGGTAGCGACACTTTGAGGGTGAAAAAAATTCTGAATTTACCAAAAGGTGCCGAAATTAATATGGTAATTGGTTGTGGTATTCGAGACGACAAAGGCATCTATGGTCCACGTTTTAGAATTCCTTTTGAGGAGGTTTATTTTGAAGTTTAGCTCGGCTACTTTTTAAAGTTTTCTAACCCAGTTTTTAACCAATCGTAATAGGCATCTGCATCTGGCTCATAAGCCTTTGTAGTATTTAGTAACTCAAAATCATGATTTAACAAAACATAATAAGGCTGGGAGTTATTTTTAAAATTGATTGTTTGTAATGTTTGCCATTTATCACCAATCGTTTCTATTTCTTTTACAGTACCATTATTTCTGAGGTATTGAAATTGATTGTTTTCTTCCAGTGGTTTTTTATCATCTACATATAGTGAGATAATTACATAATCTTCCATCAAAATATCAAATACTTGTGAGGTACTCCAAACCTGCTCTTCCATTTTACGACAATTAACACAAGCCCAACCCGTAAAATCCAATAAAATAGGTTTGTTTTCTGCTTTTGCTAATGCCAAGCCCTCTTCCAAATCCTTTTTACAATTAAGATCTAAAGGACACTCAGAGGTCTTTTCGTAAAGACTGTAAAACATTGGTGGTGGAAATCCACTTAACATTTTTAAATTTGCCCATTTTGTATTAGTTAGGCCGGGAATCAAATAGATGATAAATGCGATTACCAAAATTGCTGTAGTTATCCTGCCCTTACCAAGTTTCTGTAATGGTCCATCATGAGGAAATTTAATTTTTCCAAATAAATAGAGCGCTAGAGCTATACTAATAATTATCCACAGACCAATAAATATTTCTCGTTTTAAAAGTCCCCAATGCTCTACTAAATCGGCATTGGATAAAAATTTCAACGCTAAAGCTAATTCCACAAAACCTAACACAACCTTAACGGTATTGAGCCATCCTCCAGACTTAGGAAGTGAATTTAGCCATTTTGGAAACATTGCAAACAATGTAAAGGGTAAAGCCAAGGCTAAACCAAAGCCACTCATACCCATAGTCAGTTGGGTTGCGCCTCCATCTGCTGTTAAAGAGCTCCCTAAAAGTGTACCCAAAATTGGTCCTGTACATGAGAAGGATACGATTGCAAGCGTTAATGCCATAAAAAAGACACCAATGAAACCACCTATCTTATTAGCCCTACTATCCATTGCTGCACTCCAGGATTGTGGTAAGGTTAATTCATAATAGCCAAAAAACGAAAACGCAAAGGCGATAAAAATTACAAAAAAGATAATGTTAAGCGTTACGTTAGTAGATATATTGTTAAGAATACCAGGGTCTAGAGTATCTAATAAATGGAAAGGAATACTTAATATGGCGTAAATTAAAAAAATGAATAAACCATATAGTATGGAATTGAATAAGCCCTTCTTCGGGTCACTGGCACTTTTAGTAAAAAAAGAAACCGTCAATGGTATCATGGGAAATACGCAAGGAGTTAGCAATGCAATTAGGCCACCTAAAAAGCCCAGAAAGAAAATGGACAGGTTACTTTTCTCTTCAATAACTTCTTCTGTGTATTTATCCCAACCGGTAACATTTAGGTTTAATCCTTCTGACAGTTGTTTACTTCTTTCATCTAGGACAATTTCATCCTTAACTATTTCAGACCCATCTAGAGAAAAATTAAAAAGAAAGTCACTTGGTATACATTTGGAATCATCACAGGTTTGGTAGTCTACTGTAACATCAATCTGCTTTAAATCTTTCTTTATAAGTGTTATGCTCTGTTTGAAGATGGCTTGATCTTTAAATTTTTTAACGTCCTCTTGAAATATCTTATCAAAAATAACAGGAACATCTGGCTCTGTAGTTTTACCATTCAATTGGTAATTACCTTCCATGTTCTGAAACTCAAAATAGGTCGTAGGTGCAAAACTTTCTTCAGATTGCTGTTCTTGTGAATAGATATACCAGCCTTTCTCAATATTCGCTTTAAAAACCAGATTAAATTCCGTCTCCGAAATCTTTTCAATATCAAATTCCCACTTCACTGGCTCTAAAACCTGTGCAAACAAATTGAGCGAGAAAAATATAACTATAAAACTAAACAGGAAGTTCTTTTTAAAGGTCATAATAAAGCATTAAGGCACAAATCTAATGTATTGGCTTTTGATTATTCGAATAAAGTCGTCTAATTTATAAAAACCTTATGAATTATGTTAATGTAATTTATTGGAATAAAAAAACCGAACTAGCGTTCGGTTGTAGTTTATGACTTTACTTCAATTTTAATCTTTTCGGAGTGTTTCCATTTTGATATGCCGCCTTCTAAATCATATATTTTCTCAAAACCGGCATCGATAAGTTTTTTTGCACATTTTGCACTTCTTACCCCACCTTTACAGTACAGTATAACAGGCTTTTCTTTATCCAATTTGGCTATATCTTCATCAAATGTTGGTGAGCTATAGTCTATATTTTGAGAATCCTTAATACGCTCCTCCTCATATTCTTCTTGAGTTCGGACATCGACCAACTGCGCATCTTCCATATCAAGGATTTCTTGCATTTCATCGGCCGTCACAAGCTTTACTTTCGTGTTTTCAATCTTATCATCAATGCAACTAGATACAAGACTTAAAGCCAGTAGACATAAACTAAATGCTGCTATTTTTTTCATATAAACTGTATTATACTAATGTTACTATTTTTATTGGTCCAGAAATGCAATTTCTCCCTGCCATTCAGTTATGCCACCTACCAAATTATAAGTGTTTTTAAAGCCCAACTTGTTCATCACTGCACATGCTTGGGCACTGCGACCACCTGATCTGCAATAGACATAATAGTTTTTGGTTTTATCCAATTCATCAACCTCATAAATGAAACCTTGTCCTCTATAGATGTCTATATGAACTGCATTTGGAATAATGCCTTCGTTCACCTCTTCTTTAGTTCTAACATCTAAAACAACAGAATTATTGTCTTTGCTTAACTTTTCTGTCCAATCTTTTTGAGATAAATCCACGCTTTTATACTAATTTCTTAAACAAAATTAACATTTCCTTAGGATATAGACGTAAAAAAATCCGAAGTGTTACAACTTCGGATTAATTTTAACATTTTTACACTAAATGACTAGTGATTACTATTCATTATACTTTTATGGTGCAACCAATTGCTCTTGTTTCCTTGATCTCAATCTCCTTCCCTTGTAATAAGGCATCTACTGCATTTTCAACATATTTAGTCTTCACTGCGCTTGCATCTTTATAATTGTCATCTATAGCACCAATATACTTCACAACGTTGCCTTTACTCGTTTTTTCTAAAACATAGACATGTGGTGTTTTTGTAGCACCATACTGAGGATAGATTTTCTGACCCTCATCCATTAGATAGGGAAATGTAAATCCTTTTGCCTTAGCTCGAGCCTTCATAGCCTCCATACTATCACCAGGTTTTACCTCCGTATTATTAGGCATTATTGCAATCACAGGATAGCCCTTATCAGCATATTTTTTGTTCAGTGCTTCTACTCTATCTTCATAGGCTACGGCATAAGGACAAGTATTGCAGGTGAAAATAACTATAAAGCCTTTGGCATCTTTATAATCTGACAATGACACCATTTTACCATCAATATTTTCTAAACTAAAATCGGTAGCCATATCACCAATTTTATAACCATCACTATACGGTGTTGATGTAAAGGCCGAAAGCACTACGGTTAACATCATTACGGCAAGAACTTTTAATGTATTCATAAGCTTATTAATTTAAAAATTGTTTTAACTCAGTTTCTAACTCTTCTTTGGTAAAGGATTTTTCATAAAACTTTCGTTTATCCTTGTTGTATATTATTGTTGCAGGTATAGCACCTGACCAATCTTTGTCTATGGCTGGTATCCATCTATTTTGGTCTACATCATCAAAAGCAATAACCTCTGATTGTAAATTTTTGTTTTTTATAAATGGTATTAATTTACTCTCGTAATTTCTTGGAAAGTCTAAACTTACAAGTAATACTTCTACATTTTGGCTTTTATACTCTTGATTAATTTCTTCAAAATAGGGTAACTCTTTTACACAAGGCGCGCACCAAGTGGCCCAAAAATTAACGACGTGTACCTTATCATCCTTCTTATTAATCAAAGGCTCTAGACCATCATAATCGTAAATTTCCAAATCAAATTGAGTAGTATTTTGGGATTGATCTTGATTTTTTAAAGTGTCACTAGGTAAACTTGAGCTCTCACTATTTTTACAAGAACAAAAAACCAATAGAGATAAAAATAGAATTCGCTTCATGACCTAAAGTTATTAATAGAAATAGACACAATTCAATAATTAACAAAAAATTAATTGGGATTAATAAATAATAATATATATTTGTATATACAATTGTTGTATATGAAAGATATAACCGACATTTTAAAAACAAAAACTAATTTGCCATTAGCAAAGAAGACCGTTTTAAATGTTTCTTATACCAGTAATACTTTTAAAGATGGTATATTGTCCGTTTTAAAACCCTATGATATTTCTATCGAACAGTTCAATGTTTTAAGAATATTACGAGGAAAAAGTGGTAAACCATCTAATTTAAAGGATATTCAGGATAGAATGATTAGCAAGATGAGTAACACCACTCGCCTAGTTGACAAGCTCATTTTAAAAAATTTGGTTGAACGTTTTATTTGCGAAAAAAACCGAAGAAAAGTGGATATCTATATCACAGATGAAGGTTTAAAATTGCTCAATACTTTAGATCCTATTATTGAACAAAAAGAAAACGAATTAACTGGTAATTTAAGCCAAAGGGAATTAGAGACGTTAAATATTTTACTCACAAAAATGAGAAATTAAAAATTTTTAGAAATATTATTGTATATACAACATAAGTACTAACAATTATAAACAATAAAAAATATGACTATTATTGAAGATCTTAAATGGCGCTATGCCACTAAAAAATTTGACCCTACTAAAACCATATCCGATGAAGACTTTGAAACACTAAAAAGCGCCATGCAATTAACAGCATCTTCATATGGATTACAGCCTTATAAAATCCTAAATATTGAAGATAAAGCACTACGTACAAAATTGCGTGCCGCATCTTGGAACCAACCTCAGATTGAAGAGGCCTCTCACATGATTGTGCTTGCTCATATGACCGATTTTGGAGATGAATTGGTTGACGATTATTTCAAAAATGTGATTGAAACAAGAAACTTGAATAAAGAAGATGTATCAGATTATGCCAATACTGTAAAATCTACAATTGGTCAATTCAGCAAAGAACAAAAAGCTAACTGGACAGCCAAACAAGCTTACATTGTAGTAGGTAATTTGTTAGCGGCGGCTGCACAACTAAAAATTGATGCATGCCCAATGGAAGGCTTTCAAAATGAGGAATACAATAAAATTTTAGATCTCAATTCAAAAAACTTAAATGCAGCTGTTGTTGTAACGCTTGGTTATAGATCTGAAGCGGATGCTACGCAGCATCATAAAAAAGTAAGAAAATCAGAACAACAATTATTCATAAATTTTTAAAATTCAAAAACAAACAAGTATCATGAAAAACAGAAATTCAAAAATCGCTATGCTATTTATCTTAGCATTATCCTTTATGTCATTTACAGTACTAGAAGACAAAAAAGTAGATGTATCATCAAGTAAAGTAACATGGAAAGGTTACAAGGTTGGTGGTGAGCACGAAGGTACGATTAAATTAAAAGAAGGTTCTCTCACTTTTAACGGAGAGGCTTTAGAAGGTGGTTCATTTACTATCGATATGACTTCCATTAATACTACAGATTTATCTGGAGATTACAAAGCAAAATTAGATGGCCATTTAAAATCTGATGATTTCTTTGGTGTTGAAGAATACCCAACAGCGAGTTTAACTATCACTTCGGTAAGTGGGAAAAATGGAAAGTATACCGTAAAAGGAGACATTACGATCAAAGGAATTACAGAAACAATTTCGTTCCCAATGACAGTTACTGAAAATTCTGCTACCGCTAATTTAAAAATAGACAGAACGAAGCACAAAATCACATATAAATCACCTTCGTTATTAGAAACTTTAAAAGATAAAGCAATCTATGACGAATTTGATATTAATGTAGAATTAAAGTTTTAATTCCCAAAGGATTATTAACAATCCATTTTATAAAGATTCTTGTACGATAATTATATTTATCCGAACAAGAATCTTTTTTTGTCATATAGTTTGAAATAAAAATTTGTATTTCTATATTTGACTCACAAATGAAAACAATAATAAATCATACTTGGTGGTGGAAATTTGCAAACTCATGTTCGTGAAAGAAACCTTGTATGTAATACTATAAAAAAAGGCTTGTCATTCACGACAAGCCTTTTTTAATTCAACATAAAATGAAAACATTCAGTTTATACACACATTACAAAAAAATACTGGCAGATACCATTACACCCGTTAGTATTTATCTCAAAATAAGGGATAAATTCCCTAACAGTATTCTGTTAGAAAGTAGTGATTATCACACCAACGACAATAGTTTCTCATATATCTGTTGTAATCCTATTGCATCCATAAAGGTTAGTAACGATATTATTTCCCAGACCTATCCAGACGGCAGTTCCAAAAATAATTTTACTGCAAATGTTAGTGTCGTGGATGAAATTCACAAATTCACCCAACGTTTTAAAGTAGACGCTAATGAAGATTTCAAATTTATCAATAATGGTATCTTCGGCTATACCGCCTACGATGCCGTAAAATACTTTGAGGACATTGAAATTTCTAAAAAGGAAAACGCTATTGATATACCAGATATATATTATGCGGTATATCAAAACATCATTGCTATTAACCACTTTAAAAATGAAGCCTATATTTTTGCACATTGCTTTGATACGGATAACAACATTGATGAAATTCATCAAATCATACAAACACGGCATTATGCATCTTATAGCTTTAGTGAAAAAGGAAACATACAATCCAATCTTACCGACGAGGAATACAAAAACCATGTAGAACTTGCTAAAAAACATTGCGCAAGAGGAGATGTATTTCAGTTAGTATTATCAAAGCAATTCTCTCAAGAGTTCAGTGGCGATGAATTTAATGTTTATAGAGCGCTGCGTAGTATTAATCCATCTCCTTACCTATTCTATTTTGATTATGGTAGCTTTAAAATATTTGGAAGTTCACCAGAGGCGCAACTCATCGTTAAAGAGGGTAAAGCCGAAATCCATCCCATCGCAGGCACATTTAAGCGAACAGGGAATGATCTTAAGGATGCAGAATTAGCAGAAAAACTGATCAATGACGACAAAGAAAATAGTGAGCATGTGATGTTAGTAGATTTAGCAAGAAATGACCTCAGCAGACATGGGTCTAATGTCACAGTAGAAAATTACAGAGAAGTACAATTTTTTTCGCACGTCATTCATTTGGTAAGTAAGGTAACGGGAACCAAACACAAAGGAACGGACACTATGCAAATTGTAGCAGATACCTTTCCTGCTGGAACCTTAAGTGGCGCACCAAAACATATGGCCATGCAGCTTATAGAGAAATATGAAAAAACCAACAGAAGTTATTATGGAGGTGCCATAGGTTTTATGGATTTTGAAGGTAATTTTAATCATGCTATAATGATTAGAACGTTTTTGAGTAAAAATCACAAACTATTCTGGCAAGCAGGCGCTGGATTAGTTGCGAAATCCAATCCAGAAAATGAATTACAGGAAGTATACAATAAATTAGGTGCTTTAACTAAGGCCATTGAACTTGCTAAAGAAATTTAATATGAAAAAGATTTTAGTAATTGACAACTATGACAGCTTTACCTATAACCTCGTCCATTATTTAGAAGACTTGGATTGTGAAGTTACCGTAAAACGAAACGATAAATTAAAACTTGATGACGTTGAGGCTTTTGATAAAATAGTGCTTTCACCAGGTCCTGGTATACCAGATGAAGCCGGACTTTTAAAAGACATTATTGCAAAATACGCACCAACCAAAAGTATACTCGGTGTTTGTTTAGGGCAGCAAGCCATAGGGGAAGTATTTGGTGGTTCTTTAGAAAATCTAGACACCGTTTATCATGGTGTTGCAACACATGTCACTTTATCTGTTGATGATGACCCTTTATTCAAAGGTCTCAATAAAACTTTTGAAGTTGGCAGATACCACTCTTGGGTAGTGAGTACTAATTTACCTGACGTTTTAGAAGCCACATCATTTGACTCAAATGGTCAAATTATGTCCCTAAGACATAAAGTTTTCGACGTTAAAGGTGTACAATATCATCCTGAATCTGTGTTAACACCAGACGGAAAAAAGATTTTAGAAAACTGGGTAAATAGCTAGCCCTTCATTCAACTAAACATAACTAAAATAATTTCCACTGCTGTGGCGAGTGAATATGAAAGAAATTTTAAACAGACTAATAAACCAAGAAAGTATTTCAGCGGACGAAGCGAAGCGGGTTTTGGTTAACATCTCAAATGGCGCTTACAATCAAAGTCAGATTGCTTCCTTTTTAACCGTTTATATGATGCGAGGCATCACCACAGAAGAACTTCGTGGTTTTAGGGATGCCTTATTAGAACTTTGCATACCTGTTGACTTAGAGGGATACAATACCATAGATTTATGTGGCACAGGAGGTGATGGCAAAAACACCTTTAATATATCTACCCTATCCTCGTTTGTTACGGCTGGTGCAGGAGTGCATGTTACAAAACACGGCAATTATGGGGTATCTTCTGCTTCAGGTTCTTCAAATGTCATGGAGTACTTGGGTATTAAATTTTCTAATGATATGGATTTCTTAAAACGTAGTTTGGATGAAGCTGGTATTTGTGTTTTACATGCACCTCTTTTTCATCCTGCCATGAAAAATGTAGCTCCAATACGAAAGGAGCTAGGTGTAAAAACCTTTTTTAATATGCTTGGCCCTATGGTAAATCCAGCATTTCCAAAAAATCAGATGGTTGGTGTTTTTAACTTAGAACTGTTACGGCTTTACGGGTACTTATATCAAGAAACCGATAAAAACTATGCTATAGTTCATGCTTTGGATGGATATGATGAAATATCGTTGACAGGAAAAACTAAAACTATAACCAATACCTCTGAAATCTTATTTGATGCCCAAGATATTGGATTGGATCAAATTGATAGCTCAGATATTTATGGTGGAGCTACTGTGAAAGAAGCAGCTAAAATTTTCACAAAGATTATTAACGGAAAAGGAAGCCAAGCCCAAAATAATGTAGTCTGTGCGAACGCTGGTTTGGCGATAGCTACGGTTAAACAAATTTCACATAAAGAAGGTATTGCCATGGCTGAAGAATCTTTAATGAGTGGTAGTGCAAAATCTAGTCTTGATAAATTAATTGAATTAAGTAAATGAACATCTTAGACCAAATAGTATTTGATAAACGAAAGGAAGTTGCTCTGCGCAAAGCCTTAATTCCGGTAAAACAATTAGAATCTTCTGTGTTGTTCGGAAGACCTCTGAACGCTTTAGCTGGTCGACTAAAAAATAGCGGTTCTGGTATCATTGCAGAGCATAAAAGACGCTCACCATCTAAGTCTGTTATAAACCAAAACTTAAATGTACAAGATGTTGCTTTAGGGTATGAAAACGCCGGTGTTTGTGGGATGTCTGTGCTAACCGACAGCAAATATTTTGGCGGCTCTCTAGATGACTTACTTGTGGCAAGAGCAAGCTGCAATCTACCTCTTTTAAGAAAGGAGTTTATTATAAATGAATACCAAATCATAGAAGCCAAAGCCTATGGTGCTGATGTTATTCTATTAATTGCCGCAATTTTAACTGCTGACCAAATAAAGGAATTTTCCGAATTGGCAAAAAGCTTAGATCTCAATGTGTTATTGGAGGTACATAATCTGGAAGAATTACAAAAATCCATCATGCCATCTATTGATATGCTTGGTGTGAACAATAGAAATTTAAAAACATTTGAAGTTAGCCTTGAAACATCTAAAACCTTGAGTCAACACATTCCAGCAGATTTTGTGAAAGTTTCAGAAAGTGGAATCAGTACTATTGAAGCCATTAAAGAATTACAACCTTTTGGCTATAAAGGCTTTTTAATTGGTGAGAATTTTATGAAAACGGATAATCCTGGAGCTAGTGCAACAGAATTTATAAATACTTTAAGTTCATGAAGGTTAAAATCTGTGGAATGAAATATAATACTGCCCAAGTTGCAAAACTGCAACCAGACTATCTTGGGTTTATATTTTATGATAATTCATCTCGTAATTTTAAAGGAATTATTCCCGATATATCAAAAGAGATAAAAAAGGTTGGTGTTTTTGTTGATAATGGGAATATTCTTGATATGGCACAAAAGATTCTTAATTACAAACTTGACATGGTACAACTTCATGGTTCTGAAAGTCCAAAATATTGTCAAGCACTTAAAATTATGGATATCGGTGTTGGAGATAACCATCTTTACAAAAGCCATAAATTCCAAATTATTAAAGTATTCTCTATAAAAGATGAATTCGATTTTAGCCAACTTCAACCTTATGAAGAATATGTGGATTACTTTTTATTTGACACCAAAGGCAAATTACCAGGCGGTAACGGTTACACTTTTAATTGGGATGTTTTAAAAGATTACCCTTTAACAAAACCTTATTTCTTAAGTGGTGGTATAGGGTTGGGAGAATTGCAAAAAATCAAGGAATTCATAAAACACCCAACTTCAAAATATTGCTATGCAATTGATGTTAATAGCAAATTTGAAATTGAGCCTGGACTAAAAAGCATTAATGAATTAGAAAAATTTATATATGAGCTACAACATTAACAATAAAGGATATTACGGCGAATTTGGCGGTGCATTTATTCCAGAGATGCTCTATCCAAATGTAGAAGAGTTACGTCAAAATTATCTTAAAGTGATGGCAGAATCTTCTTTTCAAGAAGAATTCCATCAACTATTAAAAGATTATGTTGGCAGACCTTCTCCACTCTATTTTGCCAAACGCCTATCAGAAAAATACAATACTAAAGTATATCTAAAACGTGAAGATTTAAATCACACCGGTGCACACAAAGTCAATAACACCATCGGTCAAATACTAATGGCCAAACGTCTGGGCAAAACCAGAATCATTGCTGAAACTGGAGCAGGACAACATGGTGTAGCCACGGCTACGGTTTGTGCACTAATGGGTTTAAAATGTATTGTTTACATGGGCGAAATCGACATTGCAAGACAAGCACCAAATGTGGCACGGATGAAAATGTTAGGGGCAGAAGTAAGACCTGCGTTATCAGGTAGCAGAACCTTAAAAGATGCCACTAACGAAGCCATTAGAGATTGGATTAACAATCCAGTAAATACTCATTATATTATTGGCTCTGCCATTGGTCCACATCCCTATCCTGACATGGTGACGCGGTTTCAATCTATAATTTCAGAAGAAATAAAATGGCAACTCAAAGAAAAAGAAGGTAGGGAAAACCCTGATTATGTGGTCGCATGTATTGGCGGTGGCAGTAATGCCGCTGGCACTTATTATCATTTTTTAGATGATGAAGATGTTGGTATTATTGCTGTTGAGGCTGCTGGCAAGGGCATCCATTCTGGTGAAAGTGCAGCCACATCAGTATTAGGTAAAGAAGGTATCATACATGGTTGTAAAACACTATTAATGCAAACTGATGATGGTCAAATTACCGAACCCTATTCCATTTCCGCAGGATTGGATTATCCTGGTGTTGGTCCTTTACACTCACACTTATACAAATCGGGTCGCGGAGAGTTTTATTCCGCAACGGATGATGAAGCCATGCAAGCCGGATTAGAATTAACTAAACTAGAAGGAATCATTCCAGCGATAGAGACAAGTCATGCTTTGGCTATATTTAAGCATAAAACGTTTCAACCAGATGATATCGTGGTGATTAGTCTATCGGGCCGCGGCGATAAGGATTTGCAGAACTACATTGATTATTTTAAACTTTAAAAAGATAATAGAGTAGAGAATTTAGATAAAAGACACAGCAAAAATTTTCAAAATAAGCAAAGTCTCTCATCTCGCTTCTCTTATCTCGTTTATAAAACATGAACAGAATAAATAGAACACTAAACAAAGACAAAAAGCTCTTGTCTATATATTTTACGGCAGGCTACCCAAATATTAATGATACCGTTTCTATTATTCAAAATTTGGAAAAAAGTGGTGTGGATATGATTGAAATTGGACTACCCTTTAGTGACCCTCTTGCTGACGGACCAACCATTCAAGCGAGTTCAACTGCGGCTTTAAAAAATGGAATGACTACTGAAAAGCTTTTCGAACAAATAAAAGACATCCGAAAATCGGTTGCAATTCCTTTAATCATTATGGGCTATTTTAATCCCGTTTTACAATATGGTGTAGAAGCCTTTTGTAAAAAATGTCAAGAAATTGGAATTGACGGCTTAATCTTACCCGATTTACCTGCAGATGTTTATGACACAGAGTATAAAACAATTTTTGAAAAGTACGGATTGATAAATGTGTTTTTAATTACACCTCAAACCCCGGAAGAACGTATTAGATATATTGATTCTATTTCAAACGGCTTTATTTACATGGTAAGTTCAGCAAGTACAACTGGAGCACAATCTGGTTTTGGTGAAGAGCAAACACATTATTTTGAACGTATTTCTAAAATGAACTTGAAAAATCCTCAGATAGTTGGTTTTGGGATTTCTAATAACGAAACCTTTACTCAAGCTACAACATATACTAAAGGTGCTATTATTGGTAGTGCTTTTATTAAGCACCTAACGCTTCAAGGGACACAAACAATAGATGGTTTTGTAAATTCAATTATTAAGTAGATATTTACGGTCCTAACTTACTTAAAATAATCAATTATGGAATGGTACCTCAAGGTTGTAAAAGAAAACTACATCAATTTTTCTGGCAGAGCAAGACGAAAGGAATATTGGATGTTTACACTCATAAATACGCTCATCATCTTGGCTTTAGCCTTTTTTATGGGTATGCTAGCTGATACAAGCATGGCATTTCTTCCTTCCATTATATTAATGATTTATGTCTTGTTTATTATACTTCCTGGATTAGCCGTTACCGTAAGGAGGTTGCATGATACTGGCAAAAGTGGATGGTATTATCTTCTTTCTTTAATACCCTATGTTGGTGGAATTATATTAATTATTATGACGGTACAAAATGGTGATGTAGGTAGAAATCAATACGGACCAGATCCCAAAGCACCAAACAATGATGAAATAGACAAAATTGGCAAACCTCTTTTGGATTAAATTTTAATCAATTTAGCTACTAGAAACTTACTATACAACCGCTTTAAATGAAGTTTATAAACGACTGGAGATTAATCATATTGCTTTGTCTAACCTTAGGCTTAGCGCCTTTTTTCCCTGAGCCGCATATCCTTGGTAAAATTAGATGGCTTGCAGGTGGAGCTGTTGGCATGTCTGCGATGGATTATTTTGATGTGTTGTTACATGGGTTTCCTTTTATATTACTCATAAGATTATTGGTATTAAAAATAACTTCAAAAAATGCCGCTTAATATTGTCCTTATAGAACCTGAAATCCCAAACAACACAGGTAATATTGGACGCTTAGCTTTGGCTACAGGTTCGCGTTTGCACTTGGTAAAACCTCTGGGTTTTGAAATTGACGACAAACGCCTTAAACGTGCCGGACTTGATTACTGGCAGCACCTTGAAGCTATATATTACGAAAGCAAAGAAGAATTCTTCACAATAAATGCTGACAAAAAAATGGTGTTTCTAAGTAGTCATGGTACCAAATCGCATTGGGATATTCAGTTTGAAGATAATCTGTTCTTAGTTTTTGGGAAAGAATCTGTTGGTTTACCAAAGACCTTAATTGAAAAGCACCAAACAGATCTTTTCAAAATTCCGATGTATAACTATGAGATTAGAAGCCTTAATTTGGCTAATGCGGTAAGCATTATTGTGTATGAAGGTTTAAGACAGCTACGTTAAAACTATCACAAAACAGCTATTGGCATTAAACAATTTTTAAGCTCTGAAGTCATAGAAGTATTCATTAATTAAAATACATAAATTATGACTTCAAAAACTTTAAAATTGAGCATTTTGGCTATCACCATTTACACAGTAGCATTTGTAAATGCACAAGAAAGACAACGCCAACACAGAACGAACCCTGAAGCGGTATTTCAAAAATTAGATACAAACAAAGACGGCGCGATAACCTTAGACGAGTTTAAAAAAAGACCTAGTCGTAAAGAAATTCAAGAAGAAATGGTTGAGACACACTTTAAAACATTAGATTTAAATACCGACGGTTCCCTATCCTTAAACGAGTTTAAAAAAGGAAAGGACATGGCTAAAAAAGAACGATTAAAAAAACACTTTTCTTCACTGGATAAAGACGATAATGGTGTTATTGATTTTGACGAGTTCGAGGCTTTTAACGAAACTAAAAGACATAAAAGAAAGCACAAACGTTCCAAAGACTGAGTCAACACTTTAAAAAATCCTCTAGCATATTAGAGGATTTTTTTGTTTCAGAAAGCAATGCTGAATTTGGTTTTGTATGTTATCTTTAGAACAAAAATAATGTATTGAGAACGACAAAACCCATAAAAATCCTATTCGAATATATTCAAATTACAATTGGTATTATATTAGCTAGTATAGGCCTTAAGGCATTTCTTTTACCTAATGGATTTTTGGATGGTGGAGTTACAGGTATCGCTTTGTTAGTGAAATCGCAAGTAGATATTAATATTTCCATTTTGCTCGTTCTTTTTAGTATTCCCTTTTTAATTTTAGGCTTTTTTACGGTATCCAAGAGGATTGTGATAAAGTCCATAATCAGTATTCTCGGGTTAGCACTCTTTATTCATTTTGAAAATTTTGAAACCATTACTGATGACAAATTATTGATTTCAATTTTTGGTGGTCTCTTTTTAGGAGCTGGTATTGGCATTGCCATTCGTAATGGTTCAGTTCTGGATGGTTCTGAAATTTTAGGTGTTTACTTAAATAATAAATTTGGGATAAGTATTGGTCAAATTATACTGGTTTTCAATATTGTACTGTTTAGTGTTACAGCATTAATTTTATCAGTAGAGATCGCCCTTTATTCAATACTCACCTATATTGTTACAGCTAAGGTGACCGATTTGATTATTGAAGGTTTTGAAGATTTCATAGGTGTGACTATAGTGTCTAAGAAATACGAAGAAGTAGAAATTGCCATCATGCAAGAACTTGGCACAGGTATGACACTTTACAAAGGTACCCGTGGACTAGGAAGCTCTGGAAAAACAGAAGATTTTGATATCATCCATACGATAGTGAACCGTATTGATATTAAAAAAATGTATCGCGTCGTTGACAAAATTGACCCAAAAGCGTTTATTGTAGAGTTTGATGTGAATACCGTTAAGGGTGGAGTATTGCGCCATTATCTTAATAAAAAGAAAGATAAAATTTTACCTAAACATTAGGTGAAATAACGCTGTTTAAATGTCCTAACCTTTTGAAATAGAATATTAAATAATATCATTTTATCGTACAAAAACTAATTCTTTTTCAGAAGATAATTCTTCGCTAAAACCATAGTTCTCGTAATTAAAACCTTTTACATCATCCAGTGTTTTAGCATCTGTATCAATGATGTACCTTGCCATTAAACCTCTCGCTAGTTTTGCGAATATCGCTATGGTTTTATACTTACCGTCTTTAAACTCTTTAAAATTAATATTAATTACAGGCACTTTTAAAGCTTTAGTGTCAATTGCCTTAAAATATTCGTTACTGGCCAAGTTTAAAAACAATTCGTTATCCTCTAGCTCATCATTTAAAGCTTGGGTTACTTTTTTCTTCCAGAATTCATAAAGATTTTTGTTTTTACCTACTGTCATTTTAGTACCCATTTCCAACCGGTAAGGCTGAATTAAATCCAATGGTTTTAATATACCATACAACCCTGATATGATTCTAATTGTATCTTGAACTTTATCTAACTTCTTGGTATCAATAGTGTATGCATCGATACCTCTGTAAACATCACCATTAAAAGCATAAATAGCCTGTCTTGCATTGTCTTTGGTAAAAGGTAAACTCCACTCTTGGTTACGCTCGTAGTTAAGTTGCCCTAAATTATCAGATATACCCATTAGCTTGGACAAACTTTTTGGAGACTTTTTCTTCAGTAGTTTATTTAAACGTTCAGCTTCAGCTAAAAAGCAACCTTCTGTTGTTTTAGCGGTTGGTAATTTGCTTTCAAAATCTAATGATTTAGCCGGTGATAATACAAGTTTCATAGTTCATTTTTTATGCAATCCAAAGTTACAAACTAGAAACTATTTCTAAAAAGTTAGACTACAAATAATAGTAATAGTACTATTAATTATCTTGATGCTTGGCATAGCCCCTCCACTTTTCGATACAGAGTTGCATGTCTTCAGGGATTTCAGAAGTAAAACTTAACCATTTTCCAGAAGTTGGATGCTCAAAACCTAAGGTTTTAGCATGTAGTGCCTGCCTTGGTAATACCTTAAAACAGTTGTCTACAAATTGCTTGTATTTAGTGAAGGTAGTGCCTTTTAGGATTTTTTCGCCACCATACCTTTCATCATTAAAAAGCGTATGCCCGATATGCTTCATGTGCACGCGGATTTGATGGGTACGCCCAGTTTCGAGTTTGCAGCTTACTAAAGTTACATATCCCAAACGCTCTAAAACTTTGTAATGCGTTACTGCTGGTTTACCTTTATAGGTCTCATCACCTTCATAAACCGTGTTTTGCAATCTGTTTTTGGGATGACGACCAATATGCCCTTCCACAGTACCTTCATCTTCTTCTATATTTCCCCAAACCAAAGCCACATACTCACGCTCACTGGTTTTTTCAGCAAATTGATTAGACAAGTGAGCCATGGCTTGCTCGGTTTTAGCTACCACCAATAAACCACTGGTATCCTTATCGATTCTATGGACCAAACCGGGGCGGTTGCTTGAATTATTTGGCAAGTTCTCAAAGTGATATATAAGTCCGTTAATCAATGTCCCTGAGTAGTTCCCATGACCAGGATGTACCACCATACCTGCCGGTTTGTTTACCACTAAAAGTTCGTCATCCTCATATACAATATCAATTGGTATATCTTCTGCAACCAATAAGTATTCATGGGGTGGGTGCTCAAATTTTACGGTAATTTGGTCATTAGGCTTAACCTTGTAATTAGATTTTACAGGTGTTCCATTTACAAAAATAGAACCGTCTTTGGCAGCTTGTTGAATTTTATTGCGCGTTGCATTTTCAACAAAATTCATTAAATATTTATCTATACGAAGTGGTTGCTGTCCTTTGTCAACCTTAAAAGCATAGTGTTCATAGAGTTCATCTTCCTCTTCAGAAATATCTACTATATCTGCCATAATATTTTAACGATTTCCGTTACCTAATACGATATCGATGGTGGAAGTTAGCGGTAGCATGGTTCCAGGCGTCAAGGTTTTACCCTTGTGTTTCATACCCAGCACTACGTCTTTACCGATATTATCGACATAAGAAATCTCACCGATCTTAAATTCTAAAGCTTCTAATTGCGGTTTAGCTTGTCTGTAGGTACGCTTAAGAATATTAGGCACCTCAACTTTACGATATCCTGACGGATTAAGAATTAAATAAATCTTTCTATTTTCCTTTACCTGAGCGCCTGCAGCAGGTTTCTGCTCGATTACTGAATATTTAGGATAGTTAGGATTGTAATTCGCAGAATCCTGAATTTCCATTCTAAGATCGTTATCATCAAGTTCTATCTTTACAGTCTCTAAGGATTTTCCCTTTAAGTCTGGCACCGTAACAAAATCTCCATGGTTAGTGGTTATATTTAACCATTTTAAAACTAAAAAGCTAAGTACTATAACAGCTACTATAGCGATTAATAATTGTTTTAAAAATACTTTGCTGGTTAAAAACTTAACTAAACTCATAAGCTGCTTACTTGTTGACAAATCTAAATAAATAATCTAACGTTATAAAATTAATATACGTATGCTTTATTAGATTTAGATTGTAGAAAATAAATGATACATTTACGCTAATACATTTTTTTAAGGCATGAAAAAAAATATTGCCATTATTATGGGTGGCTATTCTAGCGAATACGAAATTTCACTTAAAAGCGGTAATGTTGTTTACAATACTCTAAACAAGGATAAATACAACACTTACAGAATCCATATTTTTAAAGAAAAATGGGTATATGTCAATGAAGCTAATGAAGAGTTCCATGTAGATAAGAACAACTTTTCAGTAATGGTAAATGGAGAAACCATAAGCTTTGATTGTGTTTTTAATGCCATTCACGGATCACCTGGAGAAGATGGATACATGCAAGCCTATTTTAAATTATGGAACATTCCACAAACAAGTTGCAACATGTACCAAGCCGCACTTACTTTTAATAAGCGCGATTTACTGGCAACCCTTAAGCCTTATGGTATAAAGACTGCTGAAAGCTACTACCTTAATCTTGGTGATGTTATTAATGAAAACGACATAGTCTCTAAAGTGGGTCTGCCTTGTTTTGTTAAAGCCAATAAAGCCGGAAGTAGTTTTGGCATATCCAAAGTTTATAAAAAGGAGGAGCTCAAAGCTGCGATAGAAAAATCTTTTAAAGAAGATGATGAAATTATAATAGAGCAGTTCTTGGATGGTGTTGAAGTTTCTGTTGGAGTCATATCCTACAAAGGGCAAACCACAGTATTGCCCATAACAGAAATTGTATCCGAAAATGATTTTTTTGATTATGAAGCTAAATATCAAGGTAAATCCCAAGAAATAACTCCGGCCAGGATTTCTGAAGATTATGCCAACAAAGTAAGGGCACAAGCAAAAAAAATATATGAAGTCTTGGGCATGACAGGCTTTTCCAGAAGTGAATTTATATTTAAAGATGACGAACCACACTTATTGGAAATGAACACTGTACCTGGACTCACCAAAGAAAGCATTTTACCTCAACAAGCTGCTGCCGCTGGAATTAGTATGGAAGAGCTGTTTGATAATGCCATTGAGGAAGCCATGAAGAATTAATAGTTATCTTTGAAACCATATAGAAGATTATAAAAATGAAACGCGCATTATTTCCTGGATCCTTTGACCCAATCACCAATGGGCACTACGATATTATTAGACGTGGTGTTAAACTTTTTGATGAAGTTGTCGTAGCAATTGGTATAAATGCCGATAAAAAATACATGTTTTCTATAGAGGAACGCCAAGCCTTTATTGAAGATGCCTTTAAAGACGAGCCAAAGGTTAAAGTCACGACCTATGAAGGGCTTACTGTTGATTATTGTAAAGCAATCAAGGCAAAATTTATTTTAAGAGGTTTACGAAATCCTGCAGATTTTGAATTTGAAAAAGCCATTGCCCATACCAATAGAAAACTTTCAAAAATCGAAACCGTCTTTCTATTGACAGCTGCACAAACCTCTTACATCTCCTCTTCAATCGTTAGAGATGTGATAAGAAATAATGGAGATTATACCGTTTTAGTTCCAGATAGCGTTAGAGTGACTTCTAAATAATATAATTTATAGCACTATAAATAAGAAAAGAGAGACTTCTAAATGTAATCCTTTCCAATTAATCGAACTTTATATGTGAAACTTCCTTCTGAAGTGCATCAATCTCTATTTTTAATTGTTGTAGGAAGTGACGATGGGCTTCAGAATTAGGATGAAACGGCCGATGCGCTTTCTTTGCTTGAATGCTAGCTACTTTTTTTAAAGTTAAAATAGCTTCTTGTGTTAACCAAACCGTTTTAAATTTTTCCCAAATGTAATCTATGGCGACGTCATTTGGGTGAATCATGTCCTGATTATAGAATCTATAGTCTCGCAGCTCGTCCATCATAATCTCGTAAGACGGAAAATAAAATAACCGTTTTCTTGGTTCAACAAGCTGATGAATAGCAGCTAACAAATGTGCTTTGCTTTGGTTGTTTTCTACAAAACCATCTTTAAGATGTCTTACGGGAGATACTGTAAAAATGAAGTTAACTTCCGGGTTTACACTTCGTACCAAAGCCACTATTTTTTCAAGAGAGGCGACAATATCATCAATGGGAAGTAGTTCCTTTAAAAACTGCTTTTGAGGAATTTTATGGCAATTCGCTACAATCCTATCTGATGCAATATACCTGTAAACCCAAGCTGTACCTAAAGTAATGATAAGGTGTGTTGCTGTATTGATGTTTTTATGTGTCGACTCAATTGTGTCATTTAAATTGTTGAGTAAGTCCTTCTTAGAAAAAGCATTCATTTTAGAGTGCGCATCAAAACAACTCCATATTTCATTATGACTGATTAGATCATCTTCCTTATAGAAATCCTTATTGATACTTCTAGTGATTAAATTTTCTACAGCAATAGGGTGAAATAAAATGCCAAATGGATTTATTTCAGATTGAAATTTATGATACTCAAACTTACTACCTATATTCTCAGAAAAACATGATCCTAGCAACATCAATTTAGACGTGTAATCTATTTGATGATGTAGTTGCTTATCTAATTTTGTATAGGTTTGAAGATTCATTTTCACTATTTAGAAAGTTTAACCTTCGTTTAAGATTTCTAAAATCTCATCTCTTTCTACCCAATTATCAAAACATTCTTGATAAAAGCCTCTATCAAAAAATTCATATAACCTATGGCCGACTTTAATTGATGGAGGCAAACCAAAAATATTATCTTGTTCTTCTAAAACTTTAGAGCAAATTGCACATTTGGTATGGCCTACAAAAATTAAAGCCATGATTAATTCAAGTAATCTTTAGCAGCCTCCAAAGCCTCCTCAATACCAGCTGGATGTTTACCACCAGCTGTAGCAAAGAAAGGTTGACCTCCACCACCACCTTGGATGTGTTTACCTAGCTCTCTCACAATCTTACCTGCGTTTAGTTCCTTTTCTGCAACTAAGTTTTTAGAGATATAACAAGACAATAGTGCTTTCCCATCATTATCCGCGCCAAACAATGCAAAAAGATTATCTACTTCCCCACCCAATTCAAAACATAAATCTTTAATACCAGAAGCATCCAAATCCACCTTTTTTGCAATAAAGTTGATACCGTTATGCTCGGTAATCTCATTTTTTAGATCACCTTTTAAATTCTTGGCTTTATCTTTAAGTAATTGTTCAATTTGTTTTTTTAAACTCGCATTCTCTGCCTGTAAGTTTTGCAATGCCTTGACCGGTTCTTGAGCATTGTTCAATAGATCTTTCATTTCAAAATAAGCTCTGTTATTTTCAAAATAAAAGTCTTTTACGGCATCGTTGGTTATGGCCTCTATACGTCTTATTCCTGCCGCTACAGCGCCTTCAGATACAATTTTAAAGTGCCAAATATCAGCCGTATTTTTAACATGGGTACCTCCGCATAATTCTATAGATTTACCAAAACGTATTGTACGCACCGTATCCCCATATTTTTCACCAAACAATGCCATTGCGCCTTCTTCTAAAGCCTTTTCCATTGGCACATTTCTTTGTTCCTCTAATTTTAATTTTCCGTCGATACGAGCGTTGACAAAATTCTCAACATCTCTTAATTCTTCTACAGATAATTTTGAAAAATGTGAAAAATCAAAACGTAAACTCTTGGCATGAACAGCACTTCCTTTTTGCTCTACATGGCTTCCTAAAACCTCTCTTAGTGCTTGATGTAGCAAGTGGGTAGCGGTATGGTTACACTCTGTTCTATAGCGCTGTTTTTCATCAACAACAGCTTTAAACGTTTCGTTAATATGGTTTGGTAAGCTTTTAGCAAAATGAATAATAACATTATTCTCTTTCTTCGTATCTAGTATGTAAACCACATCACCATGAACATCTTCAAGGTAACCCTTATCCCCAACTTGCCCTCCACCTTCAGCATAAAACGGTGTCAAATTAAATACCAGCTGATACAAATCGCCCTCCTTCTTTGAAGTTACTTTTCTGTACCGAGTAATTTTTACATTGGCTTCTAGTGCGTCATAACCAATAAATTCCTGTTCGGCATCATCAACCAAAATAGTCCAATCTTCAGTTGACGTTTCACTGGCTTGACGAGATCGTGTCTTTTGGATTTGAAGTTGCTCCTCAAAACCTTTTTCATCCAATTTTAAATTCTTTTCAGCTAAAATTAAAGCCGTTAAATCTATCGGAAATCCGTAAGTATCATATAATTCAAAAGCTTTTTCACCAGAAACTGTATCCCCTTTAGTATCCTTAACAATACCATTAAGTAATATTAGACCTTGTTCTAAGGTTCTTAAGAACGAAGACTCTTCTTCTTTAATAACATTTTCTATCAATTGTCTTTGAGCCTTAATTTCTGGAAATGCTGAGCCCATTTTTTTACTCAATATATCTACTAAACGGTAAATGAATGGTTCTTTCTTGTCTAGAAAAGTAAATCCGTAACGAACTGCTCGTCGCAAAATTCTGCGTATCACATAACCAGCTCCAGTATTACTTGGCAACTGCCCATCTGCTATAGAAAAAGCAACTGCCCTAACATGATCAGAAATAACTCTTATAGCAACATCTACTTTATCGTCCTTTCCGTAATCTTTGTTAGTAATGGTTTCAATCTCACGAATAATTGGTGTGAACACGTCGGTGTCGTAATTAGATTGCACACCTTGAAGCACCATACAAAGACGCTCAAAGCCCATACCTGTATCAATATGTTTGTTTGGAAGTGTTTCTAAAGACCCATTGGCTTTACGGTTATATTGCATGAAGACCAAATTCCAGATTTCTACAACCTGAGGATGATCCATATTCACTAAAGATCTACCATCAACTTTAGCCTTTTCTTCGGCTGAACGTATATCTACATGGATTTCACTACATGGTCCACAAGGTCCTTGGTCTCCCATTTCCCAAAAGTTATCCTTCTTATTTCCCATAAGAATTCGGTCTTCGGAAATGTATTGTTTCCAAATATCATAAGCTTCCTGATCCATTTTTAAATTATCACCGTCATCACTTCCTTCAAAAACTGTGACGTATAAAATATCCTTGTCAATGCCATAAACTTCTGTCAACAACTCCCAAGCCCAAGCAATGGCTTCCTTTTTAAAATAGTCACCAAAACTCCAATTGCCAAGCATTTCAAATAGCGTGTGATGGTAAGTATCATAGCCCACTTCTTCCAAATCGTTATGCTTACCAGATACTCTCAAACATTTTTGGGTATCTGCAATTCGGTTACTTTTTGGCTCACTATTACCAAGAAAAAATTCTTTAAAAGGCGCCATTCCAGAATTCACAAACATTAATGTTGGATCGTTTTTTAAAACCATTGGTGCTGAAGGCACAATAAGATGTTTTTTTTCTTCAAAAAAATTTAAAAACTTAGATCGAATTTCTTGAGACGTCATATACTGAAATTATAGCTTGTTTCGTTTATATTACCACAATTGCAAAACAATCTTTATATTTGAAGGTTCGCAATACTTGTAGAATAATAAATGTGCATTATTGCTGCAAAAATAGTATAAAATAGAACATGGCTAAGGTAAAATATTATTATGATGCAGAAACGCTTTCTTATCGTAAGATAGAGCGTAAAAAATCGACCACCATAAAATATACCGCAGTTTTTCTTTTAGCTTCTGCCCTATTTGCCTTTTTATTTGTTTTTATTGCCAGTCAGTATATAGAATCTCCTAAAGAGCGACAATTGACTAGGGAACTCCAAAATATGCAACTGCAATATGAGTTGTTAAACAAGCGTATGGATGACGCTATTGCTGCATTAGAAAATGTAGAAGAACGCGACAATGCTATTTACCGTTTATACTTTGAAGCTAACCCTATACCAGAAGAACAGCGACGTGCTGGGTTTGGTGGTGTAAACCGTTATAAAAAGTTTGAAGGGTATGACAACTCCCAGTTGATTGCTGAGAGCAACAAACGCTTAGATATCTTAGAAAAAGCAATAGTTGTCCAATCCAAATCCCTAGATGAAATTGCAAAATTAGCTAAAGACAAAGAAAAATTTTTAGAAGCTATACCTGCCATACAACCTGTAAGAAATGAAAACCTGACACGTATGGCCTCAGGTTATGGTTACAGGACGGACCCATTCACAAAAGCTAGAAAATTTCATTTTGGAATGGATTTTACAGCGCCTCGTGGTACACCAATCTATGCTACTGGAAATGGCATCGTAAAACGTGCAGATAACAGAGCCTCTGGTTATGGTAAACATATTCGTATAGACCATGGCCATGGCTATATATCCCTATATGCTCATTTATACAAATACAATGTACGCGTTAATCAGCGTGTAAAACGTGGCGATTTAATTGGGTATGTTGGTAGTACCGGACGCTCAGAAGCACCACATTTGCATTACGAAGTCTTTAAAGATGGTGAGCGCATTAACCCAATTAATTTCTACTATGGCAACTTATCTGCTTCAGAGTTTAATGAATTACTGAGAAAGGCATCTCTAGAAAACCAATCCCTCGATTAACATGCATATAGATTTACCAGAAAAACGTTATTACGGTATTGGTGAGGTTGCCAAGGCCTTTAAAGTGAATGCCTCTTTAATTCGATTTTGGGAAAAGGAATTCGACATCATCAAGCCTAAAAAAAATGCTAAGGGTAACAGAAAATTCACACCCGAAGACATCAAAAATCTTAAATTTATATACCATCTGGTAAAGGAAAGAGGTTTCACCTTGGAAGGTGCAAAAATTCATTTGAAAGAAGAAAAAAAGCAATCTCTTGAAAAATTTGAAATCATTGAAAAGCTGGAAAGCATAAAAGCACAGCTAATTAAAATAAAAGCACAGCTTTAAAACAAGAGGCTTCGGTGATGGCATGAAGGTGGTGACGCCTCTGGTGGCTAGTAAATTTTAAAATTGATCGCTTTTAACTACCTTTAAAGAATAACCTAAAGGCAAAAAAATTAGTCATCTATCTCTAGAGTGAATAAGTCTTCGACTGACATTTTAAATAATCTTGCCATTTTAAGTGCCAACACGGTTGAAGGCACATATTTCCCCTTCTCAATAGCGTTAATGGATTGGCGGCTCACACCAATTTTTTCGGCCAGATCAGCTTGAGTTAGATTATGTCTTGCGCGCTCAATCTTAATATTATTTCTCATGACCTGTATTTAAGAAAGTTAAATCTAAAAATAAAAAAGAGCAACGGCGTAAACATGTTATATACTAAGACATTAAAAAAGGTAAATTCGTAAATAAATATAATGGTAAAAATTAGTATGATGTAATTGACAATAATAGCCCATACCAAGGAATCATTTCTAAGCTTAAATATAAATTCGTCTTCTACCTTTTCCTTAGTGAAGCCGACAATGAGTCCACCAAAAATAATGCTTAAGGCAGTAATCTCATCTAGGATACTGTTGTTCTCGATAATCTTAAAAAAGCCACCATCCTTATTGAAAATGTCTTCACCATTGTAAATAGCAAAAACGTCCATTTTTAACATATCAGATTCAAAGTCCTGATTGAAAAATACTAAACCAGAAATAACTCCTAAAATCAATAGAACCCAACCAATAATTTTATATCTGTGCGGTAAAAGATAATTTGTTTTCATAATACTCATGTAAAAGTTATATCTACAAATATATATAATTTTTTACATTATGTAAAGTTTTATTTACTTTTTGTAAAAAATAATTTATAAAAATTTGTAATAAGCTTAAAACAAGTTATCCCTAGTAAATGATTATCGCTTTAACGTGAAATGACCATTAAACGTTCTGCCATCTGCTAAAACGGCCTCAAACCAATAGTCGTCTGTTGGAAGCCGCTTTCCGTTGTACATACCATCCCATTTGGGATTGTCTTGATTGAGGATCGTCAGAAGTTTTCCATAGCGATTATAGATTTTGATGGTTGCCGTTACAGGAAACTCAGAAGAAAAACCTTTAATTTGCCATGTATCATTAATAGTATCGCCATTTGGCGTAAAAAATTTTGGAAAGCCTAAAACGGAAATAGCCTCTGAAACCACACCACAATTAGCCTTCATATCTTTTACATATACTGTATGGATTCCTATGGCTACATTTTCAAAGACGTTAGATTCTTGATAAGCACCATTTTCATCATCTAAGGCATATACATAATCACCTTCCCCAGACACTAAAACTGTAATTGTATTATTCTCAGAAATATCAATTACCTCAATAGTTTCTATTGCAGCTGTACTAGACGGAAGTACTCTAACCATTCTTCTATTGGTGCATCCTGCTGGTCTTGTAACTAAAACTTCATAGTCACCTATTTCATTAATGTTTATGTTTATAGTGGTTTCACCTGTTGACCAATCATAAGCATAGTTATTAGGAATATCGTCCAAAATTCCACCTGAAATGGTAATGGTCTCCGGGTATGAGTTTAAGCAATAATAGACTTCCTCAAACTGGGCAACATTTGGTAACTCCTTAACTGATAAATTAACTTCGTTTATAGCATAGCAAACATCATCTATGTCTACCCTTGCATAGATGGTTTGCTGATAGGGCTCTTCATTAAAATAATCGTCAATAATTTCATTAACCCTTAATAAGGCATCATTATAAGTAACATAATATCCGATATTTGCATTTACAGGCGAATTTTCAAGAATCTGACCATCTGCTTCGGTCAAATCAAAAAACGCAAAACCATCTACTATAAAATCATCACAGACCTCTAAACTTGCTGTATTACCGAGTGAGGAATTGACTTGCAACGTCACTTCCGAGCTATTATAGCATCCCGAAAACTCATCAAAAACCTTGGCATAAACAATTTGATTGTTCGAAGTATTGGTGTAGCTAGCACTATTTATGGGAATGGTGAGATCTTCATCCTCAAAAAATGAAATATCCCAAATCGGCACAACTTGCCCCAACTCATTCCTTACAATATCATCCGTGTAAGTATTGAGATTAAAACTTGATAAACCGTCGGCAACTTCATCATCACATTGAATTATAGTAATATCATTAGCTATAGGTGATTGGAACACGTTTACCGTAACTGGAATTCTAATACCATCTGTGCAACCCTCAAACAAAGGCAGTATATAGTAGGTTGTACTTGCATTTATATAATCTTCAAAAGAAAGACCTGTATTTATAACATCTAGGGAAGTCTCAGAGCTGTACCATAAAACCTCATCGGTATTTGTGGTCAAACTGATTTCAGCCAATCCCTCATCACACAAGCTATTTGTTATTATTGAGGTTTTTGGCATTATGATAACGGAATTACCCGAAACACTGATGTCTGGATCACCTTCCATACCACCAAACTCAACGATATATCCTTGAGGATGGTATGGACTATCTGGATCTGTTGAACCTGTTACAGGTAAATCATTCCATGAACCAAGTATGCCTATATCAGGATCGGTTATATGTGCATAATCTTCATCCCCTAAATTATTAGGCTCACCATTATTCCAAAAAGCAAACATCCCATCTGGAGAACTTCCATTAGCAGTACCGTTCCAAAATATTTGCCCTGCTTCTGGTCCAGATTGCCATCTCCAAACTCCTTCTGAGCTACTATCGGAGCCACCGATCCAACCAGTACCTTGGGCTTGTTCACCTGTTATTTGTACTTCCTCTGGTGTCGTTATGGTTGATAAGTATCCTTGTAGACCAAAATAAGTTTGTGTTGAAGCTGCATTTAATGCTTCAGACCAACTGATTCCAACATCGGAAACATAAATGTAGTAATGTCCAGTTGCAGGCAAAAAATTGGCTTCACCTAGATTGACAGAAAAAAACTTGTCTTGCGTAAAATTGCTTTCGTTAGTTTGAAAACGTATATCACTTATTGCATTTTCAAATTCTGTATACGTAGCTGGCCCTGTTAATGTTAATAATCCTTCTCCTATGGACCATGATGCTGAGATGTTTGGATGATCCCCAGTTAAAAATAGTTCGTCTGATCCCAAGCTATAACCTGTTGAAATCTGAACAAAAACGGTTTCAAGAGTCCCCGAACCACCATTAATATCAATGGCCGTAATGATAGGCATTGGTGCTTCACCACAAAACATCTGGTTGCCTTCTACAACAATCTGCGGAGGACTTTGAGCGATACTTTTGAAATAAATAGTAGAGCACAATAACAATATGAAGTATCGCGATAAGGTTGTCATAGCCCTATAAAGATACTACTTTTTGCGCATGTAAACGCTTACGGGTACACCAGTAAAATCAAAATGATCTCTGAGCTGGTTTTCTAAAAATCGTCGATATGGATCTTTAACGTATTGCGGTAAATTGCAGAAAAAAGCAAATTGCGGTTGTGGAGTTGGCAACTGCATAATGTACTTAATTTTCACATACTTTCCTTTGTATGCTGGAGGAGGATTTTGTTCAATAATAGGTAACAACACCTCATTAAGTACGCTAGTTTTAATGCGCTTAGATCTGTTATTATAAACTTCTACAGCAGTTTCAATAGCCTTAAATATGCGTTGTTTGTTGAGAACTGAAATAAAAACAATTGGCACATCCGTAAACGGTGCTATCTCTTGCCTAATATGTTTTTCGAATGCTTTGGTTGTTTTATTATCCTTGTCTACCAAGTCCCACTTATTGACTAAAATAACAATCCCCTTTCGGTTGCGCTCCGCTAACCAAAATATATTTTGAACTTGACCATCAAATCCTCGAGTGGCATCCAAGACAAGTAAACACACATCACAGTGCTCAATGGCTCTAATGCTTCGCATTACCGAGTAAAACTCTAAATCTTCTTTTACCTTGGACTTACGTCGAATACCAGCGGTATCGACCAGATTAAACTCGAATCCAAAACGATTATACTTAGTATCTATAGAATCTCTAGTAGTGCCAGCAATATCTGTGACGATATAACGATCTTCTCCAATTAAAGCATTAATAAATGACGATTTACCAGCATTAGGACGACCAACCACAGCAAATCTAGGGAGTACTTCTTCTTCTATGTCTTCTTTTTCAGGAAGCGCTTCTACTACCGCATCTAATAAATCCCCAGTTCCACTACCATTTATACTTGCTACTGTAAAATAATCACCCAAACCAAGTGAATAAAACTCAACAGCATCTTCTGCTCGCTTGTTATTATCTACTTTATTTACAACTAGAAAAACAGGTTTTTCAACCTTTCTGAGTAAGTTAGCGACATCTTCATCCATCCCAGTAACGCCAGTCTCAACATCGACCATAAAAATAATGGCATCCGCTTCATCAATTGCTAGTTCTACCTGTTTATCGATTTCGGCTTCAAAAATATCATCACTTCCAACCACATATCCTCCTGTATCGATGATAGAGAACTCTCTTCCATTCCAGTCTGTTTTGCCGTAGTGACGATCTCTAGTTACACCACTTACGGCATCAACAATAGCTTCACGCCTTTTGATAAGACGATTAAAAAATGTTGATTTACCTACATTTGGTCTTCCTACTATTGCAACAATATTTCCCATATATCTTTATTTAATCTGCATTACATATCCTGTAAGCGGTAGCAAAGGTAGGGTTTAATTTTAGATTTACGATTTATGATTTTGGAATTTAAGCTTTGAGTTTAATTAAGAAAATATGTACATTGGTACTTATATCCTTTTGCAATGGAACTTTCTAACGAAATCGTTTTAAGACCGCGATTCAAATTCAATGTTAGTCAAAACAATGAAAGCTTACTTTCGTTGTTTGAAACTGAAGGTAAAAATCAATCTGACTTTATAGTAACACGAGTAGACGATCACGTATTTATTAAAATACCAAAAGCAAAACAGCATTTTTGGTCACCACAATTGCACCTTGAAATTAATGAAGATTATGACGACAAACAGCTAAGTACTATTTATGGTCTCTTTGGACCAAACCCAACGGTATGGACCATGTTTATGTTTCTTCATTTTGCCGTGGCTGGTTTTTTTATAGGATTTGGAATTTGGGCATATGTCAACTGGTCTTTAGGAAATGATTATGCCATTCAATTATTCGTAACCCTATTCATGGTAATTGTTTGGTTTGTCCTTTATTTTAGTGGAAGGCTCGGCAAAAAAGCAGGAATGGAACAAATGCATGAATTACATCACTTTATGCGCGATACCCTTAGAAGTAAAGACATACATGCTGTTTAAATGAGCTATCCTAAAAAGATTTGAAGTTTAGGTCGAAATTGAATAGTTTAAAATAGTTAATTTGATATTTATTGAATACTGACATAAGTCAGTGAATTGGTAAGAACACTTGAGTACTTTTGAGGTAAAATATTTCTCATGAAACGTATTACAGGAGTCTTACTGTTTATTTTAATAGCTTGGACCTACAACTACGCCCAAGAGCAACATACTACCGAAATACACAACAAAAATCCAAGACACAGAGCCGCTTTTATTTTAGGACATTCGTTTATTTCTTTAGAAAATAAAGAGATACTATCTGTACCTACTTTTGGTTTGGATTACGAATATTGGATTAACGAAAAATGGGGTATTGGTGTTTTTAGCGATTTGGAACTCATTTCTAAAGAGGTTAGCCCAACTGTAAATGATGTTAACATTGAAAGAGAATATCCTTTGGTTGCGACCTTAGATGTTTTATAGAGTCCGATTAAACATTGGGAATTTGTCTTGGGTCCTGGTTTTATCTCAGAAAAGGGTGAAATAGAACCACTTGTAAGAATAGGTGTGGAACGTGATCTAGAATTAGGACATCATTGGGATGTACCTATAACTCTTTTTTATGACAAAAAGTTTGATGGAAACTATGCTATTTCTATTGGTATGGGCATTGCAAAAAGGTTTTAGACTTACTGTTTGAAACATTTAATAACCTAAATTAAAAAACCAAAAGTATTAGATTAAACTATTTTTGGTTATAACCAAAACGCCTTAATTGATTTTGATTGCTTCTCCAATTTTTATTGACCTTTACATACAACTCTAAGTGAATTTGCTTACCAAAAAACTTTTGTAAGTCTTTTCTAGCTTCTACTCCCACACGCTTTAGAGCAGCACCTTTATGCCCAATAATAATTCCTTTTTGGGTATCGCGCTCTACCATAATCACAGAACGGATTCTAATGATCTTTTCTTCTTCAAAAAACTCTTCTGTATCCACCTCAACCGAATAAGGAATCTCCTTCTTATAGTGAATCAATATTTTTTCACGAATGGCTTCATTAACAAAAAAGCGCTCTGGCTTATCGGTCAATTGATCTTTAGGATAAAAGGGTGGCGATTCTGGTAATAACTCTATAATTCTTTGGAATACATTTTTAACATTAAACCCATTTAAAGCCGAAATAGGATAAAACTCAGCATTAGGCACTTTGCTTTGCCACAGCTCAGCTTGCGCTTCCAATTGCTCTTGGTTTGAATTGTCTATTTTATTCAATAACAGCAGGACAGGAATTTTAGAATTGGTGATTTTCTTAAAAAAGGCCTCATCCTTAAGTTCCTTCTCACCTATTTCAACCATGTAAACGAGGACATCTGCATCTTCAAATGCCGATTTTACAAAATCCATCATTGAGGATTGCAACTCATAGGCTGGTTTAATAATACCTGGTGTGTCACTTAATATCATCTGAAAGTCTTCACCATTAACGATTCCCAAAATACGGTGTCTCGTCGTTTGTGCTTTTGAGGTTATGATGGATAGCTTTTCACCAACAAAGGCATTCATTAATGTCGACTTACCCACATTAGGATTACCAATAATATTTACAAAACCAGCTTTGTGCATGAATATAAGTTTTGGCAAAGTTACAACCTTTAAGTTTATAAGTTTTAGAATTGATAACCAGATTTAATCACATGACAAAAATCACCATTTATCTAATTTCAATGGCCTAAATTTGAATCTGTATGAATTTATTAAAAAAGTTATGACCGATCTTCAGATAGCCAAAAAAGTAACACTAAACCCTATAACCAAAATTGCAGAAAAGTTTGGAGTTGATCCAAACAGTATCGAAATGTATGGTAATGACAAAGCCAAGATTCCGCTGTCTTTTATCAATCGGAATAAAGCCAAGAAGAGCAATCTTATATTGGTTTCTGCAATCTCACCTACACCTGCTGGCGAGGGTAAAACCACCATATCTATTGGATTATCTGAAGCACTCAATCAATTAAACAAAAAAACAACGGTCGTTTTAAGAGAGCCCTCACTTGGCCCCGTGTTTGGTATAAAAGGGGGTGCTACAGGTGGTGGCTACTCACAAGTCTTACCTCTAGAGGACATTAACCTGCATTTTACAGGAGACTTTTCAGCCATTGAAAAAGCACATAATCTTTTGGCTGCTGTTATAGACAATAACATTCAAAGCAAGACCAATTCTCTTGGCTTAGACCCAAGAACAATTACCTGGAAACGCGTTGTAGACATGAACGATAGAGCACTAAGACGCATTATCGTTGGACTAGGCGGAACTTCCTCAGGTATTCCGAGGGAAACTGGTTTTGATATCACTGCTGCTTCAGAAATTATGGCTATTCTGTGTATTTCAAAAGACTTGAGCGATTTAAAAAAGCGACTGGGAAATATCTTTATCGGTTACACATTTTCGAAACAGCCCATATATGCGAAAGATTTAAAAGTCGCTGGAGCCATGGCCACCTTACTAAAGCATGCTATTAAACCCAATTTGGTACAAACTATTGAAGGGAATCCCGCCATCATTCATGGTGGACCATTTGCCAATATTGCTCAAGGCACCAACTCTGTCATCGGTACTTTAATGGGCATGACCTTTTCTGATTACACTGTTACCGAAGCTGGTTTTGGTTTTGATTTAGGAGCAGAGAAGTTTTTTGATATTAAATGTCAAAGTGCCAACATATCTCCAAAAGCAGTCGTATTAACCACAACGATACGTGCGCTCAAATACCACGGAGGTGCAGATTTAAAGTCTTTAAACGTTCCTAATATCGATGCTTTAAGACAAGGGCTTCCTAATCTGGAAAAACATCTTGAAAACATTAAGCAATTCGGAGTCACTCCAATCATTGCCATCAATAAGTTTAAATCGGACACCAAGGAAGAAATTGAACTCATAAAAGACTTGGCTAAGATCAAAAATATCAGAGTAGCCGTTGCCGATGTTTGGGCTAAAGGCGGCAAAGGTGCACTAAAACTTGCTGAACATGTTATTGAGGTGGCAGAATCCCATAAGGCGAAATTTAAACCACTCTACGATTGGAATATGGACATTGAAACCAAAATTGAAACCATTGCCCAAAAAATTTATGGTGCCGAACACGTTGATTATAACTCCAATGCAAAACGCCAGTTAAAACAAATTAAAGCACTTGGCTTAGATGATCTTCCTATTTGTGTTGCAAAAACTCAAAAGTCATTATCAGACAATCCTAAATTATTAGGTAGACCCAAGGATTTTATCATTACGGTACGTGAAATCGAAATCGCATCAGGCGCAGGATTTTTAATTCCTATTACTGGTGAAATTATGCGTATGCCTGGATTGCCAGCTCATCCTGCATCGGAAGGTATTGACATTAGCGACAGTGGTGAAATTAGTGGTTTGTTTTAAATAAAAACTTACGATCTAGGCTTATCAACTCCTCTATCGTACATCACAATGCTACCTGCTACAGACACGTTCAGACTCAATTGCGATTTAAATTTAACTAAAAAATGGCTTTTCTCCTTAGCTTCCTTGGATAGCCCATGGTCTTCTGCACCAAGCAGGTATACACATCGTCTTGGGTGGTGAAACGTTTCTAGATCTTCCGCTTCATCCGTTAATTCTACACCAACCAACCGTGCTCCTTTTGGTAAGTTATTATAGAAGTCTTCAAACGTATCGTAATGAAAATAAGGCATCGATTTCACAGCATTATGAGTATCACAGGCCTGTTTTGCATAACGATTGCCTATTGTGAAAATAAAACTAGCTCCTAAATTTTGCGCTGAGCGCCATAAAACACCAAGATTTTCTGGAGTTTTTCCATTTTGTATGCCTATACCAAAAAATTCATTAACAAAATTATCTGTCATAACCACAAAAATAAAACATACTGACAAAATGTAAGTCGCTTCTACAATGGCATTTTTTTTGAATTTAAAGAAGTATATGTCTAATTTAAAATTGTAAAAAATGAAAAAAGTAATGCTCTTTTTGTTTGCCGCAATTTTAGCGACAAGCTGCAACGCACAAGATTCAAATACTTTAACAAAGAGTCCTGAAAAATACAAAACACAACAAGACTCCATTAACAAACCTAAAGGAAATTGGAAAGTCAATAAAGAATTAGATGAAAACGGCAACATCATCCGTTATGATTCCATATACAGTTGGTCTTCTTCCAGTAGTATTAAAGGTATGGAGAGTGACAGTATCTTTAATCGTATGCGCACTATGATGCACAAACGTTTTTCAATGTTGCAGGCACCAGGCCTCAATAATTTCACTGAGCAGGATTCCATACTTAAACAATTCTTTTCTGATGATATTTTTAAAGACGATTTCTTTTCTAATGGTATGCCAGGATTTTCAAACATGGATGATATCATGAAGCAAATGGAGGCGATGAGACAAAACTTTTTTTATGACAATTATCGCTACATCATTCCGCCAGAACAAACAAAGCCTAAGAATAAAGAAACAGAGATTATAGAGAAAAAACAGATATAATACCTCAATTGAGCGTACAACAACAAAACCTCTTGAATTATCAAGGGGTTTTGTTGTTTAGCTGATAATTATCATGGGAAAATTTAAATCTTAGTAATAACTTTAGATACTAAGAACCTTAAAGTCTGGTCGTTATGTTATCTATTTTATTACCTACCGATTTTTCCGAAAATTCTGAAAATGCCATTACATATGCGTTAGAATTATTTAAGAACGAAAACTGTAAATTTCACTTTTTACATTGTTATCCTCCAGTCATTTTTTCTTATGAATATCAGATAGAAAAAGGCTTAATTGGAAAAGACATACATAAAATCCTCCAGCAAGAATCTAAAGAAAAACTCTACGAGTTTGCACTCACATTAATGCGTAAACACGGTAATAAACAAGAGTTTGAAATTGAAGTGGTGAAGGGATTCTTACCTGATCGTATTTCCAAAACTGTTTCCAGTTCTAACATAGATATCATAGTTATGGGCACTAAAGGCGAAACCGATTCTGAACGGGTAGTTTTTGGAAGTAACACCACGCAAGTTATCAATAAACGTTGTTGTCCTATTATAGCTGTTCCAGACGATTACAAATTTAATGGTCTTGATCATATACTTTTCCCGACAGATTTAAATCTCGAATTTAAAAGCCGTCATTTAAAACCCATACTTAAAATTTTAAACCTGCACAGCAGCGCTATGGATGTCCTCCATATTTCGTTATTAGGACTGAGTTCTATGCAACGCGAGCACAAAAAATATCTTGAAGACCATTTTGCAGACTTTAAAACCAAGTTTAACATTTTAGAAGAAACCAACATTACTGAGGTTATTTTCGATTATCAAAAAAATAATGAAACTGACCTTTTAGTGATGATAAACAATAAACACATGTTTTTTGAAAATCTATTTTTCAAACCCATAATTTCTAAAATCGCCATGCATTTACAAACGCCATTTATGGTAATTCCTGCATAGAAAGTAAGGGTAATAACCAATAGATTGCTTGGGCAGTGACATTATAAACCATATAAAACCTTAGTTATGAGAGTTCTCGTTTACAGTACTAGAGATTTTGAGAAAGCATATTTAGAAAATGCAAATCATGGCAAACATTCTATAACCTTTACAAAGGAAGCCTTGTCTTCCGCTACGGCAATTAATGCTATTGGTTACGATGCCGTTTCTATTTTCTCTGCTGATGAAGCCTGTTTCATTACTATAGAAAAGCTTCGTGGTTTTGGGGTGAAGTACATTTGCTTAAGATCTGTTGGCCATGACAACGTAAATCTTAATGCTGCTGAACGCGAAGGTATTAAAGTAGCCAACGTACCAGCATACTCTCCAAATGCCATTGCAGAACATGCCGTGACACTACTTTTAGCTTTAAATCGAAAACTTATTGAAGCTAACAATAATATAAAACACTTTAATTTTGATTTAAACCATCTTACAGGCTTTGACCTCAATGGTAAAACGATAGGCATTGTTGGCACTGGTAAAATTGGGTCTGTTATGGCCAAAATAATGCACGGTTTTGGATGTAATTTACTTGGAAACGACATCGAAGAAAATAATCAATTAAAGGAACGCTATAATCTAAACTATGTATCGCTAGAAAGTTTGTGCGAACAGTCAGATATCATCTCACTGCACGTTCCTTTAAATAGTGAAACACATCACTTAATCCATGAGGATTTATTTGATGTAATGAAAGAAAGTGCATATCTTATAAATACAGCACGTGGTGCCGTGGTTAACTCAGAGGACTTAGTTAAAGCTTTGGTAAATAAAAAAATTACTGCCTATGGCATGGATGTTTATGAACACGAAAAAGATATATTTTTTAAAGATTTATCACATGATATCCCAGATGACGATGTGCTCATAAGGCTCATTGCTATGCCAAATGTGTTGGTTACAGGACATCAAGCATTTTTAACTCATGAAGCCTTAACCAATATTGCCGAAACCACCATTTATAATTTAGACTGCTGGGAAAACGATAAGACAAATGAAAACGAGTTAACAGGATAGCGCCTCTGGTGTTACTAAAACGATTAATGTTCTATGGAAAATCTTACTTCCATAAATAATCAATTGAAATCCTTTTTCATGGAGATTGGAGACCTCGCTTATTTTACCAATCGATATTTTAAGGAAGTTCTTAAACCACCATTTGAATTCAAAGAATTACTCCGACAATGTTACAATATGGGAAATCGCTCCCTGTTATTGGTAGGAATTACAGGGTTTATAATTGGTTTAGTTTTAACGCTTCAAACCAGACCAACTTTAATGGAGTTTGGTGCGGTATCCTGGATGCCTTCGATGGTTGGTATTTCTATTGTAAGAGAGATAGGGCCAATTATTACAGCACTGGTTTGCGCTGGACGTATAGGTTCTGGTATTGGAGCAGAATTGGGTTCTATGCGCGTTACTGAGCAGATTGATGCTATGGAGGTTTCGGGCACAAACCCATTTAAGTATTTGGTAGTAACCAGGGTGCTAGCAGTAACTCTAATGCTTCCATTGCTTGTTATTTTTGGAGATGCCTTGGCCCTATTAGGATCCTTTCTGGTTGAGAATGTAAAAGGCAACGTGTCTTTTACGCTTTACTTTAATCAAGTTTTTAATTCATTGGAGTTTGGTGATATTGTTCCTGCAACGATCAAAACATTCTTTTTTGGCTTAGCCATAGGTATTGTTGGTTGTTACAAGGGTTATTACAGTACAAAAGGCACTGCAGGAGTTGGTAAAGCTGCAAATTCTGCTGTTGTATTTACATCGCTTTTACTATTTATAATAGATTTTATAGCCGTTTTTGTAGCTGATATATTTTATGATTTATGAATAAAAATTCAGACATATCTAAAAAAGAGGTGGTTTTAAAAATCAAAGATTTACACAAAAGCTTTGGTGATAATCATGTATTGAATGGCTTTAACTTAGAGCTATATCAAGGTGAAAACTTGGTTATCATGGGCAAATCAGGAACGGGCAAGTCTGTGATGATAAAATGTTTGGTTGGCCTTATGGAAGCTGATAAAGGTACCATAACCGTGATGAAAAATGATATAACTAAACTAGATAGAGAAGCCCTTGATATTTTAAGAGCAGACATCGGTTTTTTGTTTCAAGGCAGCGCCCTGTATGATTCTATGAGTGTTCGTGAAAACTTGGAGTTTCCGTTGCGTCGCCATTCAAAAAAATTTAAAAAAGATACGGATACCGAGGGTTTGGTTATCGAAGCATTGGAGAATGTGGGATTGGCTAACGCTATAGATTTAATGCCTTCTGAATTATCTGGCGGAATGAAACGACGTGTGGCTTTGGCTAGAACGTTAATTCTTCAGCCAAAAATTATACTGTATGATGAACCTACAAGTGGATTAGACCCTATTACAGCTAAAGAAATCATTATTTTAATGCAAAACATTCAGAAAAAATATAACACCTCATCACTCATTATTACCCATGATGTAGATTGTGCAAGAGTCATTTCTGATAGGATGATTTTACTCATAGATGGTATAGACTATGCTGAGGGCACTTACAAAGAGCTTTCGGCATCTGAAGATCCAAAAATTAAAGCATTTTTTAAACAAGAATTATGAAATCTGTATAGGTCATTAGCAAGCAACCATCACGGCTAAAAATTAATAAATTATAGAACCGTAGGTTCTTTAAAAACTCAAAGAGATGAAAAAGTCAGCATCACAAAAAACAAGATTAGGCATATTTGTTATTATTAGCACCATCTTATTTGTTATAGCTGTTTATATGATTGGTCAAGGAAGAGATATGTTTAAAAAAACATTTACAATAAGTTCATACTTTCAAAATGTAAATGGTTTGCAAAATGGCAACAATGTCAGATATGCTGGTATTGATATTGGGACCGTAAAAGCTATAACTATGGTTAATGACTCTACCATAAAAGTGGATATGAATATAGATGAGAAAATTATAATGCATATTAAAAAGGACGCTATTGCGACCATTGGTTCTGATGGGTTGGTAGGCAACATGATTGTAAATATTGTACCAGGAAAGGGTACTGCAGCCATAATAAAAAACGGTGACACTATTGAGTCTTTCAGTAAGATTGGCGCTGATGATATTCTTAGCACTTTGAGTGTTGGCTCAGAGAACGCTGCCTTATTGACGGTTGATTTACTAAAAATCACCAATGAAATGTTGGAAGGTGAAGGCACCATTGGGCTTTTATTAAATGATACCGACATGGCACAAGATTTAAAAGAATCTGTCTATAATCTTAAAACGGCTAGTAAAGGTGCTACAAGAGCTATTAATGAGCTAACGGATATTGTCGCTTCTTTAAAAACGGATGATGAGTCTATATTAGGAATGGTACTAAATGATACCGTTTCTGGAAAACAATTAAAAAATGTTGTAACTAACCTGGAGACATCCAGCAACGAAATCAATTCAATTTTAAACAACATAAATACGGTTGTAAACGATTTGCATTCTAGCGATGGAACCTACAATTATCTTGTTAAAGACACGACCCTAGTTAACGATCTAAAATCTACAATTAAAAATATTAATGAAGGCACCGAAAAGTTTAATGAAAATATGGAAGCCTTGAAGCATAATTTCTTAACCCGTGGTTATTTTAGAAGATTAGAACGACAAGAAAAGAAAGCGGCCAAAGAAAGTACTGATAATAAATGATTAAGTCATGAAAATAGAACACCTAGAAGAACGCATCAATGATTATAAGACTTCTATAAAAACAGTTGTAGATAAGAAGACTATTTGGCAAACAAAAACCAAAGATTTAATTAGCAAAACATTAAAAAATGTTTGTAAAACTTATGCTATTGGATGGAAAGTACAAGAATTAAATTGGATTGGAACTAACGAAGCTGTTAACATTACCTTTGATTCTTTTCCCAAAGAACTCATGGACCGAACCAATCAGATACCTACCTATCAATTTATACAAGGTGGTGCATTGGTATTCTCTCAATCATATAGTGGCGACGTGCACACATTTATTTTATTTCCATACATAGAACAAATACCTGCAGAAAACAGTAGTGTTGAGTTAGAAATCTACAATCCAGAACACATCACAGAAAAGATTATAATAGAAAAAGTAGATGAGTTTTTAAAAGAAATGATTAAATGGGAAATACCAAATACAAAAAATAAAATAGGTTATTAAAACTATTTAATATTAAATTTTATGTCTGTAATCTCTACGTTCAACCAATAAAAGTCACCTGTTTCAAATTTCCAGATAACCTTACTTTTGTTTGGGATTTTTATCCCATGAAATGTTTTATAATCTTCGACCAGAACGAACCATTTTTCTTCCTTGGCATCAACACCACCACCATAATAACGATCAGCTTCAAACGATAGCAAATCGCCTTCTTCAGTGAAAGAAAATACACCTGAAACAGATTCATCATTCCAAGCAAGTGTAGCTTTAGCTCTATTATTATCAAGCTCTTGCCAAGAGATATAATCACTTACAGCAGCAGATGGAAACCAACACATTTCACTTAAAAGTCGAATCATTGCCCCAGAGTTAATTTTTAGATTCTCTTTTTCATTGACAACAGGAATTAAACCTGTAAGTTTAATGAGCATTTCCCCTTCTCCATCTACAAGTTTATCTCGTCCAACCATGTTAATCATTGGCATGGCATTTACAGTCACACTCCATAAAAAAGAAGCAGTTTTGATATTAAAATATTGCTTGGCCTCAAAACTCATCCACTTACTGTTAGGTGCTGTCTTCATTAGCCCTTTTTGTTCTAAATACACCGTTTCGGTTTTCTCACGCCCCAAGACACCAGAAATCTTCAACCATTTTCCAACAATCTGTGGAAGCGTTTCAAGATCATTTTGAGTTATGATTTTAGCATCTTGTATTTTGTTTTTATCCAAAAGGTTTACAATCTCGTTATTTACCATATTCTGAAACTGATGGTGTCCAAAAGCAGAAAGACTGACCATAAGAATTATGATGTTAGCTACCGTTCCAAACTTGGCATCTTGCCAAGCCATAATTATTAAAATTTGAGAAAGTATAATTGCTAAAAAAGCAATATAAAACCACTTTTTATTGGTTATGTATAGAACTAACGAAACCGTGAAAAGTACAAAAGCAATCAGCCACAATAATCCAATGGGTTTTGAAATACCTAATACTTGTTGCTTAACATCTGTCACATAAAAAGCTTTTGCAAAACCCATTAAGTGGATACAAGCATGTATTACCAAAACGAAGCTAAATATATATTTCATGTTGCTTTTTAGTCTTTTATATTAACAACTTACAATAAAATAATGGTAGTTAATACTAGAATTAAAAAGGCCATAAGTAGTTTGACAAAAATTTTCATAGTAGCACATTTAGTCGAATATGTACTAATTTAAAAAGCAAATGTCCTTTTTAAAATGATTATTATCAGCTTAGTTTATACTTCACGTCCTTCTGCAAAACATTTTTTACTTTAAGCGTTGGTAATCTTAAATAATAAAGAATCAATCATTTAAAAACTAAATCCCTAATTTAGGATAGGATTTTGCCGTCTTCCATCTGAATAATTCGATCTGTTTTATTTGCGAAATCCTCATCATGTGTAACAACGAGTAATGACAAATCGTTTGTTTGGCTTAATTTTTTGAAGATGTCAAACACATTTTTAGCATTATGACTATCTAAATTACCTGTTGGTTCGTCTCCCATAATTATAGACGGATTATTTATTAAAGCCCTAGCAATGGCAACACGTTGTTTTTCACCACCAGAAATACGAGCTGCTCTTTTCTTTGCGAGATGCTCAATGTTTAGTATGCTCAACTTTTCAAGAGCATCTTGCTCAATAGCTTTAAGTGACTTTTCTGCAAGCTTTTTTGCTGGAAGCATGACGTTTTCCAAAACAGAAAACTCAGGCAATAAATAATGAAATTGAAAGACAAAACCGATATGCTTATTTCTTACATAAGACAAAAACTCCCTACTTTTACCTGTGATTAATTCATCATTTAACCATAGTTCGCCCTCGTAATCTGTGTCCATGGTAGAAAGAATATAAAGCAGCGTAGACTTGCCGCAACCCGATTTGCCCATTATAGATACAAACTCCCCCTTCTTGATGCTAAAATTGATGTCCTTTAGCACATGAAAGAGCACAGGCTTCTTAAAATATTTATCTATATGTTTAGCTTCAAGGATACTCATGTTATTGCCCTCTAATGATTTTTACGGGATCGATTTTCCCTGCTTTTTTGGATGGTAAATAACCCGCTAAAAAAGTCGATAACATGGCAAAGGAAAACCCGATTACAAAAAACACAGGATTCATGTTTATAGGATAAGTTTCTACCGTTGGCAAGGCCTCTGTTTGAAATGAAATAGTTGAGATTAATTTGGCCAAACCATAACCGATTAACAATCCTAAAGCACCACCTACAAAACCTATAATCATAGCCTGACTCATAAAAATAGCCTTAACATCTCTGCCAGAAAATCCTGTAGCTTTAAGAATTGCAATGTCATTCATCTTCTCGTAAATGAGCATATTCAAAATATTATAGATTCCAAAGCCAGCTACAATTAAAAGTGTAATAGATACCGCATAAGTTATTAGATTTCTAACATTGGTGCCGGTTTCAAATTGTGCATTGGCTGTTTTTATGTCAATTGCCCTAAGTTTAAATTGAGATTCTATTTGTTTTGCCATTGATTCTGCAACACTGATATCATTAAGTTTAACATTAATATCTGTTATATAATTTTCAGCCTTACCTAATAACTTCTGAACCGTTTTGATACTAGCAAAACTTTGAATATTATCTAAATCCGTAATACCACTTTGATAAAATCCAACAATTTTAAGTGGGAATATTTCACCTGTAATGGGCTTTACCTGTATTCGGTCCCCAACCTTTAAGGCCATTTTTTTGGCTATTCCTATACCAAGTAAAATACCATTGTCCGTTATTTCTAAATCTTTAGCAGAACCGTCTACTAAATAGTCATTAAGATTAAAAAAATTGGCTTCACCTAATGCTTTTATACCTGTAATATTGCCACCCAATTCAATAGAACCAGCGATATAAAATATTTGAGTTTTAACTTGAGGCAATGCACCTTTAACATCATCTTGTTGTTCTAGATAGTTAATAATAGGGATTGCGTTATGTATTTTCTTCTGTGTTAATTTTGGCTTTATGGAGTAGACCACATTAAAACTGTTTTCAACCGTTTGGTATAATGAAATGGGCTGTTTTTTGGAAGGCTCTATCTCGTTATAAATATGGATATGTGGTGTCTGATTAAGGATAAGATCATCTAGCATAGCATTTAATCCCGTCATAAAACAAACAAGCGTAATGTAAGAACCAATGCCAAAGGTAACTCCCAAGGCTGCTGTTGATGTTTGCTTTAGCTTTGTGATCAAGTGGGTTTTGGCTATATTTAGTATGATTGACCAATTCATAATTCATCAGGTTCATAAACTTTAGTATTGGCATTTATACCTGAAATAATTTCTACAAACTCCATGTTTTGCATACCTGTTTCAACGTCTTTTATACCACTTTCTGTTTCGACTTGGTTATTTCTAACATAAGATATTGGCAACGTAAGTACGCTATCTTTTTTAGCTATAATAATATTAGCCTCACCAGATAGGCCTGGATATAATTTGGTGGGTTGATGGTCAAAAAGCGCCTCTACGGTAAACGTTTGGTTCTGCTCATCTTTTTTTGGCAAAATACGATATACCCTTCCTTTAAAAACTTGGTCTCCATAAGCATCTAAAGTGATTATAACAAGCTGATTAACATTGACCTTTACAATATCTACCTCATCTACAAGCATTTCAATGATAAAACGATTTTTACTGCCCAAGGTTGCCAGAGGTTCCATCGTATTAACGATTTCACCAGGCTCTTTATATAAGGCATATACGTTACCATTTATCTTACTGCTAATGGTAAAATCTTCACTGGCAATTTGAGTTGTAGCCAAATTATTTTTTGCTTGCTTAAGGGCAGTAAGCAATTCACTTTGTGTGCGTTGGTATCTACTTCGTATTAACTGAAGATTATTTTTTGACAATTCATAATTTAACTTCTTGGCATCATACTCTGCTTTAGAACCGATTTGTTGATTCCAAAGGTTTTTTTGTCTAAAAAACGTTGTGGAGTCATTCTTATATTTTAAAGTAGCAGACAAAATCTCATCCTCAATACTATTAAGAATTGCCGCTCTACCACTATAGTTTTCTTGCGCTAACTGCAGTTGGAGCTTTGCATTTTCGGTATTAAGCTTGGGAGTATTATTAATGACCTGTATAATATTTTGTCCTTTTACAACAGGATCGCCTTCCTCAATAAGATTCTTATCCAAAATACCTGAAACAATGGCATAGACTTGATATAAGCTATCTGGCTGAACAATAACAGAAGCATATACCGATTCTGTAAGTTCTCTGTACTCCGGCTGAATTGCTTCTCTTTTGTTTTGACACGAGTTTGAAACAATTAATACCAATAAGAGCCATACAGAAGGAATTCGGATTAAAGGGTTGTAGCCATATTTATTGATTTGACTCATCGATTCGTCTTATCATCCATTTACCACTATCGGTTTTAATAGCTATAAGTTTATTAGATATAAACTTTGCGCCTATCTCAGGAGGAACTCTAAGGTAGTCTTTAGACAAGGTAACGTGACTTGGCTTTTCTGAGAGATACATTATGGCTTCACCATTAGTGTTAATAACATTTTTAGTATACGTATATTCAATCACCCTCTTATCTAATAGGTCATTTTCGCCTAAAACATTTTCATGCAATTGTAAAACGATGGCCATTTCATTATTGAAGCTTGTAGCATTTAAAAATTGAGGTTCAATAACCGTTTTACCTTCTTTATCAATAAACCCAAAGTAAGAAATCCCTTTTTCTTTTTTGACTATAAGACATCTGCCTGAATTAAAAACAGGATAGCTATCATCACCAAAGCGGTTTAAAACTACATCGTTTCTATAATCAATAATTATAGTTCCAGATTCATCAATAAAAGCCCATTCACCGTCTTTTTCAATAGCCGCTAGTCCATCATAAAACGGTGACACAAAATCTATGTTTTTTATGTTTTGTGATAATGCCGATAAGGGTAATATCATAAAAACAACCAATAATACTAACATTTTTTTCATGATTATTTGCTTTAAAGATTAACTCTATAAAGCTAACTTTCAGAAAGGTATTATAAAATGATATTGGTCACTCTTAGTGCTTAGAGCTGTACGAATTATATTGAAAGTTTCTTAAACTCAAGACTCAAATTGACCATTAAATTTAACTCAGATTTATTGATCTTGGCAAATGCATAAGCAATATCATTCGCAGTCTTAAGTATTATTGTCTTTAATTCTTCAGTAAATAGATTTGGGTTTTGATGCGCAAACTCAATAAACGTGGAAAAGCTTTCTTTGGAACTTATATTGTTTCTCTGCAGTGTATTGAACTGATTTTTTACAACCTCTAGTTGAGCATCCGTAAGATGATGCCAACGATTTTTAAGACTTTCTGATAATGTTGTGTACTCGTCAAAAGCCAAGTTTCCATCAACTTTTGAAATGGCATAAAACAAATGTGCTAAATGTATTAATAAAGTCCTAGTCATCAGTATTGAATTATGATAGTCTCAAGGTATTTAATTACGCAGAAATAAAGAATGATATTGATCATTATCATAAAATAATCCCTTTTTAATGCGTATCTTTATAAGAGGTACTAACCACCTTTTTCAGCCATGATTAATCAAGACCAAGAAATATTCAATATTCTTTTAGAAGCCCTATCTGAAGCTGTGATTATAGTTGACGAAAAGCAACATATCATGGAAGTGAATGGTATTGCTGAAACGATTTTTGGATATGATAAAACTGAAATTAAAGGTAAGTCTATTGAGGTGCTTATACCTACTAAATTCCGCAAAGGCCACGGTAAAAATGTTGAGCGTTTTATTGAGGAGTATAAGCGCAGCAAAATGGCTAAAACTACAGATGTTTATGGATTAAAGAAAGATGGTAGTATTATACCTATTGAAGTACAACTAAACCCCTACAATATTTATGATAAGACCTATGTTATGGCTTTGGTTAAGGACATTTCTAAGCAAAAGGAGAGCGAATTTAACTTTATGCTTAGAACAAAAGCCTTGGATTCTGCAAATAATGGCATTGTAATAACCGACGCCCTAAAACCAGATAACCCAATCATTTATCACAATTCGGCTTTTGAAAAACTTACTGGGTATACTAAAGGTGAGATTTTAAATAAGAATTGTAGATTTCTTCAAGGTGATGACAGAAACCAAAAGGAACTCGCTAAAATTAGAAAAGCCATTAAAAACGGTGAAGGTTGCCTAGCTACTCTAAGAAATTACAAAAAGGACGGAACACTCTTTTACAATGATTTATATATTACTCCAATAACCAATAGAAGAGGCATCGTAACCCATTTTATTGGCGTACAAAATGATGTAACCGAACGCATTAGAGCTCAAGAAGAAAAACACCATTTAGCAACAATTTTTAATGAGTCCCTAAACGAAATTTATGTCTTTGACGCTGAGACCCTAAAATTCATTAATATCAATAGAGGAGCTTTAAACAACATCGGTTACACCATTGAAGAATTGAAATCTATGACTCCATTGGACTTAAAATCAAATATTGATGAGGCTACGTTTAGAAAAAAATACATCAACAAACTACTAAAAAAGCAAGAAGACCAAGTTGAATTTGAAACCATACACATTAGAAAAGATGGCACATCGTATCCAGTAAAAGTGCATTTACAACTTTCTTATTTAAAGGATAAAAAAGTGCTGGTTTCTATTGTGGCAGATATTACCGATCAAAAAAACTATACTACAAAGCTTGAGAAAACAGTACAAGAAAGAACCTTACAATTACAGGAAGCATTAAACAAAGAAAAGGAACTTAATGAGCTTAAAACAAAGTTTTTATCTTTGGTTTCACACGAATTTAAAACCCCTTTAAGCGGTATTGCTACATCTCTAATACTTTTAGAAAAGTATAAACTTACAGAAGAGCAACCAAAACGCGATAAGCATTTAGCCACCTTAAAAGATAAAGTAAATTACCTCAACGCTATATTAAATGATTTTTTATCAATTGAAAGATTAGAAACAGGAACATATAACTATTCATTTTCAGACTTTAGATTAAGTAAAATAATCAATGAAGTAGTTTATAATTCTAATATGCTTCTAAAGGAAGGGCAACGCATCAATTACCCTAATGACATTGATGGTATATCCATGTATCAGGACGAGAGAATCATTGAAATTATCTTATACAATGTTCTTCAAAACGCCGTAAAATATTCTGGTGAACAATCAGAAATCGATATTAGAATTGAGCAAAACTCCAATAATACCGTTTTCGAAATTGAAGACCATGGCATAGGGATACCAAAAAAAGATATACCAAATATTTTTGCACGATACTATCGTGCTGAAAATGTACTAAATAGACCTGGAACTGGAATAGGACTAAACATTGTAAAAACACACCTAGAAAATCTAGGTGGACAAATAAAAATTGATAGTGTAGAAAACCAGGGAACACTGGTTACACTTCAAATACCAAATAGCGCAAAACATGACTAAAGTTTTACTCATAGAAGATGATAAGGTTTTAAGAGAAAATACTGCCGAACTTTTAGAGCTGTCAGATTTTGATGTCATTACTGCACCAAACGGAAAATTAGGTTTAAAATCCATAAATATAAATAACCCTGATATTATTGTTTGTGATATAATGATGCCAGAATTAAATGGTTACGAAGTTTTAAAAGAGGTGACAAAAAATGATAGAACAAAACATATCCCTTTTATTTTCTTGTCTGCTAAAACCGAACATCAAGATGTAAGAAAAGGAATGAACCTTGGTGCAGATGATTACATAACAAAACCGTTTACAGAAGATGAACTTATAAGTGCCATTAGAAGCAGGTTGGCCAAAGTCCGTATTTTAAAAGAAAAAGAAGAAAATAATGTTAACAATTACTCAGAACGAGATGAGTTAATCAATCTGAATGATTTAAAAAATTTCTTCGACGATTACGGCGAAGAATTTAAGTTTAGTAAGGATGATATTATTTACAGGGAGGGAGATCATTCCAATTTTATTTATCTCATCACCAAAGGTGCTGTTAAGTGTCATAAATTAGATAGTAGCGGAAAAGAATTAGCTACAAGCCTTTATAAGGAAGACGATTTATTTGGCTATACATCCTTTACCCATAACCTACCTCATAAAGAAACGGCAACTGCATTAAAAGATACAGTGTTAGTTGGTCTATCCATATTACAACTATCCGATATCTTAAAAAACAACAACAAACTTGCTATTGCGTTAATCGATCATCTCACGGATGATTTATCACATATTAAGGATCAACTTTTAGAAATGGCCTACAGTTCTGTAAACAAAAAAACGGCAACAACAATTCTAGAGTTTGCAGAAAAAATTAATCGCAGACCTAAAGACCCTATAAAAATATCAAGAAATGACCTTGCAAGTGTAGCAGGTATAGCAACAGAAACTTTTATTCGCACTTTAACCAATTTTAAAAACCAGGGTTTAATTAAGTCTGAAGGCAGAAATATTGTTGTGCTTGATATCGAAGGGCTAAAACAAATAAATTAAAACAAAAGGCTAAAATGATTCTCATCATTTTATAAGTCGTTATTAGCCTATACATTTAGGATATTAAATTATTAATATCATGAAAAATGTGCTTTTACCAACAGATTTTTCAGAAAATTCATGGAATGCCATTCAATATGCCATTCACTTTTTCAAATCCACAGAATGCCATTTTTATCTGTTGCATGTTAACAACTTAAACCAGTATATACCTGTAGACGAATCATTATCCTTTGGAACTTATCATTATGATTATACTTATGCGGATGATACCAAGTATAAGCTACGTAGACTTATGAAACGTATTTCTAAATTAGGACCAAATAGAGTTATGCACAGATTCTTTGTGCTATCAGAAACAGGCTTTTTTATTGATACTATCAGAAATATTGTTAAAGAGAGACTAATTGATTTTATTGTTATGGGCACCAAAGGTGCATCAGGTATAACAGAATTTATTCTAGGCACCAATACGGCCGATGTTATTACCAAAGTTAAATGTAATACACTTGCGGTACCAGAAAACAGTAAATTCAGTCCTGTAAAAAATATTGCATTCCCCACAGACTTAAACTTAAATTACAATATAGAGGTATTACAACCATTAATTGGAATTATTCAAGATTATGAGAGCACCGTAAGCATACTCCATAATTCTAAAAACAATGAAAATTTAAATAGGGTTTCAAATGAAAACCTTGCATTGCTCAAAGATTATTTCTCTAATGTTAAGAGCAGTTTCCATCACCTAAATGATGAAAAATTAGAAGATGCCGTACAGCATTTTGTGGAGGATAGAGCCATTGACCTAATCTGTATGGTAGCCAAGAACCTCAATTATTTTCAACAACTATTTTTTCATAGTAGAGTTGAAAAAATTAGTTATCACACAGACAAACCACTATTAGTATTACACGAAAAAAATTAAAAACCATGGAAAATTCATTATTCTTTACAAAATTTTGGGGATGGTACCTTATCATTTTCTTTTTTGTTCTTAGCTTTAATCCAAAACGCATTAAACAGATTTTTAATAATTTAAAGGACGAAAAGTTTTTAATCCTCGGAGCCTTTCTTTGTATTACGTTAGGCCTTACCACTATTATTTTACATAACATTTGGGAATTAAATTACAAGCTAGTCATAACTTTAATTGGCTGGTCGTTTTTATTCTCTGGTTTGGCGCTCTTTATTTTCCCTAACAAAACAGTTTCATGGTTAATTTTAACCAATGTAAAAATGGTTCAGCTCATATATATACTGTTATTTCTAATTGGTCTCTTTTTACTAAATACCGCATATCAAATTATACCCTATTAGAGAAAAGTGATATTTATCATTTTTTAAAAGCAAAGGGTTATTTATGTTTGATACATGATATTATAACAGCTAATACATCATTAATATCATGTGCTATTAATCACGAAAAAAGCCAGAGCCATCTCTGGCTTTTTTTGTTTTTAAAATCACAACAAAACTGATATTGGTCATTTCATAAAACACACACGATAATTACCTTAATGCCGTTATTATGAGTAGTTGTAATAATTTGTCAAACATTCATATAACGTTAAGAGTTTATGATTGCGAAAAGTGTTTAATGCTTTGGTTGAGTTAAAGCAATCCGTTTTTAATTCTTTGATTTCAAAGAATTTTGTGGGTTTTCAGATTAAGAGGTGAATTATTGAATTAAACACTTTAAGGAAACAGGAAGTTTAAGCTTCCTGTTTCTTTTTTATATACCTATATCATCTTGTGCATTCTGATATTATTAGCATGATAAATATCATTGTTAAACGACGGTAAATATCATAGCTTTAATAAGTTATAAATGTATTTACCATGAGAAATATTTTAATTCCAACAGACTTTTCTGCCAACGCCATGAATGCTTTAAAATATGCTACTGAGTTGTTTAAATACGACAAAAGTCGCTTTTTTATAATGCACGCATACCAAGATGAGATATTTGAAGATGAAGAACGCATCAAGCAAGAAACCTTGGTAAAAGTGACTCAAGAAGTCGCAGATAATTCAATTTCAAACTTAGAAAATGTCTTAAAGGAAATTAAAACGGTATCTCCAAACCCAAGACATAGCTACTCTATTATTTCGGCCAATAATATGCTCGTGGATGAAGCCGATAAAATTGTAGATGAAGAAAATATAGACGTTATCGTTATGGGAACGCGTGGTAATACAAATGATAAAAAACTCACTTTTGGCAGTCATACCTTACAAGTGTTAAGGTATGTTCAGTGTCCGGTGTTAGCCATACCTGAGCATTATAAAGGTATTCAGCCAAGGCATATTCTCTTCCCTACCAATTATCTCATACCTTACAAAAGAAGAGAACTCAAATTATTATGTGAACTCGCTGCACCTTATCGTGCCATTATTGATATGTTGTACGTTTCGAAAAGTGAAAGACTATCCATGAGACAACAACAAAACCAAAGCTTTGTTAAGGACGAATTGTGCAAAAATGAACTCAATTTCATAACCGTAGACAGTTCAGATATCACAGATGCCATATGCAATTATATAGATGAAAATGATGTAGATATGTTGGTTATGGTCAACACCAGACATTCATTTTTTGAGAATATATTCTTTAAATCTAAAATAGACGACATAACCCTACGTATAGACATCCCATTTTTGGCACTGCAAAACATAAGACGCTATTAACCATTAAAATCTATCATCATGAAAAAGATATTGTTACCAACAGATTTTTCGGAGAACGCATGGAATGCTATCAAATACGCATTACAACTATATAAAAATGAAAAGTGCAATTTTATTTTGCTCAACACCTACACACCCATCCTCTATCAGGTAGAGTATATGCAGTCTAGCGAGCCTCAGTTTCAAGTGATGGAGGCGGTTAAGGAAACCAGTAAAACCCGACTTCAAAATCTCGTAAAAAAAATAGAAACTGAGTTTCCCAACCCAATGCATCAATTCACAACGATTTCAGCCTTCAATACGTTAACAGGTGAAATCGACCAATTGTATGATGGCAATGTGATGGATCTTATAATTATGGGTACAAAAGGCGCTTCTGGTGTACAGGAAATTTTATTTGGCTCCAATACTATGCACGTCCTTAATCATGCTAAATGTCCTGTAATTGCCATACCTGGTGGTTTTACGTTCGAAAAACCACACGACCTATTATTTCCTTCAGATTATGATTTAGAATTTAAGGATCATCATCTAAAACCGTTGTTAGATATTGCCGAACTCTATAATATACGCATCAATATCATGCATGTGCATTATGGTGAAGGCCTATCCAAAAGACAAGAAGAAAACAAGCAAATTTTAGAGGATAAATTTAAAGGAATCGCACATTTATTCCACAGTATTAAAAACCAGAACATACCTGATGCCATTGCGGAATTTCAGATAAAAACAAGGATAAACCTCTTGGTGATGATTAACAATAAGCATTCATTTTTTGAAAACTTGTTCTTCAAATCAAACATAAAACACATAGGTTTTCATCTTAATGTGCCCTTTATGGTTATCCCGTCATAAATAAGAATAATACTGATTGATATCATTTCAAAATGTAAAAGTTAGTGGTAACTTTTGCTGAAGAATCAAAGCTATTTGCCATGAAAAAAATTCTCCTACCAACAGACTTTTCAGATAATGCCTGGTGTGCAACCGTATATGCACTAAAGCTTTATGATAAAGAAGAATGTACATTCTATTTTCTACACTCGTACAAAATAAAAGTCTCTACAATGTCCAACCTTTCAAACAAATTGTTGAGAACAATGGCAGAAAATGCAAAGCAAGAGTTATTGGAACTAAAGGATATGGCCGAAAGCGCCAACGACAACCCCAACCATTATTTCGACATCCTACTGAGTGTCGATACCATGGATGATGCCATTGAGTTGGCTGTAAAGAAGTACAATATAGATCTGGTTGTTATGGGCACAAAAGGTGCTACAGGTGCCAAAGAGGTTTTTATGGGCAGTAATGCCGTTAATATCATAAAGCACGTTAAGGCGTGTCCAATTCTTTTAATACCTAACGAGTGTGATTTTGAAATCCCAAAACAAATTGCATTCCCAACAGATTTTAATCGGTTTTATGGTGAAGAATTACTACCACTAAAAAACCTTGCAAAGCTTTACGATTCCAAGATTAGGATATTACATATAAACGAAGAGCAAAACCTTAGTCATCAACAAGACTACAACTTAGCCATGCTAAAGGTTTACTTAGAAGAGTGTCCGCATAGTTTTCATTGGATGCCAGACTATACGAAGAAAGAAAAGGCCATCATTGATTTCATTGAAGAACTCAGCATAGACATTTTAGTCATGATTAACTATGAGCATAGCTTTTTAGAAAGTATTATAAACGAATCGGTGATAAAGAATATAGGCTTTCATGCCACCATACCATTCTTTGTCATTCCGTCTTCGGCATAAGAGGCAGTTGACGCAATAAATACCAAATTAAAACATACAATCATGAGGCATAAGATATTATTACCAACAGATTTTTCGGATAATGCTTGGCATGCGATAGATTATGCTACCGAGCTTTATAAAAACGAGCCAACCGATTTTTACATTCTCAATGTATTCTCGGCTACTGAAAATATTGTGGAAAGTTTAATGAATCCACAATCTGGAAACGATATATATGAGTCTAAAAAATGGCATTCAGAAGATGGTCTGGCTAAAATTTTAGACAAGTTAGTTCTCACTAAGAAAAACAATCCAAAACATCATTTCAAAACCATTTCTGCCTTTAACAACACTATTGATGCCATTAAAGACATCGTGGATAAAAAAGACATAGACATGATTGTTATGGGCACCAAGGGCCAAACACATTCTAGTGCCACTGCTTTTGGTAGTACAGCCATATATGTCATGGAAAAAGTACGCCATTGTCCCGTTATTGTGGTTCCGCTTAAGGCCCAAATACAATTACCAAAAGAGATTGTATTTCCGACAGGATTTGAAGTACCCTTCAAAAAAAGAGAGTTGGTATACCTAAAAGATATTGCAAAAAAATCCAAGGCCTCAATCATTGTTCTACACGTTAAGGAAGCGGATGAATTAGACGACAATCAAAAAGATAACAAAGCGCTTCTTGAAGAGATACTGGAAGACACAAACTTTAAGCGTCATACCCTATCTCATCATTCTGTGATAGCAGCCATCAATGTCTTTGTAGAAAGTAGGGAAAGCGATATGGTGGCCTTTATAAACAAAAAACATAAATTTTTTGGCAGCATACTTACCAGCCCATTAGTGAAAGAAATTTCATTTCACTTAAATGTCCCCATTTTAGCTATGCACGACCTTAGAAATTAAAAAATTAAGATTATGAAGTACACAGGAGTTTGGATAGACAAGGATAAAGCACATGTTGTAACTATAGACAATGGTAAAGAAAGCTTTTCAACTTTACAATCTGAAGTAGAACATTTTAGTGCTAAAGGTGGGTCAGGCCAACGATTTAAGAGTGGCCCACAAGATGTTGTTAAGGATAGTAAATTTTTAGAACGTGAGAAACACCAATTAAAACAATATTTTAAAACTATTACTGAAAACATCAATGATACCGATGCACTGGTCATTTTTGGACCTGCAAACACAAATCAAAAATTTAAAAAAGAGTTGAGTGAAAATTATAATGCACTAGACTCTAAAGTAAAGGACGTAGTAAAAACGGATAGTATGACCAACAATCAGATTATGGCTTGGGTTCGTGATTATTTTAAGTCCAATTAGTTTCAAAAGTGTTTAGTTAGTCGGCAAAGCTGCCAGAACCAAAAAATGTTTTGGCAGCTTATTTAAATGAACAGCAATGAAAGACGAGGGTATTACTATTACAAAATCATCTGGGGACAAGGTTAAATTTTCTCTTAACAAACTGCGCTCATCCTTAAAACGAACTGGTGCCGATAAAGAAACTATAGATCAAATTATAGATACCGTTAGAGACGAATTGTACCAAGGTATTTCTACACGAGCGATTTACAACAGAGCCTTTGCATTACTTAAGAAAAAGAAACGTCATTTTGCTTCTAAGTATAAACTCAAAAAAGCCATTTATGAGCTGGGGCCAACGGGTTTCCCCTTTGAACGCTTTGTTGGTGCAGTTTTAAAAAATTCTGGCTATGACATTAAAATTGGCGAAGTTCTACAAGGTAAATGCGTTACCCATGAAATTGATGTCTTAGCACATAAAGATCATGAAACCACGATTGTAGAATGTAAGTTTCATAGTGAACAAGGTATCAACTGCAATGTAAAAGTACCGCTATACATTCACTCTAGATATCAAGATGTCAAAGCTCATTGGAATACTAATCCTAATAACAAAACAAGCCTCACAAAAGCATGGGTCGTTACTAATACCAGATTTACGGAAGACGCCTTGCAATACAGTAAATGTTGTGGTCTTTATTTATTGAGTTGGGACTACCCAGAAAACAATGCACTAAAAGATCGTATTGATCGATTCGGTCTCTACCCTATCACGGTTTCTACACTTCTGAGCAATAGAGAAAAGCAGTTTTTGTTGAGTAGAAATGTGGTCTTATGTAGAGAACTCATACATGACAGATTTTATCTCGATCATTTGGGAATTTCCGATGCTAGAAAAGAAAAAATACTAAAAGAAATCTCAGAACTCTGTAACTCTAAAAATCAATAGCTATGGACAATTTTGTAAAGGTTAATTTTTTGGGTGCCTCAGGTGTCGTTACTGGTTCTAAATTTTTAATAGAAACCTCCGAGCAAAATATATTAGTAGACTGTGGGATGTTTCAAGGTTTAAAAGCCTTAAGAGAACTTAACTGGGCAGACCTACCCGTAGATGTTAAATCGATAGATATTGTCCTTCTTACTCATGGACATTTAGATCATGTTGGGTATTTACCAAGACTAGTAAAGCAAGGGTTTAGAGGTAAAATTGTTGGCACAGCTCCAACATTGGCCATAGCAGAAATCATCCTAAAAGACAGTGCTAAGATTCACGAGGAAGAAGCAGAAAAAGCCAATAAAGAAAAGTACTCCAAGCACCAGCCTGCTTTACCTTTCTATACCGTTGAAGACGCTGAAAAAACGATTAAGCTATTTCATTCAGAAACAGAGGATCATTGGATTGTATTGACCGAAAACATCTCATATCGCTTTCAATATAACGGACATATCATTGGTGCCACATTTATTGAGCTAAATATTAATGGGAAACGCTTTGTGTTTTCAGGAGATATTGGAAGAACCGATGATTACTTGCTCAACAATCCAAAAACACCAGAATGGGCAGATTACCTGTTTATTGAAAGTACTTATGGCAACAAGTTACATCCAGAGGAAGATGTAGAATCCATTTTAGAAAGCATTATCAAAGAAACGCTACATAAAAAAGGGAACCTTATCATTCCAAGTTTTGCGGTAGAACGCCTACAAACACTGATGTATATTCTTTGGCAATTGTATAAAACCCGTAGAATTCCCAACATTCCTATTTTTATAGATAGCCCAATGGGCGATAATGTTTTGGATGTTTTTAAACGTTTCCCAAAATGGCACAGATTGAGCAATGAAGACTATCAGGCCATGTGCAATCATGTAAACATAGTAGAATCGTACAGAGAAACCTGGGAAACCATAGATGACAAACGCTCTAAAATAGTTATTGCCGGCAGTGGCATGGTCACCGGTGGACGCGTACTCACCTACTTACAACAACTTATAGACGAACCATCAACCACAGTACTTTTAGTAGGCTACCAAGCCGAAGGTACAAGAGGAAGACAACTTAAGGAAGGCGTACATGAAATCCGGTTCTTCGGAAAATACTATCCGGTTAAAGCCACCATAAAAACGATTGAAAGTTTATCCGCGCATGCAGATCAAAACGATTTACTCAACTGGATGTCTAACATCAAAAATATTCCGGAAACTGTCTACCTCATCCATGGCGAACCTACCGCACTAGATGCCTTTAGGTCAAAAATTGAAAATACTTATGGTTGGCACGTGAAAATTCCTCAGTTAACAGACGTTGAGAAATTGATAGTTTAATTTTTAACAACCTGATTCAAACTGATTAATATCATTTCAGAATTCTCATTAGCTCATTAAATTAGAAACAGTAAAATCGAAGTTTAACACTAAAAATTTAGAGCTATGTCACTAATTAAATTTAACAACAGAAGACGTTTGATTCCTAATTGGACAAATGAAGGCTTAAAAAATTTTTTAAGCAGCGACGATTTCTTTAACAATGATTTTTTTGAAGAAGATAGCTTAATGCCAGCTATGAATGTTAAGGAACACGATGACGATTTTGAAATAGAGTTTGCAGCTCCTGGTTTCAATAAAAAAGATTTTGAGGTCACTATAGAAGATAATATTCTTAATGTATGTGGTGAGAAAAAACACGAATCTGAAGAGAAAGAAGAAGATTTCACCCGCAAAGAATTTAGCTATAACTCATTTAAACGATCTATAGCATTACCTAAAACTATTAATACAGATCAGGAAGTTAAAGCAACCTACAAAAACGGTATTCTTAAACTTAATCTTCTAAAAAAAGAAGAAGCTAAAGCACTAAAACCTAAAAAGGTTGAAGTTATCTAAAATCAGTTAATTATGGCAGAGTGTATGTTTAAATAGCCTTACACTCTGCCTGTTTAAATTCTTAATCATGAAAACAATACATACCCATGCCAAACACACAGAATGGTTGAGTGCAGACGAGATGCACTTTGAATCGAAAAAATGGCTTTCAGAATTAGAATTCTACAAAGAAGAGCAATGGTTTTTTGAAGACTTAATTCGCACGTACACACTGCAAATCTTAGACCATAATCATTTTGATGAAAGCAAACGACTTATTGATAAGCTTACCAAAATAGTAGAGCAAACACAGACCCTATTAAAAGCTGTTAAATCTCACGAAAAGCAACTATCCATCATGGTAGATGGCATAGACCAGATCAAGGAAGAAACAGCCTATAAAAAAGAACATCGCAATCTTACTGAACTTGTAGATGAGTTAAGAAAACGTTACAGAACCTTAAAAGCCAAGTTCTTTAAGTTTATAAAAATGATAATGAAAGAGAGTAAAGAAAATCACCTTATAGAAAAGAAATAGCTCTGTTATGAAAAAGCTGATGATTCTACTTATAGCAATTCTAGTAAGCAATTGTGCCTCAGTACAATTAACACAACAATGGAAAAGTCCAAATGTTGAGTCTTACGCTCCTTCTAAAATTTTAGTAGTTGGTCTTACATCTAATATGGAAGCCAAGCAAAAATTTGAGAACGAACTTAAGACCAAGTTTATTGAACGAGGCACAGATGCTTATACCAGCTTTGAGGTGTTCCCAGACCGTACTATTACAGAAAAACTTTCCCAAACGGAATTAGACACCCTGGAAAAACAGCTTTTACAAAATGGCTTTGACACCATTATATTCTCAAAGGTAGTAGGTTCTGAAGATAAAATAGTGTACACCAAAAACTTTGATGTGTACGATGAAACGTTTATAAAATTTAAAGAGGATTATTTAAGATACCAGGACAGTTTTTACAATCCAGAATATTATGAAGAATATACGGTTTACCACGCCGAGACTTCGGTATTTTGTATTTGCCCAACTAAAGACCAAGAATTACTCTGGAAAGGATCTATTGAAATTGTAGATCCACAATCCATTGAAAAAACCGTAAGAGACTACATTAATGTCATTCTTGAAACCTTAGAAAAGGAACAGCTCATCAACCCAATAGCATTAGGTATTAAAAAGGAAATCATCTAACTCTACCTAAAAAGTACACATCTCGTTTAAGCACACTTTTGATTATAAATTCAGTTTTTGTTTTTAAACATGAAAGACCAATAACGGCACTTTAAGTTTCTTGCTAATCTCCGTTGTTGACGATCCCGTAAAGAATCTTTCAAACAGACTTTCTTTCTGAACCAAAAGCGCAATTAAATCAATACCATGCGTTTGGGTATAGGCATTCACCACATGATCCATTGGTGTATTACTTACCACATGATACTCATGAGTCATATCATTTAAATGTTGCTCAATATGTTTGCGGTCTTGTTCTTCTTCTGTAGAAAATTCACCGTTAGGATGTATACGCAGCAGGTGCAACTTTTTAGAATATAGTCTCATAAAAGCCAGTAGACTAGCAAATGCATCACCATGCAGTGAATCCTTAAGATCCAATGGTAAAAGTACCTCATCAGGCGCTGTATATTCAAACCGCTCAGGAATGACCAAAGTTGGGCAATATACCTTTCTAATTACATTAATGGTATTACTACCAAATAAGACCTCTTTGGCACCTGTAACACCGTTAGTTCCCATAACTATAAGATCTATAGCCTTGGATGCAATAACTTGCTTAACCGCATCTATAAATACATCATGATCTATGAGCATTTCAAAACGAAAGTCCTCTTTACTGTAGGCCTTCTCAAAACCTGCTACCAATTTTTTCAATCTACTTTTTGGTCTCTTTACCAATGAGTCATAAATACTCTTGTTGCCCATAGCCACTAAATCGTCACTTAGATACGTGTTTGAAACCTTAACGTGTAACACAAAAAAGTTATGGCTACGGCCAGAAAACAACCTTAAAGCATAGTGTATCGCATTTATGGAGTTCTCTGAAAAGTCGGTAAGCAACAGTATATTTTTCATACATTAAATGTAGTAATCTTAATTTTAGTTTCGTATGATTTTAGTCAGTATCCATAAGTTCAAACTAAAAGAATACCTCATATGCAATCACGTGATAGTTGGATACATCTATTCCCAACAAATATCCAAATCGTCTATTACTGCGGCATTCTGACTGTCATAAACATAATCATAAATACCATCCTCACTCACGTCTACCCAGTGCAACAGGCCGTCTTCAACTGCAAAAATCCATACATGTCCACTAGGAAGGGTAAGTTCTAAATAGTCTTCGGAATTTTCAGTAATCACAGCGCTAAAGTCATTAACGTTATAATAGATATGTTCATAGCAACCTGCACCATAAATCAATCCCCATTGCTCAAAAGGGAAGGTTTCGTTATTCTGAAACTTGAGATACTCGCTACTGAGTTCGTTAATGGCAATATGCCATACGGTTCCTTCGTACATTTCTAAAAAAGTGGTTTCAATAACAGGATCGCTGTTATCATCATTACTAGAACATGATGTAGCCATTGTAAAACCTAATACAAGAACTACGATATAATATAGACCTTTCATGATAATTAGTTTTAGTAAGCTTAAGGTATTAAGAAGGAAGGATTTATAAAATGACCAATATCAATTAGGTGCAAGTTTACACCCATGTTTTTGCCACTACCTTAATTGAGCTTATTAATCCTTTCGATAAGTTGTAAAAAGTGTCTATATTGAAAATTGAAATTTTGAAAGCGAAAAATATGGATGAAAAAAATCACATAAAAGCATCGTTATCCCTCCCATTGGGCATATTATAGAACTTTCAATAACGCATATAAACAAGTTGTAAAACATTTAACCAAATCAACCAATAATGAGAAAAATTTTAAGTTTAGTAATTTTAATTAGCTTTTTGTCGTGTAAAAATTCAGAAAAAGAAAATAGCCTAAACCAAAAAGAAACAGAATTAACTCAAAAAGAAAATCAACTCGAATCAAAAACTAAAGAGCTTGAAGTTAAAGAACAGATACTAAAACTTAATGCTGAGGTTCAAAACAACATTATTCATTGTGAGAATAAAAAGTTTATTATAAAAATAGACAAACTTAAAAATGGAGATTTAAGATACATTTCTTGGAATAAACCCAAAACGATATCTGACAAACCGAATCTAATACTATACGACGGAAAAGTAGAACGACAAGGAACAGGTGGTGGTTATCACTACGTTTTCCGAAGTGGAGAATGGAGTTATATTATTGAAAATAACTTGATGGGAGAAACAGCTGAATCAATGGGACTATTTCTAAAATTACTTAACAATGGAAAACAAAAGATGTATTCCAAAATGACTGATTTAACTACCGAAAAAGATTACGATTTAAAATCTTACTCAAGTAAAAATTTAATTGGAAATTGGTGGACACCACATTATGCTGTGAGAAAAATACGCTTTAACGAGAATGGAACATTTCTTTTTGAAAATGGAGACGGAAAAAATTTTAAAGGAAAGTTTGAATTTATTGATAAATCTGTAATCCTAAATTTCGACAATGGGCTTGATAAAGTAATGAAAATTGGTGGAGGATATAACAATTCAAGTTTAACATTAACTGGAGGAGGAGAAAATTTTGTCAAGGAATGAAAAGAATAAAAACGTTTTACAACAATGTATAACCGCAATTACGGTGGATTCGGACGCAGTCGAATCCACTCGGAATTGCGAGCGTCTGTGCTCAAACGAAAATTAACGCAAATTAACCCGTAACTGACGGTTATACGAGACCGTTGGCAGCAATTTTTACTACATGAAATTATATCGATATCAGTCTATTAACAAACTAACTCTGCAAAACTTGAGTAACCAGAAAAATTGGATTGCTGATCCTTATGAATTTAATGATCCATTTGAATTTAGTCTAATAGAAAAATTTCTTCCTTTATCAAATGGTAAATTGGAACGATTAGAAGAAGAACATATTTTAAGAATACAAGCTATTCAAGAACAAATAAGTCAGTTTGGTGTCGTTTGTTATAGTTCTGATTACACGAATAATCTTTTGTGGGCACATTATGCTGATAATCATAAAGGAATGTGTCTAGTTTTTGATATTCCCGATGATAAAGTTCCAGATTTACATAAAGTATCTTACAGTAAAAAATTCCCGTTTGTGGGACTTAATGGATCTAATATCAAAGATATCATTCCTGTTGTGACAACAAAATCAATAGATTGGGCTTATGAACAAGAATATCGAGAAGTATTTTTACTAAAAAATAAACTGCACGATTATCCAGGAGAATTAAAGGAAATTATATTTGGTTGTAGAACACTGTTTGATGATATTAAAATTGTTAGAGATATTTCTGTAGGTAAAAATGAAAACTTAAAAATATCAAAAATGCATATTGCGGAAAATTATTACGGGTTGGTAAAAGATACTAATGGCGACAATAAAGATCTACCCAAGTTTTGGAGTCTAAAAAATATAAAAATGTGATAATAAATTCAATATTAAACTGCTGCCAACAACGTGTATAGTTTATAGCTAATCCAACCTAACTCAAAGAATTTTTCTTACATTTAAAAAAACATAACTCGGAAAAAAAGAGCAAACAGCGCACGTTTTTCCCCGGAAAGCCAGCCGCACATGTGCGCTGCCATTTCCGCAACGTATCATTTACAAAACCGTTGTGCTTCATTATAACCAACCAATAATCAATGATAAAATTCTTTAGAAAAATTAGGCAAAAGCTGCTCTCTGAAAACAAATTCGGAAAATACCTGACTTATGCTATTGGAGAAATAATTCTAGTAGTTATCGGTATTTTAATTGCACTTGCTTTAAATAATTGGAACTCAAATAGATTATCTATTGATCGAAATAATACGCTACTAATAAAATTATCCAAAGAATTAGATTTAAATATCGAACGAGCTGCTAGCCTTGATTCTTTTGATTTGAATGGAGGCTTTAAGATTAAATTAAAATTTACTGACAGTATTTTTAATTTACTTGATAAGAATCTGGCAACAAATCACTTAGATTACATAACAAGTGATTTGATATTTTATATAAATACCTTTAACCTTAATACCTCTGTATTTCAAGAATTAAAGAACACTGGTAGTTTGTACTCAATAGGCTCAGATAGTCTAGTGACACAAATTCAAAAGTATTACCAACTTTGTGATAGAGAATCATACTACAATCTAGAATATAGTCAAAATGTAAATACTCTTAGGTTTAGATGCTATGATAAATGGAACGACTTTAAGTATCTCTATAAAAAAGACCCAAATGAGGCCATAAAACATCATCCTTGGATTGCCAATCCAAGATCTCTTGAATTCATTCAATTTAGACAATTCGTAGCTGCAGCAAGGAGTCACCATGGGCTGATGTCCTTCAAATTAAATGGTATAATCAAAGAAGCTGAAAAGCTCAAAAAACTTATAGCTTCCGAGCAAAATAAAGAAAGTATTTAAAAAGAACTAATGGTTAGTAAGTGTATAGCGAAAGCACAACAAAGTATATAAACCATTAAAAACAGCTCATACACGAAACCGTTGTGCTTCATTATAACCAACCAATAATCAATGATAAAATTCTTTAGAAAAATTAGGCAAAAGCTGCTCTCTGAAAACAATTTCAGCAAGTATCTAATTTATGCAATTGGTGAGATTATATTGGTAGTTATTGGAATTTTGATTGCCTTACAAATCAACAATGCGAATGAAAATCGAAAATCTGCAAAGCAAGAGAATCTATACCTAAAAAGATTACTCTCTGAAAACAGAGACGATATCAATACATTTAAAAATAATATATCTGATTTAGAAAAAGGAATTGAAACCATAGAAAACCTGTCTTTAGTTCTCAATTCCAAAGACAGTAATGACGAAAGACTTATTGCAGCTGCGAACGATTTCTTTGGCTATGGTAGCATATATCCTATATTTTCTTCATCTACTTCAACTTTTGATGACCTTTCGAGTACAGGAAATTTAAAGGATATTCGGAATTCTGAATTGCGAGATGAATTAGTCAAACATTATGCAAAGCACAAACAAGTTGCAGAATGGATAAGAATTGGAACGGAATGGGCTCTTCCAAATGATGCGCCTTTTACATATAATAATAGTATAATGAGATTTGAGCCTGTATCTGACTTTTTATTTGGAGAACAAAACCAATCGGATTTAGCTAATCATTTGAGGGACAAAAAAGAAGAATATATAAACAATGCGGCAGTTCACTTTTGGATTAATAAAGACCCAATTGATAAACTTAAAGTATTGATTACAGATACAAACGAAATAATTAATCTGATTGAACAGGAATTAAAAAAATAACGAAAGCACAACAATGGCTATAATTCATTGCGGTTGAATTCCTAATCGGAATTTCAAGCCTTTTTGCTAAATTTATGGTTACGGCGGAATGATACTCGCGTAACATTCCGTAACGAAACCATAGCCAAAACCGTTGTGCTTCATTATAACCAACCATTAATCAATGATAAAATTCTTTAGAAAAATTAGGCAAAAGCTGCTCTCTGAAAACAATTTCAGCAAGTATCTAATTTATGCAATTGGTGAGATTATATTGGTAGTTATTGGAATTTTGATTGCATTACAAATTAATAACTGGAACGAAGAATTAAAATTAGAACAAAAAGAAATTGATATTGCTACTGAGATATATTTTGAACTCAATGAGAACTTGGCATATGTGAAAAAACAGAAAATAAACTGGGAGAAACGTGCAAATACAGCCCAAACGCTTTCAAAAATAATCATTTCAAAATCAGAATCGTTAACGCAAAAACAGTTTGACAGCACAATGCTTTACATATTAGGGTATTATAAACTGAATTTGATAAAAAACAAATTTGATAATATCGTCTCATCAGAAACATTTGAGTTTAAAAAATCTACTTCACTGAAAAGAGAAATGCTAGCTCTAAAAAGCTTATATGAAACCTTAGAATCATATTATCAATCAAATGTTGAGGTGAACAGAAATACCTTACGCCCATACTTATTCGAAAATTATTCTTTTCGGAACTTTAACAATATCATTTCTAAAGAATCAAAAGGATTTGCAGTTAATCACCAGAATTTATTAAATGATTTAAAGTTTGATAATGCAATTCAAAACGTAATTGGGTCTAGTATGCCGTTTGTAAATTACTTTAATACGACAATTAAAAAAATGGAATTATTAAAAGTTGCTCTAGAAGAAACGTATCCCAGTATTAAGGAATGATAAAGTTATTTAAAGTCAATTTGATATTGCCAAATCAAATATACCTAGAACATCTGGCTAAGCAAGCTGCTTATGGAGAACACAAACCAAAAACATGATAAAATTCTTTAGAAAAATTAGACAAAATTTACTTTCAGAAGGTAAAACTGGAAAGTATCTTAAATATGCAATCGGAGAAATCATACTTGTGGTTATAGGAATTCTGATTGCGTTGCAGATCAATAATTGGAATGAAGAAAAAAAGAATCAAAAATTAGTTTCTAATATTTTGTATGATTTAATGTCTGATTTAAAAAAAGACAGTATTGATCTTGCTTATCATGTTAAATATTCTGAACAAGAACTTAGCAGGCATAACTTAATTATTGATAGGGCTAGAAACAAAGGTGCTACTTTGGACACTTTAGTTTTTTTGGGTAAGAATGAGTTTCAACCTCATTGGGTAGCACCTTTAAATTATAATTCGACTACGTTTCAAAGTATTAAATCATCAGGTAAACTTGAATTATTATCAGATTCAATAAAGAAAGAAATTATTGTCTTCTATAATAAAATTGGGTATTATGAATCGATTTTAAACGAATTGAATGCTCAATACAGAAGAAGCTTACACGAGTTTAGTCAACACTTTATTTTAAATAAGGGATTAGATTATGAATATTTAGCACGAGTCATTTCATGGGAAAATATTGATAAAAAAGAATTTGTATTAAAATTTGATGCCTTATTGACACTACGAAAACTCCTTTGGGATTATTATTATGAGAGTTTGAAAAAACAACAAAAAAGAAATGAATCTGTAATGAAATTGATAAAAAAAGAATTGAAAGAAAATCGGTAAATATTAAGCAATAACGAAATCACGACAATGGGCATAAGTAATCTTGAATAACCTATGAAAACCAACCATTCAATAATTCTAATTGTTTTTCTTATACTTGTTTATGGGTGTAAAGAAAGTCGAGAGGCTACAGAAAAAGAAAGAGAGAACTGGTGGCTGTGGACAGCGAATTGGAATCCAAATAACGACCAAATTTCTGCTGGAGGTACTCAGGATACATTAAGGCTGTTTTCATCAGAATCCTATCAACTGGTATATAATATCCCTCTGAAAGGAACAATAACCAAAACGAAATGGCATCCAATGAAAAATATATTGGCTATTTCAATGCAAAATGAGAAATCGAAATCATTGATATTAGACCCTAATTCAAATGATCAAATCGTCCTTGACAGTCTTGATGAATCTGGTGCGAGGGCAATTGGCTGGAACTATAATGGGGAACTGCTTGCAACTGGAGATTATAGTGGCATTCTAAACATCTACAACGAAAGTGGAGGAATTATTAAACGGATTGATACAAAACAAAAAGGGCTTATGGGATTAGATTGGCACCCAGATAAAAACATAGTTACAGTTGTTGGCGAGAGAATATCCATTTACGATTTTGATAACGATTCTATTTATGACATTAAGCCAAGAAAAGAAGATGTCCTTATGCTTTGTGTAGCGTGGCATCCAAATGGCAGGTTCTTTGTAACGGCCGACTATGGCGATTTTGAAAATGATTATACACCTTTATTACAGTTTTGGTCAGCAAATGGTAAAAATTTAAAGAACATTAAAAAGAGTAAAGCTGAATATAGAAATCTAAAATGGAGCGGAGATGGAAAAACTTTAGCAACTGCTAGTGAATCATTAAGGCTATGGACTGAAAATGGTGATCTACTTAAAGAATCCAAATCGGAAAATCTTCTTTGGGGTATTGATTGGAATAAATCAGATAGCAAAATTGTGACAACTGATGAAAAAGGAAAAATTATAATTTGGGATAAAGAACTAAATCAAATTCAAGAGTTAACGTACTGATAAAAAAAGACCTAAAATAATGTATTAAAAAACAGGAGAAACAATTTTAAAATCAAGGATTGTGACTCGTGTCAAAGTTTGTAATTAACCGAAAGTTTCGTGATTTGAAATCACCTACTTTTCATATATTAACCATTGCCAACAAAATGAAAAAAACCACAGTACTATTATTCAATCTATTTTGTTTTTTGAACATTTATGGTCAAAACGACTCGATTAAAACAGTTGATTTCAGTAGTGTAGATAAAAAACTGTTCACGTCAACTGATTCAAATACTGATAGTCGTTTTAAATATGATTTTAAAATAATTGATTCATTATATTTTTACGAAAATTCATTTAAAAAAGACCTGCAAACAGCTGACTATGAAAAGGACTTTGAGTTGCAAACAGGCGACAGAAAATCAATTATTAAATTTGAATGTAAAGAAAGAGATCCTGAAACTTGTTACAGATATGTAGGGTATTCTGAAAATGCTGAAGTTCACCTTATCTCCAAATGTAGGGATGTTTGCGAATTATATCTAATCGATTCATATACTGGCTCAACTCTCTCTGTTCCTTCTGAATTTGATGGTGGCTCTTTTCCTGTTTTTTTACCAGGATATATGATTCTTTACTCATCTTATTACGATAACAGTTTTGAAGACTACTATGAATATCGTTCAATTATTGACATTTATGAGTTAAAAACCGCGAATGATTTAGAGCAAAAATTCAAATATGTTGGCAGTATTAATTCAAAAAATTGGTCCATACAGGAAGTTTTTGAATCTAATGATAAAAATTCATTTCTCTTAAAAATCTATGATAAGCGTAATGAATATAATTATGTAGAAATTAATATCGAATAAAATACTATTGGCAACAATGTGTCACCGCAATTACGGCGGATTCGACTACGTCCGACACGAACACCAAGTGCGAACTGGTGAAGCAATCCACTCGGAATTGCGAGCGTCAATGCTTAAACAAAACCGTTGTGTTTTATCATGGTAGACTCTAGAATAAATAATTATTCTAACTTTAAAGAAATTCTCTGCCAATGATAAAATTCTTTAGAAAAATTAGACAAAATTTACTTTCAGAAGGTAAAACTGGAAAGTATCTTAAATATGCAATCGGAGAAATCATACTTGTGGTTATAGGTATTCTGATTGCGTTGCAGATCAATAATTGGAATGAAGGAAGAAAAGAATTCAATAAGTCTAAGGCACTATTAGAAGAGTTTAAAAGAGACCTCGCTCGAGATACAGTAGAAAGTAATTACGTTACGGGTAAATTAGAACGCCGTATAACTATTGGGGCATGGGCACTTCATAAAATTTCGTATGACACCAGCCACTTAGATAGCTTAAAACTCGTTTTTTTTAGTCCCTATCATCAGCTACCAATGACAGATAGAACATTTAATAAACTGCAGAATTCTGAAAACCCAAATCTTACAGGTTTTGAAAATCTACAAAACAATCTCACGAAATATTATACTGATACTAAGTACCTTCTCGATGCTTTTAATGAAGAGGAGAAATATAATGCCATGTATCATGAAATAAACCAGGTAATTCGTCAAAAAACTGAAAAAGACTTAAGTGGCTTCCCCGTGTTACCGATTGAAAAAGAATCACTTGAGAACCTGATTTCATTTGCTCAAAGTATTGAAGGAAGAAATTATATAAAGCAAACTTATGTTCGCAGAAAAGGTATGATGAAATACTTTAAGAGGGTAAAAAAAGAAGCTAAGCAATTGATTCAGGAAATAAATACTTGCTTGGAAGTGAAAAAATAACGATTTAGTAATCAAAAAAGACATCTAACAAAAAAATTTATAATGTAATTTTCGGATAAAATTCGATATGAAAAAATATCTTCAAATACTCTTGTTCACCCCTTTTTTAATGGCTTTTCAATGTGAAAGTGATGATCCAGCACCATTTGACAACTTAGAAACCACAGGAATTTTGGGTAGTTGGGAAATTCAAGATGAAGTTATCAATGGAAATATTTCTGATATGATTCCAAGGTGTTGCGAGTTTTTGGAATTTGATCCTGATGATGATATCAGAGATAATAAAGGGCTGCTAACTTATAATGACTCACAGGGATTGGTTAACTCTGGCACATTTGAAGTAGATTTTGACAATCAGATAATCCTATTTATTGATAATGATGATGACGAGTTCTTGTTTACGTTCTCATTAGATGAGTCTCAAGATATTCTTACAATAGACTTTAATGAAGATGGAACCGACTATACTCAAAATTGGGTTAAAATAAATTAAAAACAGAACACAACAACGTGTGTAGCTCATTGCGGCTAAATTGCCTTCGGCCAGTTCGCTACTATATAGCTCGTGTCATTACAATTCACTATCTTTCGGTTACGGCGTAAAAACATAGCTGCTTTTCCGCAACGTATCACATACAAAACCGTTGTAGCTAATTAAAACTGATATGAACATGAAAAAATACCGCCATAATATAATACCCAACATCACATTGCTTTTGTGTTTTCTTATTTCCTTATCCTATGGACAAGAAAAAACAATTGCAGAATTAGAAGACGTTAAAATAGAATACTATGACTCTGGTGGAGATAAGACACCACTTGTTTTTCTTCATGGAGATAGCCGTGATGGTAGTCAGTATGACAACTTCATTTCAAACTTTGAGGATTCAAACCGTATCATAACCTATTCAAGACGAGGTTATGGGAAAAGTTCTTCCGATTCTAAATCAAATCAAGTGGAAACTGATGTTGATGATTTATTGAACCTTTTGACATTCTTAGAAATTGATAAAGCAGTATTTATTGGGAACTCCTACGCAGGATTTATGATGACTTATTTAGCCGAAAATCATCCCGAAAAGAATATTGGCCAAATCTATTTAGCGGGAAATCCAGGATTCAGTTTTAAAGAAATAATAGAGAAAGACCCTCTAAACTCCTATAAAATGATGTTTTGGGCTCAAGGTGGTGAAGAATATGCTGATGAGAGTATAGAATCCATCACATCTTATCAACCTCAATACATTACCAAGGAAACGGAAATTCCAAATGTCCCAGCACTTGGTTTTTTAAATGCCGATAACCAACGTGGTATTGAAAACATGAATATAATTCTATTGTATGCCTCTGCACCTGAGCGAATAGAATATGATGAACCAAAGAAGTTTTTCCAAAAAGTATCGTCTGAGGAGAAAATAAAATCAGAAGTTAAAGATTACTTTGAAAATACTGTAAAACCTTTGCTCACGGCGGATGTTGAAAATTGGGTAGACTCGTTTCCCTCTCTTAAAATTGTAAATCTTGATGTAAGAGCCGTAACAGGGTATGAATTTGAAAGAAACCCAGAACTAGTCACAAGTCATATAAAGGAGTTTCTAGTAAGTTTAAAAGAATAAATAGCTACAAAAATGGCTAAAAGTAATTGCTTATACTGGCCTTATTCTGAAAATTCGCTTGGTTTTTTTTTAGGCTTGGGGTATGCTTGCAAAATTAAGTACTAACCCATACAACTACTACTAGCAAGACCGTAGTGTTTAGTTTGACATATGATAGATAAAAAGTTTAAAATTGAATTTTTGGATCATGTAGCAATTCGAGTTAGTGATATGGAAGCTTCTGCTTTATGGTATGAAAACGTGTTGGGACTTGAACGATATCAGCTACCTGAATGGGGAGACTTTCCAATCCTTTTACTTTCTGGCAAATCAGGAATCGCCTTATTTCCAGCAGATCCAGCGGACTCTAAACTTGATCCGAGTTCCAAAAATGTGAAAATAGACCATTTTGCTTTTAATGTGACAAAAGAAAATTTTGAAAAAGCAAAACTTCGATATGTCGAACTAAATTTAGAATTTAATATCCAAGATCATATTTACTTTAATTCAATTTACACCAAAGACCTTGATGGGCATACAGTTGAATTAACTACAATAAAAGTTCACGAAGAAGAATTTTATAAATAAAAACTAAACACAGTAATGGGTATTAGAAATTGCTTGTTCTTGACTACTTCTCAAAATCCAAACGGATTTTCTATTTGGTTTGTATTTGCTAATTTAGTTGCTGAAACTCACAACGAAATCATACACAAACACGTTGTGGTTAATGTCCAATAACTGAGAAAGTGAATGAACAAAACGATATTTGAGATTACCAAAATGGATTGTCCATCGGAAGAAAATCTAATCCGAATGAAATTGAATGAAATCTCGAGTATCGTGAATTTGCACTTTGACATTCCGAACCGAAAATTGACTGTTTTTCACAGCGGACAAATCGACCAAATCGAAAAGTCAGTTTTCGAACTTAATTTAGGCGCAAAGAAAATCTCAACCGAACAAACCGACCAAACTGAATTTAAAGAAAACGCAGACCAGAAAAAAATACTCTGGACAGTACTCGGAATAAATTTCGCATTTTTCCTAATCGAAATGACAACTGGAATAATCTCAAAATCAATGGGATTGGTTGCCGATAGTTTGGATATGCTTGCCGACAGTTTCGTTTACGGAATTAGTTTGTTTGCAGTTGGCGGCACTCTGACAAGAAAAAAACGGATTGCAAAACTTGCTGGATATTTTCAAATAACACTCGCGATTATTGGATTTGTAGAAGTTTTAAGAAGGTTTTTAGGAGACGAGAAACTTCCCGATTTCTCAACAATGATTATCGTTTCGATTTTTGCACTTATTGCAAACGGAATTTGCCTTTATATTTTGCAAAAGTCAAAGAGCAAGGAAGAAGCTCATATGAAAGCAAGTATGATTTTTACCTCGAATGATGTGATTATCAATTTGGGAGTGATAATCGCAGGAGTTTTGGTAAATTGGTTAAATTCCAATAAACCTGATTTGATTATCGGAACAATCGTTTTTGTGTTGGTAATTCAAGGAGCATTTAGAATATTAAAATTGAGTAAATAAATAAAAAACACTAACCACAACAACGGCTATAGTTCATTACGGCTGAAATTCCTAATCGGAATTCATTCCTAAAGACTTTTGCAAGGTTTTATTTATTAACTTAGTACCCAACCCATTCCATCTATACTTAACTTAGACTTTTGCCTTTAACTCACCAATCTAATTCAATAATGGACAATCTATTTTGAATTACATTCATTATTATGAAACATTTAATCCTCATTTTGACGCTTTCACTGTGCTTCTCTATAAATGCTCAAGAGAAAAAAGTAAAGTCAAATGCATTTTTGAGAGTATACAATTTAGAAGGTAAAAAAATTGCTAAGGGCAAGTTAGTATCAACTGACGAATCCCACTTGCAGTTAAAAAGAAAAAAGAAACTAATTACCATTCCTTTAGACAGCATCGGTAGTATTAAAACTAAGAGATCGTTTGGTAATAATATCCTAGTAGGTTCTTCAATTGGTGCAGGAACAATAATTCTTTTAAGTATCGGTTCTGGGGAATCTCCTGTTGAGGGTTATACTGGTATTGGAACCCTGCTTTTTGCAGGAGTTGGTGCTGGTTTTGGCGCCATTACTTCTATTGGTAAAAATCCAAGAATATTTGAGATTCATGCAGATAAGGTTAAATGGGAGGCTTTTAGAAAGCTTCTAAATGTTGTATCTGATTAGATTCATATAATATTTCAATTAATATAAAAAGCACCATTTTAAAACATTTGCAACATGCTAGCTAAAAAACAGTAACTTTAACGTGATATCAATAATTTGCTTACAACCTCAAAACTACACGTATTTTAAGCCCTTAGAAAAAATGACATCATAAAATGAACAGCACTAAATCAACCAGAATTCAATCACTTGATCTGCTCAAAGGGCTAGTTATGATTATTATGGCACTAGATCACGTCAGGGACTATTTTCATTATGATGCCTTTTTCTTTGACCCTACCGATCCCGAAAAAACAAATACCGCATTATACTTTACACGCTGGATTACGCATTATTGTGCTCCAGCCTTTAGTTTTTTAGCTGGCATATCTGCTTATTTGGTTGGAAGAAAAAAATCAAAATTTGAATTGTCTTCATTTCTCTTAAAACGAGGTATTTGGTTGGTTTTTATTGAACTGGTTGTTGTTAATTTTTCTTGGTATTTCGATATTCATTTTAGTACCATAAGCTTATTGGTTATCTGGTCATTAGGGGTAAGCATGATATTCCTAGCTGCACTAATTCATTTAAATTTAAAATATATTCTGATTTTTAGTCTGTTAATGATATTTGGGCACAACGGCCTTGATTATGTACCTATTGAAGGAGGAATATTTTGGTCAATAATTCATAAATTTGGTTTTTACACTTTAGAGAATGGCAAAATTCTAGTGATCGGTTATCCTATAATTCCTTGGATTGGCGTAATGTCATTAGGGTATTACTTTGGTTCATTCTACAGCTCAAATAAAGACGCATTGCAGCGACAAAAAGTCTTTAAACTAATTGGTTCATTTTCCATAGTAGGCTTTATAATCATTCGTCTATTCAATACTTATGGCAACCTCAATCCTTGGAATAGTTATAATACTGTATTACAAACAGTGTTTTCGTTTTTAAATCCGGCAAAATATCCACCATCACTAACGTATTTACTTATGACATTAGGACCAATACTATTAATTTTGGCCTATACTGAAAATGTAAAGGGGAAAACCGTAAAATTCATCAGTGTATTTGGTAAGGTGCCATTTTTCTACTACATCCTTCATTTGTATGTCATCCATATCCTAGCATTATTCTTAGCTTGGTTCACAGGTTTTGGTTGGCGCAAAATGATTATTAAAGGATGGGTTACCGAATCGCCTAATCTTGATGGGTATGGGTTAAACTTGGTATATGTTTATCTCATATGGATTGTTATTATACTTATGCTCTACCCACTTTGTAAAAAGTTTGGTAACTACAAGCTTAACAACAAGGATAAAAAATGGCTCAGCTATTTGTAAGGACTTATTACAAAAACGCCTACAATACCTTAGATCTAAAATCTCTAATCAGAATTGATTCGCCAGTTCGCCACTAAAAATGGCTCGTGTCACTGCAATTTGCTATCTTTAGGTTATGGCCAAATTTCATATCTGATTTTATGAGAATAGCTATATATAAGAATGTTATAGCCAATTTGAGAAAAACAAACACTAAATGAAAACCAAATACCTAGATAGTGTCAAAAAACAGTTTGAATATTATAAATCTGTCGGAGAGAAAACATTCAATCAACTGAATGAAGAAGAACTTTTTTGGCAATTTAATGAGGAATCAAACTCTATAGCAATAATTGTAAACCATCTTTGGGGAAATATGAAATCACGCTGGACGAATTTTTTGACTTCGGACGGTGAAAAGGAATGGAGAAATAGGGATTTGGAATTTGAATCAGTCATAAAAACAAAGAACGACCTCATCGATAAATGGAATGATGGATGGAAATGTTTGTTTAATGCGTTAGACTCAATCACCAAAGATAATTTTGAAACAAAAGTTTATATCCGAAATCAAGAGCACTCAATAATTGAAGCAATAAACCGACAATTAGCTCATTATGCCTACCACATTGGACAGCTGGTCTATATTGGCAAAATGATTAAAGGAAGTGAATGGAAAAGTTTGACTATCTCTAAAGGAAAATCTCATAAATTTAACAAAGAAAAATTCTCAAAAGGAAAACACAAAGGACATTTCTCTGATGATTTAAAATAAAAAAACGCTATACCATAATGCCTACAGATAGGCACCAGATAAGAATTGATGAGAAAACAAAAATAGATTCAGGAAGTGGGCTATCTAATGGATAGAAGGTTATTTTGAGTAGTTTAAGAATATTTTACTAGACATTTATTAAGAAAAAAATGAAACAGATATCGTATTGGCAAATATGGGTACTGCTAGCCTTACTCATGGTTCTACCCACAACAGTCACAGCGCAGAGAGGTGAGCTCACCCTTGATGAAATTTTCGCAACACCAAAACTGACGGGAACAAGCCCGTCCCGACCTATATGGTCACCGAATAGCGAGCACTTCGCCTTTTCCTGGAGTGAACCAGGAAATCCTGGGCGTGGTCTCTGGGTATCTACAAGCGATGGGAAGAAAGTGCGCCTTAGCTCCAATACAGCATCCGAGACAGTCCGAGAAATTGTCTGGACCGACTCAAACACAATTGTTAGCCTGCGAGCTAACAACCTATGGAAGACATCACTAAGCCAAGGAGAAGATCTCCAGTTTTTACCCGTTGAGGCAGGTGCACATAACCTCTCAATATCGCCAATCGGCAACAAAGCAACCTATATAGCAAACGGAGACCTGTGGCTTGCTGACTTCGCTACCAAACAGAATCATCAGCTTACCGAAATCGGTATCTCCAGTCTCTCGAACCTACCAAAGGGACGCTATAGCCGACCGGAACGAGAAATCGGTCCAGGCATTTGGAGTGGACCTACTTACAAGTGGTCCCCTAATGGCAAGACAATAGCATTTCATGTCGTTGACCGACGCGAGATGCGAAAAGTACCATTCCCAAACTACCTTGCAGATGAAACCGACCCTAACAAGGTAAGAAGAAGTTACCCGGGTGACCCTAACGAAATTCGTAAGGTTGGCCTGCTCGATGTAGAAAGCGGCAACATTACCTACCTTAATTTGCCAGACCCACACGCCAACCAAGTAATTGACTTTAACTGGTCACCGAGTGGTACATTGCTAGTTGATACCGCATCCGACACAGCAGTTGAACGTAAGCTGTACATTGTAAAACCTGGGGAAAGCAAGCTACGTGAGATTTGGCGCGGTGTTCGGGAGAGCCGCATGTACACATCCTTTGGATCTAACTGGCATCCGGATGGTAAGAAGGTCGTTTTCTTAAGCGATATGGGTGATCGATATGGCCTTTATACAATCGATCCCTCAAAGGCTGAGGATCATCCACAGCTCCTGACAGATCCATCATACGATGTGCTATCTGTCCCAAGTATTGCTGGTGATGCACTGTTTTATGAAGGTAACGGCGTAAATCCGTATGAACATCATGTATATCGATTGGATATGTCTGGTGGCAAACCCAAACAGATGACACGTCTTGCAGGACGAAACGTTGGATACCCCTCACCTGATGGTAAGCAATTGGCTTTTTTGCATAGTAACGACATATCACCGCAGGAGCTTTACGTGGTAAGCAGCGAAAATGGTGACGCTACGCGAGTAACCCACTCACCATTGCCCGCCTTCACAGAGCGAACTTGGACGGCTGCGGAATACGTTAGTTTCCCTAGCCTGGTTGATGACTACACCCTCCATGCCCGGATTCTGAAACCTACCAACATGCAGCCCGGTAAGAAGTATCCGGTGCTGTTTGGGCCTGTGTATTCAAATACAGCGAGAAACCGCTGGGCCGGTAACTACAGCCTTGTACAGCAGCTGTTGGTTAAAAAGGGCTATATTATCGTTCAAATAGATTCACGTGGTAGCAATGGTTATGGTCGGGCATTTCGTGAAGAGTTTCTTCTAGGCTTTGCCGACCAGGATATTGAGGATTATGCAAGCGCCGTTGCTTACATGGAGTCGCTAGATTATGTAGATCCCGATCGCATCGGTATCTGGGGTAGCAGTTACGGTGGCACACTCTCCGTATACTCGCTGTTAATGAAGCCTGGCTTATTTCAGGTGGGTATTGCAGCAGCAGCGGCTGTTGACCCGATGTTCTTCGGCACAGACGACGTGGCTATTGTTAGGCGCCCACAGACACACCCTCAGATTTTTGAAAGAAAAGCGCTCAACTATGCAAAGAATCTGGAGGATAAACTCCTGTTTATCCATGGGCTACAAGACCATGTGGTACCATTCAAGACAACGGCGGTGTTAGCTGAAGAACTCATTAAACAAGGTAAGGACTTCGACTTTGTCTTTGCTCCAGGTGCAACGCATGGATGGAGCCGTGAGCGGTATTACGATCGCTACCTGTTTGGTAAACTAATCGAATACTTTGACCGACACCTAGGCATGTCGACAGATTAGCTATTTGCAAGAACTTTTGTTAGAGGTTTTGAGCACACTGAAATCGCTCTCCTTGCCTACTGATAATGGTAAATTAAGATTTAAAACAATGATCATAAAAAATGCATATCTTCCTTTCTTTTAAAGTAATGTTGTCAACATTCAAATAAGCCATATAAATTAGTACACAAACCTATGAGAACAAATAGCCTTATTCTTTGCCTCTTCTTCTTAATATTCGTCAGCTGCCAAACTAAACAGGAAGAAAAAACAGCTCAAAGCTCAGCTAAAACTGCAAACTTCACTTCTAACGATTATGAAGATTTGGTTGCCTTATTCAAGGAATGGAGAACGTTTGAAAAGCCTCCGCTCCTCAATGGAGCCCCAGATTATACTGCAAAAACTTTTGAGCAACGCTGGCCACAGTTTATCGAATTACAGCAAAGCTTAAATAAAATAGACACCACCAATTGGTCAGTAGCAAATAAGGTGGACTGGATGATCGTGTGGGCTGAGATGAATGGTTATGACTTTAATCACCGCATCTTGAAACCTTGGACGCGTGATCCTGCTTTTTATAAAACGGTTTGGACTTATAGAAGTGATGTACCTGCACATGAAGGTCCAACACATCACGCTACAACAGAACTTTGGACCTATTCCTTTCCGTTATCGCCGGAAGAAAGAGAACGGCTGATAAAAGACTTGAAAGTAATTGTGCCCCTAAATAAGCAAGCAAAGAAAAATCTTACCGGCAATGCAAGAGACCTTTGGGTGGCAGGAATCAGAGATATTGAAACCCAGGCGACAGATCTTGCCGTACTGAAAAAGGAGGTTTCCATTCAGGATAATACAGAGCTAATGAGCCTTATTGATGAATCCATCGAATCTACAAAGGATCTTGCAAGTTGGTTGATTACAGAGTCCAAATCTAAGACAGGGCCTTCGGGTATAGGCAAAGACAATTACACTTGGTACATGCAGAATGTGCACCTCGTGCCCTTAAGCTGGGAAGATGAAGTGATGATTCTCAAAAGAGAACTCGCGCGGGCCTGGTCTTCCTTAAAATTAGAAGAGCATAAAAACAGAAACTTACCAAAATTAGTCGATGCCGATTCCCCTGAAGTCTATGAACAAATGGCTGAAGCTGCGTCAAAAAGCTTGTTGACTTTCCTTGAAGATCAAGAAATTGTGACCGTTAAACCGTACTTTGAACCTGCCTTACGCGAACATTTAGGAAGCTACGTGCCAAAGGAAACACGCAACTTCTTTTGGATTGGGGCACACTATGATCCTAGACCCTTATACTCACATTTTTATCATTGGTTTGAATTGGCGAGAATGGATAATGAACCGCACAAGAGTGAGATTAGAAAAGGTCCGTTACTATACAATATTTTCGACTCAAGAAACGAAGGGGTGGCTACGGCAGTAGAAGAAATGTTTATGCAGGCTGGTTTATATAAAGACAGTCCGAGAACTAAAGAGATAGTTTACATCCTGATTGCGCAGCGTGCAGCCAGGGGCTTAGGTTCATTATATGCGCATGCCAATCAAATGACGATGGAAGAGGCTGGTGGAATTCATAGTGAGTACACTCCTAGAGGTTGGATGAAAACAGAAAAAGAACTCCTCATTTTTGAGCAGCACTTATATTTACGACAACCGGGATATGGCACCAGTTATATTATTGGTAAATATTTAATGGAAAATTCATTAGCCGAATATGCAAGAATACTTGAGTCTCAAAACAAAACCTTCGTTTTGAGAGATTTTTTTGATACCATAAATACGATGGGCAATATCCCAATGGCCTTAGGGCAATGGCAAATGACAGGCTCAAATGATCATTTGAAAATCATATATGAATAAAAGAAAAGCCAAACACTTTCGTATTTGGCTTGTTGTAGCGGGAACTGGACTCGAACCAGTGACCTTCGGGTTATGAGCCCGACGAGCTACCTACTGCTCTATCCCGCGATATTGGACTGCAAATATACAACCCTTTTTAGTTTTAGCAAGTTTTTGAAACAAAAAAGTGTTCAATTCAATTGAACACTTTGTAATATTTGTAACTATTGTATAATTAATAAATCTTAATCTTCACCTTCCTCAGTATCCAATGTTGCTAAAGCCCCTTTCATATTAACTTCGTCTAGATCAAAATCTACGATACTAGGCAACTGGTCTTTTAAAGAAGCATAATTTCCTTTAAATCCGTTATTGCTCAACAACAATGTTTTTAGATTTGATAATTGTGCCAATTCACTAGGCAGGTTACCATAAAAGGCATTGTTAGATAACACCAATTCTTCTAATTGACTTAACTCACCGATAGAGGATGGAATGGTTCCCAATAAATTATTATCAAATACACTTAAAACTTTGAGAGCACTAAGCTCTGTTATTGTCGTTGGCAACTTTCCGATCAATCGATTACTGCTGAGATTCAAATTTTCTAACTGGACGAGTTGCCCAATAGAAACTGGAATCTCACCAGAAAGATTATTATTGAATAACTCTAATACCTTAAGATTTTCAAGGTTACCAATATCAGATGGGATTGAACCTGAAAAATTGTTAGAAAAGAGTTGTATTGATTCTAAACTTGTAAGTTCTGTTATCGACTCTGGTAACTCACCTTCCAATTTATTAAATGCTAAATTTAAATGTCTTAAGTGTGTAAGCTTTGAAATGTCGCTCGGTAAATTACCTCTGAGGTTATTAAAGCTAAGACTAATAGCAACGATATTGTCGTTCTCAATGGTTAAACCGTGCCAGTCAGTAACTGGCTTATCTAAATCCCATGAATTATTCCAAGAATTACCATTAGTTGCATTGTAAAGTGCTACTAGTGCGTCTCTTTGGTTTTGAGAGACGCTGGCAAATGTAAATGCAGAAAGCAAGCAACATAGTAGGGTTATTTTTAAAGTTTTCATAATAGCTAGATTTGTGGAGGGGCACATAAACTACTCGAATATAGTGGCTTAGACCTTAAACTGCAAATTTTTTCGATGAACTACAAGGTCTTAAAATTTAACATATTGATAATCAGTATATTAAAGTTTACTATTGCTCAATACTTTCAGCTCGAAAATTAACAATGTCTTGGGCTTCGGTAAGTACTGAAATTTGAATGGGATTACAGCAAACTTCACAATCTTCGATATAGCTTTGCTGACTTTGGGACACATCCACGAGCATTGAAATTTCTTCCCAACAGTAAGGACATTGAAAAAAATATTCTTCCATTTAAAAACGCTTTTTAAAACTGAACATTCAATAATTCACCACTGATTTGAAGCAGCGTAAGCTCAGCCAATTTGGCATCGTATTTTGCTTGGCTACGGCTTAATTCTGCCGTTAATAGGTTGATTTGTGCCTGTCTGAACTCGATAGAATTCACTTGACCTATTTTGAACTTTTCCTGGGTTCTTTCAAAATTGTTTTGGGCTGTCACAATATTTTTTTCCTGAATATTATAAATCTCTAACTTATTCATGTAATCGTCCCAGGCATTATTAAAATCGCGCTCAATACTTAAAAGTATATTTTCTTTTTGGAGTTGTTGGGTTTCTAGATTAATCTTGGCATTCCTGACTCTGTTAATTGTTGATCCGCCATCAAAAAGATTCCAACTCAAATTCAATCCACCAGACAAACCTGTATTTGTTAAAACCGCTACGAAAGCAGCCGCATTGTTATTGTTTGTATTCCATCCATAAGTACCTGACAGACCAATGGTTGGTAAATAAGCGGATTTGCCAGAATTGATATCCAACTTACTTATGGCAATATTTTTCTCTGTTTGAAGCAAGGCCACATTGCGCGTCTTGGCCTGCTGAAATAAACTGTCCTTTTGAAATTGAAGCCTAAAGTCTACTTCCGTTTCGACATCAAAATCTTCGGTATACGTTTCTCCTAATACCAACTTTAAATCGCGTTTAGCATTTTTTAATTGTTGCTTTACATTAATGATGTTAATACTGTCGTTATTAATATCAACTTCAGCATTTAAAACCTCCAATTTGGTGTTTTGGCCATATTCAAACTGATATTTTGCCCTTACCAATCGATCCTTGGTCACATTTAAGGTTTCTGTTAGTGTTTTAAGGTTATCCGTTAATTGAGCCACATTATAATACACCGAAAACATCTGAATAATTGTATTTTCTATGGTCTCTCTAGCTTGTAGCTCTGTTAATTGATATTGCTCTTTTAGACGTTTGTAATTATAACGTCTTCCTAAACCATCAAACAACGTATAGTTTACACTAACACTAGCATTATACCTTGAACTTTCCGCACCATTTAAAACAGTACTTTCTCCGTTAGCAAATTCAGCTTCTGTGTTATCTATATTAAATGTTGCACCTGCACTACCAGTAACCGTTGGTAAATACCCAGAGTTCAGGATACTGGTATTATTTTCCGCAACTGCAACGTCATTTTTGGCAATCTGTACGCCATAATTATTTTCTAAAGCTTTTGAGACGGCCTCTTCCTTAGTTAACACTTGTTGTGCCTGCAAATTAATACCGCACAAAACTGCTAATACTATCAAGATCTGTTTAGTGCTCATGTCCTTCATTTTGTTCTTTTATAGCGCGTTCAACCTCTTCTTTAGACACCTCGTCACCTGTGGCTAGCCATTTGGTATTCTTTTTAATATTGTTACTAAACGACAAGAATAATGGTAATACCAACAAGGTTAAAATTGTAGCATATGCAATACCAAAAGAAATAGAAATGGCCATTGGTTTTAAAAATTGTGCCTGCCTACTCTTTTCCAATAATAAAGGTGCTAAACCAGCTATGGTGGTCAATGAGGTTAAAAAGATGGCTCTAAAACGTGACTTTCCTGCTTCGGAAAGGGCTTCGTCAAACTTCATCCCTTCCTTTAAATTACTATTAAACTTACCTATGAGCACCAGCCCGTCATTAACCATAATGCCTATTAGAGCAATAATTCCTAAAAGCGAGAGTATATTAACCGGAAATCCTAACAACCAGTGACCCCAAGCTACTGCTGTTAAGCTGAAAGGAATTAACAAGATTAGCAACAAGGGTTGTGAGTAACTTCTAAAGGTGAAGGCAATGGTAATATAAATTAAAATCAGAATTGGAATTCCAGCTGCTTTTAATGATGAATTTAATTTATTAGCTTCTCTACTCTGTCCTTCGAAAGAAGCGTTGATTGTAGGATATTTAGACTGTAACTGCGGTATAAAATTCTCTTGAATATCCTCAAGGATATCCGTATTACTCGTACTAGGATCCTTTAAGTCGGCATAGACCTGAATTTCGCGTTTACCCTCTAAATGGTTGATGGCCACATCACCGCGCTCAATACTGTAAGTAGCGATATCTTTTAACGTTACACGCTCACCTGTTGGTGTTACGATGCGCATATCGTCTAAATCGTTAATGGAGCTTCGGTTGTTTTTATCATAGCGCACCCAAACTCTAATTTCGTCTTGCCCACGCTGAAAACGCTGTGCCTGCGCACCAAAAAACCCAGAACGTACTTGAGACATAACCGTTCTTAAATCCAGCCCTAATAAATAAGCACTTTCCTTAAGTTCTAATCGTATTTCCTTAATTCCTGCAGGATCATTATCGCCAATATCCTTTAATAATGGATTAGACTGTAAGTATTTTTTAAGTTCTTCCTTAGACGCTTTTAATTCTTTGATATTGTTACTTAGTAGCGATACCGAAACCGGATTACCACCAAAGTTGCCTCCCGAACCATAAATCAATCGTTCTGTCCCAATTACAGGACCAACCAATTCTTCTAAACGCTTAGTAATTAAAAAGGCTTGTATTTCATCTGGACGCTCTTCACCTGGTAACAAATTGATTCTTAGGTTAGCAGAGGAACTACTATTTATTGAGACGATGGTATTTTCAAACAGTTGTTTACCAGTGCCTTTTAAATACTTTTCGGTAAGTTCCTCATTAACGATAAAAGATTTTTCTTCAATCATAGAAATGATAGAATCTGTTACCCTAACATTAGTACCCGCTGGCATTACCAATTCTATATTAGCGGCATCACTGGCTATTCTAGGAAAAAGCGTAATACCAATAATACCACCACCAAGCGAACCGAACGTAAGGACTAAAAGTGCTACAAAAATACCAAGGGCTAATAGCTTAAATTCCATGACAAACTTTAAGGTAGGCGCATATATCCGATCTCTCAAATAAGACATAAAGCGATCACCACCCTTGTTTAATCCACGCATAAAAGCGAAAAAGCCGTTTGATGATTTCTTACTGTGTCGTTCTTCCTTCTTGATCCGTAAAGCTTTTGAATGTGCTAAATGGGCAGGAAGAATGATTAATGCTTCAATCAGCGACACCACTAAGGTTAATATTACGATCACCGAAACCTCACTGAAAAATTCACCAATTCTACTTTCTAAAAAGAAAAACAAAGAGAAGGCCAAAACAGTGGTTGTAATCGCAGAAACCACAGGTGGGATTACCTCTAGAGTTCCATCAATTGCTGCTTGTATCGGTTTCTTTCCTTTTTCGTAATGTTGATAGATATTTTCAGCAATAACAATTCCATCATCTACCAGTATACCAATTACGATAATCATTCCAAAAAGTGACAATACGTTTATGGTAACATCAAACTGGCCAGCAAAAATGAACATTCCCAAGAAAGAAATTGGTAAGCCAAAGGCCACCCAAAGGGCTAGCCTGGTATTTAAGAAAATTGATAAAAATACCAAGACCAATAGCATACCAATAATCGCATTTTCTGTTAATAATTGCGTTCTCTGGTTCAGTGTAATGGATAAATCCCTAACCACACTAAGATGAACATTGGTATACTTTTGATTGTATTCTTCTATGTATTCCTTTACTTTATCTGCCGAGCTAATTAAATCTTCGTTATTGGTACTGGTTATAGAAATATTAACTGCCAATTCCTGATTAAAATAAGTAGCATTTGGTGTTTCGGAAAAACGATCTCTAATGATGGCGACATCTTTAAGACGAACAACTTTTCCGTCTGTTGATGCTTTTACAATAATATTAGATAGTTCCTTACCGTAATATTCCCTATTATTTGCTCTAATTAAATACTCTTCGGCAACCGTTTTTACATTTCCACCAGTTACCAAAATATTTGAATTACTTACAGCGGTGGCAACATCGTTAAAGGTCAAGTTATAGGCCAGCAAATCGGTTTCATTGACCGCAATTTCGATTTCTTCATCCGGAAATCCAGAAATCTCTATTTGAGAAATCCCATCAATAGCCCTTAAATCGGTTTCAACTTGTCTTGCCAATTGTTTTAAAGTGGCTAAAGGAATGTCCTTACCACTCACTGCAAAAGAAATGGTTTCTCTAATAGCTTCTTGTTTCGAAACCACTAAAGGTTCCATACCTGTTGGAAAGGATGGCACTCGGTCTACCGCATTTTTGACCTCGAGTAGCATGAAATCAAGATTTTCACCTTTTTCGATTTCAACAGTTATGGTTCCACTGTTTTCCCTAGAAGTTGAAGTAACTCTATCAATTCCTTTTAAACCTTTGAGATTATCTTCAATTTGAAGTACAATACCTTCTTCAATTTCCTGAGGAGAAGCACCAGGATAGGTAATAGCAATGTTAATGATTTTTGAATCTACCAAAGGAAAAAATGAAGATCTAAGAGATAGTGCACCTATAATTCCAAAAACAAAAAAGGCGATAATAAAAACGTTGACTGCAACGTGATATCTAATAAAATATTCAATAATCTTTCTCATTACTCGGCATTATCAGTTGTTGCAGCTTTTACTTGCATACCTGCATAAGCACCAGGTACCGGCTTTCTTAAAATGACAGTTCCGTTGGGTATATCCTTTAAAACCACTGTTCTATCAGAAAAGTGAGCTGGTTTAACAGGAATAACGTCTAGAAGACTGTCCTTAACCACATAAATTTCCTGACTGTCCAACAATAAGTTTCTGTCTATTTCAATAGCATCATCAACATTCTCAGCATTTAGATTGGCTTCTAAATACATGCCTTCTTTAAGGTCTTCATGCTTTACATCAACAAACGCCGTAATGGTTTGTGTTGTAGGATCTATGCTACCATTTACGCGGGCTACAACGCCTTGGTAGTTTTTTGTCTTTTCTAGATTACTCAACTCTACTTTTGCTCCCTCTTTAATTACATCTGCATAAGATTTGCTAACGGCTACCTGCATTTCATATACAGAGGGATTAATAAATTCACCCAACTTTTGTCCACTTCTCACAAGTGTACCTTCTGTGACCAATGCTTCCGTTAGTATTCCTGTAAAGGGTGCAGCAATTCTATACTTCGCTAAACGTTGTTCTAAATTTTTAACATTGTAGTAAGCACTTATGATGCCTCGACCTGTAATAAAATAGTTTTCTTTCTCACCAGACATCTCTGGTAATTCTGGTGTGTTGTTCTTTAAATCGAAATTATTAAGATACGCTTGCCATTTTGGGTATACCTCAGGAAAATCCAATCTTAAATCGGGCATGATTGCTGCAATACTGTTATATAGATTACTTTTTGCGGATTGTACGCTAGCATAATATTCTGAAGCATCCAAACGTATCAAGGTTTCACCAGAATTATATTTTTGACCCGCTTTAAATAGTTTGCTCCCGGATCTAAAAATACCTTGAACTTCTGAATACAACTCAACTCGTTCCTTAGCCATAAGGTTTCCGTTCGCTGAAATTACAACAGGGATTGTAGTGTTTTTAACAGTGTCTACCAAAACCGTCTTAACCACTTTTGGTACTACTGGCTTAGGTTTATTTTTTGAATCAATAAGATGTTTCGCTAAAAAGAGTGCTCCGATTATTAGGGCAAGACCCAAAGCGGAAAGAATAACTTTTCTGGTCATAATAATGATGGTAGTTAATAAGCTGCAAATTTACCTCTATGTATGACGCCATGTCGTTAAAATAATCTTAATGTTATGATGAAAACTCCTCTAATTGAAGGGTAATATCTTCCCAATCTTCCATTAGTTGCTCTAAATTTTTCTTTTTTTCTTGATAATCATCGAAAAACTTAGGGTTTAAAGCTGTATTATCATAGTCGGTTTCTAACCTATGATCATCTTCTTTTATAGCTTTTTCAAGCTGATTAATTTTAGCTTCAACATTACTGAGTTTGTTGTTTAGAGACTTTATTTTCTTCTGGTCTTTGTAGTTTTGTTTATTGCTTTCCTTAGGTGTCTCTTCAATAACCGTTCGCTTTTCAGCCTCTCTGAGATTCTGAATGTTTCGTTGTTCTAAATAGAAATCGATATCACCCAGATACTCTTTGATATTTTGATCTTTAAACTCATATACCGTTTCTGTTAACCCTTGAAGAAAATCCCTATCATGAGATACTAAAATCAGTGTCCCTTCAAACTTCTTTAGGGCATCTTTTAGTACATTCTTAGATTTAATGTCTAGGTGATTGGTAGGCTCATCCATAATCAAAACATTTAAAGGTTGAAGTAATAGCTTAGCTAAAGCCAATCGATTACGTTCACCACCAGACAACACTTTAACATATTTCTCTACCTCATCTCCACCAAATAAAAATGCTCCTAAAATATCACGTACTTTACTGCGATTGGTCTCATTGGCAGCGTCTATCATGGTATCTAAAACCGTTTTATTTCCATCTAAATACTCTGCCTGATTTTGAGCAAAATAACCTATTTGTACATTATGCCCTAGATTAACCTTTCCTTGATAATCAATTTCTCCAACTATGATTTTTGCCAAGGTGGATTTTCCTTGACCATTTTGCCCTACAAAAGCTGTTTTCACATCCCGTGGTACCGTTAAGCTAACATTATTCAACACCTTTAAGTTGCCATACTGTTTTGATACGTTTTCTATTTCAACCACTACTTTTCCTGGTGTCACAGAAACCGGAAAGTTTAAGGTCATTACACTATTATCGTCTTCATCTACCTCAATACGCTCCATTCGATCGAGCTTTTTAATAAGTGACTGCGCCATTGTCGCTTTAGATGCTTTAGCTCTAAATTTTTCGATAAGTTTTTCGGTTTGCTGAATTTGCTTTTCCTGATTCTTTAGAGCAGCAAGTTGCTGTACCTTCATTTCGTTTCGCAACTCTAAAAACTTGGTATAGGGCTTGTTATAATCGTAAATTCTACCCAATGATATTTCAATGGTCCTGTTGGTTACATTATCCAAAAACATCTTATCGTGTGACACAATAACTATGGCGCCAGCATAGGATTTTAAGAAGTTTTCCAACCAAATGATGGATTCTATATCCAAGTGATTCGTAGGCTCATCCAAGAGCAATAAATCATTATTCTGAAGCAATAATTTTGCCAGTTCAATACGCATTCTCCAACCACCTGAAAAGGTGTCCGTTAACTTATTAAAATCTTGACGCGTAAAGCCCAAACCCTGAAGTATCTTTTCTGTATCGCCTTGATAATTATAGCCACCCAAAATTTCATACTGGTGTTGTATTTCATTCAAATCTACCATAAGCTGGTGATAAGATTCCGATTCATAATCCGTTCGTTCGGCCAGTTGCTCATTAATATGTGCTAATTTGGCTTCGCATTGTTTTATGTCCTTAAATGCCTCGTAAGCTTCTTCTAGAACCGTCTTACCATGATCGAAATCAATATCCTGTTTTAAAAATCCAATTTTAAGGTCCTTGTCTGTCGCTATTTGCCCGGTATCTGCTTCTTGCTCTTTTGCCAGTATCCGCAACATAGTAGATTTACCTGCACCATTTTTTCCAATAAGGCCAACACGGTCTCCAAGTCCTAGTTTAAAGGTGATGTCTTCAAAGAGGTATTTTCCTTGAAATGATATGGATAGATTATGGATATTTAGCATAGTATTATTAAAATATTGCAACCGTTATTATTGTCACAAAAGTTACAGTCGGTGCATGGTAAAAACTTATATTTGTAAGCCTTAATTACGCAAAAATAAAGGTTTTAGCTATGATTAGAAAAGGAATGAAATTATATAGTATACTTTTTGGTGTTTGTCCAAAATGCCACAATGAGTCTATGTACATTAATAAGAATCCTTATGCCATTACTCAAGTTTTAAAAATGCACGACCACTGTTCGCATTGCAAAACAAAATATCAAATGGAACCTTCATTTTTTTATGGATCTATGTATGTGAGCTATGGTGTTGGTATAGCATTCGCAGTTGCCGCATTTATAACTAGTTATATAATTTTTGAAACTTCAGTTACAACAGCCTTTATTAGTATCGTACTTACTTTGGTATTATTATTTCCTGTAATCATGAGGCTCTCAAGAAATATTTGGATTAATATTTTCATGAGCTATGACAAGTCTCTTGCTAAGAAGTAAATCTTTTTATATCTATTTCAATATCTAAAGGTTCGCCATGTTCTATACAGTAATATAACTTTTCTGCAACATAAGGTGCAATCATCACCCCTCTGGTTCCAAGTCCATTTAAAACGTATATATTTTGGTGCTCAGGATGTCTACCAACCAAAGGCCTCCTGTCTTTTACTGTAGGACGAATCCCTGCGAAATGCTGTACAATTTCGAAGTCACATTTTATAAATGTCTTTAGTTTAGTAACTAGTTCATTTTTGCCTTCTTCTGTTGGCCGATTACTTTTGTCCGTCCAATTATAGGTAGATCCTACTGTGTATAAATCGTTCCCGATTGGAATAATAAACACTGATGATTTTATACCATAGTCTATATTAAGTTGTGGTGCTCTTACAATTAACACCTCGCCTTTTGTTCCGTTTAAAGGAATATGACTGAAGTATGGATTTTTCTTTACCCCAAAACCTTCTGCAAACACAAGATGTCTAGCTTTAATATCATCATATTGGATTGAGTTCTCTTGTATACTAAGACGTTCATATCTAAAACTAGATTCTACTAAACATTGCTCTTGTTTGCTAAAATCCTTATAAGAATTTATAAGTTTTTCGGTATCCAAACGTCCTGCATGAAGAACTTCTCCAAAACCATAGGGTGCATCGATAGCTAGATTATTGTTTTTAACGAGTTGTGTTGAAAGATAGGGTCCCAGTTTGGACTTATCAGAAGCGTTGAACCAAAGATTTTGTTCTTCGATTGACGAAAATCTTCTCAATAAACGAAGCTTGTAATCTATTTTAATATTTAAATCTTTTTCAATTTTGTTATAAACAGGTAAAGCTATATCTAACTGCTCCTTAGCTTTCCATACCTCCGTAAACCGTTTTAAAATGACAGGGTTATACAAACCTGCCGCCACAATAGATGACTGCTGTGAAGCATCATCGAAAAGCACAAATGATTTATTATTGGCTCTTAATTTCTCGCAAAAAGCGACACTTGCCAAACCGCAACCTACAACAATATAATCAACATTTTTCATCACCCTACAAAAATAAAAAACGCCCACTTAAAAAGTGAGCGTTTATACTTTATGTTTATGAGTTTTTAGTAACTCCACATATCTTGTTCAAAATCTCTGATTTTGTCTTTAATACGTTCAGATTCCAAAAGCTGCATCAATGCATTATCAGCAATATACTCTTTAACTTCTCTATCGCCATAGACGTTTTCTTCCTTGTAAATAATACCATGAAAACGACGACTATTTAATAAATGATCAAAAGATATTGGAGATGAACTATTATTATTATTGAATGCCTTAGCTTCATGTAAAATATCTCTTACCTCTGGAAAGAATACCCAAAACATAGCAATTGGTTCACTATTTTCAGATCCCTCTTCGTCTATAAAGTTAACATCAGGTGCTGCTGGTGCAATACCTAAAATACGATACTTTAATTCACCTTGACGCTTATCAAAATACCATAAACCTTTGACAAGATAAGAATTAATATCTGCTGGTGTTATGGATCTTCTTATCACATACTCCTCTGGTAATTCAGATTCGCTAACACCATTAGCATTCATATAATCAATACCAGCATCTGTGATTCTGGTCATCGTCAAAGACGCTTCTAAATCTTCAAGTGTACGCTCTTCAGTAAAATAAGAATCTGCATAAACCTTTGAAATCATACCACTATCAAGATTCTCTTTTAAAACTTGGTATAGGGATTTACGATCATCCCCTAAGTTGGCATCAACAGGAAAATACAGTGGAAAATTAACGCGTTCGTCTAAAACAACTTTTTCCCAAATCATTTTAGAGAATAAGATATCCCTATCACCTACATAACCATACTCTAACGGTTGATCATTGTCTAAAAGCAATTCAGCTTCAGTTTTCATACCGATTTCCTCAGGTATTTTTGCATTTAGAATATTAGCTTGGGCATAAGCACTGCTTACTCCTAAAACTAATAGTCCGGTATATAAAAAGCTTTTAAATTTCATCTCAATTATAATTTGGGTTAAATCTTATTTTATAACTATAAATTAGTTAGTAATTTCTACTACTACAGGCGAAACATTCTTTAATCTGTATGTAGCATTTCCTTGTATTCTGGCTTTAATATCAAAAATTGTAATGTTATCCCCTCTTCGTGCTCTGTTAATAGCAGCTCTAGCCTGAGAATTCATTTTTGTACCAGCAACATTTACAGTTGGTTGACCAGGCACTTTGATTTTAAACGACGTTGTTTCGATCGGTAAATCAAAGACAAAATCTTCCAATTTAGCTCCAACTGTACCAACTTCAACATTACGTTTTGGTAACTTTATCACTCCGGTCTGACCAGAAATCATACCTGTTGGCGCTGGAATATCTTTAATTCTGAATGTTTTGCTATCCCTAGCTGTTGAACCATCATCTAAAGTTGCTGTTACATTAATAGTAACTTCACTACCTGTTCCAGGATTCATTACATATTTTCCTTGACCAGACGCTCTAGATAAACCATTACCTGAAGCTTTAACTTTATCATCGGTAACACCAGCAAATGAAATGGTCATAGGGTTGGAAACACCACGATATACCACATTCATCTTATCTGCAGATATAGTTGCTGTTTTTGGTCTAGGTACAACCACATAATTTCCTTTAAAGTCTATAGGTAGTTGCTCACCTTTTTCTAAGAACGTAAATTGACCATTAATTTCATGCTCACCTACGTTACCTACAGTGAACTCAATACGTGCAGCTCCAGTAGAGTCGATTGCACCTTCTCTTTTTAAATCTTGCTCATCATCTCCAACAACAAGTTTTGTTGGTGTAACATTAGCATATTTTCCAAGAACGACACGACCTGTAAATTTCTCACCAGCAAAAAACGCATTCTTATCTGGTATAACTATAGCTTCAAAATTCTTTAAAGATGTAGCTTCATCAACAGTGTTTCCTAAGAACACATTGTAAAGGTTAGCCTCAGTAGCTTTAATATCATTTTGCATTGCAGTTAATTTAGTGTATGATGCGACTGCAGGAAAACCTTGAAAGTTATAATCTAACCAGCTTTGTTTCTTTCCATCTTTGTTGGTTACATCAGATGTATTAAAACGTCGCTCAAGAGTTTCCTTTGCTGGATTGTAAGCTACATCATTTCCTAAAACAGCGTTGATATCCGCTTTGTATTTGTTAACTCTATCGACAAATGCTTGTCCTGCTTTGGTTAAACGATCACCCGTGAACCAATGCTCATCTAAAGCATCACCTTTATCCATTTCTTCAGCTGGTAGCTCTCCTTCTTCAGCATATTTTGAAGCGTAATTTCCTTTCTCTAAAATCATTTTCTTTTGAGCTTCTAAATACGTAAAGAATTCATCCGATATAGAGCTAATCTGTTGGGCGTTATTAAAAGCAACACCGAAATCTGCTGGCTTTTCCTCAGCCTGGGTTTTTAAACCTCTAAGAAGATTGGTATTTGCTGATACCGCCAACTCGTTTGCACTTTCAAATTTTGTATTGAACAGACTAAACGCAGATAGTATCTCTTTACTTGTAGTCATTGCAATCATTGCAATAAATACCAAGTACATTAAGTTAATCATTTTCTGCCTTGCAGATAATTTTCCTCCTGCCATTGTAAATTAGTTTTTAAGTGTTAATTAATTAAATTGATTATAAAAACTAATTAGTTTTTGTTCATTGCAGAAAGCATACCACCGTACACACCATTTAATGACGATAAGTTAGAAGCCAATGACGCCATTTGTTCCTTTAATTTCGTGGCATTTTCCACAGCCTCTTCATTGATTGCTGCTTGGCGATTAGCACTCTCCATTTGTACCTTGTAAAGACTGTTTAAAGATTCCATTTGAGCTGCTGCCAAAGACAATTCCTCACTATATTTTTTCTGAGCCGACATAGAATCAACGGTTGGGCTGATGCTTTTTGCTGCTCCTTCAAAATTCTTTATGCTATTACCAAGACTAGCCATAAGCTCACCGTCGATTTTAGCTTCTTTTAATAAGTTATCTAATTTTTTTGATAATAAGCCTTCAGCATCCTTAGGCTCTTCTTTTTTCTTTTTACCTAAAGATTGTCCACCTGCCAATTCAGGATATACTAAAGACCAGTCTAAATCTGCTTGTTGTTTTTCAAAAGCTGAGTAAGTAAATACCAAGGCTTCAACAACCATCCCTATCGTTAAGATTAAAGAGCCATAAGGCCAGTGCTGGATTTTAAATAGTGCTCCAACAATTACAATTGCTGCCCCTAATCCGTAGACCATGTTTGTTACTGTGATTTTACCTTTTTGTGCCATAATTTGTTTAGTTTAATAGTTTAAGTTAATGGATATAACTTAAGTAAGTTAATTTAGTTTGGTTGTTATTTAGTTTATTTAATTTGTTGCTGCGTTTTTGGTAACTTCAGTTCCCATATAGTCTTGTACCGTTCTGAAACCAATGTAGCTTCTTGCAGAGTCAGCATACTCATAGTCTCTAGAACTTACTTGTAAAAAGTAGGCTACATCTTTCCAAGAACCACCTCTCACTACTTTGCGAGAGTTTTGTGGATCGTTTACATTTGGATTAATTGTTGACATATACTCATAAGAAGCAGGATCGTAAGAACCGTTTACCCATTCTGAAACGTTACCTGCCATATTATATAGGTTGAAGTCATTTGGATCATACGCATCAGCTTCTACAGTATATAAAGCTTGATCTGCTGCATAATCTCCACGTAAGGGCTTAAAGTTAGCCATAAAACAACCTCTATCATTCTTAGTGTAAGGTCCTCCCCATGGATATGAAGCTCCCTGCAACCCTCCACGAGCAGCGTATTCCCATTCTGCCTCAGAAGGTAATCTGTATGAGTTTACCGGTTGTCTTCCTTTGCTCTTTTGATAACCATTGTGGTATAATGTTCTCCATTGACAGAAGGCTTGTGCTTGTTTCCATGATACACCCACTACTGGATAATCCCCATAAGCATCATGCCAGAAATAATCGTTGTGCATTGGTTCATTATATGAATAAGCGAAATCTCTGATCCAAGCCGTCGTATCAGGATACACCTCTACTTCTTCTTGCTCGATAACTTCAGAACGTTTCAAACTTCTATCTTTTGCTGCTTTAGCAATATCCATATAGGTATATTGAAATTTAAACTGCTTAACATCCCATGTTCTTTGACCATTGTAAGATTCTTCTAATGGTAAATACATACCATCCATAACCTCTGCATACAATTCATCTGGATAATCGTCAGTATCAAAAATTAAATCAACATCGTGATTTATTTTTCTCTGCTCGTTACCATAAGTGTTTTGCATGTAACTTTCGTAAGCATTTAAATCTTCAGGGTTAGAATCTAAATATGCAAACTCACCAATATCACCATTACCCGGAGTTTTACCTTCGAGGTCTGCCATCTCAGCTAATTTAAGTCTAAGGATAGAATCTCTTACCCAATATACAAACTGTCTATACTCACTGTTTGTAATCTCAGTTTCATCCATGTAAAAAGCCCGAACTGTAGCTGTTTTAGTTGGAGCGTCTTGCACACCCGCAATATCATCATCCGATTTACCCATAATAAAAGCTCCTCCCGGAACCAAAGTCATACCATAAGGCTTTTCTGGGTGCCATTTTTTACCTTTTACACCTACCAATTGTCCGCGATCTCCAGAATTACAACTGGCGAACAAAACCAATACAGTGGTTAGTAAAATAAATCTTTTAATATTCATAGTAACTCGAGGTTAAATTAGTCGTCCTTAATTTTAAGGTCGTAAACATATTTATATATTTTCTAAAAAACAACTTTTTTCTATTTTTTTTTGCATTTCGTCCTTAAAAAATGCATTTCATCGATACTTTAAATGTTAAATTATCGATTAAGTGTATATTTTAGAAGCTGTTCTTCCTATAGGCTTTATACCATCGTTCCGGTATTTCCCCTTGTGTAGCAAACACATAATCTTCATGCATGCATGGTAATAACGTGTGCTTTTTTAATTTATTATTAACATCTGGTAAAAAAGGAATTTCAATCCACCAACGACCCGTTTTTAAACTTTTATAAAATATGAGTTCGTCATCTTCAACCAACACATTATATTTCTGAAACTCATTTTCATTATTAAAATCATCATCTTTTACCCTACAATTAACACCTTCAATAAAATACCAAATCATTTGTGCTATTAACATTGAAGAAGCGCTATCGTTTTTAGAGTTAGAGTATTCATAGATTCCAAATGAGGATACTTTATTACTAATACCCGCATATCTTGCTATCGCACAGATTTCCTTACCTGAAAATCCATTTGGAGAATACTTTAAGCTATCGCTTACCTCAGCAGCTCTTATGGATTTTAAATCTACTGAAACAATGTGTGCATCTCGCAACAACGGTTCTACCTTGTGGATATCAGCTGAAATTTCTCCTAATCGATAGGATTCAAAATAAAGCTTCTCCATAAGGTCTATTTCCTCTTGAGAATTAAAATAGGTTTGGTAACCTATTGTAGAATAGTTAAAAAGGTTATAGGGCTCATCAACAATTATTTTTCCAACATAACTGTTATTTTTTATCGGCAGATTTGCATCTCCCAAATCAAAATTGGTATCTACATTAACGATATTAACCATTGGCATTATATTGTCATAAGCACGATAATTAGCAAAGATCAAATCTTGACTACCACCTAATATTATAGGAATAATATTTTTTTCTACTAAAACTGTTATGGCTGTGCGGATCGCAAAATAAGTATCTTCAACCGATTCACCAGGTAAGATATCGCCGAGATCTACAATGGATGTACTCCAATTTCCGGGAAATAACGTGTAGAGCGTTTTTCTAATGGAATCGAAGTTGATGTTAGTACCTATATAATTAACATCATTTCTGTTTTCTAGTACTCCTATGATAGCAAGCTGAACACCATCTAGATCTGGAATACCGTTTTGCTTAGAATGAATTTTGATTTTTTTTCCGAGCGCTTGCTGCGCTAATAGTTCGGAATGAGCTAAAACCGCATCTGATACAGGCGTTAGGAAATTAAAATTCATAAAGTATTACTTCTTTTTTGTGGTCGTTTTCTTCTTTGTGGTTTTTCTGGTTTTCTTTTTAGGAGCATTTTTTTCTAAAATAGCTTTGGCCTCCTTCAGAGTCATATCAGACACATCTACAGTTTTGGCCAATTCTACTTTCTGTTTTCCTTTTATCACATTGTGTCTTCCCCAACGTGCCTTTTCTACTCTGATTCCCTCTTCTTCCCAAACATGGATTTGTTTATCCTTTTCCTTTTGGATTTTATCTTCGATCAAAGTTACGATGTCTTCATCAGATAAATTATCCCAATCGTATTTTTTATTCACATTTATAAACATATTGTTCCATTTTATAAATGGTCCAAAACGTCCTTTACCTTTGGTCACTTCCAAACCTTCATACATATATATAGGAGCATCTGCTTTTTCCTTCTCCTTAATATATGTTATCGCCTCGTCAAGTTCTACACTAAGCGGGTCTACGCCTTTAGGCAATGACACAAACTTTTTTCCATACCTCACATAAGGTCCAAAACGACCATTATTAACCTCTACTTCATCATCTTTATAATGACCCAAAGCCTTTGGAAGCTTAAACAAATCCATTGCCTCTTCGTAGGTAATGGTATTAAGCTGTTGGTCTGGTGACAAACTTGCAAATTGTGGTTTCTCTTCATCATCGACCGTACCAATTTGCACCATTGGCCCAAACTTACCTAGTCTCACACTAACCTGACGACCTGTTTTTGGATCTGTTCCAAGAATACGCTCACCGGTTTCACGCTCGGCATTTTCCTGAACATCTTCAACCTGTGGATGGAATCCCTTATAGAAATCCTTCATCATGGCTTTCCAGTCTTCCTTACCTTCAGCAATGTCATCAAAACTTTCTTCTACTTTCGCTGTGAAGTTATAATCCAATATGCTTTCAAAATGATTGACCAAAAAATCAGTAACTATAAAACCAACATCTGTCGGTACAAGTTTACCTTTATTAGAACCCACTTTCTCACTCAGCACTTTTTGTTTTACGTTTTGATTTTTAAAGATGAGTTGTTTGTACTTTCTTTCATCTCCTTCGTGCGTCCCCTTTTCGATATAGTTTCTATTTTGAATTGTAGAAATCGTAGGTGCGTATGTTGACGGTCTACCAATACCTAATTCTTCGAGTTGTTTCACTAATGAAGCTTCTGTATATCTTGAAGGTGGCCTTGTAAAACGTTCTGTTGCCGTAATTGAGGTATTTACTAACGCTTCACCTTTCTTCAGGTCTGGTAAAATACCGTCTTGCTCAGTATCCTCGTCATCGGTTCCTTCAAGATAGACCTTCAAAAATCCATCAAAAGTTATGATTTCACCATTCGCTGTAAATTGCTCATTTAATTTTGCAGAACTGTTAATCTGAATTTTAAGATTAGTACGCTCTAATTTGGCTTCACTCATTTGCGATGCAATGGCCCTTTTCCAAATTAGGTCATAAAGCCTCGCCTGATCGCGTTCTACATTTACAGTATGATTAGAAAAGTCCGTTGGCCTTATAGCTTCGTGAGCCTCTTGTGCCCCTTTAGACTTACCCTTGTAATTTCTTGGCTTACTATATTCCGAACCGTAAGCAGAAATAATTTCTTGCTCTGCCCCACGTCTGGCTTCATCCGATAGATTAACGCTATCTGTTCTCATATATGTGATGAGACCAGATTCATATAATCGCTGCGCATTACTCATGGTTCTACTCACTGAAAACCCCAATTTTCTGGACGCTTCCTGCTGAAGCGTAGATGTTGTAAAAGGTGCTGCCGGTGATTTTTTTGCTGGTTTTTTTTGCAAATCTGCAACCTGATAAGTTGCACCTTTATTGCCATTCAAAAATTCTAAAGCCTCTTCCTCTGAACTAAAGTTTTTTGGCAATTTCGCCTTAAACGATTTACCATCTTCTGACGTAAATTCAGCATCAATCCTATAGGATGCCTCTGGACTAAAATCTTGTATTTCTCGCTCACGCTCAACAATAAGTCGTACTGAAACCGACTGTACTCTACCTGCCGATAGACCTCCCTTTACCTTCCTCCATAACACTGGGGACAACTCGTACCCTACTATTCGATCTAAAACACGTCTTGCTTGCTGAGCGTCTACCAAGTTATAATCTATACTACGTGGATTTTCAATTGCTTTGTTGATTGCGCTTTTCGTAATCTCATGAAATACGATACGCTTTGTTTTTTCCTTATCTAAATCTAGTGCCTCTGCTAAATGCCATGCAATAGCCTCTCCTTCGCGGTCCTCATCACTTGCTAGCCAAACCGTCTCGGCCTTCTTGGCTAAATCTTTTAGTTTTTTAACGACATCACGTTTATCTTTTGAGACTTTATATTTTGGTTCAAAATCTCCTTCAACATCGACCCCTAATTCTTTGGATGGCAAGTCTGAAATGTGCCCAAAACTTGATTCAACTTTATAATCCTTTCCTAAAAATTTTTCAATGGTTTTTGCCTTTGCAGGAGACTCAACAATAACTAGATTCTTCGGCATGCTTTATTTTTTTTGAGGTTACAAATGTATATGAAAAAAAATTTACAAACCTAATTTGGGCGTTAATCACATCAACTTTGTTATAGTGAATCGTATAAACACAAAAAAAGTCTTGTACACGACAAGACTTAAAAATTTATTATATAATTAACAATCTTAGTAGGTATACGTTACAGGATCCTCGTAGCCATCTATATTTATTATTATTTCATTTTCACCTTCAATTTGAAGCGTGGATAAATCAAATGATGTTGTTCTGCCTACCTCAGCCAGACAAGATTCATCATTGATTAAAAAGAACTTTCCATAACGTTGTGGCGGGCTAGATTCGTCAACACTGCCAGAGTCCAAAAATTGCATTGTCCAAGTATTACCATCACATCCTGTAGCCGTTATGGTGATAATTAAACAATCTTCATTAACGATAACGTCATTAATCGTATACGGACTGGTTGCTGCATTTTCATATGAAAAACTATCAATCAAAGCTAAATTGACACAATTGGATTGAGGAAGTGATACAGGATCATCTTCACATTGCATGTTCAAAAACAATGTTACAGAAAGTAACAACATTATAAGTCTTGAAAACTTCATAGGTTAACCTTTTAGTATTAGATACAATTTATTGCAATTGGTTGCGTCTGCAATTTAAAATATGGTGTAAAAATAATAATTTGAAGCAATTATAAATTATTTTTTACAACTGCCACTTTGTCATAATCTACAAAATAATACTATCTTTGCATGCTTATTGACTTTTAAAAGTTTCCCAAAAAAACAGGGCTAAAAAACATGGAGAAAATAATTGACGAAAATAAACAAGGTGAAGCCTTATTGCTAGACCAAAAGGATGGTAATACCAAAAAGCTTTTTATAGAAAGTTATGGTTGCCAGATGAATTTTAGTGATAGTGAAATTGTAGCATCTATATTATCTAACCAAGGATATAACACAACCCAAAATCTTGAAGATGCCGATTTGGTTTTGGTGAACACGTGCTCTATAAGGGACAAAGCCGAGCAAACTGTTAGAAAACGCCTTAAGTATTACGATAGAATAAAAGACAAAAACCCAAGCATGAAAGTTGGTGTATTGGGCTGTATGGCTGAGCGTTTAAAAACAAAATTCTTAGAAGAAGAAAAAATCGTTGATTTGGTTGTTGGCCCAGATGCCTATAAGGATTTACCAAATCTATTAGCTGATGTTGAGGAAGGTAGGGATGCCATTAATGTGATCTTATCTAAAGAAGAAACTTATGGAGACATCTCACCTGTAAGATTAAATAGCAATGGTGTTAGTGCTTTTGTGTCTATAACAAGAGGTTGCGACAATATGTGTACTTTTTGCGTGGTTCCCTTTACTAGAGGAAGAGAGCGCAGTAGAGATCCGCAGAGTATTATTGAAGAAGTAAACGATTTATGGAACAAAGGCTACAAGGAAGTGACACTTTTAGGTCAAAATGTCGATAGCTATTTATGGTATGGTGGTGGACTTAAGAAAGATTTCGATAAAGCATCAGACTTGCAAAAAGCTACGGCAGTAAATTTTGCCAAACTTCTTGAGCTTTGTGCTAAAGAGCAGCCAAAAATGCGATTTAGATTTTCAACCTCTAACCCGCAGGATATGACTTTAGATGTGATTGAAACTATGGCAAAGTTTGAAAACATCTGTAATTATATCCATCTGCCTGTACAAAGTGGAAGCAATAGGATTCTAAAGGAAATGAATCGTCTGCACACACGTGAAGAATACTTTGAACTTATAGACAATATCCGTCGTATCATACCAGATGTAGCTATTAGTCAGGACATGATTGCTGGTTTCCCAACAGAAACAGAAGAGGACCATCAAGACACCTTAAGTTTAATGGAATATGTAAAATACGATTACGGTTTTATGTTCGCCTATTCTGAGCGTCCAGGAACACTTGCTGGTAGAAAGATGGAAGACGATGTGCCTGCAGAGGTAAAACAACGACGACTTAATGAAATACAAGCCTTACAACGCAGACATAGTTTATACAGGACACAACAGCATGTTGGTAAAGTAGAAGAAATTTTAATAGAGAAGTCTTCTAAAAAATCAGACGCACATTGGTCTGGTAGAAACAGCCAAAATACAGTGGCGGTTTTCCCAAAAGAACACTATAAACCTGGTGATTTCGTAATGGTAAAAATTTTAGACTGTACGAGTGCGACACTTATTGGTGAAGCTGTAGGCTATTCAAAAAACAACTCTTAATCAATCTATCAATGAAAAAAATCTTATTATTACTTTGTGCATTTACTCTGATAACCGCTTGTGAAAATGAGCCTCTTGATCCTGACTTTGCCGGTGACAATAACAACGGTGGCGGTAATAATGGCGGTAGTGATAGCGCAGACCTAACCCTTTCAGTTTACGAACTAGACACTGATACCGCAATTAATTTTCTTGGTATTCCCATACAAACAGTTACAAATTCTGATATTAATATTTCAGATAATAAAATTGTATCGAGTACTACAGTTTTTCAGTTAGAAGGTGCACCTAATGAAACAGAAAACCAGAGCTTTACTCGTAATGCCCAAGGACAAATCATCAGTAATGTATCCGTAAATTCTAATGGTGTTACTACTAACGAATACATTATAAGCTATTCTAACGGTCAAATCTCGCAAATCACCTATGATTATTTTGAAGATGACTTTGACGATTACACCTACAATTTTACCTATGATGGTAACCTTATTACAAGAACCGAAGTAGGCTCTAACATCTCAACGGTATTCACCATCGACGGGTTTGACAGAGTTATAAAAAAAGAGTCTTTTGATGGCACAACATCAATTCAGTTAGAAACAATTACCTATAACGGTCTTGGTAACATTAATAGTAGCGTCGGTACTGGTGAATTAAACAGTAACTATACTTATAACTTTGATGACAATACCAATCCTTTACAGGTAGTCTACAACGACAATTACTTACTGAACTTTTTGAGTGACGACTATTCTGATGAAATCGGACCTATAATCGCTCAGTTTCACTCAACTAACAATTGGAATGGTGCAACTTTTAACGGAGACACCTTTACTTTTGATTTACAATACAACGCAGCTGGAAGGATTGCAAGCCGCGATATCGCTTACGATTTTGGTCCAGATTTAATGATTGAGATTAACGAGAGATTTAATTACGTTAATTAAAAATGGAATCTATACAAGCCATAAAACAACGTTTTGGTATTATAGGGAACGACCCTAAGCTAAACCGTGCCATAGAAAAAGCCATTCAGGTTGCAGCAACAGATATTTCTGTTTTAGTGACTGGCGAGAGTGGTGTAGGTAAAGAGAGTATTCCTAAAATCATACACCAACTATCTCACAGAAAGCATGGTAAATACATCGCAGTAAACTGTGGCGCCATTCCAGAAGGCACGATTGATAGTGAGCTATTTGGTCACGAAAAAGGTGCGTTCACGGGTGCCACACAAACCCGTTCTGGTTATTTTGAAGTAGCCGATGGCGGAACCATATTCTTAGATGAAGTTGGCGAGTTACCGCTAACAACACAAGTAAGATTGTTACGTATCCTGGAAAATGGCGAATTTATTAAAGTTGGATCTAGTAAAGTTCAGAAGACCAATGTTAGGATTGTTGCCGCAACAAACGTTAATATGTTCGAAGCGATTAAGAAAGAAAAGTTTAGGGAAGATCTTTATTATCGTTTGAGTACCGTAGAGATTCATTTGCCAGCATTGCGAGAGCGAAAAGATGATATTCATTTACTCTTCAGAAAATTTGCTAGTGATTTTGCATTAAAATATAAAATGCCAACCGTTAAGTTAACGGACGATGCAGTTGCCCTACTTTTAAAATACCGCTGGAACGGTAACATTCGTCAACTTAGGAATGTTGCTGAACAGATTTCGGTATTAGAACACAACCGAACCATCGATGCCACAACACTTCAGAATTATCTACCAAATACAGGTACAAGTTTACCAGCGGTAATAAACAATTCAAAGTCTGAAAGTGATTTTAGCAGTGAAAGAGAAATACTCTATAAGGTTTTGTTTGATATGAAAAGTGATCTTAACGACCTGAAAAAATTAACCATGGAGTTAATGAAGTCTGGTAGTGCATCTGATGTTAAGAAAGAAAACGAACACTTGATACAAAAGATATATGGTGATGAAGGAGATGATTACGAAACGGCATCAGAAATTGAAAATCTAGAAGTTCTATCTATACCTGAGCACACAGAAAATGATGATTCCACGACTATTGATGTCGACGACAAATATCACTTTGCAGAAGAAATAGAAGAAGAAGAAACTTTATCTTTACAAGACAAGGAATTAGAGCTTATTAAGAAATCGCTAGAACGTCATAACGGAAAACGTAAATTGGCAGCTGCAGAATTAGGAATAAGCGAGCGTACACTTTACAGAAAAATTAAACAATACGATCTTTAAGAAAAGATTAGGATATCTTCAGTACGTATATGCAAACAGATACGTTCTGATAAAAAAACAAAAATGAAATTTTTAAAACACGTAAGCATCCTATTTTTCACAATAACCATTACTAGTTGTGGAATTTACTCTTTTACTGGAGCAGACACTGGTGACGCCAAAACATTTCAGGTTAACTTTTTTCAGAACAATGCCGATTTGGTTGAGCCAGGTTTGGATATTGATTTTACAAACGCACTACAGGATTTAATTCAAAACCAAACTAATCTGAGCCTCGTCAATTCGGGTGGTGATTTACTCTTTGAAGGTGAAATCGTAGAATATCGAATCGCACCTATGACCGCTACAGCAGATAGTAGAGCGGCACAAAATCGACTCACCATAAGCGTGAACGTCCGTTATTTTAATACACTAGACGAAGAAAAAGATTTTGAACAACGCTTCTCATTCTTTTACGATTTTGATGCCAACGCACAACTTATTGGTGGTACAAAAGACGAAGCTTTTGAAGTTATTTTTGAGCGTTTAACACAAGATATTTTTAATACCTCTTTGGCTAATTGGTAATTTTATGCAGCTAAAAGAACTGACATATCTATTACAACATCCAGAGGCCGTTACAGCCTCCCAAACCGATGCGCTTTTAGCAAAGATTAAAGAATACCCTTATTTTCAGCCGCTACGTGCCTTATACCTAAAAGGTCTTAAACAAAAAGAAAGTTACAAGTATAACAATGCATTAAAAGTTACCGCTGCGCATACGGCAGATCGCAGTGTATTATTTGATTACATCACGTCTGCTGTTTTCAATCAGAATGAGATTTCAAATCAAATTAAGCAGAATTCAGAACACCTAAAATCCATAGAAGTTAACGATGTTGATGATATTTCGGTCAATAAAAGTGTAACTATTGACGATGCTTTAAAGGAACATATCAAGGCAACGGAAGGTATTTTAGACCCGAATTTGTTTGAAGCTAAACAGCTACATATTTCAAAAACGGATACACCAAGAATTGAAGACTCTATTATAGATGTTGATGTTGATAATATTACAACTGAAGCAAAACTAAATATAGGTAAACCATTAGAATTTGATAAAAATGAAAGCCATTCGTTTACAGAGTGGCTAAAGATTACAAGTTTTAAACCTATCGTTAGAGACAAAGAAACAGAAAACAAAAAAGAAACAGATAAAACTTCTGAACCACTTACCAATAAACTAGATATTATTAATAAGTTTATAAGTGAAAATCCCAAGATAAAACCTGTTTCTAACCAGGCACCAAAACCGAAGTTGGTAAACAATGACAACCATGTTTCTGACAGTTTAATGACGGAGACTTTGGCTCGTATCTATTTAGAGCAGAAAAACTACGATAAAGCTATTCAATCTTATAAAATTTTAAGTTTGAAATATCCAGAAAAAAGTAGTTTCTTTGCAGACCAAATAAAATTGATAGTAGAACTAAAAGATAATAATACAATATAAAATGAGCTATTTCACTATATTTTTAATATTAATCGTACTAGTAGCATTCTTTCTAGTTGTTGTGATTATGGTACAAAACCCTAAAGGTGGAGGTTTATCATCGTCTTTTGGCGGCGGCGGCAACCAACAAATAGGTGGTGTAAAAAAGACCGGTGACTTTTTAGACAAAGCTACTTGGTTTTTAGGTACAGCCTTAATCGTTTTAATCTTAGCCTCAAACCTGACTATTGATTCAAGTAATGCTATAGATTCAAAAGCTTTAGATGAAAATGAAGCAACTGAAATGCCTATATCCACACCGTCAAATCCAGACGATACAGATACCTCAAATGGTACTGAAAACGAATAATATTGAATTTTCAATTCATATGTAAAAAGCCAGCTGTTATGCTGGCTTTTTTAATTGCCTACATTCTAGAAAAAAACAAATCTGCAAGTTTGTCAGTCCGTATGCCTTGGCATAATTTTCGAAATACGATAAAGCGTAAAATTTTAACCAATAACTAAAAATATTATAACAAATGGCTTTAAACATTAAACCTTTAGCAGACCGAGTTCTGGTAGAACCTATGGAGGCTGAAACTAAAACGGCTTCAGGTATTATTATTCCTGATAATGCAAAAGAAAAACCGCAAAAGGGAACTGTAGTTGCAGTAGGCAACGGTAAAAAAGATGAACCTTTAACTGTTAAAGTTGGTGACACTGTTTTATATGGTAAGTATGGTGGCACTGAATTAAAGTTAGAAGGTAAAGACTATTTAATGATGCGCGAAAGCGACATACTAGCAATTGTATAATAATATCAGCTATTAGCCTAAGGCTTTTAGCTCTTTAAAAATTAATCAATAAACTTATAAGCCAATAGCAAATAGCTAGAGGCAAAAAGCTTAAAATTAAAATAAAATGGCAAAAGATATAAAATTCGATATTGAAGCACGCGACGGACTTAAACGTGGAGTTGATGCTTTAGCAAATGCAGTAAAAGTAACTTTAGGACCAAAGGGTCGTAATGTTATTATTGGTAAATCATTTGGCGCACCTCAAGTGACTAAAGATGGTGTATCTGTAGCGAAAGAAATTGAGCTAGAAGATGAGCTAGAGAATATGGGAGCTCAAATGGTTAAAGAAGTAGCTTCTAAAACCAATGATTTAGCTGGTGATGGTACGACCACAGCAACCGTATTAGCACAAGCTATCGTAAAAGAAGGTTTAAAAAACGTTGCAGCAGGTGCTAACCCAATGGACTTAAAACGAGGCATAGACAAAGCTGTTGAAGCTATTGTTTCTAACCTTGATAAACAATCCCAAAAAGTTGGAAATTCTTCAGAGAAAATAAAACAAGTAGCTGCTATTTCTGCCAATAATGATGATACTATTGGTGAGTTAATTGCAAAAGCTTTTGACAAAGTTGGTAAAGAAGGTGTTATAACCGTAGAAGAAGCAAAGGGATTAGATACTTACGTGGATGTTGTTGAAGGTATGCAGTTTGACAGAGGATATTTGTCTCCATATTTTGTAACAGACTCTGACAAAATGGTAGCCGATTTAGAAAATCCATACATTTTATTATTTGATAAGAAGATTTCCAACCTACAAGAAATACTTCCAATCTTAGAGCCAGTAGCGCAATCTGGTCGTCCACTATTAATTATCGCAGAAGATGTTGAAGGGCAAGCCTTAGCAACATTAGTGGTTAACAAATTACGTGGTGGCCTAAAGATTGCTGCTGTTAAAGCACCTGGTTTTGGAGACAGACGTAAAGCAATGTTAGAGGATATCGCTATATTAACTGGTGGTACAGTAATCTCAGAAGAACGAGGGTTTTCTTTAGAAAATGCTGATTTAACTATGCTTGGAACTGCGGAAACCGTAACAATTGACAAGGATAATACTACGATTGTAAACGGACACGGCAAACAAAGTGATATCAAAGCTAGAGTTAACCAGATTAAAGCACAGATAGAGACTACTACCTCTGACTATGATAAAGAAAAGCTTCAGGAACGCTTAGCTAAATTAGCTGGTGGAGTTGCTGTATTATATGTTGGTGCAGCATCTGAAGTTGAAATGAAAGAAAAGAAAGATCGTGTTGACGATGCACTACATGCAACTCGTGCAGCTGTAGAAGAGGGTATCGTTGCTGGTGGTGGTGTTGCCCTTGTAAGAGCTAAAAAGATGCTAGAGAAAATCACTACTGAAAACTTAGACGAAACCACAGGTGTACAAATCGTGAATAAAGCGATCGAAGCTCCATTGAGAACTATTGTTGAGAATGCAGGTGGTGAAGGGTCTGTAGTAATAAACAAAGTTTTAGAAGGTAAAAAAGACTTTGGTTACGATGCAAAATCAGAGCAGTATGTAGATATGCTTAAAGCTGGTATTATCGATCCAAAGAAAGTAACTCGTATCGCTTTAGAGAATGCAGCTTCTGTGGCTGGTATGATCTTAACTACAGAGTGTGCTTTAGTTGATATTAAGGAAGATGCACCTGCGATGCCACCAATGGGTGGTGGAGGAATGCCAGGTATGATGTAATGGCAAATCGCCACAGATAATTATAGATTAAGTTCTACAAAAAAGCTAAAAGCCTTTGATGAAAATCAAGGGCTTTTTTTATACTATATAAAAATTTAACACTAAAAAACGCTTAGCTGATATTCCTCATTGAAATTGGATGAAATTGTTGTCATATTTGTGTATATACTAAAAATTTAATACCATGAAAACGTTGGAAGAAACTCGATTTATTGACAGAGTAGTCGAAACATTGAGAAAAGCAGCGATTGAAATAGAAGAGCTTCAGGTGCAAGCTGCGTTAGGAAAAGCTGAAGCTAAAAATAAGTATGAAGAGATCAAGAAAAAATTTAATCTAGTTCTACATGAAGCAAAATCTAAAATAGATTCTGGTAAAGAGGTGGCGCAAGACATAGACACAAAATTTGATGAATTGCGCGTTCAATTAGAACTTGGTAAAGCAGAAGGCCTTGATGCGTTTAAAGAGCAAAAGAAAGGTCTACTTGCTAAACTTCATGAAATTGAAGTGAATATCAAAACCAATAAACGTCTTAATGATATCTATGCGTTTGTATTACTGGAAATAGAAAAGTTTAAACTTAAGTTAGAAATCTTAGAACAAAAATTCATCAAAGGAAAGGAAGATGCCAAAGCATCGTTTGAAAAAGGTAAAACTGAATTCAACACTTTTATTGAAAAAATTAAAGCTAAATACGGTAAAAAAGAAGAAACCAAATGGGAACATTTCCAAGATGAAATTTCTGAGGCGTTTACACATTTTAAAAAGGCCTTTACACAGCCTTCTTAAGCTTTAAAATTACATAAATCAAAAGCGCAATGATTTAAATCGTTGCGCTTTTAATATTAGAATTGTTCTTACATTATTCATTCATATACCACCATTCATCATGGTCACCTTTTCTTATATCTTTTATCATACCAAAGGCCAGTACCATAGCAATGGCAATAAATACAATTCCAATTATAGAGATATTTCCCCACAGAGGCTCAATATTTGATACTATAAACATAGAAGCACCAATAATTAGTGCCGCCATTATAAAAGCTGTGATTATCTGTTTTGTAATTCTATTTATAGTATGTACCATTGGGTCAATACCTTTATGGGTTAAATCTACCTTAACCTCTCCTCTATTTATCTTCCGTATGGCATTTTTTAGATCTCTTGGGAAATCTTCCATATAATTTCCTAACTCATAGATAGAGTTAAGTGCTTTTTCACCAAACCTAATTGGACTAAAGCTTTTGGCAACTGCTCTCAATAAAAATGGTTTGGCAATGTCATACTGGTCTAGTTCTGGATCTAGTTTATGCACAACACCTTCTAATGTCACCATAGATCTTGCTAATAAGAAAAAATGAGTTGGTACCTTTAAGCCATGCTGTATAATGATATCTTTCAATTCTATTAAAATGGTACTCATTTCGTTTTTATGAACTGATCTTACATAGTATTTCTCAACGAACTCATTGATGTCAAACTCTAGCGCCCTAACATCTTTAATATTTGTATAATTGGATAATTGCTGTAATGCCTTGATTATACTATTGACATCACGTCTGGTAATTGCTATAAATAATTTACCAAATACTTCAATATCCCTCGGTAAAATACTACCCATCATACCAAAATCTAAATAGCAAATATGACTATTTGGAAGGACCAATAAATTACCAGGATGCGGATCTGCATGAAAGAAACCGTATTTAAATATTTGCTTAAAATAACTCTTAGTTAATCGTCTTGCTATGACTTTGACATCAATTTGCTTTTCAATTAATACGTCAAATTTGTCAATTTTTGTCCCAGATATAAACTCTAAGGCCAGTATTTTTGTCGTTGTAAACTCTCGATAAACTTTTGGCGCTTTTGCATAATTATCAGGACTCTGATCACCATTAATATTGTTATAAAAACGTTGTGCATTAATGGACTCATTTATAAAATCGAGTTCTTTTATGATGGCATCTTCAAAGTTTTTTACCAATCCAATAGGATCAAAAGTTTTAATAGAAGGAATACGCTTTTGAAGCAATTCTGCAATGCTGTACATTACCTTAATATCTTCCTCAATGGTTTCCTTAATTCCTGGTCGTTGAATTTTTAGTGCTACCCGCTTGCCATCTTTTAGTGTTACCTTATGTACTTGTGCCATGGATGCAGAAGCAAAAGGTTTTGGTTCAAACCATGCAAAAAGGTTTTCTACCGTGTCACCTAATTCATCCTCTACCATCTTCTTTGCAATTTCTTCTGGCATGGGTGGCACATTATCTAATAATTTTTCTAATTCAAACGTAAGTTTTAGCGGAACTAAATCTGGTCTATTACTCAATATTTGTCCAAACTTTACAAAAGTTGGTCCAAGCTCTTCACAGACCAACCTCATTTTTTCCCATTTCGTAAACCTCGAAGCGTTCTCACGTGAGGATCTGGGAACTAGTCTTCTTAATAATTCGAAGCGTTTTTTCTCTTCTAAATATTGCACTAAATCTTCAAACCCATATTTGACCAATACCTTAAGTATTTGGTTGTAACGAGTAACAGATTTATACCTTTTCCCTATATCTGTATAAAGGCTCATGTTATGATTTTAATTCCAGTTTATTTAATCTTGCTTCGAGTAGAGCAATGGAAGCATCTGCTTTTTCAAGTTTTTCTTGCAGAGCTTTAATATCATCTAAGTGTGCAATATTTATCTTTTTGTAGAATTTAGAGACGGTCTCTTCTATTTTGGTTTCTAACTCTAATTTTAACTGATCTGCCTTAAGTTTTAACCTATCCATTATTGGTAACTCGTTACCATCTTTATCTAATATGGGTTCAGAAACCAAACCATTTATATCCTTGGTTTTTACATCTGCCCAATCTCCAATGGTATCTAAAAGATGTGTATCTCTGGCTAAAACGTACAAGCTAGAAGATAGTGTAATTAATTCTATTAGTGTCTTAGTTTTCATGACTCCTGAGGTTAATAATTTCTATCTACAAGATATTACTAAACATAATGTCTTGAAATGATTTTAATCAGTTCATATATGGGTTTTGAAGCTTATTTTTACTGTATTAGAGCTTAATTAACTAAAATAATAAAGTCATGACATCTTCATTAATTTCATCAATAATGACAAAAAATGTAGTTTGCGTTTCCCCTAATCAAAAGATACTGGATGTGAAGCATATCTACGAAAAAAACAAGTTTCATCACCATATACCTGTAATTGAAAATAAAAAGTTAGTTGGTATGTTAAGTCTCATCGATTTTATGTATCACATTAAGGGCGCAGGACTTGACGATGGCGAAGAGGTATACAATACACTTAGTGTTAAAGATATTATGTCACCAAACCCGTATACTGTTGGCTCAGACACGGCTATAGATGACGTTGCAGAGGAATTATCAAAAGGACGTTATCGTGCTATACCAATATTAGAAAATGACACGCTAGTAGGTATCGTTTCAACTGCTGATATCATTAAACATTATTTAAAGAAATAAAAAAGCCCTTGATTTTCATCAAAGGCTTTTTCTTTATTATTAATTACTATTCTTTACTATGGTTCTTAACTACCTCCTTATCACGGTACTTACAACAGGCATTAACAGATTCATAAGCTTCTTTGGTTGCTTTTATCTCCTTAGTATCGTGACCTACTGCAGCAATGTTTTTGGAGATGGTCTTTAAATCGGTTTTGCGCTCATCATAAATGAGCTTCAACTCATGTGTATCGATATTCCAAACCGCGGATTTAACACCCTTGGTTTTAATAGCCGCCTTTTCAATACGTTCTTTACACATACCACACACTCCGTCAACTTCCATACTAGCTTTTGCATTTTTGTTTTGAGCAAATGTCATTGAAGTGAACATTACCGTTATTATTAAAATTACATTTTTCATTATTTATATTTTTTTTAGTTTAATCGATATCTAATTCCTGCGTAATACATACTACCAAATATTGGACCATAAACAAAATTGCTATCAAAGTTTGACCCAAAAGGGTTATCTGGACTAATGATAGGATTTGTTTGTCTCACATTGGTGATGTTCTCACCACCTAAATATACTTCAAAATTTGGAGAAAATACTTTAGTGACCTGAAGGTTTAAAGTACCAATCGTAGGTGAATACTCATCCAGCTGAAATTCGGGTACACTTATTTCGGTACTTGGAAATCGTTGGGAGTCCAACCAATTGTAAGTGGCATCGAACTTCCATTGAGAACCATTGCTTTTTGCTTCTGTTTCGTAAGCTGCATTCGCAAACAATCGGTTTCTAGGTATTAGCGGTTTTTCTAACTTACCAGAATTGTAATCGGTTTTAATATCGTAATACTTATAAGCTGTTCTTATATCAAATCCTTTAAAAGCATTATAATTAAATTCAAACTGAAAGCTATTAGCATAACTTTCTCCATCAAGATTATAGAAGTTAATTTCAAAAGGATTTTCCCAATCGACTACCACCTGATTTTGAAAATCAGTTCTGTAAAAATCAAAAGTGACGTCTGCTTTTTGACCAAAAAAATTAAAGCCTTGTAAATAACTGATTCCGTAATTCCAAGCAATTTCAGGGTCTAAACCATAAATTTTTCCACTTGCATTAAGAATGTTAATTTGTCTAGAACTGGCGAATAAATTTTGATTTTCCGCAAAAATATTAGCGCTTCGTTTACCTCTACCAATAGATGCCCTTAATGCCGATTTTTCCCATGGTGTATAACGCACATGAAGTCTTGGGGTAACAAAAAAGCCCAATCGGTTATGCTGATCTACCCTAACGCCAGCGGTTAAACTTAAGTCATCTAAATTATCAAAAGCATATTCAAAAAATCCACCTATCGAATTTTCTATACGCTCATAATTTGAAGTATTGACCACTTCATCATAACGATCGTAAGTAAAACTCAATCCTGTTTTTACTTTATGGCGCGAATCTGATATAATACTATTGTAGATTAAGTTAGAATATACACTACTATGGTTAATATCATAAATATTTAGTCCAAAATAAGAATCTTGCTTATGATAGCTAAATGCGGTCTGAAACCCTAAACTTTGATATGGAATTTCTGGATTTACATACCCTAGCTTGGTCATGACCTCGAACCGTTCGGTATTGATTTCACTTCCCCAGAAATTAGTTGTACCTCTATCTCTGTCGGGATCAAAATCTATTTGTCCTGCTTGGGTATGATCATTCAAATATCTCAGGCTAATAAAACTTACCAGACCTTTCTCTGGACTTGCATATTGCCAACGGTTCATAACATTAATCTGTTCTTTTAGAGGTACATCTAAGAAGGAATCATCATTTCTGTCAAACTTTTGATTCCTGAGATTGCCGTGAACATATATACCTGTACTCCATTTATCAGAAACTTTTTGATTAAAATGTGTATTCAATTCTAATCTACCGTTAGCACCTGCATACGCGTTTACAAACAATTTATCATCTGTTGCGGGCTTGACCAATTCCGTATTGATTTGGCCGGCAATGCTTTCGTAACCATTAATAACACTACCTGCTCCTTTTGTAATCTGAATACTTTCTACCCAAGTGCCTGGTATAAAACTCAATCCATAGGCTTGAGACGCACCACGAATTGCTGGAATATTCTCGGTGGCAATCAAAATATATGGGGAATTAAGCCCTAGCATTTTAATTTGTTTTGTTCCCGAAACGGCATCTGCAAAATTAACATCGATGGATGGATTGGTTTCAAAACTCTCAGATAGGTTACAGCAAGCAGCCTTCAGTAATTCATCCGCACTCACTGTCATGGTATTTGTAGCCTTTAAAAACGATTTTGATGTAGACTGTTTTCTAGATGTTACCGTTACGGCATCTAATTCTTCAGAAGCTTTTAAAACATGTTTGATATACCTGTTTTTATTTACAGTTAACGTATCGGTCTTAAACCCAACATAGCTAACTACCAATTTGTTGAATGAGAATTTATAAGGCAAAGAGAATGTACCATCTTCTGCAGTTATGGCACCTACTGAAGACCCTAACCAATAGACATTGGCACCTGGCAGTGGACTCTCAGTCCCATTAGAAGCTTCAAAAATAACTCCTTTCAATTGTTCGTCTTGTGCATGAACAAAAACCTGAAATATGCACATTAGAAATAAAGTCAGCTTTTTCATGCGGTATAGGTTCTAATCAACATTACTATTGCCATGACTATCATAATGGCATTTTCAATAAAGGTTGCTTTAGTCATTGGTAACTTCAACGCGGTGCCCAAACAAGCGCATTGAATGGACTTCTTGTCTAATAAGGTTTTAGTGACACCATAAGTGGTAATACCCAAAATTATTAGTGTTACGATTAGTGCAATATCTATTTGAAAACGTAAAAGGAAGAATAAGCCCAAAACAGTCTCTATAAATGGATATACCCAACCATAAGCAGGAAGAGCTTTTGCCAATGGGTCGTACATTCTAAAACTTTCTGGAAATCCTTTAAGATCCAATAGCTTAAAAAAGCTAAAAACGATATAAAACAAACCCATAAAATCAAGCATCATACTCTCAATATTCCAGGTCGTTCTATGTAATAGAATTGATGCCACTGAAATGTACCCTAATATTAGAAATAACGGTATTAGCTGTTTTAACTCACTTTTTTCATTCACAGAATTTTCAGAACCAAAAACATTCTTAGTTTCCTTTTCCGAAAGCGTATATTTATCTGGAAGTGCTTTTTGAAGCTCCTTAACTTCTATATGCTTTGTCATTTTTAAGGTTGCAGATTGGTTTTCTAAATTTACCTCTACATGGTCTACATCTGGTAAATCTGAAAGTGCCTTTTCTACTGATGCCTTGCAACCGTTACAGGTCATGCCTGTAACCTTATATGTATGTATCATAATGATTTGATTTAAAATTATCTATTGTCTTGTATTCTTATCAGAATACATGGTCCATGTAATTTTAAATCGACTAAATGAGGAAGGTTTCGTCTAAAATGTAAATATCCTTAATGAGTGTGGGAGGTGAATAATCCCGGTGAGGTATTATTTGCTTTGGTAAACTTTCATAAAGATTTACATAGGAATAGGCATAGGCAAATAAAACTGTCTTCTGAAATTTATGTAAGTCGTCAAAAGACTTTAATGTTAAGTCATCTTGTCCGGTAATAACATCAACCTCGTCCTTACAGCAGCTCTTATTTTTTATTGAAGTATTTGATGACATTTCTACCATTTCCATACCACATTTTTCACTAGCTGTAAAAATGGCAACGTCAACTAAAGTATTACCACAATAATGCTTTTCAACCTTAAAAGACATTGTTGAAAACAATATGACAAATGACAATACTGAAGAAACTATTCTATGAGATAAAGCTATTTTCACATGGCAAAGTTACAAAATTCAATGACGTAATAATAAAATTATAAAATCCTTAACGATTGAGCTTATAATAGTAAAACGCTGGTAATAATAAAATTAACCCAATAGGTTGAATCAAAAAGCGACGTATATTAAAAAACAAATAATAGTCCTCTTGCCTTGGGTTAATCACAAAGTATAAAAACGGAATTAATAGAAATATGTAAGCAATAACATATAACAATACTGTAAATTTTATCATCACTTTGTCATCAAAAATAAAATATAGAATTCCTAATGACGCCAAAGTATTTAATAAAAACCGTAAGCTCGTGAAGAACACCAATTTAGCCACTTCACGCCTTGGGTTGTCTATATAGAGATAATCACTTTCAAAAAACGTAAGGTATGGATCGTAAAACAAATAATCTTCAAACCCTCTAATAGCAACTAAAACAAGAAGAAGCAAAACCACTAATATGTAACGTGTAAGTTTAGGCATTTGCTTTTAAATTTTTAGAAAATCGATTGACCCAAAACATCCATAGTAAAAACACCGTTCCATAAATCAACATAGGAAAGATGACATTATGCAGCACCTCTCGCCTCCATGGATAGTGATATAGACCTGCAGATAAAATGACAATACGTATGAGATTAAACGAGTAAATAATAATGCTTCCAGCAAAACAATAAAAAAAGGTTGTTTTAAGTTTACCTGAAAAGGCAATAATAAAAGACAGAAACAAAATAATGATACTTATAGCATTACAACCTTCTATAACCCTTGCTACAAATTTGCCGTTGATGATAACTTTCATAGACGGCTCTTTTGGATGTGGTAAGACATTGGCCTCATAACCAACACTATTTAGTAAAGCGTCGGTTTGCCTAGCGACCAAATTGGTCATGTAATCCGGATAATATTTAGAGCCATCTGATAATTTCAAATATAAATTATACCCAATCGTTAAGACACTATACACCAATAAAAATGTAATTATGAATTTAATAACAAGCTTATATTTTGTAAGAAGTTCTCTCAATCGGAAAAATTATTTCATGTCGGCTGTTAAATTTATGAAAAGCCCAATTCATAATTCAAGCTTTTAGATATTTTTACCAAAAATTTGCAATTATGACTTTTGAAAGCCTTAAACCCGAAATTAAAACGATTGTTTTAAATGATAAACTTTCTGTGGATGAACGTTTACTTAAAATCTGTGAACTACTAGAAGCGAATATTGATTATTATAATTGGGTAGGTTTTTATTTTAAAAACGGTGATAAAAATGAGTTGAAGCTAGGCCCATACGTGGGTGAACCGACCGACCATACGATTATTCCGTTTGGGAAAGGGATTTGTGGCCAAGTAGCAGTGAGTAACAAAAACTTTGTGGTACCAGATGTGTCTGCTCAAGACAATTATATTGCCTGTAGTATTACCGTTAAAGCAGAAATTGTAATCCCAATATTTGTAAATGGTGAAAATATTGGTCAGATAGACATAGACTCTAACACTCCTGACCCATTTACTGAAGCTGATGAGCGCTTTTTAGAGTTTGTTTGTGCAGAAGTAGCTCAAATTATCTAGTAAAATAACTAACAACTCTCATTGATACCTTAGTAATAATATTTGCTACCAAAAACAAAACGACTAAGTAGATAAGATTAAGCCAAAACATAAAATTGGTAAAATCCCAAGCCCAATGTACGGTTTTATTTATTCCTATGACTCCGTCATAAAAATAACTAAACATCACTAGGATTAAAGTTATTTATACAATAAAAAAGTATTTCCAAAACTGCTTCTTCATAAGGGTCTTACATTCCAGTTCTAATAGCCTCTACTGGGTCTAATCTTGAGGCAGTCAATGCGGGAATTACTCCTGACAATAGCCCAATGAAAGAAGAAATAAAAAAGCCTATAATCATATTTTTTGGTGATAACACAAAGGTGAAATCTTCGGTGAGATTACTACCAATTAATGTTCCTATCCAAACCAAGAATAAACCAACCACTCCACCGACGATGGCTAAGATCACTGCTTCAAACAAAAACTGAAATAGGATGAAGCGGTTTTTAGCTCCTAATGATTTCTGTATACCAATAAGATTGGTACGCTCCTTAACACTTACAAACATGATATTTGCAATTCCAAACCCACCAACCAACAATGAAAAACCACTAATAATCCAACCGATCATATTAAGCGTCCCAATAATATTATCTATAGCATCCTGTAGTCCAGAAATAACACTAATAAAAAATGTGTTTATTTCATCTGGTTTTAGTCCTCTTCTTGAACGCATAATCTGTATAACTTCAGATTTCAAACCTGCAATGTCAGCTCCTTTTTTAGGTTTTATTATGACTATATTTTTAAAAAACGGGTTGTTTTTCCCGAGTTTATTTCTCACAAAATTTGCTGGAAGAAATATAGAAATATCGTTGCTATCACCGAACAATCCAGATCCTTCCTTTTTTACCACACCAATGACAGTGAACTTTTGACCATATAATCTGACCTTTTTACCAATGGGATCAAATTCTCCAAAAAGTGATTTTGCAATTTCTGATCCAATAACAACTACGGCCTTACCAGCATTGGACTCCGCTTCATTATAAAATCGTCCACTTTCAAATTCTAATACCTGAATATCCGTGAATTCATTAGACACTACAACTGTATTAACACTCTGCACCAATTCAGACTCGTACCTAATATTCTCTCTTCTTACAAAAATTTGGAAAGCAACGTGTTCTGCCTCGGTCAAAGATGACTTTAAACTTCTGTATTCATTATAGGATATTTCATCAAATTGTTCATATTTCCAACGTGGAACTTGTGTTGGGCCAAATGAAATATTGGCAAGATACATGGTATTACTATCCAAGGCACTAAGCTGAGAGGTTATCGTCTTGTCTAAAGAATCAACAGCCGCTAAAACCGCAATTATTGAGAAAATACCAACTGTAACACCCAATAGCGATAAAAAAGTTCTTAATTTATTGTTTCTCAATGCATTTATTGCAAACGAGAAACTCTCTCTAAGAAGGCGTAAATATAAAAGCATAAAGTTTTTTTATACAATGCCTAAAGATAAACGCTTCTAAAGTAATTACGGAATTGGAAGATCTTTATTTTTAATAATTTAAATTTACATTCCTGTACGTATAGCCTCAACAGGATCTAATCTCGAAGCAGAAAATGCTGGTATGACGCCAGACAGTAATCCGATAAACGTTGATAGTGCAAAACCTAAAAACATATTTCCAAAAGAAAGGACAAAGGTAAAGTCATCACCCACAACCCCATTCATTATTAAAGCCGTCATCCATACTAGAAACAGTCCAATTAAACCACCAACAACAGCTAAGATTACGGCTTCAAACAAAAACTGAAATAAAATAAAACGATTTTTGGCACCTAGAGATTTCTGTATTCCAATAAGATTGGTACGTTCCTTAACACTAACAAACATAATGTTTGCAATCCCAAAGCCACCAACTAAGAGCGAAAAACCGCTAATCACCCAACCAACTAAATTAAGTGTACCTATGATTGCATCTACAAAAGATACCAATCCCGATAATTTATTCACAAAGAAATTATCATCTTCATCTGCTTTGAGCCCTCTATAATTTCTGAATTTTTGCTTTAATACACTCTCAAAAGCACCTATATCTACATCCGCTTTTGGTTTTATAACTATGGCACCTGGAAGACCGTTTACTCCACCATTTCTAAACTGTCTTACAAAATTTGCGGGAACAAAGGCTTTGCCGTCTGGAGAATCTCCCAAGCCAGCACCATACTTCTTAAGCACACCAATAACTGTTAATTTTCGTCCGTAGACTCTCACTACTTTTCCTATTGGGTTAGACTCACCAAATAAATTTTCGGCTAGCTCAGAACCCATCACAATTACAGGAGCACCAGTATCTGATTCTAACTCTGAATAAAATCGCCCCTTTTCAACTTTTAAATCATCAATAGTATAAATCCCATGAGAAATAGGCGTAACCTCAACATTACTAAGGGTTTCAGCCTGATACCTAATTGTTTCCATACCGCCAAAAATTACGTAGGCAGACTCTTCAATATCTGGTATATTTCGTCTTACAAACTCGTAATCATCATATTCGGTTTGCGGAAAGTTATCACGTTTCCATCTCGGCACATTAGTCGGCCCAAAAGAATATTTGGTGAGGTACATGGTATTTTTATCTAATCCAGACAGATTTTCCTTGATGTCTCTGTCTAAGGAATCAACAGCGGCCAAAACCGCAATAATAGAAAAGATACCCACAGTAACCCCTAAAAGGGATAAAAAAGTGCGCAACTTATTATTTCTTAAGGCATTTAATGCAAAAGAAAAACTCTCTTTGATTACTCTTAAATAAACAAGCATGAATCCAGTTGTTTTGAAACAATTTAAAGATAGGACGTTTTCAACAATTTATTGTTACAAAAAACTTAAAGAAACTCATATTAGCCACAGGATAATCCTATGGTTTATTTTATTTTTGCAGCATCAAAATCACAACACAACACTATGAGCAACAAAACCATATCCTCAGCACTAATTTCAGTTTTTAGTAAAGACGGATTAGAACCGATCGTAAAAAAATTAAATGATCTTAACGTTACCATTTATTCTACAGGTGGAACAGAAAAATTTATTAAAGATTTAGGTATTAATGTCGTACCCGTAGAAGATGTTACCTCATACCCTTCAATATTAGGTGGCCGCGTTAAAACACTTCATCCAAAAGTTTTTGGTGGTATTTTAAATCGTCAAAATCATGAAGGTGATGTTGCCGAACTTGCTGAGTTTGATATTCCACAAATAGATTTGGTTATTGTAGACTTATATCCATTTGAAAAAACGGTAGCTTCTGGAGCGAGCAATCAAGATATTATTGAAAAAATTGATATTGGTGGTATTTCCCTTATCAGGGCAGCTGCAAAAAACTATGCAGATGTGACTTGTGTATCCTCTGTAGACGATTATGCCGAATTCTTAGAATTACTAGAATCAAAAAACGGAGAGACTTCTGAGGACGATCGTAAACGTTTTGCAACTAAGGCTTTTAATGTGTCTTCACATTACGACACCTCCATCTTTAATTATTTCAATCAAAACCACGATGAAGCTGCCTTAAAGATTAGTGAAACCAAAGGTAAAGTACTTCGCTATGGTGAGAATCCTCATCAAAAAGGATTTTTCTTTGGTGATTTCGATGCTATGTTCACAAAACTTCATGGTAAAGAACTAAGCTATAACAACCTTTTAGACGTTGATGCCGCTGTAAATCTTATCTTAGAATTTAAAGGTGAAGCGCCAACATTTGCCATTTTAAAACACAATAATGCTTGTGGATTTGCACAACGTGAAACCGTCCATCAAGCTTATGTAGATGCGTTGGCAGGAGATCCTGTATCCGCTTTTGGAGGTATTTTGATTTGTAATACTGAAATAGATAAGGTGACCGCAGAAGAAATTCACAAACTGTTCTGTGAAGTGGTCATTGCTCCTTCATTTAGTCAAGATGCTCTTGAAATTTTGAAAGGAAAGAAAAACCGAATTCTTTTAGTATTAAACGATGTAGAGCTTCCAAAAACTACGGTAAGAAACTGTCTCAATGGTGTTTTAGTGCAAGAACGTGATGCCAAGACTGATGGCAAAGATGATTTGACAACTGTGACCAAGGTTGCGCCGACACCTGAGCAAATAGACGATTTAATTTTTGCTTCCAAATTATGTAAACACACCAAGTCCAATACTATTGTGTTGGCAAAAAACAAACAACTTTGCGCTAGTGGCACTGGGCAAACAAGTCGTGTAGATGCCTTAAACCAGGCCATTCACAAGGCTAAGTCATTTAATTTTGATTTAGATAGAGCAGTAATGGCGAGTGATGCATTTTTTCCTTTTCCAGATTGCGTAGAGATCGCAGATAAAGCAGGTATTAAAGCGGTGATTCAACCTGGAGGGTCCATCAAAGATGAGCTGAGTATCAATTATTGTAATGAAAATGATGTAGCTATGGTCTTTACAGGCACACGTCATTTTAAGCATTAAAAAATATATTTAGTAAAAACATCTATAGTCGCAGAAATAACGTATAATTTATTACATTTACGCATAGTCATTAACTTTGACTAGAATAACCCAAATTAATATTATAAACGCGCATGGGATTTTTTGATTTCCTAACGGAAGAAATAGCCATTGATTTAGGAACCGCAAACACTTTAATAATACACAACGACAAAGTTGTTGTAGATAACCCGTCTATTGTTGCAAGAGACCGCATTAGCGGCAAAATAATTGCAGTTGGCAAGGAAGCCAATATGATGCAGGGTAAAACGCATGAGAATATCAAAACCATTAGACCTCTTAAAGATGGGGTTATTGCAGATTTTGATGCCTCTGAGCAGATGATTAGTATGTTTATAAAGAACATACCTGCCTTAAAGAAAAAGTTTTTTAACCCAGCGCTACGAATGGTGGTTTGTATCCCTTCGGGAATTACCGAAGTTGAAATGCGAGCTGTAAAGGAATCTTGTGAACGTGTTAATGGAAAAGAGGTTTATCTTATTCATGAGCCCATGGCTGCAGCTATAGGTATTGGCGTTGACATCATGCAACCAAAAGGTAATATGATTGTGGATATTGGTGGTGGTACTACAGAAATTGCAGTTATCGCACTAGGTGGGATTGTTTGTGATAAATCCGTAAAAGTGGCAGGAGATGTATTTACAAATGATATCATTTACTACATGCGCACCCAACACAATTTATACGTGGGTGACAGAACTGCTGAAAAAATAAAGATTCAAATTGGTGCAGCAACAGAAGATTTAGAATTACCACCTGAGGATATGAGCGTTCAGGGACGTGATCTACTGACAGGTAAACCAAAGCAAGTTCAAATTTCATACAGAGAGATTGCTAAAGCTCTGGATAAGTCTATTTTAAGAATTGAAGATTCCGTAATGGAGACCCTATCACAAACCCCACCAGAATTGGCAGCTGACATTTATAATACAGGTATTTATCTTGCAGGTGGCGGGTCCATGTTACGAGGCTTAGACAAGCGTCTGTCCCAAAAAACAGATTTACCAGTATATATTGCTGAAGATCCATTAAGAGCCGTAGTACGAGGTACGGGAATTGTACTTAAAAACTTAGCTAAATACAAAAGCGTATTGATAAAATAAAAGGTTAATAAATGCAACAAATCATCAATTTTGTTATACGAAACAAAACTTTTCTGTTGTTTTTATTCCTTTTTTGTGTTGGTTTAGCACTAACTATTCAATCACATTCCTATCATAAAAGCAAGTTTATAAATTCTGCAAATTCGTTATCGGGCGGAGTTTATGGAACCGTAAATTCCATTGATAAATATTTCAGTTTAGAGCGGGAGAATGAAATTTTAGCTGAAGAAAACAAATATCTACGTGAGCAACTTTTCAATAGGAGTGATTCACAAGCTAATTTTGTGGTGGATTCGTCATTTTCAAATGAAACATACCGAATAACAATCGCTGAAGTTTATAAAAATAGTTACTCACTAACCAATAACTATTTGACCATAAATAAAGGTACGACCGATAGCATTAAACAAGATTTCGGTGTTATTACATCAAAAGGGATAATAGGCATTATCGATGCCACTTCAAGCAATTATGCCAGAGTCCTCTCCATTTTAAGTAAAAAGAGCAGGATTAATGCAAAGCTAAAGAGATCCAATCATATTGGTTCTCTAATATGGAATGGAAAGTCACCAGAGTTTGTGCAACTTGTAGATGTTTCAACATTTGCTCCAGTAAAAGTTGGTGATACCATAGTTACAGGCGGACAATCTTCAATATTTCCAAAAGGAATTAACATAGGTTCTATTGATAGTTTTGAAACTGATATTAGTGGCGATACTTATACCATACAAGTAAGATTGTTCAATGACATGACTAATATTGGAAAAATATATATTCTTCAAAATTTAGATAGAGATGAGATGTTAACACTTCAAAGAAGCGGGAATGAATAATATACTCAGTGCAAATAGTATTCGATTTGTCATTCTACTGCTCGCGCAAGTGATTATTTGTAGTCATATAAATTTTATGGGCTACATTAATCCTTACATCTATATCATATTTGTCTTTCTGTTTCCAATTAGAGAAAATCGATTGGTACTGCTGGTAATTAGTTTTTTGTTGGGTCTATTGGTAGATATATTTTTAGATTCAGGCGGTGTGCATGCAACGGCCTCTGTATTATTGGCATATGCAAGGCCCGTATTTCTAAAGACATCGTTTGGGATGTTGTATGAGCATCAAAGTATTAAATTCACTAATACAGAATTAGGTAGTTTAATTACTTACATTACACTTGGCACTTTAACTCATCATATCATGCTCTTTTCGCTAGAAGTTTTTAGCGTAACTAGTATACTTTTAATCTTAAAAAAAACGTTATTCTCTAGTATTTTCACTATAATACTTTGTATCCTGATTATAATTCTATTTAGTAGAAACAAAAAATGAGAAAACTATTACTCTTAACCACTGTTATACTTGTTGGCCTTGTGTTTTTAGCACGCCTCTTCTATCTACAAGTCTATGGAGGTTATGAATACGATATTTTTGAGGATACAGCTATCAAAACCGAATATACTTACCCAAAACGTGGTTATGTGTATGATAGGAATGGTAAATTATTAGTAGCCAACCAACCTTCCTATGATGTGATGGTCATCCCTAGAGAGGTTAAATTGATGGATTCGTCAAATCTAAAGGAGTTTTGTGACCTGCTAAAAATCACTGAAGAAGAATTTCGTAAAAAATTAGAACGCGCCAATAACTACTCACCTAGACTACCGTCTCCTTTTGTGCCTCAATTATCAAAATCAGATTACGCTGTACTGCAAGAAAAAATGAGAAAATACGAAGGCTTTTACATACAAAAACGCTCGTTACGATCTTATCAGACGTCTATTGGAGCTAACGTATTAGGCAGTATAGGAGAAGTAAATCGATCTACCATAAAAAGAGAACCCTATTATAAACTAGGCGATTTAATAGGAAAAGAAGGTGTTGAAAAATCTTACGAAGAAGTTCTGCGCGGTACAAAAGGGATTAAGTTTATTCAAAAGGACAGATTCAACAAAAATATTGGTCCTTTTAAAGAAGGTATTTTAGATACACTGCCTGTTCCTGGCAAGGACATCAAAATCACTATCGATTCAGAACTTCAAGCCTACGGTGAACTTTTAATGAAACATAAACGCGGTGGGATTGTAGCTATCGAGCCCAGCAGTGGTGAAATTTTGGCTATGGTTACAGGCCCAAGTTACAATCCAAATATTTTGGTTGGTAGAAATCGATCGAAAAATTATACCAAACTCCATTATGATAGTATTGCTAAACCACTCTTCGATAGAGGTTTGCTAGCCCAATATCCGCCTGGCTCACCCTTTAAAGTCATCAATGCTTTGATAGGTTTGCAAGAAGGTGTTGTAGATGAGCATGATACGTTTACTTGTAGAATGGGTTATTACTATGGCGGCAGACGTCTAACTGGCTGTCATCACCACAGAAGTCCCGTAAATATGAATATGGGCATTGCTCAATCTTGTAATGCTTATTTCATTAATGTTTATAGGCGTATCATAGATAAATATGATGATGCAGGCGAAGGTATGAACAAGTGGGCGGCACACGCCAAAAGTTTTGGATTGGGTAATTTTTTAAATAATGATTTATCAGTAGGTCGCCCTGGTCGCATACCAGATGGAGATTACTATGATCGCGCTTACGGTGATAATCGTTGGGGCTCTACATACATTGTATCCAATGCTATTGGTCAAGGCGAGGTAGAGGCTACACCCATTCAATTGGCTAACATGGCTGCTGCCATTGGAAATCGCGGGTATTATTACACTCCTCATATCATAAAAAATATTGAAGGTGATACGATCCCATCTGAATTTACAACTCCAAAATATACTACTATTGACAGACAACATTTTGAACCTGTCATTCAAGGCATGTTTGACGTATTTAACGACGGAACAGCAAAAGCACTTAAAGTTGAAGGTATAGACATATGTGGAAAAACGGGTACTGCAGAAAACTTTGCAATTATTGATGGAAAAAAAACTCAGTTAACAGACCATTCTATATTTGTAGCTTTTGCACCTAAAGATAATCCTAAAATAGCTATTGCAGTTTTTGTCGAAAATGGGTATTGGGGAAGTCGTTTTGCGGGAAGAATGGCCAGTTTAATGATTGAAAAATATATTAAAGGGCACATAACCAGAACAGACTTAGAAAACTGGATTCTGACGCATAGCCTTGAAAATGAATATGCCAAACCGCTTTCTGGCGAATCTTTTAAAATAAATGGGGAAACCACACTTCAGGTTATTGATAATTATGCCATAAAACCTGAAGAGCCAAATCCTTAAAATAATAATTAATGCTCAGAGAAAACCAAAGACGCTTTAAATTTGACTGGATTACGATTATCCTCTTCCTTTTATTGGTTGGTTTTGGTTACGTAAATATTCTTTCCGCCTCTCATGATGGTGAGGTAACGAGCTACTTAAATATGTCCGAACTTTATGGAAAACAACTTGTATTTATTGGTCTAACTTTTGTCATTATTGTTTTAATTCTATCCCTCGAAGCCAAGTTTTATGAACGGTTTTCAAGTATCATATACGTAGTGGCAATTTTATCTTTAGTTGGTTTGTTCATCTTTGGTAAGGATGTTAATGGCGCACGCTCATGGTATGGTATTGGAAGCATGACCATTCAACCAAGTGAGTTTGCTAAATTCGCTACAGCGTTGGCCGTCGCCAAATATATTAGCGACTTGCAAACAAACATGAAAACTTTAAAAGACCAAATTCGCGTTGCGGCAATCATTTTTATACCGGCACTGCTTATTTTACTTCAAAATGATGCTGGGAGTACCATCGTATATTTTGCATTCTTTTTTGTTTTTTATAGGGAAGGCTTACAGCAGATCTATTTAATCGTCGCCATATCACTTATCCTTCTAGCCGTACTTTCATTAAAATTTGGAATTGTAATAACCGCTGCACTTACAACCTTGGTCCTCACCATTCGCTATTTCATGAGACAAAAAAAACGTGCATCTTTGATTCAGTATGTCACGGTACTATTAATGGCCGTTGGCTTTGCTTATGGCGTAAAGCTTTTTTATGATCACGGATTGAAAATACATCAGCAAAATAGAATTAGTTTATGGTTACGTTTAGAAAAAGATCCTATTAAACTTGAAAAAATGAGGAAAGCCGAAGCTTACAATCTTATCCAATCTGAAGAGGCTATAAGCTCTGGTGGACTTACAGGCAAAGGTTTTCTTGAAGGGACAAGAACTACCGGAAAGTTTGTTCCAGAACAGGAAACAGATTATATTTTTAGTACTGTTGGTGAAGAATGGGGTTTTCTTGGCAGTAGTGCCGTTGTACTGTTATTTGTTTTTCTAATTATTAGGATTTTATACTTAGCCGAAGCCCAAAAATCACAGTTTAGCCGCGTTTACGGTTATGGTGTAGCCTCTATTCTATTTGTGCACTTCACAATTAATATAGGAATGGTTATGGGTTTAATACCCACTGTAGGCATACCGCTCCCCTTCTTTAGTTATGGTGGCTCAGGACTCTGGGGCTTTACCATCTTACTTTTCATTTTTGTAAAGTTAGATAGTAATAAAATAAATGAATGGTAAAAAAAAGCAGCTATTTTGTAATAGCCGCTTTTTCACTAAAATTTTATCCTAATTAATTTAAGCTTTCTAAGCTTGCTTTAATGGTTTCGATTTTTGCCAGGGCATCTGCCTCCTTTTTCTTTTCGGAAGCCACAACTTGTTCTGGAGCATTATTTACAAAGCGTTCATTCGACAACTTTTTCTGCACCGATTTTAAAAATCCTTGAGTATAATTTAATTCTTCCGTTAGCTTTTTAATTTCAGCCTCAACATCAATACTTCCTTCTATTGGGATGAAGTACTCATTAGACTTTACTCTAAAAGTTAATGCACCATCTACAGGTTCTTTTACATAATCAAAGTGCTTTAGATTTCCCATTTTTACGATAACCTCATCAAAAGTTGAAGCCGTATTTTCGTTGTTTACAACTGAAAAACTAATCGCATCCTTAAAGGCGATATTTTTTTGCTTTCTAATATTTCTAATGCCTGAAATAACTTCTGACGCAAAATCGAATTCCGAAATCAAGGTTTCATTAATCGCCTTTTTATCTGGCCATCTTGAAACAATCAAGGCTTGTTCTGGTGAACGCTCATCAATATATTGCCAAATTTCTTCGGTTAAAAATGGCATAAACGGATGAAGAATTTTTAAGTTGCTTTCAAACAATCTAATAATATCGTCATAGGTTTCCTTATCAATTGGTTTTTGATAAGCTGGTTTTATAATTTCCAATAACCAAGACGCAAAATCATCCCAAATCAATTTGTAAGTTGCCATTAAAGCATCACTAAGGCGATATTTGCTAAAGTGATTTTCTATCTCGTCAATCGTTTTTTGAAATTTAGACTCATACCACTCTAAAGCTATTGTACTAGATTTTGGTTGTTCAATGCTTGCATCCACTTCCCATCCTTTAATTAATCTAAAGGCATTCCATATTTTATTCGCAAACTGTTTTCCTTGCTGACACAGGTCTTCATCAAACAACAAATCATTACCAGCTGCAGAACTCAACAACAACCCAACTCGTACCCCATCAGCGCCATACTGTTCAATTAATTTTAAGGCATCAGGCGAATTACCAAGCGACTTGGACATTTTACGCCTTTGCTTATCTCTAACTAAACCTGTTAGATATACATTTTCAAATGGCCGTTCCCCTCTGTATTCATAACCAGCCACAATCATACGTGCTACCCAGAAGAATAAAATATCTGGACCAGTGACCAAATCGTTAGTTGGATAGTAGTAGTTGATATCTTCATTTTCAGGATTACGAATTCCGTCAAAAACGCTTATCGGCCATAACCAAGAAGAAAACCAGGTGTCTAAGGCATCAGTTTCCTGACGCAGATCATTAGCTGCTAGGTGTTGGTTGTTAGTCTTAGTCTTAGCCAATTCAAGTGCCTCATTGATGTTTTCAGCAACTACAAAATCTTCTTTTCCGTCACCATAATAGTAAGCAGGAATTTGCTGTCCCCATAAGAGTTGGCGAGATATATTCCAATCCCTGATGTTTTCCATCCAATGACGATACGTGTTTTCAAACTTTTTTGGAAACAATTTGACCTCACCGTTTTTAAGAACAGCATCTAAAGCAGGTTTTGCCAAATCTGTCATTTTTAAAAACCATTGATCGCTTAAACGTGGTTCTATTATGGCTTTGGTACGCTCTGAGATACCGACACGATTGGTGTAATCTTCAATTTTTTCTATATGACCTAAGTCCTGTAATTCCTTAACAATGGCCTTTCGTACTGCAAAACGGTCTTGACCTTCATAATGCAATCCATAACTGTTCAATGTCGCATCTTCATTAAAGATGTCAATAATTTCTAAGTCATGTTTATCACCTAGGACTTTATCGTTTTCATCATGCGCAGGTGTAACTTTTAAGCATCCTGTACCAAATTCTACATCAACATAATCATCTTCAATAATTGGAATTACGCGATTGCAAATTGGAACTATAGCTTTTTTGCCCTTAAGGTCTTGATGTCTAGGATCTTCAGGATTGATGCAAATTGCTGAGTCTCCTAAAATAGTTTCAGGTCGCGTCGTAGCAATAGTTAAGGTTTTGTCGGAATCTTCTATTTTATATTTTACGTAGTAAAGCTTGCCTTGTTTTTCAACGTACTCTACCTCCTCATCTGAAAGGGTTGTTTTAGCATCAGGATCCCAATTGACCATTCGGTATCCTCTATATATCAAGCCCTTATTATACAAATCAACAAATACTTTGATTACAGCTTCAGACATATCGTCATCCATCGTAAACTTGGTTCTATCCCAATCGCAAGAACACCCCAGTTTTTTCAATTGTTCTAATATTACACCACCATACTCGTGCGTCCAATCCCAAGCATATTTCAAAAATTCATCTCGAGTTAAATCATTCTTATCAATACCTTCTGCCTTTAATTTGGCTACCACTTTAGCCTCAGTTGCAATAGAAGCATGATCTGTCCCAGGTACCCAACAGGCATTTTTCCCTAATAATCTTGCACGGCGTATGAGTACATCCTGAATGGTATTATTCAACATATGACCCATATGCAAAATTCCCGTTACATTTGGTGGTGGAATTACTATAGTATAAGGTTCTCTTACATCTGGTGTAGAATGAAAAAAATTATGCTTCATCCAGTAGTCATACCACTTCTTCTCTACTGACAATGCATTATATTTTGATGGAATTTCCATGTTTTGGTATTGTTTTTGCTAAGTAACTGACAAAAGTACTTATATTTCTTTTTTTGAAAAATTATTAGACTGTTTTATATAGTTATAAGCGTTTGAATTTTGTTAAATAGCATGTTATACATCTAATTAATTTTGAGGAGAGTAAAAAAGTAAGTAGTTTTGGTAATATCAATTTAAAACTTAAATGATGAAAAATTTAATAGCAATTCTATTTGTAGGCTTAATTGGCTTCGGTGCTTCTGCTCAGGATAAGAAAGTAGCTAAGATAGAGTTTAAGACCACCGTTATTGATTATGGAACGATTGAAAAGGGTTCTGATGGGGTAAGAACATTTGAATTTACAAACACTGGAAACGCACCATTAGTAATTTCTAATGTAAAATCAACCTGTGGTTGTACAGTACCAAAAAAACCAAAAGAGCCAATCATGCCTGGCGAAACCGGTGAGATTGAAGTAAAATACGATACTAATAGAGTTAATCCTATTAGAAAAACAATTACTGTTTATTCTAATGCTGAAACTCCAACCGTTGCACTTAAAATTAAGGGTTTAGTTGTAGATCCTAGTAAGACGAGTGTTTTAGAAAAGAAAGAAAAGAGTATGATTGAGCAATAAGCTCAAGGTAAATTCAATAAATTAGTGAGCCTTCAATTTGAAGGCTCATTTTTTTTAAAGGCATTATCTAATTTAAATCTGAAGATTTTTACTTTACCATAACGTTCAATTTTTAACCTAACTGATCGCCCAGTGTCACCATGTAAAATCTCATTGATCTGATTTAATTTAAGATTATAAACTTCCCTACCATTAATAGCCAATAAAATATCACCTACGCGAAGACCAGCAGCAAAAGCGTTAGAAGATTTGCGCAGCTCAACTACTTTGTACATTGGCTTGAGTAACATTCTGTGACTGATAGAGAGGTCAATTTTTACAGCATTTGGATTATGGCTCTTAGTATAGCCATCACTTGAAGGAAGTTTTATACGTTCGTTTACAAACATAGTACCATTATGCTCTAGAACGATGCCACTGTTATTGTATGTAAAAGGCTTTTTGAAATAGCTATTCTTCTTAAGATATAACATTTCATTACCATAATCCACAAACATATTGTAACGCTTAAGAATATCACCACCAATACTACCATTTCGGTCTTTATAAATCTTACTGATATCTATGGACGAAGAATCTGGATAAGCAACATTCACATTATCTAAACTAAAATCACTTATCCTAAAATTCTTTATTTTAGATCGTTTACCATAAACAGACCCACTAAGCCCTTTACCCAGATAGTCCATAAAAAATAATGAGTCGTTGGGCAAAATACCCTTCTCTTTATTTTCAAACAGCCACAAAGCATCACTACTACCTGTATCCATAAGTAGTTTTACGGATTCAACATTACTTTTCAATACTACCTGCCCATCTAAATATGGTTTTTTCCTGTAGATTTCAATTGGAATTTGTTTCCATTTTTTTGATTTTTTTGGTCTAAACGTTTCGGGTTTATGTAATCTTAAAAATTTGGATGCATAATTAATTTCAACAACAAAATCTTTAAAAACATCATAACCTATAATGCCATTGACTACAATTCCCAATCGAGGTGTGAAGTTAATAGTAGAATCAAAAACAACGTATAAATCCTGATTATTTCCAACAGCATCTCCAAGTCTAAATCGATTATAACTAGATTTTAGAGCCTCAATTTTGCCTTCTGCACCCAAACCATGCAGATAAAATGTTTTTGTGTTTTTTAAATCAAGTGAATCATTATGCGAAAGGTTAAATAAAATAGGTTTACTTACACCTGTATCCAATACAAAAGAAAGCTCAACACCATTTATTTCTAACGGAATTATGATAAGGTTAGCTGCAAATTCAAATTTTATTTTTTGACTGACCTTGTCTTTCAAAAAAAATTGACCCTGAGCAATGGAAAGACTACTACTCAATACTAAAAGAAGTAAAATGATATGCTTATTTAGTCTATTCAATGAGGCCTTGTTTTAAATGAATTTACAAATCTTTATTAAACTATGTCTTTTTCAATACTATTTTTACATAAACTTTAAGAAATTTCGGAACTTAGCACCTTTAAAAATTTTATCATGCCAAAGATTTCTGAAAAAGGCATCAATATGCCAGAATCGCCAATTAGAAAATTGGTTCCATATGCCGAAGAAGCACACAAAAAAGGAAAGACCGTATATTACCTTAACATTGGTCAACCAGATATTAAGACTCCAACCATTGCGTTAGATGCCGTTAAAGTGCACTCGCTTGATATCCTTGCCTATTCAAGATCTGAAGGGTCTGAAGAGTATAGAAAGAAAATTGCAAAGTATTATTTAAAAAATAATATTGAAGTAGAGCACGATGACATCATTGTTACGACAGGAGGTAGTGAGGCCTTGCTTTTTGCCTTCGGTAGTATCATGGACGAAGAAGATGAAATTATTATTCCGGAACCATTTTATGCTAATTATAATGGTTTTTCTACGGCTTCCAGTATCAAAGTAGTTCCTGTAATCTCTAAAATAGAGGATAACTTTGCCTTGCCACCAATAGAAGAGTTTGAAAAATTAATAACCCCAAAAACCAAAGCTATTCTTATTTGCAATCCTGGTAATCCAACTGGTTATCTTTACTCTAAAGAGGAAATCAATAAGTTAGCAACAATCGTAAAGAAACATGATTTGTTTTTAATTGCAGATGAGGTGTACAGAGAGTTTGTTTACGATGGCATTGAGCATTATTCCATTTTACAAGAACCAGGACTGGAGGACCACGCCATTGTTATAGACTCTGTTTCTAAACGCTACAGTATGTGTGGTGCACGTATTGGTTATTTGGTTTCTAAAAATAGAGAGGTCATAAAAACAGCATTAAAATTTGCTCAGGCAAGATTAAGCCCACCAACTTTAGCTCAGATAGCAAGTGAGGCTGCTCTAGAAACCCCTCAAAGCTATTTTGACGACGTCAAAGCAGAATATGTAAAACGAAGAAATATATTAATTGAAGGTTTAGAAAATATTCCAGGGGTAAAAGTGGCCAAGCCAAATGGTGCCTTTTATTGTATTGCAGAATTACCCGTAAAGAACTCAGACGACTTTGCACGTTGGTTATTAGAATCCTTTGAATACGAAAACAGCACGGTTATGGTAGCACCTGCTGCAGGATTTTATTCCACACCAGGAGTTGGACGCAATCAAATTAGAATTGCGTATGTCTTAAATGAAAACAGTCTTAAAATAGCTATTAAAATTTTAGAAGAAGCCTTAAAAGTTTACAAAGACTAATGCTTATAGAACACAATGTTTCACTACAACCTTATAACACCTTTGGCATTCATGCCAGAGCAACATCGTACTGTAATATTACAAACGAAACAACGCTAATTGATGTCTTAAAAAATGAGAAAGACCAAGCGTTATTTGTTCTAGGTGGTGGCAGTAATATGTTACTGACCAAAGATATTAATGCCTTAGTCCTTCACATTAACCTAAAAGGCATAGAAATTATAAAAGATATAGATGACAGCGTTTTTGTTAAGGCAATGGCAGGCGAAAACTGGCATCAGTTTGTATTATGGTGTTTAGAACACAACTATGGTGGCATTGAAAATTTATCATTAATTCCTGGTAATGTAGGCACCTCTCCTATTCAAAATATTGGTGCCTATGGTACCGAGCTTAAGGATGTCTTTGAAAATTGCGAGGCTATTAATATCTCGAATCAAGAAAAAAGGATATTCAAAAAAGAGGATTGCAAATTTGGCTATAGAGAATCCATATTTAAACAAGATCTCAAAGGTAAATATATTATTACAAGTGTTACGTTTAGATTAAGTAAAAACAACCATAAACTTCACACAAACTATGGTGCCATACAAGAACATCTTAGTGCATTGGGCATAAAAAACCCTACGATAAAGGATGTCTCTAATGCAGTGATTGCCATTAGACAAAGTAAATTACCTGATCCAAAGGATATTGGCAATAGTGGGAGTTTTTTTAAAAACCCTGTGATTTCTATTAGTCAGTTTGAACAATTACAAACCAATTTCCCTGAAGTACCTTTCTATAAAGTTTCTGATACTTTAGTAAAAGTACCTGCGGGATGGCTTATTGAACAAGCTGGATTTAAAGGGAAGCGATTTAAAAATTATGGTGTACACAATAAACAGGCCTTAGTTTTGGTTAATTATGGTGATGCCAAAGGCAGTGATATTAAAAAGTTGGCTAAATTAATCCAGAACACCGTAGAACGATTGTTCAACATAAGTATAGAAACAGAAGTGAATATTATTTAAAAAACAAAAGCCGCAATTTTCATTACGACTTTTGAATATAGAATAACCTTGTGTTTATGCTATTAACCAATCTCTGAAAAGATGATTATTCTAATTTTATGATAAATACCTATATCGCTGTATTTAAGTATATTTACGTCTATTAATCCCTTTTGGATGTTTTAAAAATCAAATAAACAAGATTTTAACATTTTGAGTATCACACCAACCGAGCAGAAAATAATCGAACTATTAGACAATGGCGATAAACACGCCTTGGACTTGTTGTACGAAAATTATTCTAATAGCCTTTATGGGGTTATTTTAAAAATAACCATAAACGAAGAAATTGCTCAAGATGCCTTGCAGGAAACTTTTATTAAAGTTTGGAAAAATGCGCACAAATACGATTCCAGTAAGGCCAAATTATTTACTTGGTTGTTCAGAATTGCAAGAAATACAGCTATAGATAAATTACGAAGTTTTAATAATCGATATCATAAAGAAGTCCAAATCGATAAATCAAACGTATATATCTTACCTTCAAGTAATTTAAACCAAGATGTCTTGGATATTAAAGAGCATGTTGGACGACTCGATAAAAAGTATCAAATTGTGTTAGAAGCCTTGTTTTTTCAAGGTATGACGCAACAAGAAGCAAGCGACGAACTAAACATTCCGTTAGGTACCATAAAATCGAGATTAAAAATTGGATTACGAGAACTTAAAAAAGTTTATGATCCAGAATAGCATTAATTATGGAAACAAAATTACATACCTTTTTAAATTCGGACCTACTAAATAAATACTTAGTAGGCGAAACTTCCCAAAAAGAAACTGAGGAAGTAGAGTTTTTTATTCGTAATTATCCTAAAGCCAAAGAAGCTTACGAAAAGCTACAGAATAATCTAGAAATCATTGCTAAGGCAGGTGCTGTTGATGTTCCTAAACATATCTTAGGAAACATATTAGAAGCACTGGATGACACCAACAACACTAAGGTTATTCAGTTAGTACAACACGAAAAGACCTCATGGTTTAGCATTGCGGCAACGGCTGCTGCGGTTTTATTTGCAGCTTCAACCTTCTTCCTTTACCAAAAAAATCAGATTTTGTTAGATGAAAATAATGTGGTGATTGATGAGATTTATGACCTGAGAAGCGATATAGCAAAGAACAATGCTATGTTGTCCGAGCTATCGGTAGAGCTAAACAGATTGAACGATCCTGATGCCAGAAAATATATCATTAATGGTAATGATAGAGCGAAGGACCTTAAGACAGTAGCCTACATTAATCCCGTGGAGAAAACGTCGATGATAGATGTTGTTAAACTGCCTGAGCTACCTGAGGATCAGCATTATCAGATTTGGGCTGAGTTACAAGACAGAATGGTTAATTTAGGAATTTTGGACGAGTCTGACCGTAAATTGAAGCAAATCCCATACATGGAAGACGCTTTAGCTTTGAGTATTAAAATTGGTAAGGATGGTGACAAAGCCAACGAAAATAATACGGAAGTAGCAGAAATTTCTCTAAAGAATAACTAAAATTAGATTCCATAAATATATAAAGAGACATGAATCATGTCTCTTTTTTGTTTAAGGTTTTGCCAAATCAATTTTGGATAAAAAACTACATAATATTAATCCACCAAATTTATTTGAAAGCCTTATCTTTGCACCAAACTTTAAAGCAAAATGAAATTATTACTTCTTACTTTAGGAATGTTAGCTGTAGCTTTTGCCGGAATTGCCATAAAAATTTGGGCAAAAAAAGATGGTGAATTTGCTGGTACATGTGCAAGCCAAAATCCTATGTTAAATAAAGAAGGTGAAGCTTGTGGATTTTGCGGAAAAACTCCAGATCAATTCAAAAACTGTACTGAACCTCAACACTCTTAGGTTTTAATGAGTCTTGCTACTGCACTATTCATAACTTTTATAGTTGTTGTTAGTATTCAAGCTATTTATTATACAGTCTTTCTTTACGCTTTTTCTGGAAAGCCCGCTCAAACCAAATTTAAAAAGCACATACCACTTACCGTAATTATTTGTGCTAAGAACGAAGCTAAAAATTTAAAGAATAATCTTCCTGCTATCCTTGAGCAGGATTATTCAAATTTTGAGGTAGTGTTGGTCAATGATGGCTCTAGTGACAAAACCTTAAAAGTCATGAAGACCTTTGAAGCCTCTCATAGCAATATCAAAATAGTAGATGTTAAAACCATTGAAACATTCTGGGGTAATAAAAAGTATGCCTTAACTCTAGGAATAAAAGCTTCAAGCAATGATTTTTTGGTTTTTACCGATGCTGATTGCAAACCCGCTACTAACAAATGGCTAGCGCATATAAGCAGCAAATTTTCTAATGAAAAAGCTATTGTTTTAGGTTATGGAGCCTATGCAAAAAAGAAGAGATCTTTCTTAAACGCACTAATTAGATTTGAAACGGTAATTACAGCACTGCAATATTTTTCATATGCTCAATTGGGTGTGCCATATATGGGCGTTGGAAGAAATATGGCCTATAGAAAAGAATTGTTTTTTAATAATAATGGTTTTAATAGCCATATGGCCTTAAAATCTGGTGATGACGATTTATTTATAAACCAAGTGGCCAAAAGTAAGAATACTGAAATATGCTATGAAAAGGATGCTTTTACCATTTCAGAGCCTAAGACTTCTTTTAAGGATTGGATTTTACAAAAGCGACGACATGTTAGTACCGCAAAATTTTATAAAACCAAGCACAAGGTCTTGCTAGCGCTTTTTTACATTTCTCAACTTTTATTTTGGATTATCAGTATTACACTACTCTTCTTGGCTTTTAAAACTCAATGGGTTGTTGTGCTTATCATATTTCGGTTTGTAATTCAACTTTTATGTTTTGGGTTTACAGCTAAAAAATTGGATGCTATGAATCTTTTAGTTCTCGCACCATTCTTAGAACTATTTTTAGTTAGCACACAATTAAGTATCTTTATAACTAATCTAATCTCTACACCAAAACATTGGAAATAAAAGAAGCCATTAGTAAAGCAAAACAAAACAACCAGGTGGCATTTAATTTTCTTTTAGACACATTTTGGAATGATGTTTATGCATTTCAGTTAAAACGTACTGAAAATGAAAATGATGCTGAAGATATTACCATCCAGACCTTTTCTAAAGCCTTTGATAAAATTGACACGTATGATGATAATTACAAATTTAAGACTTGGCTTATAACCATTTCAAAAAACATCCATATAGACTTAGTCAGAAAGCAAAAAAAAATCATTCAAAATACTTCTAAGGATAACAATGAGCACTATTTTGAGATTATAGATGACTCACCAACTCCAGAAGATAAAATTATCACAGAACAAAACCTTGCGAAACTCCTAAGGGATATAAAAAAGCTTAAGCCACACTATCAGAAAGTCATTAATTTAAGATATTTTCAAGAACTGAGTTATAAAGAGATTTCGGAAGAACTCAACGAACCCATCAATAATGTCAAAGTAAAACTGTTACGTGCCAAAAAGTTGCTTGCTGCAATTATTACTAAAACATGATGTTTTCTAACATTAAAAAATTAGGTCCAGGTTTACTTTTTGCGGGTGCAGCAATAGGTGTATCACATTTGGTACAATCTACAAGAGCTGGTGCAGATTTTGGTTTGGGTCTATTATGGGCATTATTTCTAGTCCATTTATTTAAGTATCCTTTTTTTCAATTTGGTCCGAGGTATGCTGCTGCCACTGGTGAGAGTTTACTAGAAGGCTATTATAAATTAGGTAAGCCTCTATTAACGGCCTACTTTATACTATCATTTGCAACCATGTTTACCATTCAAGCTGCTGTAACTATAGTCACAGCAGGACTAGCCCATTCCCTTTTTGGTGATATCTCTTTTTTAAATCTTGGAATTGAAAGTATTAGTAGTGTAGAAATCTGGACAATTATCCTAATAGCAATTTGCTTGTTAATTCTATTACTAGGAAAATACAATACCTTGGATAAGCTTATCAAAGTCATTATTGTTACACTAACGATAAGCACATTAGTTGCTGTCTATTTTGCATTTGTTGAGTTTGATCAAAACATCGTCTTCGACCAAGTACTACCAAACAATAGTATTGAAATTGCTTTTTTAATTGCCTTTATGGGATGGATGCCCGCACCTTTGGATATTTCTGTTTGGCACTCTATTTGGGCATTAGAAAAGAAGAAAGATGAAAATACCTTCACTTCAAAAAACGCATTATTGGATTTTAATATAGGCTTTTTTGGTGCTATCATATTAGGTGTGGCTTTTGTTTGTCTCGGCTATTTTGTGATGTATCACTCTGGTGACAGTTTTAGCGATAAAGCAGGTGAGTTTTCTAACCAACTTATAAAACTATATACAAACAGTCTAGGGGAATGGGCCAAAATTATCATCGGTATAGCAGCCTTCACAACCATGTTTAGCACCACCATAACTACACTAGATGCTTCACCAAGAGCCATGAATAGAAGCTTAGAAATTCTTTCAAAAAAATCCTTCAGGAATGGATACCTCTACTGGATCTTGATTTTAAGTTTAGGTACTATAATTATTTTTTTGGGTCTTGCTTCCGAAATGGGATTACTCATTAAAGTGGCAACCATTCTATCATTTGTAACAGCACCATTCTATGCAATTATTAATTATAGGCTACTCTGTAGTGAACAAACACCCAAGGAATGGAGACCTAGTTTAGGCTTACATATTTTATCTTGGTTGGGAATATTGTTTTTGGTGGGATTTAGTATCTGGTACCTAAGCACCCTGTAGATTCAATTTGTCCTTGATTTCATAATCAAAAAGAAAACTACAATCCATTATATTTTTTATACCATCTAATTTACTGAGCGTTCCAACAACCTCGCTTAACCCATTAAATAACACCTCCTGATTTTTATACAAGTCGGGTTTATGACAATAGGTCCTTCCTAAGCGATACCCACAACCTTCTAAAAAAGATGCTTCAATTTGAAGCAATTCGATTGGTGAATACCCATTGAATTTTCTTCCTAAATTTTGGTGCACTAAACCAACATAGTTTAGTTTGGTAGAACCATGCAAGTCTGTCATATGTCTCCAACTATCATTATTATCTAATATATTACCAACAGCACATTGCTTACAATCTTCCGGATTGAGTGTTCCCTCATGGAATGCTAGGTAAAGTTTTCGAACAGCGTTTTCAAATCTTTTGGACGTTTTCATAACATGTCATTTTCTTTTTCGACATTAAGATAATAAAATCTTATTTCATTTATATTCTATGATTAAAAATACTGCGGTGGTTTCCCCAATATTTAACACTTCATGAATAGATATTTTGTCCTTAGAAAAATTATAACCTTTTGGCACATCAACTTCTCTAGTACCTGAAGTATCCGTTATTCTGAATCTACCACCTGTTAACGTATAACCAAAATGTGGATTATGATAATGGTTCTCATGTCCAACATTTGGAGGAAACGTACATTTTAAAATTCGTGCCGATTTATTTTCCTCTACCACTTCACATACTTTTTTACCCTTCCAACCTGCTTGCAAAGGGTCTGGTAGCTTCTCCACAGATTTACAATTTAAAACCAAAAGACATGAAACTGCAAAAAACAGATTTCTTAAAACTATAGTAATCATAGCATTAAAGTTATATAAAATTGACCTATTATAACAGTTTACAAGTTTTTGTGATACAATAATTGTAAGATTTAAATAAGCATCTTTGTATCTTTGCGGTATGAGCAAAGCACTGACAACACAAGAGCTACACAACTTAGCAATGAACCATGTTGGTAAGGATTTAGAATCTCGTGGTTTTGAATTTATTGCCATAAACAGCACCTTAAAACGCCACCCTCAATTTGTATGCATTGATAAAAATAGCCAATACTACTTTGTGGTTGTAAGAGCTGTCATGTTACCCGAAAACCCTAACAATTATGACGTGGTTTGGATGGAAACCTTTAAAAAACACGCTTACGAAAAAAATGCAAAAGTCTTGTATGCCGGAGTTGGGCTTGGTAACCCTGAAGGTGAAGGTTTACCAATTTATCTTAATGAGGAATACCTTATAGAATATAATGGTATCCAAGTGATTGACATGAATTTAAATTAACATGAAGAACACATTACTCGCTTTAATCCTTATTCTTATTTTGTCTTGTAAGCCAGAACAAAAAAGAAACGACCTTATTAGGTTGTCAGGACCGGTTTTTGGAACAAGTTTCAATATTCAATATGCTGCCGATGAGAGCACAAACTATTCAAAGCAAATAGATAGTTTGTTCAATGCTGTAAACCAATCCTTATCAACTTACCAAATTGATTCAGATATTTCCAAGTTGAATCGGAATGAAATAAGTGAAGTCGATCATTATTTTGTTGAAGTCTTTAACACTTCCAAATTAATTTACAAAGAAACGAATGGTGTGTTTGACCCAACCATTGGCAATGTGGTTAATGCTTGGAATTTTGGTGCTGAAACCAATAAATTCTTAACAGATAGTACTACAATTGACAGCTTGATGCAGTATGTTGGTTTTAATAAAGTATCGCTCAAGGGCCATACTATTAATAAACCCGAGGCTACTTATTTAGAGTTTAATGCTATTGCTAAAGGTTATGGCGTAGATGTCATTGCTGAATTTTTGGGGTCAGAAAATATTACGGATTACTTAGTTGAAATTGGTGGAGAAATAAGAGTAAAAGGAAAAAACACGGAAAAAGACTCACACTGGAAAGTTGGCTTGGATGAACCTCGGTTTGATGGTGAACAATCGGTTTTTAAAGCATTAGAGTTAAGGGATGAAGCCATGGCCACATCTGGTACCTACAGAAAGTTTAAAGTTGATGAAAACGGGAACCGATATGCGCATATCATTAATACCAAAACAGGCTATCCAACAAAGACAAATATACTAAGCGTTTCTGTAATAGCACCAGATTGTATGACCGCCGATGGTTACGCCACCGCATTTCAGGCTATGGGACTAGAAAAGGTCACTGATTTCTTAACATCACATCCTGAACTTAAGGTTTACCTTATCTATGAAGACACTGACAAAACATTAAAAACTTTAAACCTGAACAGCTTTCCGGAATAATATTGAGTATCCTTTTTTATATCGAAGAGTTTTGTTATTAAATCCTAATTACTAATGAGATTTACTTTACCGGTTTCTAGATATAGCTTTCAAACTAAAAGGCCTTTAAAACTATAAGCAGCCATCCTGCAGCTAAAAGCAAACCGCCAATTGGAGTAATCGCGCCCAATAATCTGATTTTCTTTCCTTTGGCGGAACTTAAAACCAGACCGTAAATACTGAAAGAGAAGAATAGTATCCCTATAGAAAAACACCAATACATTGCAGAGGTTGAATATTCTGAATTCAACCCAAGTGTAAGTAGGACTATGGCGTGATACATTTGATACTTTACACCTGTCTCAAAACTTTTGAGTTGCTCTTCAGATAGGATTTTTTTTAAGGCATGTGCACCAAACGCACCTAAAAGAATAGCTAATAATCCAAAAATTGAACCTGTTATTATAAAGATATGCTGACCCATTTTAATCTATTTTTTAAACACCACAGGAATGATCTCTCCTTTAGCTAAACGGTATTTATCAGCATCAGATGGCGATAATGTTGCTGTGTAATCTACCTCTTCAACTGCAAAACCAATACTTCGCAGTTTATCAAAATAATCTCTACCATAAATACGCACATGATCATACTGCCCGAATATTTTAGCACGTTCCGCTTTATCGGTAATTGTGTCGTCTTCAAAAGTGGTTTCCCGTCTTAAATCCTGGGGTACTTGAAAAATTCCAAATCCGCCTACTTTCATCACACGATACAATTCTTGCATAGCTTTTGTATCATCAGAAATATGCTCCAAAACATGATTACAAAAGATAACGTCATAGGTATTATCCTCAAATGGAAGATTACAAATATCTGCTTTTACATCTGCAATTGGTGATATTAAATCGGTCGTGGTGTAGTTTATATTCTTCAGTTTTTTAAAGCGTTTTAAAAAGCATTGCTCTGGGGCAAAATGAAGCACGTTATAGCTACCTGAAAAGAAATCGGTTTTATTTTTTAAGTACAACCAAAATAAACGATGCCGCTCTAGCGACAATGTTGATGGAGACAACACATTTGGCCGTTGCTTACCATACCCATAAGGTAAAAATGTTCTAAAGCCCTTACCATCTATGGGATCTACATACTTATTGCCTTTTAAAAAAAAAGCTAAGAGGGGTCTAATGACATAACTTAACCTAATCAATATAGGTCTTGGTAAAAGATTTAGAAAAAATTTAAAAACTGTTTTCATTAGCTATTTTACCTCTCCAATAGCTTTATGTTTTATAATGGAGTTATAAATACCATCCCAAAGTGCAATTCTGTGCTGTAATGCCAACTTTGAAACTTCCAAAACTTCTTCCCATTTCCTAGCATCACTGCCACATAGTGCCACAATCATCCTTAAAGCCAGAGGGCCATGTTCATCACCATCTAATTCAATATGTCTGTTGAGGTAATATGTTAATTTACTAAATGATTTTTCCTTACTTTTAGAGTGATTAATGATTTGAAAAAACATATCTGGTATAACATCCTCTCTTCCAAAGGTAAATGCCGCTGCTATTTTATGGCTTTCGTTAGACTCTATAACTGAAAAAGTATACTTAACAAATTCTATAGTCTGTTGGTTTATTTCAACTTTATGTAATGCTTCAGTTATATCTTGTTTTTGTTTTACATCATCCAAAAAAAGCTCTATCGCTTTTGTTTCAGCTCCAATTTGTCTCATAGCATCGAGATACATTTCGAAATGACTCATAGGCTCACCTAACTCATTCACATCACTTTCCTCGTCTAAAACAATTTCATTGATGAAGCGTGCTATTTCAGGATTAGCAACTGGCATCCAAGGTGTAGAGGTATTCGTTAAATTCCTTTGTAAGGACTTAAGTAAAGACATAAAATCCCAGACCGCGAAAACATGTTCTTGCATAAACGTTTTTATGTCTTCTACAGTCGTTAAAACCTCATATAACTTATGGTGTTTTAACTCTTCACGCCATAAACTTAATTCATGTTCTAACTGTTTAACATCCATTGATATCTTTTTAAATTATAAGAGCATTTTGTCTAAATCTGTCTTCTTCATCAGATGATATTCCCAATGCCTCATGCACATAAGCAAATGTGGATAAAATCTCTGGCTTTCCATCTACAATGGCAACATCGTGTTCAAAGTGCACACTTGGTTTACCATCTTGAGTAACAATGGTCCAGCCATCCTTCAGTTGTTTTACTTTATGGGTTCCCATGTTAATCATAGGCTCAATAGCTACCACCATACCTTCTACAAACTTCTTGCCGCGACCTCTTCTTCCATAGTTTGGCATTTCTGGGTCTTCATGCATTTTGCGACCAATACCATGCCCAACCAGCTCTCTCACTACACCATAACCCTGGGCTTCACAATATTGTTGTATAGCATAGCCAACATCCCCAACACGATTCCCAACTCTCAATTGTTCTATACCTACGTATAATGACTCCTTAGTGGTTTTAATTAATTTCTTAGTAGCGTCTTCAACATTACCAATCTCAAAAGTATAGGCATGATCTCCATAAAACCCATTCATCAGGGCACCGCAATCGACCGAGACAATATCACCGTTTTTTAATGGAACATCAGTAGGCAATCCATGAACTACAGCCTCATTCACACTACATAAAAGTGTTGATGGGCAATCGTACAAACCTTTAAAACCTGGCAAAGCACCATGATCTCTTATAAATTCCTCTGCAATAGTATCTAAATAATTGGTCGTAACACCTTCTTTTATCTCTTTAGCAAGCATACCTAAGGTCTTAGATACAATAAGCGCACTTTGGCGCATCAACTCAATTTCTTCCTTGGTTTTTACAATAATCATGGTCTTCTAAATTAAGGTGCAAAGATAGCTAATTATAACAATTAAATAATTTTTGTAAAACATGATAAAAGACAGTTTTTTTTTATCTTTTGGGCAGTAAGTTTGTAACCTAAAATTCAAAAAATGTTCAAAAGAGTAAGTGCAGAAGAAGCAGTAAAAGTTATTAAATCTAACGATAGAGTTTATATACAGGCAGCAGCCGCAGTGCCACAAAAACTAATAAATGCCATGACTAAAAGACATGAAGAGCTACGGAATGTTGAAGTCTGCCATTTACATATTGAAGGTGAAGCGCCTTATGCCAATCCAGAATTAAAAGATAGTTTTCACGTCAACTCCTTTTTTCTAGGTAAGAATGTTAGACATACTTTGTCTGCAGGAAATGGTTCTTATACCCCTGTATTTTTAAGTGAATTACCTATTTTATTTCAAAAAAACATCATTGATTTAGATGTGGTGTTAATTCATGTTTCTGAACCAGACAAACACGGATATTTATCATTAGGTGTTTCTGTTGAAGCTACCTTGGCTGCTATTGACAACGCAACAACTGTCATTGCTCAAGTTAACAAAAACATGCCGCGTACCCATGGTGCGGGCATTATACACTACACTGAAATCGATTATTTTGTAGAGTGTGATGATGAAATTCCTGCGATAAATGCCTCGGAGCCTACAGATATTGAGAGTACAATTGGAGATTATGTAGCAGGTTTGATTGAGGACAGAAGTACGCTTCAAATGGGAATTGGTAATATTCCAAATGCAGTTTTGACCAGATTAACCAACCACAAAGATCTCGGGTTACATACAGAAATGTTTTCTGATGGTGTCATTGATTTAATTTTAAGTGACGTCATTAACGGAAACTATAAAAAAATTAATAGAGGTCGTGCCTTAACTACCTTTTTGATGGGTTCTAAGCGATTATATGATTATGTAGACGACAATCCGTTTGTAGAAATGAGAGCCTCTAATTACACCAATAATACAGCATATATAAAACAAAACCCTAGAATGGTTGCCATAAATTCTGCTATTGAGGTTGATGTTACTGGACAGGTCTGTGCAGACTCCATCGGCTCTAAAATGTATTCTGGCGTTGGAGGGCAAATGGACTTTATAAGAGGCGCGACTCTCAGCCAAGGAGGAAAAGCTATTATTGCGCTACCATCTACCACTCGTAAAGGAATTAGTAGAATTGTACCAACACTTAAACCAGGAGCCGGTGTTGTTACAACAAGAGCGCATGTTCATTATGTCGTAACTGAATATGGTATTGCTAATTTATTTGGAAAAACAATTAAACAACGTGTTAAAGCCTTAGTAGATATTGCACATCCTGACCACAGAGAAGATATAGCAAAAGCTTATTTTGAATTAACGTAAACTAGGATTTAAGCCATCCGAATAAACCACCTTTTGATTTCTTAATTTTTGGTTCTTCGTTAGTAATCATCTGATAGATTTCTCCCCAACCGAGGACACCACCTATGTTTCTGTCATCTATAAAGAGATCGGCATGGATTTTTCGGCTTCGGCTGTAATCGTATTTTTCTTCTGGAAAACTAGCATTAACAGCATAAAATTCAATACCATTTTCTTTACAAAAGTCTACAGCTTCTTGTAATCTAGTACCATTTCTGTAGGTCCACAGAATCAGTCTGTGCCCATCCTGCTGAAGCCGTTTTAAAGTTTCGAATGCAAAGATTCGCGTTTTGCCTATTTTAGGGTAGGCATCTTCTACTATGGTACCATCAAAATCTACTGCTATTATTAATCTATCCTGAAAATTCATGCCATCAATCAATTAATCAACAAAGTTACAACAATGCGACATTTATACAAGACTATGTTGTGTCATGGCCTCAGGCTGCTCTATGCCCATTAATTTCAAAATGGTAGGTGCAATATCACCAAGGATGCCATCTTTTATTTCTTTAAGATCTTTGTCTATTAATATTATGGGTACTGGATTTGTTGTATGTGCTGTATTTGGTGTACCATCAGGATTTATCATGGTCTCGCAATTGCCATGATCTGCTATTAATATAGTTGTGTAATCATTTTCTAAAGCCGTGGTAACCACATCCTTTACACATTCATCTACCGCTTCACATGCTTTGATTGCAGCTTCCATGACCCCAGTATGTCCTACCATATCTCCGTTGGCAAAGTTTAAACAAACAAAATCCACCTCGCCTTTTTTAAGTTCTGGCACTAAGGCATCTCTTAGTTCATAAGCACTCATTTCTGGCTTTAAGTCATAAGTAGCAACTTTAGGCGAGTTTCTTAAAATCCTAGTTTCACCTTCAAATGGTTCTTCCCTTCCACCAGAGAAGAAAAAAGTAACATGTGGATACTTTTCCGTTTCTGCTATTCTTATTTGTTTTTTACCATGCTTCTCTAATACTTCACCTAACGTTTCTGATAAATTATCTTTATTAAAAACAACATTTATGCCTATAAAATTATCATCATAGTTAGTCATGGTGACATAATATAGATTTAATTTATGCATATTGTACTCATGGAAATCCTCTTGCGAAAGCGCTTGGGTCAATTGGCGACCACGATCGGTTCTAAAATTGAAAAAAACAACAACATCACCATCTTTAATCGTTGCTACAGGTTGGCCTCCCTCATTTACAACCAGGGGCTTTATAAATTCGTCCGTCACACCCTCTTCATAGCTTTGTTGAATTGACCTTAATACATTAGTTGTCTGAATACCTTCTGCATTGACTAGGGCATCGTAAGCCAACTTGACACGTTCCCAGCGCTTATCCCTATCCATAGCGTAATAACGGCCAGTAACTGTCGCTAACTTACCTGTTGACTTGGTTAAATGCTCTTCCAATTCTGAAATAAAACCATAGCCAGATTTTGGATCTACATCTCTACCATCAGTAAAGGCATGGACAAAAACGTTTTTTAAACCTGCATCATCCGCTGCATCTAAAAGTCCGAAAAGATGATTTATGTGGGAATGTACACCACCATCACTTACTAATCCGAGTAAATGAATATCCTTTCCATTAGTTTTTGCATATTCAAAAGCATTTTTAAGTACTTGCTCTTCTTGAAGGGTTTTATTTTCAACTGCAAGATTAATCTTTACCAGATCCTGATAAACAATTCTACCAGCTCCAAGATTCATATGGCCTACTTCACTATTTCCCATTTGTCCTTTAGGCAAGCCCACATGCAAACCGTCGGTGCGCAAGCTAGCATTTGGGTATTTGTTATATAAAGCATCTATAAACGGAGTATGAGCATTATCAATTGCAGAAACCTTAGGATCAGGTGATTTCCCCCAACCATCTAAAATCATCAAAATAACCTTCTTATTCATGTTGTTTTATTTATCTACCTCAAATATAAGGCATAGTATACGACTATAAATCCGTATTCAAAAAATTTTAAATGTTATTTAATTTTAAAAATATACAACATTGATTATTAAATAGATAGTCAGTTTTATGAAAGCCTTAACAGATTTGTTTTCAAAACGTTAAATGTATGTTATATAAAAAATTGAGTGTAACAGAACAGAGATATTGTCGTCTCTTTAGTGTAATCAAAAAACAAATCAATTAAATTAAAATCTTTCATCATGAAAAAAACAGCAGTAGTTTTAGCCTTAGCATTGGGCTTTTCAATCGCAAATGTAAATGCAACAAATCATGTAGCTTTAACCAAAGGTGAAGTTAGTGTAGAAACCATTAAAGTAAGCCCACTTTGTAAAGCCGTTGCTACAGGTGACGTAGAGCTTGCTAAGACCTTAATAAATCAAGGTGCAGATGTCAACGCCAAGTCCAATGGAATGAGCCCTATACATTATGCAGCCAAATATAACCGTGTTGAGTTAATAAAAGTATTATTAACAGCTGGTGCCGACGTTCATAAACCTTGTGACCTAGGATATACGGCCTTAGACCACGCAGAACTATCAAAAGCAGATGATGCGGCACAGTTTTTGAAGCGCTTTAAAAAGAAAGTGTCTAATTAAAGACAATTATTTGAGTTAGTTAATTGGAAATGCGCCTTAGTTTAAGGCGCATTTTTATATTTACGAATTGCCTCCTTAATTTTTTCAATACGATTTTCAGGATCTGGATGCGTACTCTGAAACTCAGGCACTCGATTTGGTCCTGCAGCAGCTTTTAGTATTTCCATAACTCCAATTAGCTCTTCCGGATTGTATCCTGCATCCAACATAAATTCTACACCGAGTTCATCACTTTCCAACTCATCACCTCTTCCATTTTTTAGGAGTTCACCTTGTCCGATTTGTTGCGCTACGCTTCCCATATCTATTGCACCAGCACCCATAATAATAGTTTGCCATTTTTTTGAATCCGTAATTCGTTCGTTAGAATGTTTACCAAGAACATGACCAATTTCATGACCCAAAACTCCTGCCAATTGGTCTTGGTTTTCTAGTCTAGAAAATAAAGCATAGGTAATAAAAATCTGGCCGCCTGGTAAGGCAAAGGCATTGATTGTATTTTCATCTGCCAAGAGATGAAATTCGTACTGATATGGAGTGTCCTTCGCAATACTATTGTTTACCAGCCTATTACCAACATCATCCACTAATGCTTGATATTGCTGGTTTGGATGCAAACCTCCATGTTGTTGTGCCATGCCAGGAGCACTTTGCAAACCAATAGCAATTTCTTGGTCTGGTGATAATGAAATGGCTTGAACTCTTCCTGTATACGGATTGGTTTCCCTTTGACTCCAATTTCTAATTAACGCAAAGGCTACTACTACCAAAGCGATAAATATTCGAACTTTAAAATTACCTCTTCTCATATTGATGGACTTAACGCACTAAATTTACAAAAGTTTGACACACAATTTATTGAAAAGTCATAAGTCATGTCTCAATAAATTTATAAAAACTCTAATTTTGCAGTCATAAAAATTTAAAATGAATTACGATTTTAAAATTCTTCATAATTCCAAGTTAGAGGCCATAGTATCTTTAGTTTATGAACTAAACGATGGTAAAATCAGTAGAGCCGTTCTATTATCTCGCCTAAATGAGATGAAAAATCAAAATTATGAATGTGCTGTTATTATGGAAGGGAATGAAGTGGTTGGTATTACTGGCTTATGGTTTTGTACTCGGCATTATTCAGGAAAATCTGTAGAATTAGATCATGTTTACATTAAACCACAACACAGAAACAAAGGACTAGGTAAGTTATTTATGAATTGGATCAAAACCTATTGTAGGGAAAAAGGCTATGAGACCTTGGAACTGAACACCTATGTTCAGAACTACCCTTCGCATAAGTTTTACTACAATGAAGGTTTTCAAATTTTAGGTTATCACTTTCTAAAAAAGCTATAGCTATAATCTACTTTAAAAACTCTAAATCGGAATTTGCCGAAATCTCATAAGGATCTTTACCAAATTCAAAAATTCTAGAATCTAAATTGCCTTTTAGAACCATGCTATCTCCCTTAACCTCAATCCAACTGCCTTCTCTCAATCCTATAACTGGTTGTGTATTATAAGCATGAAACTCTTTAATTCTAGTTTCTCTGGTTTCCCCCATGTGCGTGCTTTTTGGGTCGGGATCTAAGTAGTGAGGATTTATATTGAATGGCACCAAGCCTAAAGTTTTAAAACTTGGTGGATAGACTATTGGCATATCGTTGGTAGTGTTCATTGTTAGTCCACATATATTGCTACCTGCACTTGTGCCCAGATAAGGTGTCCCATTATTAACAGCTTCTTTTATTGATGATAATATATCATTTTTGTATAACTGATTAACCAAAACAAAGGTATTGCCACCACCAGTAAAAATACCTTTAGCTTCTGCAATAGCCTTTTTAGGATTATCAAACGAATGAATACCTTTTACCGACTTTCCAATTTTACCGAAAGGCTCTGCTACTCTGGTAGTATATTCATCGTGTGATATACCTCCTGGTCTTGCATAAGGAATGAACAATACTTCGTCTGTAGTTTTAAAATGATTCTCTAATTCATCTAAAAGATAGTCTAAAGGTTGGCCACCATGAATTGTGGATGTGCTTGCTATTATAATTGATCTCATAACACAAATTTAAAGTATATATCCGTAACAGCTCATATAATTACTTTGTACTTTAACAAAGATTTATTAACCCTTTTTTATGAAAATTGAACAATAAAAACGAACTTTATGAGTCAATAAAGCCATCATGAAACACTTAACACTTATACTCAGTTTTTTCTTAACAATTTCCCTTTACGCACAAGATATAGATCGCGTTCTCATAAGTGGAAGGATTTCCGTAGCATCAGAAGACAAAGAAGGAGTTACGGTATTTAATTCTTCATCAAATAGAGGTACAATTACAGATGAAAATGGTGATTTTGAAATTAAAGTTGCCCTTAACGACATCCTAGAATTTAGTGCCCTTCAGTTTAAAAATTTTAATGTCACCATCTCAGAAGATGTGATCAAATCTAAAAATCTTACCGTTATTCTGGTTGAAGAAGTTAACAAACTTGATGAGGTGGTTATTTTACCTTTTGGACTCACCGGTAATATAGAAGCCGATTTGGAAAATGTGAGAACCTACAACGTAAGTTTAGATTACGTTTACTTTGGTTTGGACCACATTGAAGATTTTGAGTTTTCGGCCGATTACAAGACAAAAGCAGAAAATGTTGCCTTCAATGAAAACAATCCAAGAGTAGATAACATGCTTAATCTTGTTAACCTTGCTGGGTTTATCGTAAGCCAAATTGTGGACATAGAAAAAAATGATAAAACAAAAGCTGAAAAAGCTATCAAAACTACACCTTTTAAAGAGGCGCTAGATAAATTCAGTGTCAACTATATTCACACTAATTTTGATATTCCTTTAGAACAAGTAACCGCTTTTATAGATTATGTTGAGCAAGAGGGAGTCGATGAAGCCTTATTGGCTAAAGATAAAGAAATGCAGTTTTTAGAACGTATAACACAACTTAGTAAATCCTTCCTTAAAAATCAAAGTGAAAAAGATTAAACTCTTAATTTGTCTTTTAACTATTTGTTTCTCTTTTTTATTACAAGCCCAAAGGAAGGAAATTAAGGGTAAACTGATAGCTAATGATGATGTAGAAGGGCTACATATCTTAAATAAAACAGCATCAAAGTTCACCATTTCAGATCACAAAGGTGAGTTTATTATACTTGGTAGAACTGCTGATACCCTGCTTATCTCAAGCTTAATTTACGAAAACAAGGAAGTTATTATCAGTACTGAGCATGAACAATCAGGTACTATAAACATTGATTTAGAGGAAAAAGTAAGCGCCTTGGATAAAGTGGTTGTTGGTAAGATCTTAACTGGTAGCCTAGAATCTGATCTAGAAAACTCAGATGCTAAAACGGAAATAAATTTCTATGATTTGGGTATACCTGGAAATACGAAATTACCATTAACACAAAACGAAAAAAAACTTCATGATGCCGATGGCGGATCTTGGGGAAGTCTGGGATTGGGTTTTGGAGTTAATTTTCACAAATTACTAAATAAAATAAGTGGACGAACCAAAAAGCTAAAGAATATTGTTGAGTTGGATAATAGAGATGAATGTATCAACAGACTAAAAATTGACTTTGAATCTATTATTTTTGAAAACGATACACTCTCCAAAAATTTGAGAAACGAATATTTTTTATTTGCCCAAGAAGATGAGAATTTTTTGAACTTATGTAAACAGGATAACGACATTAAACTCCTTGAATTTTTACAACAAAAGTTAAAAGCTTACCGAGAAAATCTTAGTAGCACCAATAATGATTAATTTTGGAATACTTTTTGGTCTGAGATAAAAAAACAGAAACATATTTATGAAATCAACCTACCTAATTTTAACTTTAATAATTGGCTTACTCTTAAGTTCTAGCAATACCAAACACGAATACTATGTGAGTGTTACTAATATAGAATACGCCAAAGAGCAACAGTCAGTTCAAATTATCAGTCAGATTTTTATAGATGATTTTGAAAGTTTAATAAGACAGAGATACGATGAGACCATAACGCTTGCCGAAGCTGACGAACCAGCAATTGTAGATGAATACATGAAGCGCTATTTAGAAGACAAGCTCAAAATTAAAATAAACGAAAAAAGCTATGAATTCAACTTTCTAGGTAAAGAATATAAAGAAGACATTACTTACTGCTACTTAGAAATCGAAAATATAAAAGATATAAAATCCATAAGCGTAATCAATCGCATTCTTTTCGATATTTTACCTGACCAACAGAATATTGTTAGACTTAAAATGTTGGATAAAAATAAGAGCTTTTTACTTATCCCAGAGAATGATGAATGCATGTTAAACTTTAACTAAAAAAACCGTTAAAGCGCTCCAAATTCTCTATTTTCGGAATCATTTTTAAAAAACACTAATTGTAATGAAAATTTTCAAGTTCGCATTTGGAGCTATGCTATTTGTTTTTGCATCGTCTTTTGCACAAAACGACATTAAGCCAGAGCGTAAACCTGGTCACACTAACCAAAACAAATTCAAACAATTATACGATGAATTTGCAACGCCAAACATGTTTAGAACCGGATCTGGAGCACCTGGACCTGCTTACTACCAACAACAAGCCGACTATAAAATGGATATCGAAATTGATGATGTCAATGCCAGATTATACGGTCAAGAAACGATTACGTACACCAATAATTCGCCAGATGAACTCACTTATTTATGGGTGCAATTAGATCAAAATATGAGAGCTAAGGATTCTAAAACACCATTGATAAATAGTTCTGGTATAGGTCCTGCAACTTCAGCATCAAGAGCCGCGCGTTCCTATCTAAAAGAACCTTTTGATGGTGGCTTTAATATTGAATATGTAAAAGATACCAACAATAAAGATTTACCACACACTATTAATCGCACAATGATGCGTGTAGAGCTACCAAAACCCATGAAAACTGGTGATCAATTTTCATTCAAAATAAAGTGGTGGTATAACATCAACGATCATGTAAGAGATGGAGGTCGTTCAGGATATGAATATTTTGAAGAAAATGACAATAGAATCTATGTCATGGCGCAGTTTTATCCACGTATGGCTGTTTATAATGACGTGGAAGGCTGGCAAAACTCCCAATTTTGGGGTCGAGATGAGTTTGCCCTTCCTTTCGGTAATTTTGATGTTAACATTACCGTACCTGCAGATCATATCTTAGACGGTACAGGTTATTTAACCAATAGAGAAGAAGTCTATACCAAGAAAATGATGGAGCGTTACAATAAAGCGAAAACATCTTACGATAAACCTGTAATGATTGTAACCGAAGACGAAGCGCGTAAAACTGAAAAATCAAAAAGTACCAAGAAAAAAACGTGGAAGCTCTCTGCACAAATGGTAAGAGATTTTGGATTTGCAACATCTCGTAAATTCATTTGGGATATGATGGCTGTAAAAATTGGAGACAAAGATGTAATGGCAGTCTCTATGTATTCAAAAGAAGGAAATCCGCTTTGGGAACAATGGTCTACAAGAACTGTTGCAAGCACATTGAAATCTTACTCTCGCATGACCTTTGATTACCCTTATCACAAGGCGATTTCAGTACATGCGCCTATGGGTATGGAATATCCTATGATATGCTACAATTTTGGTCGCCCAGATGAAAATGGCAACTATTCCGACAGAACAAAATACGGAATGATCAGTGTTATCATTCATGAGGTAGGTCACAACTTTTTTCCGATGATCGTCAATAGTGACGAGCGTCAATGGACTTGGATGGATGAAGGTTTAAATACTTTTGTGCAATATATTGCAGAACAGGATTTTGGCGAATGGAACCCAACAGCTTTATCTCCTGGACATGATAAGTATCCTTCTCGAAGAGGACCTGCCAAGAATATTGTGAGATACATGGGTGGTGACCAAGATTTTATTGCACCGATTATGACCAAAGGTCTTAATACTTACCAATTTGGAAGTAATGCTTACAGTAAACCAGCAACAGGCTTGAATATTCTTCGTGAAACCATTATGGGCCGTGATTTATTTGATTATGCCTTTAAGGAATATGCCAGACGCTGGATGTTTAAACACCCAACACCTGAAGACTTTTTTAGAACTATGGAAGATGCATCAGCAGTTGACTTGGATTGGTTCTGGAGAGGATGGTTTTACACAACCGATTACACAGATATAGGTATTAAAGAAGTGAAGAAATTTGCAGTAACCAATAATCCTAATGAAAATGGTAAAAAATTGGCGGAACGCTATAACATGGACCCTAATGCTCTTGTATATTTTATTGGTGAAGGAGAAGAAGGTTATGAAGATGCTCTTAATAGTGCCTCAACGATGGAAGATTTTGCTACAGTAAAAGAATACATCATGGACAATTTTACACCAGAGCAGCAAAAAAATATGAAGAAAACACCAAAGTATTTCTATCAGGTAACTTTTGACAAACCAGGTGGTTTAGTGATGCCATTGATTGTTGAATACAAATATTCAGATGGTTCTAAAGAAAAAATAACTTATCCTGCACAAATCTGGAGATTAAATGACAAAGAAGTCAGTAGAGCTATTGCTACGGATAAAGAAATAGTTTCAATAACCGTAGATCCAGACTTGGAAACAGCAGATATTGATACATCAAATAATTCATGGCCTCGAGAGGTACAGGAAAGTGATTTTGATAAATTTAAGAATCAAATTAAAAATTAATAAACTTTTTAAAAAATAAAGCCGACTTTAACGAGTCGGTTTTTTTTATTAGATAAAGTCAATCTATATTTGCAGTGTGATTAAATTAGCTACATTACTCTTCATCGGAGGTACAGAAATCGTTTTTATACTATTTATTGTAGTATTAGTTTTTGGTGCAGATAAGTTGCCAGAAATCGCTCGTGGCATGGGAAAAGGAATGAGAACTTTGAGAGATGCCACCAACGATATTAAGCATGAGGTTACTAAAAGTGCTAAGGAAAGCAATATCTTGGATTCCGATACTGCGAAGGACATACAGCAAGAAATCGATAAAATTAAAGATGAAGTTGAAGATTTTTCGGGTTCAATAAAACGAAAAATGTAGTCTATTTTTTTCTGCTAATAGTTAAGCCGTCACGTATAGGCAAAACTATGGTTTCTACACGGTTATCTTCTTTTAAAAGTGTGTTGTAGTCCAAAACAGCCTTTGTAGAGATATCCTTCTCATTAAGCTTTTCTACCACCTTTCCATGCCATAGTACATTATCGGATAAAATAATTCCACCTGGATTAAGCTTATCGATAATTAAACGGAAATAATTGCTGTAATTGGGTTTGTCTGCATCGATAAAAACTAAATCGAATGAACTCTCCAAATTCGGAATAATATCTAACGCGTTTCCTACATATTGAATGATTTGGTGCCCATATTCAGATTTATCAAAATACTTTCTTTGAAAATCATAAAGTTCTTCATTAATATCTATAGTATGGATAACACCATCTTTTTGCAGTCCTTCAGCTAAGCATAATGTAGCATAACCAGTAAACGTACCTAGTTCTAAAATAGTTTTAGGATTTACAAGTTTAGAAACCATACTGAGCACTCTACCTTGGTAAGGTCCACTAAGCATTATAGGTTGTAAAACTTTTTGATAGGTTTCCCGCGTTAATTGCTGCAACAATTCAGGCTCTTTCTCAGAATGTGCAACCACATATTTGTCTATAGCTACTGGTAAAAAATGCATGCAAAACTAGTTTAGGAATTAATTCTATCGATTAAGGCTTTTTTAGCATCCTCATCATCGCCACATAACCATTGAATCACATTATCTTCCCAAATAGCATCACGCTCAGTTTCATTGATAATATTACGTTCTATAGCCAAATCTAAAATCTTTCCAGGATAGGAAGATTGTTTGGTGCTTTCCATTTCACCTAATGGGTATGGATCATCAAGACCAATTAAAACCTGTTTTGAAGTCTGATTTTTTATCAGAAGCTCTAATGAACCTGTATCATGCACTAAGGTATCAAAGAATATGTTTTTATGACCTACAGCTTTACGTGGATGCTTTTTGCCTTCAAACAAGTCGGGTCTTCCGTCAAACCCTTGGATTCGCCTACCGAGATTTATTTGTGCCAATTGTCCTCCATGCGCAAAACAAACACGCATATTTGGATACTTTTCATAATAGCCGTTCAGAGTTAAAAAATGATAAGCATCTGCACATTGAGCCAACATCCATATTAAATGGAAACGCCATGATGTATTTTCTAGCTTTATAAACTTTTCACCATCATAAGGATGAATCTCAACAGCGAGATTGTACTTATTAGCTAATTCAAAAATAGGCTCATTTTCTTCATCAAAAATACAACGCCAAGTTCCAATGGTGTCCATGTAATGCGTAGGTAAGCACAAAAGCCGCATGCCTAAGACCTCAACACAACGCTCTATTTCCCAGCAAGCACCACGAACGAAACCAGGATGTACCACAAAACCTGTTGTAAATTTACTGGGATTATCGTTTTGAATGCGTGCATTAAAATCGTTCTGAAAACGCAACGCTTGTTTCATTTCCTCAAGACGTAAACCATTCCCATAAAGTTGAGACAAGTTTAAAACTACAGCGTGGTCAATCTTAAAATGCTCCATCCAGGCCAATTTCTCATTCAGGAAAAAACTAGAATCTGTAATTGGTCGGTTCCAATCCTTTTGAAGCATGAATTTTCGGTCTTTATCTACCCAAAATATCCCTTTATCCTTCATAAATTCAGGAATCTCTTCAGGATATGGCAAAAGATGTGAGTGACCGTTTATTCTAAGTTTACGTTTAACCATGTGTTTTGAATATTACCAAGATTTAATTTTGGTAATTGATTGTGTTATTTAGATATTTTTTTTGATTTATTTCTTAAATGCACCTTTTTTAACCATATCATTATAACGGTCAAAAATGGCAGGCATATCAGTTTCTATATTATCTAGCATAAACTCTTCTTCATAAATCAAACTTGTATCCTCGTCAGAGTACCATTGTAATTTATCCATTACCCCTTCTGGTCTCGGATATTCTATAACCAAACCAACAGTATTTGCGCTTCTTTGTGGTGAGTGTGGTACTTTTGGTGGTAAGACAAAAATTTCGCCCTCTCTTATGTGAATATCTTTTGACTCTCCATTTTCTATCACTTTTAATACCATATCACCTTCAATTTGATAGAAAAATTCTGGTGTTTCATTATAGTGATAATCTTGTCTGTCGTTTGGTCCACCAACAACCATAACAATAACATCGGCATCTTTCCAAACCACTTTATTACCAACTGGTGGTTTTAATAAGTGACGGTTTTCTTCAATCCATGCTTTAAAATTAATAGGAGGAAATAACTTGCTCATTGTATACTATTTTGGGCGTTACCCTATCGGGTCAGGCTTTCAAGGCTTGAGCTTTGCGAAGAGCTCAAACAAACCTTTCAATCCTTAACGCAGATTCATCAATTGAATAAAATTAAGAATAATATTTCTGAAATATTAGGCTTATAAACTTTTTGTTCTACCACCATCAACCGGAAGGTTAATTCCGTTTATATAACTCGCTTTTTCACTTGCTAAAAAGGTAATGGCAGCAGCTAATTCTTCTGGTTTTGCAAAACGCTTTGCAGGAACAGCGCTCTTCATGGCCATGGCAGCTTCCTCTTCTGTTTTACCAGTTTTAGCACTTTTATTTTTAATGATTTCAGTTAGGCGTTCAGTGCCTGTAGCTCCTGGTAAGACATTGTTTACGGTAACACCAAATTGACCCAGCTCATTAGCTAAGGTTTTACTCCAATTTGCTACAGCGCCACGAATAGTGTTACTCACACCAAGTCCATCTAAAGGTTGTTTTACAGATGTTGAAATAACATTAATAATACGACCATATTGCTCATTTTTCATAAATGGAACGACAGCTTGGGCTAATACATGATTACATTTTAGATGTTGCGTAAACGCGTTTTCAAATTCCTCAATGTTTGCTTCAAACACTGGTCCACCAGCTGGTCCGCCAGTATTATTAACTAACACATGAAATCCATGATTGTTTCTTATATAGCTTTCAACTTTCTCTTTTAATTCCATCGGATTAGAAAAATTGGCAACGATATAATCATGATTTCGATGTTTGGGTAATTCTGCTAAAACCGCTTTTAGTTTGTCTTCATTTCTTGCTACTAGTGTGACGTTTACACCTTCCTCAGCTAAAGCAAAAGCAGTAGCTTTGCCTATACCTGCCGTGCTACCACAAACTAGTGCGTATTTATCGTTTAGTTTTAAGTCCATAATTATTTCCTGCGTAAGCAGAAATCTTTTTTAGTTTAAATTGATTTATGTGATACCTACTTTTGCAGGCATAACACTAATACTTTATACATACATTCTTACCCTCAGTAAAAAAACGCAAGGCTTCAAAACCACCTTCGCGTCCCACTCCCGAGTCTTTGACACCTCCAAAAGGTGTGCGTAAATCACGCAGCATCCAAGTGTTTACCCAAACTATTCCAGCTTGCAGTTTGTTGCTCATTCGCATGGTACGTTTTAGATTATTTGTCCAGAGTGTTGCTGATAATCCGTATTTTACTTTGTTAGCCATCTCTAAAACTTCGTCTTCAGTTTTAAAGGGCATAATGGTAACGACTGGACCAAAAATTTCTTCTTGATTAACACGACAATCATCTGTTTTAACTTCGATAACCGTTGGTTGTAAATAATAACCGTTTTCAAAACCTTCAACAGTGACTTCGTCTCCACCACACAGAATAGTTGCACCTTCTTCCTTCGCAATATTGATATAACTTTTTACTTTTTCAAGATGTGGTTTTGAAACTAACGCACCAATATTGGTATCCTTTTCAGATGGATGACCAACTTTTAATCCTTTTACTTTTTCTACAAAGTCTGTTTTAAGCTTCTTATAAATAGTTTCCTCAACAAAAATTCGGCTTCCGCATAAACAAATCTGACCTTGATTAGCAAACGACGAGCGTACGGTTGTATTTAACATATCGTCATAATCGCAATCGGCAAATATGATATTTGGATTTTTTCCACCTAACTCTAAAGACAATTTTTTAAATAGTGGTGCAGCAACTTTGGCAATATGTGCACCAGTTGCTGTTCCGCCAGTAAAACTAATGGCTTTGATGCTTGGATGCTCTACAATAGCTTGACCAGTAGTTGTACCTAAACCGTGAACGATATTCAACACACCTTTTGGTAGGCCAGCTTCATTACAAATATCCCCTAACAAATAAGCCGTCATTGGTGTGACTTCGCTTGGTTTAGCAACGACACAATTACCTGCTGCTATTGCTGGTGCAATTTTCCAAGTGAAGAGATACAATGGTAAATTCCAAGGACTAATGCAACCCACAACACCAATAGGTTGACGTAGGGTGTAATTTACTGCATTTTGCCCCACACTTTCGTGACTTTCACTAGCGAATTGTGTAATGGCGTTACCAAAAAATCTAAAATTACTCGCAGCTCTTGGTATATCAACTATTTTGGCAAGACTAACTGGTTTACCATTGTCTTTACTTTCAGCTTCTGCGAAACGGTCTAAATTGGCTTCTAATAATTCTGAAATCTTAATTAGAATTCTGCTACGTTCTTCTAATGTGGTTTGACTCCAACTAGGAAAAGCAGATTGTGCACTTTGATAGGCTTTCTCTACATCATCTTTTGATGAGTTTGGAATTTGCCCATAGACTTCACCATTTGAAGGGTTATAGTTGTCTATCCATTGATTGCTTTCTGGATTTACAAATTCACCGTTTATGTAGTTTTTGATGTTCATTATTTTAATAGATGTTAGAATCAAGATTCAAGATTCAAGACTGCTTAGTCTCGTAACTTAGTTCTTTAATCTCTTTTCATGTATGCCATCACTTTAATCTCAACCAACAAATCAGGATGCGGTAATTGGTGCACAGCAACCGTTGTTCTGGTTGGTCCTGTTTCCTTGTCAAAAAACTCGGCGTAGGCTTTATTATAACCTGCAAAATCGTTCATATTTACTAAAAAGGTTGTCACGTCGACCACATCCTTTAGACTAGCGCCAACAGTTTGTAAATTTTTATCGATGTTTTTTAAAACTTCTCTGGTTTGAACTTCGATATCTAATTTTTTGGTATTCATTTCGTCAATGAGTTCTACACCTGCAATGGTATTGTCTGCGCGTCTTGAACTGGTTCCTGAAACGAAAATGAAATCACCTACTACTTTTACGTGTGGATATGCGCCTCTCGGTTTTACTTTTGTTCCTTCGTTTGTATTCATAATATTTTTACCTTAATGATGCATCGTTTTTGCAATATTGTCATCATCAATAATGTCGTTTGTTTTTTCTTGTACTATTTTTAATAAAACCGATAGGTCATCGTTTAAATTAATCTCGTTGTCTGCAATCATGTTTAAAATGGCTTTGTCTTGCGCACGACCTTTAGTCATGGCTTCATGATAGCCAATATTTTCATTGAATGTTACCATCGAATATTTTGAAAAATATTGCTCAGGGAAATGCTTTTCTAACTGTATCTCCAACTGACGCTTTTTCTTGAAAATAGGATTGGCAACATGATCTCTCATTTCATAGTAGTTCTCTTCAGCTAATTCGCCAATAGCATCTGCGTCTGCTTTTCTTACCGATTCGTAGGTTTTAAAAATGGTTTCCCAATTGCCTTCATGTTTGTCAATAATACCATCTAAAACCGCCACATCTTCAAAAGAGGCATTCATCCCTTGACCATAAAACGGAACAACGGCATGTGCCGCATCTCCTAGAATTAGGGTGTTGCCTTTATAATACCACGGTGAACATTTTATAGTCCCTAATGGACCTGTTGGATTGTTTTCAAACTCTTCTGCGATATTAGGAATTAGCGCTAAAGCATCAGGAAATTGCTCTTGAAAGAATGCTTTTATTTTATCTTCAGAATCTAAATCTTTAAAGTTATACTCACCTTCCTCATGTCCTAAAAATAGGGTCACAGTGAAGCTTCCGTCTAAGTTAGGCAGTGCGATCAGCATGTATTCGCCTCTTGGCCAAATGTGTAAATAATCTTTGCTAATTTGATGACTTCCTTCTGCTGCTGCAGGAATTTCTAATTCTTTATAACCGTGAGTTAGGAAATTTTGTGAAAAACTGAATAAGAATTTACGCTGTAAAAAGTAGCTTTTTCTTAATTCTGAACCCGCACCATCTGTACCAAATATAACATCTGCTTCAACCTTAAATTTTTTCTTTGTTTTTCGATTGACGAAATGAACAATGTTAGTATCCAAATCTACCGATTCACATTCGGTGTTAAAATGAATGGTTAAATTGTCGTACTTATCAGCTTCAGTCAGTAACATACCGTTTAAATCCCCTCTAGAAATCGAGTTGATAAATTCATTATCGCGACCAGAATAGTTTGATGTGAACGTATTTCCTTGAGTATCATGCATCAATCTACCTTTCATTGGTATACAGATTTCTCTGGCTTTATTCTCTACACCAGCTAAACGTAAAGCTTTGAACCCACGATCAGACAGAGCAAGATTAATCGATCTACCTGCAGAAATATCCGTAACGCGAAGATCTGGCCTACTTTCATAAACATTCACGTTGTAACCTCTTTGCGCCAATCTTAAGGCCAAAAGAGAGCCGCATAAACCTGCGCCAATGATTAGAATATTTTGGTTTTGTTTCATTATTTTATCCTTCGTTTTAGCAAGACTCTAAATATTTTGATTCAACGTCTTTTTTATTTTTTGAATCTCTTCGTATGATAATCTCAGTCTCTTTAAATTTAGTGTTTGTTCTTGATTATCAAGATTTCTAAATGAAAAAACATCGTTATTTGAATTAAATTGTAGAGATTCAAAATCCTTATATTCAGCAACCTTTAGTAATTCATCTTTAATCACGTAAACTATTTTTTTATCCGTTATTATAAAATAGTCAAAACCTAAATTAAAAAGATAACAGAACAATCCTAAAATTTGATATTCCCAAAAACTTGCTTCTGATTTTTTCTTGATTTTGAGAATAATAATTTCATCTTTTATAAGTGAAAAAAAACTTCTCATTTACAAGATTTCTTTCAACTTTTCTACCATTCTATACACATCTTCAAAACTGTTGTACATTGGTACTGGTGCACAACGAATCACATCGGGTTCCCGCCAATCACTAATCACGCCCGATTCCGTTAGTTTATGATGTAATGATTTATCTGCGTTTAATACTTGAATTGACAATTGACAACCTCGTTCATCAGGATTGGAAGGTGTAATAATCCGTATAATATTATCTCCTAATTCTTTAAGCAAAAACTCAAAGTAGCCTGTGAGTTTTTTTGACTTCTCCAAAAGCCTATCCATACCAACCTCATTAAACATATCTAATGACGCTTTTATGGCAGCCATAGCTAAAATTGGTGGGTTACTTAATTGCCAGCCTTCGGCACCAGGCAAAACATCAAACTCCTGACGCATATTAAAACGCGTTTCCTTATTATGACTCCACCATCCTGTAAAACGGTTTAAGTCTTTATCGTAGGCATGTCTCTCATGCACAAAACACCCCGATAAATTTCCAGGCCCAGCATTTAAGTATTTATACGTACACCAAACCGCAAAATCCGTATTGGAATCGTGCAAATTCAGCTTAACATTCCCTGCACCATGTGCACAATCAAAACCAACCATACAGCCATAACTATGACCTAATTTAGCTATACGTTTTAAATCGAAAAATTGCCCTGTGTAATAGTTAACACCACCAATCATTATTAAGGCTATTTCGTGCCCATGATTTTTAAGTATGAGCTCTAAGTCTTCATAATTAAGCAACTCTTCGCCTTCTCTTGGCTTCCATAACAACAATCCTTCTTCATCATTGAAACCATGATGACGTAATTGTGATTCAACAGCATATTTATCTGATGGAAAGGCATCACTTTCTATTAAGATTTTATAGCGCTCTTTTGTTGGCTTATAAAAGGAGGCCATCATAAAATGAAGGTTCGCCGTTAACGAATTCATGGTAACGACTTCAATAGGCTTTGCACCAACCAAATTTGCTGTGGCTTCCGTTAAAAATTCATGATACTTCATCCAAGGGTTTTTGGCATCTGTATGACCCTCCACCCCAAGATTTGCCCAATCCTCCAGTTCTTGATTTATGTAATCCTTTGTAGATTTTGGTTGTAATCCAAGAGAGTTACCGCAGAGATAAATAAGTTCATTTCCATCTTTATCTTTTGGAATATGAAATTGCTCCCTGTAGCGTGATAATTCATCTAAAATATCTTGTTGTTTGGCGTATTCAAGGCCAAATTTATAGTCGGACAATGTATGATTGATTTTTGGTTTGTAACAAAAATAAGGATTTAAAATGAGGGATTAAAGGTGTTTTTAAGCATTAAAATTTTAAGTATCTTTAAAGGGAAAAGAAGTCTAATTTAAAAACTGTCACAATTGTGAAAAAAGGATATGGGAAAGACAAAAGAATATTCCAACGGCGAAGTTACTGTGGTATGGGAGGCTGAAAAATGCATTCACTCTGCAATGTGTGTAAAAGGCTTACCAGACGTGTTTCAGCCTAAAGAGCGACCTTGGATAAAAATTAATGCCTCAACAACCGACAAAATCATTGAAACCGTTAAAAAATGTCCTTCTGGTGCGTTGAGTTATTACATGACAAATAGTGAGGATAAAACTTCAGAGACGTTAGACACTAAAGTTGAAGTTTTAGAAAATGGGCCACTTTTGGTGTATGGAACTCTTAAGGTTACCCATAAAGACGGTAAGCAAGAAACCAAAAATAAGACTACTGCATTTTGTCGTTGCGGTGCTTCACAAAACAAACCATATTGTGATGGAGCGCATGTAAAAAAAGATTTTAGAGGCTAAAAAAAGCACTCTAGCTCGTAAACTAAAGTGCTTGAATATATAGGCGCCAAAAGGCGGAAAATGTAAGCTATACGTTTAAAGTTGCAAGGACTTACGTGAAACTTACATTATGGATTATAAAAATAATGCCAATATTTTGAATTTTATCTATTCTAATGTTATACTAACATCCGTAAAATTTAAGTTCCAGTTGCCATCATCCTTTTTATGATCTATCGCAATCTTAATACCATTGAAATCCTGATAATTTTCAAAGGTATTAGTTAATGATGGCTCAGGTGAATTGCCTCGTCTATACGTCCATTCTCTAATTAAATAATCTTCATCAAAATAAATATCATACGCATCTCCTGGCGTATAACCACCTTCGTCTGGATAGGTAATGGTTATCATATCTAATTCCTTGTTACCTATTGGTGTTTCAGCTTTTTTAGGTTCAGAAATTGTTGCTGACGTATCCCAAACCAGTTGAAATGGCACCAAAAGCCAGTACTTGTCGTTTATAAAGGCTTTATCCGCATTCGAAGGCACACTATCTAAATTGCGTCTGGAATATTTTACATTTTGAGTTCCGGCTTTCATATGAACACTGTCCTTTTTTGGCCACCAAACCCAAGAACGTCCATTACCCTTAATGGTATCTCTATCAACTTTAAATGTAAACGCGACACGCTCAACATTCTGCCAGTGTTCATAGCCGTGTGCATTGGCAATTTTCTCGGCAATGGTCAGTTCCTCTTCCGATTCTACTACAATGTCTTTTTTCTTTTCAGATTTACATGCTGAAAGGACCAAGAAACAAATGAAGCTTAGGTAAAGTGGTTTCATAAGAAAAGATATTTTAAATTACATCAAAATTAAGGCCCATCTTAACCTTCCCAAAGGGAAGGAACAAAAAGTTATTAAGAACATGGAAGATTTTGACAACTATTTTAAAACTAATAAAGAAACCTGGAACAAAAAAGTAGCTATACATGCTGAAAGTAATATGTATGAATTAGAAGCTTTTAAAGCCGGGAAATCTTCTTTAATGCAATACGAATTAGAAGCTTTGGGCAATGTTAATGGTAAATCATTATTGCACTTACAATGTCATTTTGGCCAAGACACCTTAAGTTGGGCTCGTATGGGTGCGGAATGTTTTGGTGTGGATTTAAGCGATGAAGGCATAAAACTTGCCAAACAACTCAATGACAAATTGCAACTTGATGCCAAATTTGTATGCTGCAATGTTTTGGACACTTCAAAACATATTTCAAAAAGGTTTGACATCGTGTACACGAGTTATGGTGTTATTGGTTGGTTACCTGACTTAAAACCTTGGGCCAAGATGATTACCGAACGCTTAAAGGTTGGTGGTACGTTTTATATGGTTGAATTTCATCCTATCCTTTGGATGTTTGACTATGTTGATAGTAAACCAAAGCTAAAATACCATTACAGTCAGGACGAAGTCATTTACGAGGAATACCAAGGCACCTATGCCAACCCATCTTCAAAAATAGTAAGTAAGGAGTACGGCTGGAATCATGGGTTAAGCGAAGTCGTCAACGCACTCATTGAAGCTGGTTTAGAGATAGACTATCTCAATGAACATGATGAGAGTCCGTATGATGTTTTTCCTGATTTAGTAAAAACAGAAGCCGGAATGTATAAGATGAAAAATCAGTTATTTCCAATGATTTTTGAGCTTAAAGCGACTAAAAGATAAAAGCCTTAAAAATATATTAAGGCCTTTTAATTAGTGCTTTTCTTCTTCTTTTAACAGTTCTGGAAACCTCGCCTTAAAACGATTTAATCGAGGTATAGACACTGCTCTTACATAGCTTTGATTAGGATTACGCTTTTCAAAATCCTGGTGATAATCGGAAGCCTTATAAAATTTTAAGAACGGATATACTTCCGCAGCGATTGTTGCATCCAATTCTTTTGCTAGTGCCGCTTTTTTGTCTTCAATAATTTTCTTCTGCTCATCGTTTTGATAGAATATGATGGAACGGTATTGCGGTCCTTTATCTGGTCCTTGACCATTAACTTGGGCAGGATTTTGAGAACCAAAATAGACGTCTACCAAAGTTGAAAAACTCACCACTTCTGGATCGTATATCACCTCAACGGCTTCAGCGTGTCCCGTTGTACCTGAGTGGCTTTTTTCATAAGTAATATCATCCGTATGTCCACCCGAGAAACCACTGTAAACTTCTTCAACACCTTTTACACTTTCGTAAATCGCCTCTACACACCAAAAACACCCACTGGCGAAATAGGCTTTGGCTTTGCCATTTTCCATGGGAACCTCTACAGGATCTGCGTTAATAATTTCTTGTTGCTTTGTATTGGATTGTGCCTGATTGTGGCAATTAAAGCACAAACTTACGGCTAGAATAATCAATAACTTTTTCATGACTTAATTTTTCTTTTTCTATAGAGGTGTAAAAATACAATTCCTTAAAAGAAATTGTTTTAAAGTTATATTAAATAAAAAAGCCTTCATAATCTATGAAGGCCTTTTACAATATTTTGTAAATTAATTACTTGCTTAACTTTGCAAATAATTTATCCATTTTTTCCTTTTCTTCTTCTGCCAAGGCTGCATCTACTAAAATACGACCACTGTGTTCATCTGTGATCACCTTTTTTCGCGATGCGATTTCAACTTGTACCTGAGGTGGAATAGTGAAGAACGAACCTCCTGAAGCACCGCGCTCTATAGGCACAACAGCCAAACCATTCTTAACATTATTTCGTATTCTTAAATAGGCTTTTACCAATCGCTCTTCGATATTATTCTGATATTCTTCAGATTTACCTATTAGCGCTTCTTCTTCCTTTTCAGTTTCCTTTAAAATGGCATTTAACTCCCCTTTTTTATGCTTAAGGTGTTCTTTTCTATCTTTTAAACGCTCTTTTGTTTCTGAGATAACCTCCTTTTTCTGCTCTATTTGTGCCTTAAATTCCTTAATGTGCTTTTCAGCCAATTGAATTTCCAATTCCTGAAATTCAATTTCCTTTGTTAAAGAATTATATTCTCTATTATTTCTAACATTATTTTGTTGCTCGCTGTACTTTTTGATTAAAGTTTTAGCTTCTTCGATTAAATTTTTCTTTCCTTTAATCTCATCATCTATAACAGCGAGGCTATCGTTTAACTTCTCTAGTCTGGTATTTAAACCCTCAACTTCATCTTCTAAATCTCTCACTTCTAAAGGCAGTTCACCTCTAACATTTCTTATTTCGTCTATTCTAGAGTCAATTAACTGTAAGTCATAAAGCGCTCTTAATCGCTCTTCTACAGTAGCTTCAGCTTTTTTCGCCATAATTATAAATACTTTACCGGATTTGTATTTGTCTTTGATAAAACGACTGCAAAATTAGTAATTTTTTTCGAGAGATAGTCTACTAAAAACGATTTTGTGAACTGTTCGCTTTCATAATGACCAATATCAGCCAGCACAATATCATTTTCAGCAGTGAAAAAATCGTGATATTTAAGATCTGCCGTTACAAAGAGGTCTGCACCAGCAGCCTTTGCAGCACTTATAGCAAAACTTCCTGAACCACCCAAAACTGCAATTTTTTTAATAGGTCTGTCTATCAGTTTTGAATGCCTCATATGGGCTGTATTCATTTTATGTTTAACATAGTTTAAACACTCCTGAGCATCCATTTCAGTTTCAAGTGCTCCGATCATGCCCATACCAATATATTGATTGGTATTATCCAACGTGGTAATTTCATAAGCCACCTCTTCATAAGGATGTGTATTGAAAAGTGTGCTTACAACCCTAGATTGATTATGCTTTTGAAATACAACCGAAACTAAGGTTTCGTTTTCCTCGTGAAATTTTCCTGCTTCACCTACCGATGGATTAGAGTCCTCGTTGCCTCGATAAGTACCTGTTCCTTGAAGATTAAAACTGCAAGAATCATAATTACCAATGTTTCCTGCACCAGCTTCAAACAACGCACTTCTTAGAGATTCTGCATGATCTTTTGGCACATAGGTTTGTAATTTTTTTAATGTTCCTTGTTGTGGAATCAAAATCTTCTTATTCTGTAGTTGTAATTGATCACAGATAATTGAATTTACCCCCTGAAAAGCATTATCCAAAGCCGTATGTATAGCAATGATGGCAACGTTATGCTTTATAGCTTTGATGACCACACGTTCTACATAAGTTTTGCCCGTAATCTTTTTAAGGCCCTTAAAAATAATTGGATGGAAGCTAACTATGAGATTACAATTATTTTCAATGGCTTCATCAACTACAGTTTCTAGCGTATCTAAGGTCACTAAGATTCCTGAGACATTTTGATTCTTATCGCCAACCAAAAGTCCTACATTATCAAAATCCTCGGCATAATTTAGAGGAGCCAATTCTTGCAATTGATTTATTACATCTTGTACTGTCATAAGTGCATATTTATGTCAAAAATAATATATTTTAGTGCTCGTGAAATTTCTACGCATCATATTGTTTCCCGTTGTGCCTTTTTATTATGTGGTGACATGGCTACGTAATTGGTTATACGAAAAAGGAATTAAGTCCTCAAAGTCCTACGACACACCCATTATTTGTGTTGGAAACCTCAGTACAGGTGGCACTGGAAAAACTCCAATGATCGAATACTTAATTCGGCTATTGAAAGATAAGAAGTCTATCGCCACACTGAGCAGAGGCTATAAACGTATTACCGAAGGCTATATTTTAGCAGATGGTGATGCAACTGCAGATACGATTGGGGATGAACCGTATCAATTTTATAGAAAGTTTAGCAACCTGCTTGTAGCAGTAGATGGCAATCGCCAAAACGGTATTGAACAACTCTTGTCTCTTTCACATAAGCCAGACGTTATATTACTGGATGATGCTTACCAACATCGTAAAGTAAAAGCCGATTTTAATATTTTACTTACATCCTATTACAATTTGTATAGCCGTGATATTGTTTTGCCAACTGGCAACTTAAGGGAGCCACGTTCTGGTGCTAAGCGCGCTAATGTTGTCATCGTTACTAAATGCCCTAAAACTATTTCTGAAACTGAAAAAGCTAAAATAACTGCTGAACTTAAACTACGACCGAATCAGAGTATATTTTTCAGCCATATCGATTATGCAAAACAGGTAGTTGCAAAAACCAAAACATTAGACCTCGAGTTGTTGCCAAAATTTACCCTTGTAACAGGCATTGCAAATGCTAAACCACTAGTGAATTTTCTAAAAAGTAAGGGCTTGAAATTTGAACATTTAGAATATCCTGATCATTATAGTTTTAGACAAAATGATATTGAGCTCTTATCAAAAAAGGAATGTATTCTAACTACAGAAAAGGACTATGTAAGATTATCAGACAATGATATTTTGGAACCTAACTTATTTTACCTTCCGATAACGGTAACCTTGGATAGAAAAGAGGAGTTTGATAATTTGATTTTACAATGTATTGATTAAAAGAAACTAGACACGACCTCTTTACCAGAGAGTACGTCGTACAATTTACCTTCAAAGTCCTCTTGCTTGAAGGGTTTTGGAATAATGTCATTAAAGCCTGCTTCACCGAACTCATGCATTTTATCTTCAAGAGTTACAGCCGTTAACGCAAATATTACGATGTCTTTATTGAACGTTCTAATGATTTTGGTAGCCTCTAGTCCACTTATTCCTGGCATGTGAATATCCATCAAGACAACGTTATAGACTGTTGATTTTACTTGTTCTACTGCTGCCTCTCCATTATCTACAACATCACAATCGAGTCCCATTTTATTGAGAATCTTTTTAGTAATCATCTGATTGATTTTATTGTCTTCAACAATTAAAATCTTAACATTACTTAAATCCAAATCTTCCATTTTATTAGGTTTTTTAGCTTTCTCTGCGATTGGTACTTCGGCCTTCTCGGCTTTCTCTAGAGGAATCTCAAAGAAGAATGTAGTGCCTTTTCCTAGCTCACTCTTCAAATAGATTTTACCTTTGAGAATTTTGATAAGTCCTTTTACAATAGATAAACCTAGACCCGTACCACCGTATTTACGATTAATCTGCACGGAGCCTTGGGAGAAACTCTCAAACATTTGGTCTTGTTTTTCTTTTGTAATACCAATACCATTATCTTCGATTTCAAAACGTAAGGTGTACTTATTGTCCTTTTGGTCAATTTTGTACGTCCTTACCCAGATGTCTCCATCTTTTGTGAATTTAATGGCATTACCTAGTAGGTTAATTAAGATTTGGGAAATTTTTAGTTGGTCACCATTATATGTTTCTGGCAGACCTTTTTCATAGTCAAAATGTAATTGCGTACCATTATCTTTGGCAGAATTGGCTAACGCAGACATTACATTTTCTATTTTATTTTTTAAATTGAATATTTCAGGATCGAGTTCAACCTTGTTCGCTTCTATTTTATTGATTTGGAGGATGTCATTAATAAATGTCAACAAGTAATCCCCTGAAAATTTTAATGATTTTAGGTGAGGAATCTGATGCTCTTTAGGATTTTCGTCCAATAACATGTTGGTTAGTCCTGTAACTGCATAGAGTGGTGTTCTTAACTCGTGCGTAACCGTGGACAGGAAGTTGGCCTTAGTTTTAGAGGCTAATTCTGCCTTTTCTTTTGCAACAATAAGTTCATCATTTTTTTTGTGAAGCATGTTGTTGGTCTTCAACCGGATATTATTGTTCTTGTACAACGATAACGTTAAAAGTGATAAAATTGTAATTAAGGCAATACTTAATATCGTAGTTACCCTGGTAAAATTACTCTCTGCACTTACCTCATCTATTTGCTGTTTTAATTGCTCGTTCTGTGCATCCTTATATTTATTTATAAATTGACCAGAAATTCCAGGGGCCAGATTCTCTCTTTTAACATCCAATATAGAGTCTGATAACTTTATATGCTTTGTAATGTATTCATACGAACTTTTATAATCTTCTCTCGATTTGTAAATATCACTTAGGGTTAAATAAGCTTGATTTATATTTTCGGTGAGTTTAAACGCTTTCGCTATAGATAACCCTTCCTCTACTTGAGTAAGTGCTAAATCAGTATTTTTTAGTTTACATGAGACTCTTCCAGATTGTATGAATGCACTACTGAGGAGTCTTGATTGCTCATATTTTTTTGCAATGATGATGGTCTTTTCTAGCTGTGCCTTAGCCTCTTCATATCTACCAAGTGCAATATACGTTTTGGCTTCATTGAGCGTAACTTCAGAAATATATTCTTCTAGACCCTCTTGTTCAAATAAGTTTTTAGCAGAATTATAATAATCGAGGGCAACGTCGTATTGCTCCTTTGTATTGTATACTACCCCTTGTATATTATAACTAACCGCTAAGTTTCCATAATCATCATTCTCTCGCTGGATTTGAATTGCTGTCGAGAGTGATATATTAGCTTTATCGGTTTCACCAACCAGATAGCGTAATTTAGCAATTTTGGTATGGATTTTTCCTAAACTCTCCTTGTCATCCAATGTTTTGGCCATTTCCAAAGCATTATCCAAATTATTTAATGCATCATAATAATCGCCTCGATCGCTTTCTAATTTTGCCTGGTTTACGCGTTCTTGTATGCGCACAGACAACATGTCCTTATCCTCGACGATACCTTGTTGTGCGAAGAAAAGACTGGAAAAACATGCTAAAAAAACAAATATGTAATATTTGATTCGGGACATTTCAGCTCACTTTATACGAACAAATATAATTATTTATTCGATAAAAGTGCTTTTTTATCCGATAAATTGCAAATTAAATCTAAAATTCTTGAACTATAGCCGGTTTCATTGTCGTACCAGCCCACTATTTTCAGCATATTCCCGATTACTGAAGTCATTTGGGAATCAAAAATACAAGAGTGTGAATTACCAACTATATCTATAGAAACAATAGGATCGTCAGTATATTCCAGTATACCCTTTAAAGTATCTTGAGAGGCCTTCTTAAAAATGGTATTAACCTCTTGAATGGTCGTCTGCTTCTCAACATTGATGGTAATATCGGTAAGCGATCCATTGGCCACTGGCACTCTGACGCCACAGCCACCAATAACATTGGATAAATCTGGGAAAATTTTAGTCAATGCTTTTGCTGCTCCAGTTGTTGTGGGCACTATAGACTGCCCAGCTGCTCTGGCTCTTCTGAGATCTTTATGTGGTTGATCATGTAGGCTTTGATCGGTTGTGTAAGAATGTATCGTTGTGATATACGCTTGTTTAATACCAAAGTGTTGTTTAACTAGCGCTATCATAGGTGCTGCATTATTGGTTGTACAGGAGGCATTAGATACAATACTTTCTGAACCATCTGCACTATAATCATTAACACCAAGAACTATGGTTTTGATATCATCCTCAATCGGCGGAACAGATAATATCACCTGCTTGGCACCATTTTCAATATGATACAAAAGATCCTGTTTGAACTTAAACTTCCCTGTGGATTCTATAACAATATCTGGCTCTACATTTTTCCAATTGATGCTTTTAGGATGCTTTTCATTATATAATGGAGTAGCTATATTATCTACAATTATTGAACTGTCCTTATATGATACATTGTTATCTAAAACACCATGAATACTATCGTATTTAAGCAAATGGCTTAATGTTCTGGCATCGGCTAAATCATTTATGGCTACAATTTGTATTCTGGGATGTTGAAGTGCTAATCTGAAAACTCGTCGCCCAATTCTACCGAAACCATTAATAGCAACCCTAATCATTAATTAATATGTTTCTGGGCTTTGTATGAAGATCTTACGAGGGCACTACTTTCAACATGTCTGAATCCTAATTCTAAACCAATAGACTTGAATTCCTCAAACTCATCTGGATTTATAAAGCGTTGTACTGGTAAGTGTTTTTTAGTTGGCTGAAGGTATTGACCTATTGTAACAACATCCACATCATTATCTCTAAGATCGTGAAGTGTAGCAATAACCTCTTCCCTAGTTTCACCTAAGCCCAGCATAATACCTGATTTTGTTCTGCGTTGACCTTGTTGTTTTAAATATTTTAAAACACCCATACTACGATCGTATTTTGCCTGAATTCTAACTTCTCTAGTTAAGCGGCGCACTGTTTCAATATTGTGCGATACCACTTCTGGGGCAACCTCAATAATTCTATCGATATGCCGTTCTATACCCTGAAAATCCGGAATCAGTGTTTCTAAGGTAGTTTCGGGATTCATTCTACGGACGGCTTTAACAGTTTCTGCCCACATAATACTTCCCATATCCTTTAGATCATCTCTATCTACACTTGTTAAAACTGCATGTTTAATTTGCATTATCTTAATAGAACGCGCTACTTTTTCAGGTTCATCCCAATCCACAGTTTCTGGTCTTCCAGTTTTTACACCACAAAAACCACAAGAACGCGTACAGATATTACCTAAAATCATAAAGGTTGCTGTACCCTCTCCCCAACACTCGCCCATATTTGGACAACTTCCTGAGGTACAAATTGTATTTAATTTATACTTATCGACAAGACTCCTAAGTTCAGTGTATTTTTTACCTGTTGGTAATTTAACCCTTAACCATTTAGGTTTGCGCTCTGGTAATATATTTGAAGCTACTTTGGTTTCCATTCAATTTCTTTTTCATTGTAGCAAAGATACAAAGTAAATCATTAAACAACGATTTTAGTTAGTAAAGCGTTATTGTATGTTTTCTTATTTCGACTAAAGAAAAAATCCCATTTAAATTTAATTTAAATGGGATTTTTATATGAATACTGTTTAGTGATTATCCACCAAAATCATCGAATCTAATATGCTCATCTGGGATTCCGAAATCTTCACCCATTTTCTGAACAGCTTGATTCATTAATGGTGGTCCACAGAAATACAATTCAATATCCTCTGGTGCTTCATGGTGTTTAAGGTAATTATCAATAACACAGTTATGGATAAACCCAACAAAACCATCTCCTTCTTCATCATTAATATCTTTTTTAACTTTCCAGTTATCTTCTTCTAGTGGTTCTGATAATGCCATGTAGAATTTAAAATTAGGAAAGTCCCTTTCCAATTCTCTAAAGTGTTCGATATAGAACAACTCTCGTTTAGATCGTCCACCATACCAGTAGGTTACTTTACGACCAGTCTTTACGGTTTTGAATAAGTGATACAAATGCGAACGCATAGGCGCCATACCTGCTCCACCACCTACATAAAGCATTTCGCTATCAGACTCATTGATAAAGAACTCACCATAAGGTCCGGATATAATCACTTTATCTCCAGGCTTTTGTGCAAAAATATATGATGATGCCACACCTGGGTTAACATTCATCCATTGATTTTTTGATCTATCCCATGGCGGAGTTGCAATACGCACGTTAAGCATGATCTCACGACCTTCTGCAGGATAAGAAGCCATAGAATATGCTCTCTCAACAGTTTCATTATTCTTCATTACTAATGGCCAAAGACCAAACTTATCCCATTCTGCTTGAAACTTATCTGGAGTTTCATGCTCCTCTGGATGTGCAGTAATGTCTATATCCGAATATTTAATTTCACAAGGTGGAATTTCAATTTGAATATAACCACCAGCTTTATAATTCATATCCTCTGGAATCTCAACAACAAACTCCTTAATAAAGGATGCCACGTTATAGTTACGCACTACAGTTGCCTCCCATTTTTTAATACCAAATACTTCCTCTGGAATAGTGATTTCCATGTCTTGTTTTACTTTAACCTGACATGCTAATCGTGCACCATGCTGTAATTCCTTTCTTGAGAAATGTGGGGTTTCGGTCGGAAGCGCTTCACCACCACCTTCTAAAACATGGCATTCACATTGAATACAAGTTCCACCTCCACCACAAGCTGATGGTAAAAATATCTTATTATTACCTAGAGTAGATAATAAGGTTCCTCCAGAAGCAACTTCTATTTCTTTTTCACCATTGATGGTAATTTTAACAGGACCTGAAGGTGATAATTTTTGTTTTACAACCAATAATAGTGCAACTAACAAAAGGGTTACCAATAAAAAGGCACCAACAGTTGCAATAATAGTTCCAATCGTACTTGCGGCTAATATCATCGTGCTCATCAATTACTTATTTGTGTTTTCAGCTAATTCTAAGTCAGACTCTTTATTAGCATCATTTGTTTTAATATCTTCTTGAATTATTTCAATAGCAGCTGATTGATCCTCAGACTTTGCTCCTTCATCGTCTCCTCCGGTTAGCATTCCGCCAAAGCTCATAAAACCTATCGCCATTAAACCCGTAATAATAAAGGTTATTCCTAAACCTCTTAACGCAGGAGGCACATTACTATATCTTATTTTTTCACGAATTGCTGCAATTGCTAAAATGGCTAAAAACCAACCTATACCAGAACCTACTCCATAATTTAAAGCTAATCCTAGTGTCGCGATTTCACGTGACTGCATAAATAAAGAGCCTCCTAAAATCGCACAGTTCACTGCTATTAATGGTAAGAATATACCTAGTGAATTGTACAAAGAAGGTGAAAATTTTTCAACAATGATTTCTACCAATTGCACCATTGTTGCGATTGTCGCAATAAACATGATGAACGATAGGAAACTTAGATCGTAACTCGCATACTCCTCTCCTAGCCAAGATAAAGCACCTGGTTGAAGAATATACTGATCTAATAACCAGTTTAATGGTACTGTAATGGCCAATACAAATATTACAGCAGCACCAAGTCCAACCGCTGTCGAAACCTTTTTAGATACGGCAAGGTAAGAGCACATTCCCAAGAATGTGGCGAATACCATATTATCTATAAAAATTGACTTAAAAAATAACTCTACGTGTTCCATATTTTTTCTATTTGAAACCCTGAATATTCAGGATAACAGTTTCTATTAGTCCTCTATTAATGCTTTGTTTTTAGTACGTTGTACCCAGATAATTATACCCACAACGATTAAAGCCATTGGTGATAATAACATAAATCCGTTATTCTCATAGCCTAAAGCATATAAACCCGTTTTCTCAATTGGGTCTCCCAACACAGGAAATCCTAAAAGTGTACCTGACCCTAATAATTCTCTAAAGAATCCTACGATAACAAGTATAATACCATAACCTAGTGCATTTCCAATACCATCTAAAAATGATCTCCAAGGGCCATTACCTAAAGCAAAGGCCTCAAAACGCCCCATAATTATACAGTTAGTAATGATTAACCCAACGAATACGGATAATGTTTTACTAAGTTCATAGGCAAAAGCTTTCAAAACCAGGTCTACTATGATAACCAACGTAGCAACAACAATTAACTGTACAATAATTCTAATTTTTGAAGGAATAATGTTTCGCATTAAAGAAATGACAACATTACCAACACCCAACACGAACAGTACTGAAATTGACATTACGATAGATGCCTCCAATTCTGCTGTAATTGCCAACGCAGAACATATCCCTAATACTTGAATGGTTATCGGGTTGTTATCTGCTAATGGATCTAATATTAATCTACTATCTTTTGCCATGTCTTACATATTTTTTAAAGATTTGAAATAAGGCACATATAATTTAAGATCACTCTTAATCATTGCTGTAACACCATCACCTGTGATCGTTGCACCTGCAATTGCATCTACCTCGTTATCTGTTTTGTCTTCATTCTTTGGGTCAGCATTTCCCTTAGCTACAGTTATTCCCTTAAATACACCTGCTTCAGAAAGTAAATGCTCTCCATAAAAGTCATCCATAAAGAAGCGCTGCTTAATGTTAGCCCCTAATCCAGGTGTTTCACCTTTGTGGTCAAAATAAGCTCCTTGCACTACCATGTTTTCATCCATAGCTACATACCCCCAAATAGCATCCCATAGCCCTTTACCATAAATAGGTGCCACATACACTTTTTTACCATCCTTTTCACCAACAAAAAGCGGTAATTGTCTTGGCGTACCGTTTTTATAATTAGATTTTTCCTTCTTTATATCAATTAAGTAAGGTTCTTTTTTGAACTCTTCCAAGTATTCCTCACGTGTTTGCTTCTTGATAATTTTACCTGAAGCGTCAACCGTTAAGACCAATTGTTCTGAAATATTTTTTTCAAATTCTTTTGGGGCTACTGCCGTTGATATAAATTCTACACTAGAGCCTTCATTGTTATTAACACCCATAGCGTAAAGGATATTCTGCTGTTTTTCTAATCGCTCATTCTCTGTAATCGTAGGTTTTAAGGAGGAGGCTAAATAAGCCAATAGCGCACCTACAACCAACACCATCCCGATGGCGAAAATTACTGTATATGAATTTTTTTCTGTGTTAAGTGCCATGTTTATGCTGTTTTAACTTTAATACGTTTCATTCTTTTCTTCACGTTTCCTTGTACCACATAATGATCTATGGTTGGTGCAAACACATTCATTAATAAAATGGCTAAGAATACACCTTCTGGGTATGCTGGATTGAACACTCTAATCATGATTGAAACAAATCCAATTAAGAACCCATAAATCCATTTCCCTTTATTAGTCTGAGCCGCTGTAACAGGGTCTGTTGCCATATAAACGGCTCCAAATAAAATACTACCAATAATCAGGTGTTGCCAGAAAGGCACACTCATTAATCCGTAAAACTTACTTGTTTCACCAATCCAACCTGCATCTACAACACCATTGAAGATAAGCCCCATGACTAAAGCACCAATCACCGTACTTAACATAATTCTCCAACTTCCTATTTTAGTAAAGATTAAGAATAAGCCACCTATGATGATTAGGAATTTTGAAGTTTCTCCAACAGAACCAGGTATCAATCCCCAAAACATGTCCCAATAGTCTATACCTGCTAAAGAGCTGTTTTGAGCGTAAGCTCCTAATAATGTTTCACCGGAAATCGCATCCAAACTCTGACCTGCAGCTATAGCTTGATCTCTTTCTACTGCTCCATGTACCCATACTTTATCACCAGACATCCATGTTGGATATGCGAAAAATAAGAATGCACGAATGGTTAAAGCTGGATTAAGAATATTCATTCCCGTTCCACCAAAAACTTCCTTACCAATGATAACCCCAAAAATCACAGCCACCGCTAACATCCATAATGGTATATCTACTGGCACAATGAGTGGCACTAACATTCCTGTTACCAAATAGCCTTCCTCAACTTCATGACCTTTAATAATTGCAAAGACGAATTCTACTGCTAATCCAACGCCATAAGACACAACAACTAATGGTAGAACCTTCCATAGCCCAATCACTAAGTTGTCCCAAGTCCAGAAGGATGCACCTAAAAACCCATCAGCTGACTCGATTAAACCTTGAGCTAGATAATGCTGATAACCTGCATTAAACATCCCGTAAATTAAACATGGTATCAAAGCTATGATTACCGTATTCATAGTACGCTTTAAATCATCAGCCGCTTTGATATGAGTTCCACCATGAGTAGTCTCATTCGGCATGTATAAAAACGTGAATAGGGCATTAAAACCAGGAATCCACTTTTTGTCTTTATTTTTCTCCTTAAAATTGTGTAAATTTTCTTTTAAACCCATTATCCTATCTCTTTAAGCATTAAGTCTAATCCTTCTCTTATAATTTTTTGGTGTGGTTGTTTAGACACACAAATAAATTCTGTTAAAGCAAAATCTTCAGGAGCTACTTCATACATACCAAGCGCTTCCATTTCGTCTAAATCCTTGTACATGCACGCCTTTAATATTTGCATTGGATAGATATCCAGAGGGAATACCTCCTCGTAACTACCAGTAACTACAAATGCACGATGCTCACCATTGGTATTAGTGTTAAGGTCGTATTTTTTCTTAGGGTTTAACCATGAAAAAGTTAAAGCTCTCGATGTAGAAATCTTATTAAACACAGGCTTATTCCATCCAAAGAACTCGTAATCATCTCCTTCTGGTATGATCGTAATCACATTACTGTAGTAATCTAATGCTCCATCTGGCCCTACTTTTTTCCCTGTTAAAACATTTCCAGAGATAATTCTATCGTTTGCATCCTTTTCAACACCATTATCATAAATCATGGTTGCTACTTCAGAACCTATCTTCGTTCTAAAATATCTTGGCTTTTTTACAGAAGAACCTGCTAAAGCAACGATGCGCTCTGCATTAAATTTGCCTGTTAAAAGCAGTTCGCCAATTATAACTAAATCCTGTGCATTCACGGTCCAAACGACCTCACCTTTGTTAATTGGATCTACTTTATTTATTAAAGTACCCACATTTCCAGATGGGTGTGGCCCAGAAACTTTATGAATTATAGCATTTTGTAAATTTGCCAACGGTGAGTTTGAACTCCCTACTCCAATATGAACATCTCCCTCGGTTAACTTTGACAATGCAGTAACCGCAGCCTGTAACTCATTCTCCTTACCAGCTAAAGTATAGTCTAGATCGGCAGCTAATGGAGCGCTAGCATAACCCGAAATAAAAATAGCCTTAGGACTGCTTGTTGTTTTTGCCACGATATCATAAGGACGTTGCTTTATAAACGCCCAACATCCTGAAGCCAATAAATGTGCTTTAATTTTTTCTGCATCTGCTGATAGGTCAAACTTCCCATGATCTACGTAGGTTTGCTCATTATCGGCAGTAATTTTAATTGCGTCTATACGACGTCTTGGTCCACGTTGAATTTCTATTACCTCGCCTGATACAGGTGAAACAAACTTCATATCCTCATTGTCCTTATTGTAAAACAACGTTTCACCTGCTTTAACGTGTGTACCTTCTTTTGCAACAAGTTTTGGGATTATACTGTGGAAATCTTCGGGTCTGATATAATAAAAATTGCTAACAATAGCATTTTCAGTAGTTTTTTCGGCTTCGCCAACCAGTTTTATATCTAAACCTTTTTTTATTCTGATGTCTTTTGACATATAGTTAAAGATTAGTTATCTAAAAATCCGTGCAAATTTAAGAATTAATGCTTAAATAATTTTCATTATGAAACATCTTTTTTATTTATAACCATTATAAATAGGATATATATATTAAGGCACGTAAATTGATTATCTTTATACCATAGACATTTAATATATGACATCAAAAAAAATCTATTTTATTCTATCCCTTATTCTCATTCCTCTAAGTTTAATATCGCAGGCTAAAGAAGTAAGTCCACCAGACTTCATAAAAACCATAACTTTTAAGAGCAACACCACCCAAGGTCAATTACCAGTTTTAAGGTTGGGAGAACCTTTGATTCTTGAGTTTGATGCACTTAACGCCAATGAAGAAGACTTCTATTACGTTATTGAACACTTCAATTTTGACTGGACACCATCGGTTCTGGCAAAGGCGGAATATCTTAGAGGATTAGATAACCAACGCATATTAGAATATTACAATTCTTTTAATACGTATCAAGTCTATTCGCACTATAAACTACAAGTACCAAATATTCAAACAAGAGCCCTTTTAAAAAGTGGTAACTATATGATTTCGATCTATGATGAGTACGACGAACTCATGTTTAGCAGAAAATTTATGGTCTATGAAGATTTGGTAAACGTTGGTGTTAGGGTTAAACGCTCAAGAGATGTTAGGGTAATTGATGAAAAACAATCTGTGGACCTTACTATATCCACCAATAGCATCAACTTTAACAATCCACTTGAAACGATTAAGACCGTTATCATTCAAAACAACAATCTTAACACCTCGATATCTGACCTGAAACCACAATATACACTTGGTAATGAACTTATTTACAGATATGATACCGAATCTGCTTTTTGGGGAGGTAATGAATACCTGTGGTTTGAAAATAAAGATGTCAGAACATCCAATGTAGGTGTTCAGTTCATTGACTTAAAAGATATATACCAAAGTTACTTATATCCTAACATCGTAAGGGCAGGAAGGCCTTACACCTATAACCCAGACCTCAACGGCAATTTTCAGGTGACTGCCGCAGACCGATTGGATGTAGACATTGAGGCTGACTACACAATGGTACACTTTTCACTGGCACAAAACGAATTGATTGGAAAAGACATTCATGTCTACGGTAATTTTAATGCCTTTGCCATTGAACCTTTAACCAGAATGGAATATATTTCTGAAAAGGACGAATATGAAGTTAGTTTTAGGCTCAAACAAGGTTTTTACAACTACAAATATGTAGTGGTTGACCAAGAAACGGGCGAACTTGATGAAGGTGCAATAAGCGGTGACTATTGGCAAACAGAGAATAACTACAAAGTTTTGGTATATTACAGAGATTTAGGAGCACGATACGATAGACTTATAGGCTATGGGGAAGCTACTTCTGTGGACATTTCTAATTAAGAACCCAACTATGTAAGTCCTCCTTAACCATTTTGTACTTTTAAGGACATATTTAATATTCTGATAATTCGTTCTTTAGTATCAAAAAATAGGAATAAATTTATACTATTCAATATCAGAGCTTTACCCAATGCAAAAGGACTTACAACTCTTCATAGAACTTGCAGAACAGCTTCTTTCAGAAGAAGAAAAACATCCTGTTGCCCAACCAATACCAACCTCTAGTTTATATAGCGCATTGGATTTATCACTAAACTCTGAAGGTGTGGTTGATAGTGAATTAATAGAAAACTTAAAATCCATTATAAAAAGCACACCAAAAACAGCTACAAAATCCTTTTTCAACCAATTATTTGGTGGCCGAATTGGTAAAGCCACCCTAGGTGATTTACTAGCCGTTATGCTTAACAATAGCATGTATACCTACAAAGTGGCAGGCCCTCAAGTTGGTATAGAAAAGCAGGTTTTAAAAAACATCTGTAACCTCATTGATTACTCACAAGATAGTGACGGCACCTTTGCACCTGGTGGCTCAATGAGTAATATGATGGTACTTATTATGGCGAGAGATGCTAAAAACTCAGCCATAAGAACTGAGGGAATTTCAACAAAAATGACACTTTACACCTCTGCAGAATCTCATTATTCGATATCAAAAAATGCGGCTTTAACAGGAATTGGCCGTAAACAAGTGAGACTGGTAAACACGGATGAAAGGGGCGAGATGTTAATTGATCATTTAGAGACCTTAATAAAGATTGACCTTGCAAATAATTACATCCCTTTTTTCATCAATGCTACTGCAGGAACTACGGTCCTTGGTGCATTTGATGATATTGAAGCCATTAGCAAAATCAGTAAAAAATACAGCCTTTGGCTTCATGTTGATGGTGCCTATTGTGGTGGTGTTATTTTCAGCAAAAAATACAAACACTTAATCGAGGGATTAAAACATTCAGATTCATTTAGTATTAATGCACACAAAATGTTAGGCACTCCCCTAAGTTGTTCTATTATTGTGACACAACATCCTGAACAACTTCATCATTCGTTCTCTAACGAAGCGGATTACCTCTACCAAACCGATGGAGACGATTTTAATTTAGGTAAAACCTCAATGCAATGTGGCCGACGCAATGATGCCCTTAAAATCTGGACACTATGGAAATCTGTCGGCACAAAAGGTTTGGAAAAAATTGTAAATAAACAGTTTAAATTAGCAGAGATAGCCAGAGCATACATCAAAAGCAATAGCAATTACAAACTCTACAGTTTTGACGATTCTATTTCAGTTTGCTTTAATTACAAGGATATTGACGCTAAGGCCCTCTGCACATCCTTATATGAACACGCTGATCTCATGGTTGGTTTTGGTTCCTTTAAAGGTGAGCAGTTTGTGCGTATGGTAACCATAAATAGCGCTTTGGAAGAAAATGATATTTTGGCATTTTTTAAAACTCTAGAAATGCATGTCAACGATAAAATGTTAAAAATATCTACCTCTTAGCCAAAATATAAGGCTTCAATGAAAATTTATTTTATTTTAGCAGATACAACATACAGATAATCAATGGTACAACAAGTTACGAGCGGCATCAAAATCTCCGTAGAAACCAATTTTGAAGGTACATTTTATAAGAACTATAAAGTGCACTTTGCTTTTGGTTATAAAGTGACTATTGAAAACCAAAGTAAAGATTCTGTGCAATTACATTCCCGTCACTGGAAAATTCTCGACGCGCTCAATAACGAAGAGGTCATTGAAGGTGAAGGGGTTATTGGAAAAAAGCCTGTTTTAAAACCAGGCGAAAAACACACTTACAATTCTGGCTGTCTTCTAACCTCACCTTTTGGTGCCATGCAAGGCCATTATAACATGGTAAACTTTACAAAAGCCAGTAAGTTTAAAGTATATATTCCTTCGTTTAAATTGAGTGCTCCTTTTGCGCTTAATTAATCGGTCTCGGTCGTAAATACTCGAATTTATATTCCTTACCTTTTTGTTTCACATTAAAAAACAAACAATTGGAGTAATGAACAAACTGATAATCTTTTGAAATATCGAAACTATCATCGTTCACTTTGTAAATACCATCACAGTCCATATTACCATAAGGTGAGATTCTTCTAAAACGGTATTCACAGTCGTGTCCTAAATCATGTAATTCAAACCAAGCACCTGCCGCAATGCCAGGCAACCATTGCGCATGCTCTTCTTTTACTTCATTATGTTTGGGCTCTAAAGTTCCTTCCAAACTTGGATTGTAACCTTTAAGCCTATCTAAAAACAGTCTTCTATTCTCTTTACCTACAGTAGATTTAAATTCTCCTATTTCACCTTGTTCATTCACCAAGTAAACAAAATCTTCAGTATCTGCAATGATGACATTACCTATGGTACTTGGTGTAAACCATTTAGATCGAATAAGTTGCTTTTTTATATTACTATGCGTAACACCAGCGATTAAGGAATCGGTTACAAACCTGGCACAATTACATGCCTCTTTTACAAATGCAGCATATCTAATGAATCCTTTAGCTTGCATTTTATCAACATGCGTTCTGATCATATCATAATTTACAGCATTGCAAACCGATGCATACAAATGACCATCACCATGGGTTAACTTAGGATTCACGGCTAAGAACTCCAGGATCTCTTCTAAATTTTTAATGGTATCGCCTTCCACTTTAGCTTTAATTGGAAAATGCAGTTCAAAATCCGTTTCTCTTCCTCTAACTCGCCCATTGGGTTCTGAAGTAATGTAACGCCCAAAATCATGATATTCCAAAACACCTGTGTCTTTATGAATTAAAACCATGGCCGCATGTCCTGCTCTCACATGATTTTCACTTCCTATTGAAAGGTATTTTAAATACTTAGAATACCACTCATCTGCATGAGAAACAATCGTTTCTGGATAAGCGAGGGTTAAAACAAAGGCATTATTTTTTGGCATCTTAGAATTAAAAAATCACTTTAGGCAACTTACAAAAAAATATAATGATTTTCCAAACAGGTCTGTTATGAATGTAACCTAGATTCTCTTATAAATATTGTAACTTTGCACTTTCAAAATCAAACAAAAAATATTCATATTATGTCAAAAGGATTCTTTAATGTACCAATTGCTGTTAACGAACCTGTAAAGTCTTATGCACCTGGTTCGCCAGAGCGTAAAGCTGTTGCAGAAGCTTACAAATCTATGATTAACAGTAAAGTAGAAGTACCTTTATATATTAATGGAAAAGATGTAAAAACTGGTAATACCAGAACCATGTCTCCTCCACACGATCACCAACATATTGTTGGAGAATATCATGTTGCAGAGCAAAAGCATGTAGAAGACGCTATTGCCACTGCTCTAGAAGCCCGTAAAACATGGTCTCAATTGCCTTGGGAACAGCGTGCTGGAATTTTCTTAAAAGCTGCTGAACTGATTGCTGGCCCATACAGGGCTAAAATTAATGCCGCTACAATGATAGCACAGTCTAAAACAATTCATCAAGCAGAGATAGATTCTGCTTGTGAGCTTATAGATTTCTTACGTTTCAATGTTCAGTTTATGACAGACATCTACATGGAACAACCAGAAAGTACCAGTGGCGCGTGGAATCGTGTTGAATACAGACCACTTGAAGGTTTTACCTATGCTGTAACACCTTTTAACTTTACTGCAATTGCAGGTAACCTACCATCTTGTATGGCATTAATGGGTAATGTTGTGGTTTGGAAACCTAGTGATAGTCAAGTGTACTCAGCTAAAGTTATTATGGACGTCTTTAAGGAAGCTGGCGTACCTGATGGTGTTATCAACGTTGTGTTTGGCGACCCGGCTATGATCACAAAAACCGTTTTATCAAGTCCTGATTTTTCAGGATTACATTTCACCGGTTCTACTTTTATCTTTAAAGAGCTCTGGAAACAAATCGGAGAAAATATCCATAGCTATAAGACCTACCCAAGAATTGTTGGCGAAACAGGTGGCAAAGACTTTATCGTAGCTCATAAATCTGCAAACGCAAGACAAGTAGCAACAGCTATTACTCGCGGAGCATTTGAGTTCCAAGGCCAAAAATGTAGTGCAGCTTCCAGAGCTTATATCCCAAAAGGTATCTGGACTGATGTGAAGAAGTATGTTTTAGAAGACATCGCTTCTTTCAAAATGGGTTCTCCTGAAGATATGAGCAATTTTATCACAGCAGTAATTCATGAAGGATCGTTTGATAAATTAGCTAAGTACATAGACCAGGCGAAAGCGGATAGCGATGCTGAAATTATTGCTGGTGGAGGTTATGACAAGTCTAAAGGGTACTTTATTGAACCAACAGTTATTGTTACTACCAATCCTAAATACACAACCATGTGTACCGAATTATTTGGTCCTGTAATTACTATTTATGTTTACGAAGACGACAGTTATTCTGAAACCTTAAAACTGGTTGATGAAACTAGCGAATACGCCTTAACTGGTGCTATTTTGGCCACTGAGCGTTATGCTATTGATGAAGCAACCACAGCATTACAAAATTCTGCGGGTAACTTCTACATTAATGACAAACCTACTGGTGCCGTTGTTGGGCAACAACCATTTGGTGGTGCCAGAGCTTCAGGAACAAATGACAAAGCAGGTAGTGCTCAAAATTTATTACGTTGGGTATCTCCAAGATTAATCAAAGAAACATTTGTGACACCAACTGATTACAGATATCCATTTTTGGGTTAGATTTTATAACAATCTGAAAAACAAATCCTTAAACGCTCAATGCTTTTAAGGATTTTTTTTGCTTTTAATAGAATATAATACAGCTATTGATTGAAGACCTTTTGAAACTTTGTATCTTTTGAGTCTAAAATCAAAAACTCCCTCGATATGAAAAAACTTTACATTTTCATCTTTTTAATCTTTCCTTCTTTATTAATAGCCCAAACCTCTTTCACCTCTAGTATCACTCCAGACTTATCAGCTTATGGTGAAGTCACTAATTATCCTGGAGAAGGCGAATATCAGATTTTTCTAGATACTCAAACTGGAATCCTAGACAAACCTATAATCGTCGTGGACGGCTTTGATCCTGGAGACTCCAGAGATATTCCTGGTTTATACAGTTTATTGGATTTTACAAGTAGCTCTGGTTCTCAAAACCTAGCAGATCTCGTGAGAGCAGAAGGTTTTGATGTTATTATTTTAAATTTCCCTACCTATCTAAGGGCAGCTGATGGTGCAACCGTTGATGGCGGTACCGATTTTATAGAGCGTAATGCCATGCTACTTGTAGAGCTTTTAGATATTATCAATACCGCAAAAGCTGGCAACAGTCCTGAGCAAAATGTTATTATAGGCCCTAGTATGGGTGGATTGATTTCAAGATATGCTTTAAATTACATGGAATCAAATGGATTAAATGCAGACACACGATTATACATGTCTTTTGACTCTCCGCACCATGGAGCAAATGTCCCCATTGGACTACAACACCAATTAAACTTTCTTGCTAATAACGGAACCCAACCCATTGCAGAAGTTCAGCCTCTGATTGACTCTTTCTTAAAGTCTCCGGCAGCACGACAGTTGTTAGTTGATCATTTTGAAGCTCATCTTCAGTCTGGAAGTAGTGTGAATTTTGATCCAACACTTACATTACCTCAAGCTCACCCATTTAGAGCCCAGTTTGAAAACAATATTAATAGTTTTAATAGTTCTGGATTTCCAGAAAATACTAGAAACGTTGCAATAATTAATGGAAGCGGAATCGGCAATTCTTATTTCGCATTAGGCAATAATGGGCCAACAGTAACCAACAGCTACACGGTAATCAATGATAGTTTTAGTGTTCCGGCAGGTGCCTTCACGGCGATAGTTGATGTTGAGATTTACTTTACTCCAGCGGCTGGCATCACCTCTTCAGTAAGTGATATTGGTATTTCACTTTTTGGTTTTGAAGTCGAGGGGTCTAACGCTAATAGCCAATCATTTTCATATTCCGATGGTGTAGATGCTGCACCTGGAGGTCTTTTTGATCTTGCTGCCCTTACCGGTGACATTGCAGCAGGTGGAGGTACTGCGGGTGACTTTGTGAATGCTTTACAGATTGATAAATTCAATTTTATTCCGTCGGTTAGCGCATTAGCCTTGGCAATAACAGATAACGAAATTGACTGGCATCATGACATCAACTTAATGGGTCGTGGTACAACGAATAACACTCCTTTTGACAATACCTTTTTACCAGATGAAAACGAACCGCATGTACAATTAACAGAGAATAACGTAAATTTTGCTTTAACAGAAATTTTGACTCCTTCCCTCGCTATTCCTGATAATGAAATGCTTGTTTTTAAATTAGAAAAAAATCCTATTAGAGAAGAATTGGTACTCCTTACGGAAAATACCTCAAACGCTAACATAGAAATTATAGATGTTTCGGGAAAAGTGGTATACAATACATCCATAGTATTATCTAATAGAACGGTCTTACCCATGGATCTGGCATCAGGATTCTATATTTTGAATGTGACCTCTGAAAATAATACCAATTTTACAACTAAGTTTGTTGCCAATTAAATAAGTAAATAAAAAAAGCGCTTCATGTAAAGCGCTTTTTTTATTTATACTTGAGTGGCAATTGAATCACTTTTTTTGTTTCAAAGAAAGCTTCCTCAAAATAGTCTGATAAAAGATACGCTTTTACTGTAGTATATTGTTTAAGCTCTTCTGTTAGGTCACCACCTTTTAAGTACAATATCCCATTCTTTAATTCATTTCGTTGCTTTTTAGCAATTTTACCTTTTACCCACTTGGTGAATTCTGGCATAGCTGTTACCGCTCTACTTACAATAAAGTCATAGGTTTCATCTATGGCCTCTACCCTACTATGGGTTGTTCTTACATTGGTTAGTTCAATGGCTTCACAAACCGCATTAATCACCTTGAGTTTTTTATTTATACTATCGACAAGGTGAAACTGACAGTTTGGAAACATTATTGCCAAAGGTACACCAGGAAAACCACCACCAGTCCCAACATCTAAAATTGAGGTATTTTCGGCAAACTCAACCACCTTTGCAATTCCTAAAGAATGTAGTACATGTCGTAAGTAAAGTTCATCAATATCCTTACGAGACACAACGTTGATTTTGGCATTCCAATACTTGTAAAGCTCTTCTAAAGCTGCAAACTGCTCAATTTGCGTTTCGGATAAATCAGGAAAATATTTGAGAATTAATTCCATTTAAATTGCTTTCTGCAAAAGTACATTTTTTAATGTGGATAATTTAAAACGAATCATAAGGCTTCCATTTAATTATTATTATATTTGAGGCCTATAACGTAATGTTTTTTAATCCTCAACGTTATAGATAAAAAATAAATACTGTATGGGACAGCAAACCTTATCATTTTCAAGAGCAGATTCTGCAAAATTCTTTAGAACACTTAACAAACGCGTCAACAATTACTTTAAAGAAAATAATATAAAGCGAACTGGAAATTGGCAACTATGGGTTAAAACCGTGGTTATGTTTGCCATTTTTCTTACTCCTTATTTCTTATTACTCACTTTAAACATGCCAACATGGGCACAAATTCTACTCACCATTGTCATGGGAGTTGGTATGGCAGGTGTTGGGATGAATGTCATGCACGACGGGAATCACGGCGCATTTTCCAATAAAGAATGGGTTAACCGTTTAATGGGAAGTAGCATTTACATTCTAGCGGGCAATGTTTATAACTGGAAAGTACAACACAATGTACTACATCACACTTACACAAATATTCACGGTCATGATGAAGATTTAGAGGCTGGAAGAATTCTACGTTTTTCTAAGCATGCCGAGTGGCGAAAACACCATAGATTTCAGCACTATTATTCGGTGTTACTTTATGGCTTACTAACCATTAACTGGGCTATTACTACAGATTTTCAACAAATGAAACGCTACATGAAGCGTAAATTGTCTTATGGTAAATTCCCAAACCCAATTGTTAATTGGAGTAAATTGGTTATTTCTAAACTGGTCTACGTTTCCATGTGGATTGTACTACCAATACTTCTTACTGATTTAGCTTGGTATGAGGTTCTTATTGGCTTCTTTATAATGCATTATGTGGCCGGACTTATATTGAGTATTGTGTTTCAATTAGCCCACGTTATGGACGAAGCCGAAATGCCAATGCCAGAAAAAGATGGTACCATGAAAAACACTTGGGCTGTTCATCAGCTCAAAACAACTGTAAATTTTGGTGCTAAAAACTGGCTAATCAATTGGTATACAGGTGGACTTAATCACCAGGTAGAACACCATATTTTTCCTAATATTAGTCATATTCATTACAATAAAATTGCTGAAATTGTAAAGGATACCGCTAAGGAATTCAATTTACCATACAAAGAATACGAAACCACAAGAAAAGCTATAGTCGCTCACTTTAAATTTTTAAAAGAAATGGGTATGCGACCATCAATGCAATCGTAATACTTTTATTCATTAACACATGAACCAACTTTCTGATAGAATTAACAATCTATCGACTTCGGCAACCCTTGCTATGGCGGCCAAAGCCAGAGAGCTTAGAGCAGAGGGTAAAGATATTATTGGGTTAAGTCTTGGCGAACCGGATTTTAACACACCAGATTTTGTAAAGGAAGCTGCTATAAAGGCAATAAACGACAACTACAATAGCTACACACCTGTTGATGGTTATGTGGAACTAAAGGACGCCATCATCACAAAATTTAAACGTGATAACAATCTTGACTACTCCAGATCCCAAATTGTAGTATCCAATGGCGCAAAGCAGTCGCTATATAACGTTGCTGCGGTCATGCTCAATGATGGAGACGAAGTTATTTTACCATGTCCTTATTGGGTAAGCTATGCAGATATTGTAAAGCTAAATGGAGGAGTACCTGTTGAAGTAAAAACAGATATTGGTAACGATTTTAAAATGACTGCCGAGCAATTACGAGCTGCCATTACACCAAAAACCAAAATGATTTGGTATAGCTCCCCTTGTAATCCTAGTGGATCGGTTTACAATAAAGAAGAGTTAAGAGCTATTGCTGATGTTTTGCAGCAATATCCAAATATTTACATTGTATCCGACGAAATCTATGAACATATCAACTTTATAGGCGGTCACCATAGCATGGCACAGTTCGAAGACATGTACGACAGGACAATTACAGTGAATGGGGTCTCTAAAGCTTTTGCTATGACGGGTTGGAGAATTGGCTATATTGGAGCGCCAGACTGGATCGCACGCGCTTGTAATAAAATGCAAGGTCAGGTAACAAGTGGTGCTAATTGTATTGCCCAACGTGCAGTGATTGCGGCACTAGAAGCAAATCCTTCTAAAATTCAATATATGATAGACGAATTTAAAGAACGTCGTCAATTAATTTTAGAGTTACTCGATGGTATAGAAGGCTTTAAAACTAATCAGCCAGAAGGAGCATTTTATGTCTTTCCAAATGTATCTGCTTATTTTGGTAAAACTATTAAGGGCAAGACCATTAACAATGCGACCGATATGTCTTTATTTCTATTGGAAGAAGCTTTAGTCGCGACAGTAACCGGTGAAGCTTTTGGAAATGCAGACTGTATACGTATTTCTTATGCCGCATCGAAAGAAGAGATTGTTGAAGCCATTAAAAGAATTAGAGAAGCTTTAAATTAAGAGGAATACATATTTTTAATACAAAAGCTATAATCCTTTACAGGAATTATAGCTTTTTTTATGCTATCCAAGATAACTAAACTGATTCATTTTAATAGGTTAATAGCTGGATAATGCCTCCTTTAGCATAAAGAAAAATACCAACCAGAGCAAAAAATAACACTACAGTGACCACTGCTACTTTTGCCATTCTGACCCTATGCTCTTCTCTTAGCCACTTAGCTATATTACGCAACTGCTTATGTGATGCTTTTGGCAAATCGTACTCCGTCCTATTGCTATGATTATAGCTTCCTATTGTATTTCTAAGCTTTTGGCGCTTAGAAAGCAGATTAAGGTTGTTTTTTATACTAGTTGACATATAACTTGCAGACATCGATTCTTGATTTAGAATTAAAGCATAGATTATTAGCATTGTACACACGTACATTGTTGAAAGAAAATAAAAGGCACATATAAAATGTGCCAGTTTGAGTTCAGAAATTAGGCTATTTCCTTAGAAAATGGCGATTAGCGCTATAACGAATACAGACAATTTTAAAATTGCTGCTATATGATCTACATTGCTCAATTGTGAAGACTTAATACGTTGTCTTATTCCAAAAATAGAGGAGGTTGTAGACTTACTAAAATTGTTCTTTACAATACTTTTGTAACTAGAATTTAACAAACCATTTGTTGGGTAACTGGACACCACAATGGGTTCTGGTACTGATTCTAATTCTTGATTTAATGCGAATTCCATGATTGATTATTTTTAATTGGTTACACTTATATGACGCAACAGCAATAAAAATGTTACACACAACATCACAACAACTATCTGATTTTAAGTACATAAAACCTAAAAGTATCAGTAAAAATATAGGCTAGCTAAATTTTTAATTTTTTTTCAAAAATTCAAAAACTATCTATTTCTCCAGAAAAAAGGAGTGAGCAGGATAAGTACAGTAAACAATTCCAATCGACCTAAAAGCATCATAAAAGACGCCCACCATTTCCCCAAAGGAGGTAATGCAGCATAGTTATTTACTGGTCCAAATTCTCCTAAGGCTGGTCCTACATTCCCTAAACTAGAAGCCGAAAGCCCTATGGCAGATTCAAAGTCTATCTGAAACATTGAAAACACCAAAGCTCCGATGATAAAGGATAACATATAGAGAATAAAGAAACCTAAGACATTAAATACAATATCCTTTGAGACAGACTTTGTATTATAACGAACCGGTAAAATGGCATTAGGATGTAACGAACGTTTAAACTCTAAAAAACCATTTTTTATTAGAATGAGATGGCGTACTACCTTAACACCACCGGACGTACTCCCTGCAGAACCTCCTAAAAACATCAATCCGAAGAAAAATACAGTTAAAAAGGGTGTCCACATCGTGTAATCAGCAGACACAAAACCCGTTGTGGTTACCACGGTTAATACCTGAAACAACGCATGTCTAACTGCACTTTCTGCTTCTCCCAAAACCATCGGATGCGCTATAGAAGATTGGGATACATCTGCCCTGAAATATATAAGTAATGCAGCAATAATTGTGAAAATGGCTATAAACCTAAAGTAGAGTTTAAATTCATCATCCTTTACAATTTTTACAACTTTGCCTTTGAATAGATAATAACTCAGTACAAAATTGGTACCTGCCAAAAACATAAATAATATAATGATATACTGAATCGCAGGGTTATCATTCCAATGTGCTATACTCGCATTTTTTGTAGAAAAACCACCTGTAGATAAGGTACTTAAGGCATGATTTATGGCATCAAAAAACGACATTCCTGCAATCTGGAGTAAAATAGTTTCAGCAACGGTATATCCAAAATAGATAAGCCATAAACGCTTGGCAGTATCCGTAATTCTTGGATGTAACTTATCTCCACCAGGCCCTGGAGCTTCAGCAGCAAATAACTGCATACCTCCAACACCTAATAAAGGAAGAATAGCAATGGCAAGTACAATAATCCCCATACCTCCAATCCAATGGGTCATGCTTCTCCAGAACAAAACACCCTCTGGCAATATTTCAATATCATTAAGTATACTTGCTCCAGTAGTGGTATAACCAGAGATCGTTTCAAAAAATGCTTCTGTAAAGGTGGGTATAGCGTCAGTAGCTAAATAGGGTAATGTTCCTGTGAGGGACATCACTATCCAACCAAAGGCAACAACAATGTAACCTTCGCGCTTATTCATTTCTTTACTGTGATTTTTAGTCACATACATCCCGATAGTTCCGATAAGAATCGTAGATAAGCTTGCAAGAAATAAATTAAGTGTTACACCGTCCTTGTAGATTAAGCTAATCAATGTGGCAAGCAACATAAAACCGCCATTGAACAACAACAACAATCCCAGAAAATGGAAAATGATTTTATAGTTAAGTCGAATTTTAGACATAAGAATGGCTTAAGAAAAAAAGGCTTCAACTTCTGAAATTGAACGCGGCAAACAACAGACTACGACTCTATCTCCTGCTTCAATCTTAAAACTTCCTAATGGAATCATACCTTCACCGTCCCTAATGACACCTCCGAAAATAGCAGACCTCGGGAAATTTAAATCCTTTATTAATTTATTCGTAATCTTAGAATTAGGTTTAACAACAAACTCCAGTAATTCTGCATTCATATTGGTAAGCTTGGTCATGGCTACAACCTCACCTTTTCTTATATATCTAAATATATTGTTTGCAGCCAGAAGCTTTTTATTAATTAGCGTATCAATACCTATAGATTGTGAGAGTTGATAGTAATCCATATTTTCAACCAAAGCAATAGTCTTCTTTACACCTTTGGATTTTGCCAATAGGCAAGACATGATATTGGTTTCAGAGTTTCCAGTTACGGATATAAATGCATCCATGTCTGATATATTTTCTTCTTCCAATATATCAACGTTTCTACCATCACCACAAATAATAAGGGCATTTGGAAGTCTGTCTGCTAAATCCTCAGCCATTGACTGCCTGCTCTCTACTAGCTTTACATTAAATTTACTTTTACAAAGGTCTCTTGCCGTTTTAAAACCAATTTTACTTCCACCTAGAATCATTACATTTTTAATTTCCGTCTTTACTTTACCGGATAATTCAAATAATTCGGCGTCACCCCCTTTAGAAGTCATGAACACAACCTTGTCTCCTTCCTTGAATTGGGTATCACCACGTGGAATAATGGTATACTGTGTTCCATATCGTTGTATGGCGATTGGTATAAAATGTAATTCGGGATAAATTTCAGCGGCTTCCTTTACCGTTTTACCAACAAATTTTGCGGTTCTCGATAAACGCAACCCTAGCATGGTCAATGCTCCCTCTTCAAACTCATAAGTATCGTTAAAACCATATTGGTTAAGTAATAATTCTATTTCAGATGCCGCAAGTGACTCTGGAGAAATTAACTCATCAATACCAAATTGTGAAAACCCTATGGTATCCTTTTCATCGATGAATTCGGTGTTGGATATTCTAGCAATAGTGCGTTGTGCACCAAGCTGTTTTGCTAAAACACTGGCTGTAATATTAGTCGTTTCAGACGATGTTACAGCTATAAATAAATCAACGGATTCAATCCTTGCTTCTCTGAGAATAGAAATGGATGTGGCATCACCTTTAATCGTTTTAATATCCAAATGCTCACCAGCATAGGTTAAACTATCTTTTTTGGTATCAATTAGGGTGATCTCTTGCGACTCGTAGGATAATAATTTCGCCAAATGAAATCCTACCTCTCCTGCACCTGCGATGATTATTTTCATTGTGTTTTCTTCAAAATAAACATACAAATATATGGATTAAGTTAGAAGTACTCAGGCTTGGGCACCTAAAGTTGAACATTTAGACAAAGTTTATAATGAAACCTTAAAGAGACTTAGAATTTAACTATAATATTTGAGGCACTTACGAACTTGCAACTTAATCCATATATTTGCCAAAAATTTCTAATGGCCGAAAAAGTAAAACCGTACAAGCACAGTGAAGCTTCTAAAAAAGAACAGGTCACTGAAATGTTTGATACCATCTCAAAAGAGTATGATGGCCTAAACCGTGTGATCTCTTTTGGTATTGATGTTAAGTGGAGAGAGAAAGTGGTTAAAATTGTTGGTGAGAAACAACCAAATAAGGTTTTAGACATCGCAACAGGAACTGGAGATCTAGCTATAAATCTCGCAGCAACGAATGCCAATGAAATTATTGGTCTAGATATTAGCAGTGGCATGTTGGAAGTTGGTAAGAAAAAAATAGCCACAAGAAAATTGGACAGTATAATCTCAATGGTCATTGGTGATTCTGAGAACCTTCCTTTTGAGAACGACACTTTTGATGCCATTACCGTCGCATTTGGTATTAGAAACTTTGAAAACCTAGAGCAAGGACTGTCCGAAATCTTGAGAGTGTTAAAACCAAATGGAATTTTTGTCATATTAGAAACCTCTGTACCCACCAACCCTATATACAGATTTGGATATAATGTATATTCAAAGTTTATTTTGCCCACAATAGGCAAGTTATTTTCTAAAGATAAAATCGCTTACAGTTACCTTAGCGAATCGGCCTCGGTTTTTCCATATGGAGAAGCCCTAAACAATATTTTAAGGAAAATTGGGTTTATTAATGTCGAAGATAAGCCACAAACGATGGGTGTGGCCACTATATATACAGCATCTAAAGCATAATATGAAACGTATTTTAGTTTTACTTATATTTTTATTGGCATTTAATAATGGTAATGCTCAACTGTTCACCAAGGAAAAGGTAGCAAACAATATTGACAATCTCGATCAAAAATTCTTGTCTTGGGGCTATTTTTTAGGTTTTAATCAATATGATTTTAAGTTTGATTATAACGAAGATTTGAGAGACATATTAGTGGATAAAACTTTTGGGTTTCATTTAGGGCTCATTGGAGATATGCGTATTAATAACTACATGAACTTGAGGTTAGAGCCTGGGGTATTTTTCACAACAAGAAATCTAAGATATGATGAAAGTTATTTTGCTGGCACTGATTTTAATGACTCTGACTTACTACGAGAGGTAAAATCCACTTACATACACATCCCATTATTATTAAAGGTGTCCACCAAACGCATAAACAACTTTAAACCTTTTATTATTGGTGGATTCTCTACCGCTCTAAACCTTTCCAGTAATCAGGATAATCCGGACGACAACAGTGCAGGTGAGTTTAGAATGAAGAAAAACACCTATTTCTATGAAATCGGTTTTGGGATAGACCTTTACTTACTGTACTTTAAGTTTACCCCTTCCATTCGAGGTGTTTTTGCTATTAATGATGAAATTGTAAGGGATGCTGATCCCAATAGCCCATGGACTGGAAATGTGGCAAAAATGCAAACCAGAGGTATTTTTATCAACTTTACGTTTCAATAATCCTTCTTCTAAATTCACTAAGAACAATAGCTGCAGCATTGGCGACGTTTAAACTTTCCGTATCTTTTGTGGCACCAAATCGCGGAATGGATAATTTCCTAGTCATTATTGACGTGATGTCTTTTGAAATACCATTGGCTTCGTTACCAAGAACAACAATGCCTTCTTTGGGCAAATCCGTTTGGTAAATATTTTCACCTTCCATATAAGTTCCAAAAACAGTTGTTTTCTGGTGAGACAAAAAATCCAACAAATCAACATAAGAAACATTTACACGTGTTAAAGACCCCATGGTCGCCTGCACAACTTTTGGGTTGTAACAATCTACTGTATTTAAACTGCAGAACAAGTTCTTTACACCGTACCAGTCACAGAGTCTTATAATGGTTCCCAAGTTTCCTGGATCCCTGACATCATCCAAGGCAACAACCAAACCATCGGTATCAACTTTTAATGGTTTAGGAATTTTAAAAACCGCTAAAGCCGTATTTGGATTTTTTAAAGTTGAGAGTTTACTTAATTCTTTTTCTGATATAATTACCGTTTGGCCATGAGGAGCTTCAAAAATAGGTTTTGTAGTATATAAGGTCTCCAATTCAAAACCTGAATTTAAAAATTCACGAATACCTTTTATACCTTCAACAGTAAACTGCTGCAACTGTTGTCTGTATTTTTTTTGGTTTAAACTTTTAATTAACTTTATTTCTTGCTTTGTAACCATTAAAATGTCTTTACTTTTGCTTAGATTCACTACAAAGTAAATCTATTTTGGATTAATTTTTGTTTACAGCAACCCATATCAATAAAATATACATCAAAACAACTTGAAAATTCAATTTTCAATATTATCTAAATATCCTAAAATACGACATGGTATTTTGATGTTAACTTTAATACTATCATTTAGTTCCTGCAATGTCGTTAAGCGTGTAAAATCCAATGAACATCTCATTACCAAAAACACAATCGTTGAAGATGGCAAAACCATTAAAGATGAGCGCATAAATAACATCATTATACAGAAAACCAATTCTGGTATGAACAGCTTTTTTGGCTTCCCGCTAAAATTGCATGTGTATAATCTCGCTAGACCAAATATAGATTCTATAATTGAAGCTAAAGTCTTAAGTGATTCGTCTAAAGTACGCTGGAAAACAAAACTACTTTCCAAAAAACAATTTGACAGAGAAATCCAATCTCGAAAAAACTTTAACAGTTGGCTAAAGCGCACAGGAGAAGCACCAACCATTTATAATGAAGACAAAACGGTTAAAACTTCAAATAATCTTAGAAAATATTATTACAGTAAGGGCTGGTTTGACAATGAAGTAAGCTTTGAGGTTGAAAAAGACAGCAACAAAAGAGCCCAAGTCACCTACAAGGTAACTAAAAAAAAGCCTTATACTTTGGATTCTCTTAGGCCTAATATTAGTAGTCCTTTAATAGATTCCCTATACCCTAAATTTATAAAAGCAACTCTACTTAAAAAAGGGGAGCAGTACGATGAGCAAAATTTCGAAAGCGAACGTGAGCGTATTAGCAAATATCTTAGGAATGTTGGATTCTATTACTTTAGCCAGGATTATATAAGGTTTGAAACAGATACGATTGACACTAACCATAAAATAAATACCGACCTCATCATAGCAAACCGCCTGATAAGAACCGAGGATTCCACCATTTTAGAACCTTTCAAAATATTTAAAATTAAGGAGGTAAATATTTTTACTGACGACAATTTTGAAAATCGTTTCAAAACCATTTCAGATACGACCTTTTATAAAGATTTTAATCTTTATAGCAAAGAAAAACTAAGGTTTAGACCTAAAGCCATAACGGATGCTGTTTTCATCAACAAAGGGGATATTTATACTGATTTAGCACGTAGTCGATCCTTACGTTATCTTAACGATTTACAGGTATTTAGATACCCAAGTATAGAATATGTAGAAAATACAGAAGACACAAGCTTAACCGCTAACATCTACTTAGAACCAAAAAAGAAATATGCCTTAAGTTTAGATGTAGACGTGTCACAAAGTAACATACAAACTATTGGCTTTTCCGTAACACCAGGATTAAAAATCAGAAATATTTTTAGAGGTGCAGAAACTTTAGAAATCAGTGGTATTGCCGCCATTGGAGCTTCAAAAAACAGAAGTGATGATGTTAGTGCCTTTTTTGATATCAACGAATTTGGGGGTAACATTAGATTAACCATACCTAGGCTATTTACCCCGTTTAATACAGATAAGATTATTCCAAAATATATGTCGCCAAGCACCGCCATTAATGCCTCTGTTACAAGTCAGCAAAATATTGGTTTAGACAAACAAACCCTATCAGGCTTATTGAGTTACAACTGGTCTCCTTCGCAAACTGTTACTAATAGATTAGAGTTTTTTAATGTTCAGTTTGTCAAAAATTTAAATACAAGTAATTATTTTGGGGTATATACCAATTCATATAGTCGCCTCAACACGATTGCACAAAATATCGGCTACATATCCTCTAACGACAATTTAACAATCCCAACAGAAGCGGATCAGTTTATTAATGATGTCATCAACGGAAATACCAGTTTAGCTCCTACGGACGACGATTTTATTGTAGTTAATAATATTGAAGAGCGAAAACAACGTCTTACGGAAAACAACCTTATCTTTTCAACGAGTTTTGATTATAAAAAGGACAAGCGTACCAGTATTTTTGATAATGATTTTTCCATTTTCAAATGGCGAGTTGAACTCGCAGGAAATTTACTGTCTAACGTGTCTGAACTTTTAGGAAGCCCCAAAAATGAAAATGGTAATTACGAAATTTTTGGAGTGGCATTTTCTCAATACTTTAAGACCGAAATTGATTACGTCAAATATTTTGATTTAGGCAGAAATAACGTTTTTGCCTTTAGGAGTTATGCTGGAATTGCTATTCCCTATGGTAATTCCAATAGTATACCTTTTGCAGAAAGTTTTTTTGGTGGTGGACCTAATGACAATAGAGCATGGACGGCATACAATCTTGGACCTGGAAGCTCGAGTACTACAAATGAATTTAACGAAGCTAACTTTAAAATTCATTTGAGTGCAGAACAACGTTTTGGCCTTTTTGGGGATTTAAGGGGAGCGCTCTTTGTAGATGCCGGAAACATTTGGAATGTTTTGGATAATGTTGAAGATGATAAAGCCACCTTTTCAAGCTTTAACTCCCTTAAAGATATTGCCATTGGATCTGGATTTGGACTTCGTTATGATTTTGGTTTTTTTGTACTGCGTTTTGATACCGGTTTCAAAACGTATGAGCCTTCACTAACTCTGGGCGATCGTTGGTTTAAAAGCTATAATTTTAGAAACGCAGTCTATAATATCGGTATTAATTATCCATTCTAAAAAAGCGTTGCTTTTCTACATCGTTTTCGACCTTAAATGAAGCATTAATCTTTAAAAACTACCGAAAAGATACCTAAAATTATGTATTTTTGATATCTAATTTTCAATCATAAAATCATGAGTCACAATATCAAACCTGGAGTTGCAACAGGAAGAGAAGTTCAGGAAATTTTCAAGTTAGCCAAAGAAAAAGGATTCGCCTTACCAGCAGTAAATGTTATAGGATCAAATACCATTAATGGTGTTTTAGAAACCGCAAAGGCCTTAAATGCACCTGTCATCATTCAATTTTCAAATGGTGGCGCACAGTTTAATGCCGGAAAAGGTTTAGGCAACGATAACCAAAAAGGAGCAATCGCAGGGGGAATTGCGGGTGCAAAACACGTACATCACATGGCTGAAGCTTATGGTGTTCCTGTAATTTTACATACCGACCACTGTGCAAAAAAATTATTGCCTTGGATTGATGGTTTATTAGATGCAAGTGAGAAACATTTTGAGGAAACAGGAAAACCACTTTACAGTTCTCATATGATAGACTTATCTGAAGAGCCTATTGAGGAAAATATAGAAATCTGCAAACAATATCTAGCTCGTATGAGCAAGATGGGTATGACCCTAGAAATAGAGCTTGGAATTACAGGTGGTGAAGAAGATGGCGTGGACAATAGCGATGTTGATGCTTCCAAGTTGTACACACAACCAGAAGAAGTAGCTTATGCATATGAAGAATTAAGCAAGGTAAGTGATCAATTCACTATAGCTGCAGCTTTTGGAAATGTTCACGGTGTATACAAACCAGGTAATGTTAAGTTGACACCAAAAATATTAAAGAATTCACAAGAATACATTACTAAAAAATACAACGTTGGTCATAACCATATCGATTTTGTATTCCATGGTGGTTCTGGCTCTACAGTAGAAGAAATTAGAGAGGCTATTGGTTACGGTGTTATCAAAATGAACATTGACACCGACATGCAATGGGCTTTTTTAAGTGGTGTTAGAGACTACATACAAGACAATCATGACTTTTTACAAACGCAAATTGGTAACCCAGAAGGTGATGATGTTCCTAACAAAAAATACTACGACCCAAGAGTGTGGTTAAGAAAAGGAGAACAAGCTTTTGTTGAGCGTCTTAAAAAAGCGTTTGAGGACTTAAACAACGTCAATACTTTATCATAAAAATTAATATAAGAACCAACCTATCGAAGCCATTTCTTAGTTTCGATAGGTTTGTTCATTTTAATAATTACATGAAACAACCGTTTTGTGTTTAATTAATTAATAGTAATTTTGCCTTAACTAACTAACAGCAATAATTATAGAAATCTTTTTAATCTATAATTGAGAAATACCCCTAAGCATGGTCAAAGGGTCTAAAACATCATAATTATATGGCTTGGTTTAAGAGAAAAGATAAAGGTATCCAAACCTCTACCGAAGAAAAAAAAGATACTCCCAAAGGACTTTGGTATAAATCTCCTACCGGAAAAATCATTGATACTAAAGAACTGGAACAGAATTTTTATGTAAGTCCTGAAGACGGCTACCATGTAAGAATTGGAAGCAAAGAATACTTTGAAATTCTGTTTGACGATAATAAGTTTAAAGAGCTGGATGCTAACTTAAGCTCTAAGGATCCGCTAAAATTTGAGGATACTAAAAAATATCCAGATAGGTTAAAAGCTGCTCAGGCCAAAACCAATCTTAAAGATGCTGTCCGTACTGCGGTTGGAAAATCTATGGGTGAGGATTTGGTTATTGCCTGTATGGATTTTAGCTTTATTGGTGGATCTATGGGAAGTGTTGTAGGTGAAAAAATTGCCCGAGCTGCGGACTATGCGCTAAAACACAAAATTCCATTTATGATTATAAGTAAGTCTGGTGGCGCACGTATGATGGAAGCAGCATTATCCTTAATGCAATTGGCAAAAACCTCTGCAAAGTTGGCGCAATTAGCAGAAGCTAAAATCCCATACATTTCATTATGTACGGATCCAACAACTGGAGGAACCACCGCTTCTTTTGCCATGCTTGGAGACATTAACATCGCCGAGCCTGGAGCATTAATTGGTTTTGCTGGACCAAGAGTGGTAAGAGATACTACTGGGCAAGAATTACCAGAAGGTTTCCAGACATCAGAGTTCTTGCTAGAACATGGTTTCTTGGATTTTATTGCGCATCGAAAAGACCTTAAGAAAAAAATAAACCTCTACATTGATTTGATAAAAAATCAGCCATTAAGAGCATAAAAAAAAGCGAGCCAAACAGCTCGCTTTTTTTATGCAATCAACTAAAACTAAACCAACTCTTAATTTAATGTTATGGGTATTTCCGTACCATTATTGAAGGTAAACGTGGCTTGGTTATCGCAATCGCCATCACCAAAATCAAAAATACCCCCAAAGTTGGTGCGCTGCACATCAAACGAACCGCTTACAATATTAGAGCATATGACCTCTCGTCTTAGAGGAGTTAGTACTTCATACGTATGTGTATTGCCATTAACAAATGTTGCCGTCCAATCACCTGTAATTTCAAACACATTATCACTAAATACACCACTACCAAAACCTTCTACCCACTCTCTTATGCGTGCACCTTCTCTGGAGGCCTGTACACCATTTGGCCAAATTACCGTGATGCTCAAGTCATGTGTAAACTGTGGATTTCCATTCTCGTTTGATAATTCTTTTAATATAGAGCGATTGGCAATAATCTGTTTGGCATCAAAATAAAAATCAACTAAATAATAATTAATCATAATTTGCTGCGCTTCCGTATCTCTTGTATAATCAAAAACAAGTTGTCCTCGTATAAGATGACCATTCACATAACAACCTTCAATACCAAAATCCAAGGTTACTTCTCTATAATTTTGTTGTGCAATAACCGTTATGGTTACACATTCCGGAATACCACTCGTAAAAGTACCTCTACCTAGCTCACTGGACTCTCGATTTTCATACGCTTCCACAACCAAATCTCCCAGCATATTATCAACCTGATCAATCTCTGCAGAACGTTGTAACTCTGTTGTATCCATGGAAAGACTTTCATCCTCACCAGATCCGTCATTATCACTACACGAGGTAAAAACTAAACCTAGAATGAAAAGACCTACAATTCCTTTCTTGAGCACATTAAAATTTTGACGCACATCACCCCTAAGGAAATTCTTTAATTTAAGATTCGAAAAATTCATAATTACTTTTTTTACTGTTAATACGTTGATAAGACCATAACAATTTCAAAAGGTTTAATATTTTAATCTTTTCTCGAAAAGAATACGAATTAAACTGGTAAATCCTTAATTTTTACTATATTTGCAGCTTGAAAGAAAATCTTTCAAAGTACATAACAATCATTTACAATAATATTAGAATGTATTTAACTAAAGAAAAAAAGGAAGAAATCTTCACAAAATACGGTAACGGAAAAAACGATACTGGTTCTGCTGAAGGTCAAATCGCGTTATTTACGTACCGCATTAACCATTTAACTGAGCACTTAAAAAACAATCGTAAAGATTTTAACTCTGAGCGTTCATTGGTAAAATTAGTAGGTAAGCGTCGTGCTTTACTAGACTACTTAACCAAAAAAGATATCTTGAGATATCGTGCAATCGTTAAAGAATTAGGATTAAGAAAGTAATTTTTCAAAAAAAACCACGCCTCAGCGTGGTTTTTTGTTTAATATATAACGTCTTCGAAAGCGTTTAAATTTCGAATTGAAGAAGCTACCCAAGGTTTTTCATTGGTCACAATACAACTACACAACAACACAACGACCATTGTTTAACATTGCTAACAGTGCTTAACACGTCAGCAAAAGATTTAAAATTTTTATGATTCCAAAAACTTACAAAGAGGTCATAGACCTTGGAGACGGTAGAGAAATTTCTATTGAAACCGGAAAATTAGCAAAACAAGCACACGGTAGTGTGGTGGTACAGTCCGGAAATTGCATGCTTTTATGTACGGTTGTATCTAACTACCATTCGGCAGATGTCGATTTTTTACCATTAACAGTCGACTATAGAGAGAAATTTGCTGCAGCTGGCCGCTATCCTGGTGGCTTTTTCAAAAGAGAAGCCAGACCAAGTGATGGCGAAGTCCTAACAATGCGATTGGTAGACAGAGTATTACGTCCACTATTCCCAAAAGATTACCATGCCGAAACACAGGTGATGATTCAGCTTATGTCACATGACGAAGACGTCATGCCAGATGCTATGGCTGGATTAGCAGCTTCAGCGGCTATTCAACTTTCTGATATCCCTTTTGAAACTCCAATTTCTGAGGCTAGAGTCGGAAGAATTAATGGCGAATTTGTTATTAATCCAACCCAAGCACAACTTCTAGAATCTGATATTGACATGATGATTGGTGCTTCTGCAGATTCAGTGATGATGGTTGAGGGTGAAATGGATGAAATCTCTGAAGAAGAAATGGCAGAAGCCATCAAATTTGCCCACGAACATATCAAAGTACAGTGCGAAGCTCAGGTGAAGTTAGCCGAAGCTGTTGGTAAAAAAGAAGTTCGTGAATACGAGCCTGAAGTTGAAGATGAAGATTTAGCGAAGAAAATTCATGAGATGGTTTATGACAAGACATACGCCATCGCCAAAGCAGGTTCTGCTAAACATGAAAGAGGCGCTGCTTTTTCAGAAATAAAAGAAGAAGTCTTTAATTCATTCTCTGAAGAAGAACAAGACGAATTAGGAAAACTTATCCATAAATATGTCGCTAAAGCGCAAAAAGAAGCCATTAGAAATTTAACTTTGGATGAAGGTTTACGACTAGACGGTCGTAAAACAACAGAGATTAGACCGATCTGGTGCGAAGTAGATTATTTACCATCTACACATGGTTCCTCTATTTTTACGCGTGGTGAAACCCAAGCCTTAGCCACCGTTACCTTAGGTACAAGTAGAGAGGCTAACGTGATTGATATGCCATCTTTTGAAGGTGAAGAACGTTTTTACTTACACTATAACTTCCCACCATTTTCAACGGGTGAAGCCAGACCTATACGAGGAACATCGCGTAGAGAGGTAGGACATGGTAACTTAGCACAACGTGCGTTAAAAGGAATGGTTCCTGATGATTGCCCTTACACCGTACGAGTGGTGTCTGAAGTTTTAGAATCTAATGGTTCATCTTCTATGGCAACCGTTTGTGCCGGAACAATGGCCCTTATGGATGCTGGTGTACAATTAAAAAAGCCTGTATCTGGTATTGCTATGGGATTAATTTCCGATGGTGACCGTTACGCTGTATTATCTGATATTCTTGGTGATGAAGATCACTTAGGAGATATGGACTTTAAGGTTACAGGTACGGAAGATGGTATCACTGCTTGCCAAATGGATATTAAAATCAAAGGACTATCTTACGAAGTTTTAGTAAAAGCGCTTATGCAAGCTAAAGAAGGTCGTCTTCACATTTTAAGTAAACTCACCGATACGATAGCCGAACCAAATGCTGAGGTAAAAGCCCATGCACCAAAGATGGTCACAAAGATTATTCCTGGTGAGTACATTGGAGCGGTAATCGGTTCTGGTGGAAAAGTAATCCAAGAGCTTCAAAAAGATACCAATACGACTATTGTAATCAATGAAGATCCTGTAACAGAAGAAGGTATCGTTGAAATTTTAGGTACCGACCAAGAGGGTATAGACAAAGTTATTGCTACCATCGATGCCTTAATGTTTAAACCAGAAGTTGGTAGCATTTATGAAGTAAAAGTGATTAAAATGCTTGATTTTGGTGCTGTTGTAGAATATACGGAAGCACCTGGTAACGAAGTCTTATTGCACGTTAGTGAATTGGCCTGGGAACGCACAGAAAATGTATCTGATGTTGTAAACATGGGTGACGTATTTGATGTGAAATACTTTGGTATAGACCCAAGGACTAAAAAAGAAAAAGTATCTCGTAAAGCTATTTTACCAAAACCTGAAGGCTGGGAAGATAGACCAAAACGCGACAATAATCGCAACCGAGATAATAATCGAGGACGTGACAATCGCAACAGAGGTAATCGTCGTGATGACAGGAAACCTAGAAATGATAGCAAAGAAGATTAATTCTTTAATCACTTGATAATACAAAAGCCTATCATTGTGATAGGCTTTTTTTATGTTTTATCAAAGTACTTTTATTTTACAAATCAATTTCTAAGCAATCTTCTACAACCTCTTTTATATATCCTGAGAAAGTTACTTCAGGACAAGTAGATTCGTCAATATAAATACAATCGGACTCAGAAGAATTCAAAAGAACATCAAGACACATGTATATATCTTTATCTATAATTTGGTATGTAGCGCAAGAATCATAAATTGAATTACAAGAGCAATCTTCAAGAAGATACACATAATACCAATTAGGACATTTAGAACCAGAATCATTTGTAGAGCACGAGAACAACATCAAGAAAGCAAATATTTTAAACAAGCTTTTCATTACCCTGTGGTTTGGTTAAACATTGATAAACAAAAATTAATATTACTTCTTGCTATGAACTGCTCAAATCATCTTAATACACCTGCAATCAAAACAAAGTTAATTATAGTAATAATATACATTTCTGATTGGTTGGTATAAAATATAAAACCCCATAAATGAGACACTTAAGTTATAAAAAAAATTAACAAGAAGATAAATGGCATAAGAAAAAAAATCAAAATCAATATTGACGGTTGTAAGACGCCAAAATCTTATGCAAAAAGCCCATCAAACATGATAGGCTTATTATTTTAAGGTATTTAAAAAATTAGAAAGACATCAATAAACTAGCGGATAACCCTGTGGCTTCTGGCACAAAACGGCATACACCACCTACACAAACCAAACCGGCACGTTGTCTTCCATAGTTCAATGAAAAACGTGTCGTTCCTTTATTGTAACTACCACCAAAATTATAATAGTGGTTTTCTGACGTACTACTATCCGAACCACTATTATAGATATCATTCACGTAAAATGATAATCTGGGACTGGCGTTATACTCAAACGTACCACCAACCCAATCATGGTTGTCAGAGTTGGACCATAACTTTTGAAGTTCTAAACGCACCGACTGGCCAATCCTCCCGAACTTATAAATGGTCTCACCAACAACAATATTTGTTTTAATTTGTTCACCTGAAAAATTATCCTCAATAGTTCTCTGATTATAGTACTGGTTTACATAATAAAAAATGGAATTCATCTTCTTGTTCCATTTTTTTCTAATTTCTAAACTCACATCTGAAAAGTACTTATCACCAAAACCAAAGTAATCTACATCATAAGATAGATTATCAAAATCATAATCACCTTTTAAACCAGCCCAATACGACGCATTAAACGCCAGTTTTGTGCCGTATTTACCTCCTAGACCAGTGCCCTTTTTAATATTGTAAAACATATCAATCTGACCACCTATTTCACCGGCTTCCATAAGCTGCGGATCAGCAAATACAACTAAGGATTGTGCTTGATAAACAAATATGTTAGTCAATAAATAGTCGTGCTGCTTGGTTAGAGCTGGAGTAAAGTTAATATTATTTTCTAAAAATGCGTTTCCTGTTTTTTCACGTTCAGAAAAGAATCCCATATTCTCTAAGCGCCTAAAAGTCGCATCTACGCCAAATCCTTTTTGCGAAAATCCTGTATTAAACAATAATGCGTTACCAGGATTCACAAAAGAATTTACGGACTGTCCATTAATCACAAATACATCATCAGATTTAGTCACATACTCTGCATTGGCATAAAAATTCCCTTTAGAAAAGTCTATACGACCAGAAAAAGCATTGGTCAACTCATCAAAATTCGGATCTTCGATATCCGTTTTTTCTTGACGTCCTACGTAGCTAAAGCCAAGATTTAGGGAGGAATTTTCAAACTTTAAAATATTAGATAATTCAATCTCCGTATTGAAACCAAAAATATCGCTGTCTGCTGTCTCAAAGCCAACACGTTGTTTACCATACAATGCGGTAATTGAGAGGAAATCAGTAGGCATATACTTTAATCTTCCGCCTAATAGCGCATTGTTAAGTCCCAATTGTCGGTCTTCCCAATTTCTAAGAATAAGTCCACTACCAAACTGTTCATAATAATGCCCTGCATTGGCTTCTAGCTTATCACTTTTGTAATTAAGGGAGTAAATACCAAAGTCAGTGCCATCAAAATTTGGCGAATAGTTTAATAATGCTAAGGGTTCATAAGATTCTATCTGAACTGTAGCAGTAAAGTTTTCAAGAAAACTATAATCCAATTTTAAATACGTATTGACTCGCACGTGCTCATCCCCATCATTGTTTTCACCATCAAAAAAAGGACCAGTACGTTTATCATCATTATACCAAGCCATGTTAGATTCAAGACCAACTCGCAGATTATCGAGCAATTGTGCTGAAATTTGGTTTATTGTAAAACAAAAGAATAACAGCAATAAAAGCTTTTTCATAAATAAGGTTTGATTTAGTTAGTTTCGTTAGAGCGAAAATTATTTCTGAGAATGTTCTTTTACAACTTCGTAAAGTTCTTCTTCGCTTCCTGGTGTATAGCCCGTTCTAGTATGAATAATTTCACCATTCTTAACTACAATTACATAGGGTAACACATTAATATTTAGGGCTCGTTTTAGATCTTGATTGTCGTCTAATAATATCTGATATTCCCAGCCTTTTCCATTAACCAAAGGAATCACTCTTTTCTTGGTTCTCGCATCATCTGTAGAAACCGCTATTAGCTCTACGTTAGTTTCATCTTGCCAATCTTCATAAACATCTGCAATGGCATCCAATTCGTTAATACAAGGCACACACCATGTCGCCCAAAAACTAAAAATTTTAATATCCTCAGAATCTGTAAGCGCTTTTATAGAAATCGTATTACCATCAAGATCAATAAGATTTATATCTGGTATTTCTTGACTTTTGATATATAATGAGCTTAGAATGAATAACGTAAAAAATAGGTGCTTCATGTTTTTTGAATTTTTAGTTTTTTTTAACATTTTGCAATAATACCATCTGTTTTTTAAAAAATTAGTATAAATTGCATTTTTTTAAAGAAAAATACTACTAATTATTTATTAATTTCTGAATTTTTATGAAAACTAAACATCTATTCAATCTTTTGTTCATTGCCCTAACCATCAGCTTTAGTGCCTGTAGTAGTGATAGCGATGGAGATGGTAACAATAATGGCAACGGTAATGGCAACGGTAACGGTAATGACATCACAAGTATCACTGTTCAAATAACAAGCTCAGTAGCGTGTGGTATTTACGCTGGCGATACCGTAAGTTTTTCTGTTATGGGCAACAACAATATTGACGTTACCAATTCTGCTACCATTTCAGTTAATGGATCAGCCATAACTGGTAATACTTATACTACAACTCAAGCAGGATCATTACAGGTTTCTGCCACTTATCAAGATATTAGTACAACAAATAATTTAAATGTAAATGTTGCTGCTGATAATTATAAATTTACCAAGCACGTATTAGTAGAAGATTATACAGGGACATGGTGTCCTTTTTGTCCTAGAGTGTCCTATGCTATTGAACAAGTCAAAGAACAAACAGATCAAATTGCTGTAGTTGCAGTACACTGGGATGATGAATTTGAACCTTCTATAGCTGGTGATATGCTATCTGCATTTGGTATTACAGGTTTTCCAACGGCTAGAGTAAATAGAGGTTCTGACTGGACTTTTCCTGAGCCGAGCAACATAGATCAAATCGTAGACCAAACCTTATGTGATAATGCACCATTAGGCTTAGCCATTACACCGTCACTTTCTGGCAATACGATGACCGTTAAAGTAGATGCTAAATTTAGCCAAGATTTTGACTTTAACAATACACGACTTGTTGTTATGGTCTTAGAAGATGGGTTAATAGGAGACCAGCAAAACAACCAGAGTTACTATGGTGGTCAAAACCCTATACCAAATTTCGTACACGATCATGTATTAAGAGCAAGCCTTACAAACATTACAGGTGATGCTATACCAAGCAATGAAGTTACAAACTCAGAATATAGTAGAACCTTTACTGCAAATGTACCATCTAATGTTGAAGACACTAACGAAGTTAGTATTATTGCTTTCATAACCAATGATAACTTTACTGGTAATGCTTTTGCTATTAACGCGAGAGTAGCACATATTGGCGATGCACAAACCTATGAAGAAAATTAATATTTATAATTTAAGTTAGAAGTTACTTTACTTCCCCTATTATAAAAAAACAAGACCAAATGGTCTTGTTTTTTATTTTATGGTATTAAACAACATCCTGTTTAAGCCAGTTACAAAACCCTAAGAATTGATCGCCACTAAACCTTAGAAAAAACTTAAAAAGGTTAAAAAATTACATTTTGTCACCGACATACTGTCACAATTACCGCTTTTCGATTTTTTTTTAATTTTCATATTGTTAAACATTTCTACTTTAGGGTTTTAATCTGTTAATATTTCGCACAAATCCTTCAAGACTTCAAAATTCTTTAAATCCATTGTTCTATTTGGCACTATCGCATAGTGTTTGTGCCTTTATACCCGAAAACAAAAAGATAAATTATGAAAGTATTAGTAATAGGTGCCGGAAATATGGGCTTAACCTATTCTGAGGGAATGGCAAATTCTTCATTGTTAGGGAAACAAAAGTTAAGAATTTACGATACTGACCCTAATAAAATCGAAACCCTTCGAAAAACTGAAAAATTTGATGTTTACACAGCCTTAGATGATGCGCTTTTAAAAGCAGATATTGTCTTTATAGCCGTTAAACCCTACCACTGCGATGCGTTATTTAAAGAAATGAAACCACTAATAAACGACGAACAGCTATTTGTTTCCTTAATGGCTGGTGTGAGTATCGCCACCATCCAAGACGGTTTAGGCGTTAATAAGGTGATAAGAACCATGCCCAACCTTCCTGCAAAAGTTGGTAAAGGTGTGACTTCATATACTGCAGCTAAACAAATATCGCGTGTTGAGTTACTCATGGTAAGACACTTATTGGATACTACCGGAACGTCCATACATGTTGATTCTGAAAAATTCATAGACGCCTCAACAGGGATTTCGGGTAGTGGACCAGCCTATGTATTTTACTTTATGCAGTCCATGCTAGAGGCTGCGAAGCAAATGGGCTTTTCAGATTATGATTCAAAAGTCTTGGTGAGTAATACATTTGAAGGAGCTATTGAGTTATTTAATCAATCCAATATCTCACCTGAGCGTTGGATTGATAAAGTTGCTTCAAAAGGGGGTACCACACAAGCGGCTATCGACTCCATGGAAGACAACAATGTAAATCAACTCATTAAAGAAGCAGCTTATGCCGCTTTTGATAGAGCTGTAGAACTAGGTAAAAACAAATAAGATGAAAGAGGAAATCAAACGTGTAGTCGTTAAGGTAGGTACCAACGTGCTTACTAATAAAGATAATAGAATTTTAGGACCCGTTCTCCGAGAATTAGTCCGACAAATAGCGGTGTTATACGAGCAGGACATCATGGTAATTTTAGTATCATCCGGTTCTGCCATTGCTGGCATGGAAGTTCTAGGGGACACCAATATTGTGGATAAATCCATAAGAAGGCAGGTCTATTCTTCGGTAGGTCAGCCCAGAATGATGCGCCATTATTACAGTATTTTCCACGATTATGGGATGCGCTGTGCCCAAATATTGGCTACTAAGCGCGATTTTGACCCTGGAAAGCACCGTCAAAATATGATCAACTGTTATGAAGGCCTACTTGCGGAAGGTGTTATTCCAATCGCAAATGAAGACGATGCCGTCTCATTAACCATGTCTATGTTCTCTGATAATGATGAACTTGCAAGTTTGGTCGCTGAATTATTAGATGCCGATCGCTTAATCATATTATCAGATACGGACGGCCTTTATACTGGTCATCCAGATGATGAGACGTCCAGGAAACTAAACATTGTAAAAACAAATCAAAATGTAGAAAAGTATGTTTGTGCCTCTGATAAAAAAGAAGGAGAAGGTCGTGGCGGCATGGCATCAAAATTAAAGATTGCCAAGGGCACTGCCAAAAAAGACATACCCACCTACATCGCCAATGGTAAACGTGAAAACGTCATTGTAGATATCATTAATAACAAAGCAGTTGGCACTAAATTTATCAGCGCCTAAAATCAAAACAATTATGAAAGCCCATAATGGGCATTTGGCAAACAAAAGCCATTACCCACTATAATAATTAAATAACTGAACCAAAGGTTCTTGAAAATTTTTAAATAGATGAAACTCTTAAATACAGAAACAAAAAATAACGTATTAACATCCATGGCTGAAATTTTGGATCGCAAACGCGATGCTATTATCAAAGCCAATAAAAAAGACCTTGATGCCTTTCAAATTGAAGACCAGGCCTTATTTGATCGCCTAATCGTTAACAACAAAAAGGTAGATGAGATGATCAACGCCATAAATTCGGTAAGACTTCAAGACGATCCTGTTGGCCAAGAAATTTCAAATAGAACGCTTAAAAATGGTCTTAATATTGTAAATACTACTGCTCCATTTGGGACTATCCTTATAATATATGAGTCAAGACCAGACGTTACTATTGAAGCGGCAGTGCTAGCCTTTAAGGCCAATAATAAAATCTTGCTTAAGGGCGGCAAAGAAGCTTATCATAGTAATATAATATTGGAGAAATGCTGGCATGACGCTTTATCCCAAAACGGCCTTTCTAAAGATTGGATTAAGTTATTGCACTTAAAACGTGAAGAAACCCAAGAGTTTCTAAAAAACCCAACAGAACCACTAGACTTAATAGTGCCAAGAGGAGGTGAACGGCTCATTGAATTTGTAAAAACTCATGCCACTTGTGCCGTATTGGTTAGTGGTAGAGGCAACAATTTCTTATATGTATCCGAAAAAGCAGATTGGAGTAAGGCGGTTAATGTTATCATTAATGCCAAAACCGATAAGATTTCAGGATGTAATGCATTAGACAAAGTCCTGATTAATAAGAATATGCCTGAATATGAGACCAAGTTAGAAATGCTACAACAAAAACTGGAACAATACAATGTTGAAATCATTGCCGATAAAAGTGTTTCTCAACAATTAAAAACTGTAAATGAAGTAACTCAAGATCGTATATGGTATGAAGAATTTTTAGCATTAAAACTTCTCATCGCATCGGTGGATAATATGGAGGAAGCAACAGCAATGATTAATAAATATTCTGGAAAACATTCTGCGGCCATAATCACCGAGGATAAAAATGAAGCCCTAACTTTTATGAATAATGTGGATAGTGCAGCTGTTTATCATAATGCTTCTACCCGATTTACTGATGGTGGGCAAATGGGAGTTGGTGCAGAATTGGCCATTAGTACAGACAAACTGCATCATAGAGGTCCTTTAGGTCTAAAACAACTGGTGACCAACAAGTATTATGTGTTTGGTGATGGACATGTGAGAACCTAAAAAAGCTCAAAACAGCTTCGAAATTTGATTTTTTAATTTTATTTCGTTATATTTTAGGCTATGATTACACAAGATAAAGCAAAATATAGTGAAGAATTAAGCCACTCCATATCCTATTTAGAAAGTTTAGGGTATTCTAAAATTAAGGCAGACATCGATGGTTACGAAACTCCGAAGTCCTATTTGAAAAAAGGCAGTAAAATCGAAGTTACCCCAGATATTGTAGCGGAAAAAGAAGGTCGTAAGCATATTTTTGATTTGAGCTTAAAATCACAAAAGCCAAGATTATTAAAATCCAAATGGCTTTTTCTCAACACCTTAAGTCAAATAAAGTCCTATAGATTTAGGATTATTACCACTCGTGGGCATTATAAATTTACTAATGAAACCATTAACGACATTAACCTGAATACGGTAAAGTTGATTAAAATTTAAAGTTTTTTCATCTATTGTGTAACATTTTAATGCATTTACACGTATAATATAAGCAACACTAACGTTGCGTCGTACAAACTATTAAAAGTAAATGAGACAGCTCAAAATTACCAAGCAGGTTACCAATAGAGAAACCGCTTCATTAGACAAATACCTACAAGAAATTGGCAAAGTTGACTTGATCACTGCAGATGAGGAAGTTGAATTAGCACAACGTATTAAAGCTGGAGACCAAGTTGCTTTAGAAAAATTAACTAAAGCCAATTTACGTTTCGTTGTATCCGTAGCAAAGCAATATCAAAATCAGGGCTTAACATTACCAGACTTAATCAACGAAGGCAATCTTGGTTTAATAAAGGCTGCACAACGTTTTGATGAAACACGTGGATTCAAGTTTATATCTTATGCCGTTTGGTGGATCAGACAATCTATTTTACAAGCCTTAGCAGAACAGTCACGTATCGTACGTTTACCGCTTAACAAGATTGGTTCCATTAATAAAATCAATAAAACCTTTGCCTTTTTAGAGCAAAGTCATGAGCGTCCACCATCAGCTGAGGAAATTGCTAAGGAATTAGACATGACTATTAATGATGTTAAGGAGTCCATGAAAAATTCTGGGCGTCATGTCTCTATGGATGCTCCATTAGTTGAAGGTGAAGATTCCAATCTTTATGATGTATTAAGAAGTGGCGAATCGCCAAATCCAGATAAAGATTTATTGCATGAATCTTTAAGAACGGAAATTGAGCGCGCTTTAGAAACATTAACACCACGTGAAGCCGATGTTATCCGCTTATACTTTGGCCTTGGAAATCAACATCCAATGACCCTTGAGGAGATTGGTGAAACTTTTGACTTAACGCGCGAACGCGTTAGACAAATAAAAGAAAAAGCAATTCGTAGGTTAAAACACACCTCACGAAGCAAAATATTAAAAACGTATCTAGGTTAACTTCTGATAAAGAATATTTTAGTTGCAATGATTCATTATCATTATCGAAGTATTAAAAGTTAAAATAGATTAAACGTTTGATTGGGCTTGGTTTTTTGTATATTTAGCAACCAACCTGATAAAGGTAACAACAGTTACAAAACATAACTGTTCGTTTTTTGATTGATGAAAGAACCCACGGCTGATTACCGTGGGTTCACTTTTTATAATATCTTATCAACTTCAACCTTAATAAACTTCATATTTATATTACCTTTACCAACAACAAAAAAACCACACTAAAATGGCTTCAAAATTAATAGCACCTTCCATGTTAGCCGCAGATTTTGGCAACTTACAACGCGATACTGAAATGGTTAACCAAAGTGAAGCTGATTGGTTTCATATCGATGTTATGGATGGTCATTTTGTACCAAATATTTCGTATGGCATGCCTGTTATCGCTGCCATAAAAAAGCATGCGACCAAACCTTTGGATGTGCATTTAATGATAGAGAAACCAGAACGCTACATCGAAGAATTTGCCAAGGTTGGTGCTGATATCATTACGGTACATTACGAATCTACGGTACATCTTCATCGAACCTTAAGGCAGATAAAAGATGCTGGCTGTAAAGCTGGTGTCGTGCTTAATATCACCACACCAATATGTGTTTTAGAAGATATTTTACCGGAATGCTTTATGGTGTTATTAATGTCTATCAATCCTGGATTTGGTGGTCAAAAGTTTGAAAACGTCACCTATCAGCGTATTAAAAAATTGCGCAAAATGATAGACGACCAAGGCTTGGACACCCGTATTGAAATTGATGGTGGTGTTACAGATCAAAATATAGCTAAATTAGTCGAAGCTGGTGCAGATACCTTTGTTGCAGGAAGTCATGTGTTTAAAAGTGATAATCCTACAGCAACCATTAAAACCTTAAAGGCTTTAGCCAACTCATAAAAAAGCGCCTATTGGCGCTTCTTAACAGTTACAGTTGTTTTAATAGGTAATTTATTAAATCGGTTGTTGTTACAATGCCCACTAGGTTGCCATTATCTACAACAGGAAGGGCATGAAATTCCTCTTTTGCTAAAATATTAGCCACCTCTTTTATAGTGGCCTTAGATGGTACAGTCCTCACATTTTTTACCATCACCTGCTCTATGGTAAACATATTATAAACTACGGTATCTACTTCTTCCTCTGTATCATAGACCGCATCAGCAAAACTGATACGTAATAAATCCGAATAACTCAACATCCCTATAATAACTTCCCCATTTACAACGGGTATGTGTCTTATTTTATGTCTTTTAAAAAGGATTTCTGCAGTCTCTAAATCATCATCCCTATTTAAGGCGATGATATTTTTGGTCATTATTTCTGAAACGGGTGGTATATATCTCATGACTCTTAGTTTTACAATTCACTATTAAAAGTAACGTATAAAACTGATAGAAATCATGATAAATATCATGTAAGATTCTGAAAATAAGATAATCGAATACAACTAGGAGTTGCTCGGATTACCATAACCATAGTTATACCCATAATTATAACCATAACCATAGGACTTACCTGCGCCTACACTATTAATCACATAAGCCATGTTTTTCAGTTTCCCACTTTCTGATAATTCCTTGGAGAATTTCAATAGGTTCCTCTCGGTATAGTTAGCCCTTGCAATATATACCGTAGCATCTGCATATTGTGAAATTAACATGGTATCGGTCACTAAAATCGTTGGTGCTGTATCCACCACCACATAGTCGTATTCTTGCTTGGCTTCCTCAAGAAGTTTTTTGAAGCGGCCATTAGTCAATAAATGTGCAGGGTTTGGAGGTATATTTCCAGAAAGTAAGATACGATGATTAGGATGCATACCAAAACCATTGATTAATGCCTCTTTCCAGTCGTACTCTACGTCGTGCAAATAATTAGAAAGCCCCGATTTTTGCTTATCTTCATTAATATGGGCGTGAATTTGAGGATTTCTTAAGTCAGCCCCTATCAATAGCACCTTTTTATTCATACTTGATAAGGCTAAGGAAAGATTAAGACTGATATAGGTTTTCCCTTCCCCTTTAATGGTAGAGGTACAATAAATGACCTTTCCTTTTTCACCATCTGCAATAGGTAAGATATAATCCACATTGGCACTCAAGATCCTAAAGGATTCGGCTAGTGGCGAACGGTCATTCGGATCCTTAAAAATAATGTCCTTTGACTTTTTTAAATTAGGGATTTCACCAATGACCGGGATTTTAGAGGTCACCTTCGTGATATCTTCCTTACCGTGTAATTTTGTATCGAGCATAAAGATGAGGTACAAAATTCCAAACGGAATTAGTAATCCACCTAATAAAGCTGCAGCATAGACAATATTTGGTTTTGGTGAAATAGGCTTAGTACCAGACAGTGCATTTTCTACCACTTTTATTGAGGGCTCAGTAATTGCAAGGTTTATCGCCGCCTCTTCCCGTTTTTGAAGCAGTAATAAATATAGGCTTTCTTTTATTTTTTGTTGGCGTTGAATTGCTTTAAATAAACGTTCTTGCTGTGGTATTTGAGATACCCTACCAGCAAATTTCTGCGTACGGGTCTCTAATTGTTTTAGTGACGCTTCTAATTGACTCGTGTAGGTATTTAACGATCTGCTAATATTAGCTTTCAAGTCATCAACCTGGCTCTGAGCGGATTGTACTGCTGGATTGTTTTTACCTGCACTATTCTCTAGCTTATCCCTATTAATAACTGCCAAGTTATATTCAGATATCAAGGTATTAATGCCCCCATTTTCAATACCAATGTTTGCAGGAAGCAAATCGGATTCTGAATTCCCCTTTAAAGCCTCACCCAATAATCGTGATAACGTGAGTTGGTTTTCTAGTTTAAACTGTTCTGCTTCAGATTCGGAACGTTGCTCTAAGCCCAACTCTGCATCCGTTGCAATATCTATAATGTTATTTTTTTCCTTAAATACTTCCTGATCGATTTCAATCGAATCGAGCTCTTCTGCAAGGAACACAAAACGCTCGTCTATAAAGTCCAAGGTTCTTTTAGACACTAATTGCCGGTCATAAATACCATCCTTATTAAAGACATCCATTAAAGTATTGATGATTTTTTCAGAACGCCCCACACTCTCCCCTTTAATAGATAGCTTTAACAAATCACTAGCTTCACCAATAGCTTCTACTTTTATCTTGTTCTTTAATCCTAAGGCAGTGCTCTTTATAGGATTAAAATTGATTATAAAAGCTTTATCCCTGAGCTTGTCTAATTGAGTATCATCTTCAAGTGCGACATTAAACGGTAAATTATGGTCGTCTTGTTTTGTGGAATAGGTGTTGAAATCAAATACATTTTCGGTCTTTAAATTGGTGATTTGAAAGCCTTTAGTATTAAGTTCCAACTTATAGGATAAAGTACGTTCTATGCTGTCTGGTTTAATGATTTGCTCGTAAGCAAATGGTAAGGACGCTATCTGTGAGGTTTGTATGGTGCCCTCTTCATAAAAACTGGTATTAAGATTAAGTTCCCTCACCACACGATCCATAATTAAATAAGATGTAATAATTTCAATCTCATTTTCCAAATTGATATTGGTCCGTTTAAAAACAAAAGCAGATGTAGGTAATTCAAGTCCCTCAGATTCATCTAAAATTTTAATTTTTGAATAGGTTTCATAGATTCTCGGTGCGTAACGTACATAGAAGTATGCTCCTAACAGCGACACTAACAAAGCAATGACAAACCATGGCCAGTACCGAAAATAACGTCTCAATTCTTGCTTTAAGTCTATACTTTCTTCCTCGTTGAAGGTAAAACTATTATTAAATTGGTTATCCATACCTACCTAGTCAATAAAATCGTTACACTGAGGGCTAAGGATGCAATAGTTAAAACGGTTCCTATATCTCCAATGAAGCCAGCATTTTTAACCCTTGGATTATTTTGATTCACCACAATCACATCATTAGGCCTAATAAAGTAGTAGTCACTATTCATAAATTCCGCAGATGTTAGATCCAGGTGCGTTACCTTTCTTATGCCATCTGCTTCCCTAGTCATTAAAACATCATTGCGCCGTCCATTTATGGTTAAATCCCCAGCATAGCCTAATGCTTGTAATACCGTTATATTTTGCTCAGTAAAGGTATAAGTTCCTGGTTGATTGACCTCTCCCAATATGGTCACTTTAGCATTAATAAGCCTTACATTCACCTTTGGATTTAATAGATGACCACCATCAACCAAGCGCTGCTTTAGGTCTTCTTCCAACTGCATTGTGGTTAAGTCCTTTGTAGAAATTTCACCCAAAACCGGGAATTTAATCGTGTTTTCTAGAGATACTAAATACCCGTCCAATTGTAGCACTTGTAAATTCTGCGGTTGCATTCCCTGTAAAGTTCCTTTATTATACGGAACGGCCGCTTCAGGAATGAGGGTCTCAACATTAATTTTTAAAATATCATTAGGTTGAATGGTAGGTGTCTGGTAGTTAATCTCAGCATTACCAACATCCTTTGCATCTTGCATGTAAAGAATCTCCTTCCTTGAGGCACACGAAGCTACTAAAATCAAAAGAAGGGCACTAAAAACGCTATGAATTTTCATTAAGATAATTGTTCTATATAAGGCAAATATAACCGCATTTCAAGGACTTGCAAAAGCAATTTTAGGATTTAAAAAGTTAAAGCCCCGTTTTAATGTATTTTCTTTATTAAAAAAGGCAATACATATAGGACTGAACCGTAGAGGAGCAATAAGATAATCTGCGTGTTTAGATTGAGATGTAATAGATTAAAAGCAATGCCTATAATCACAACATTAATACCACTAATCAAAATCGTAGTCATTAAATGGCTATAGCCACTTCGTAAAAACCTGTGATGAACATGGTTTTTATCCGCTTTAAAGGGACTGGTTTTATGTACTACAATCCTTAAAAAAAAGATCCGTAAGGTGTCCATCAACGGATAAAACAATAACGCAAAGGCTAATGCTGGCGAAGCTCTAAAATAAGGTGAAGATCCATCTAACTGTGCCATATTGATAAAGCTAATAGTAAAAAATGCCAGTAAAAAGCCCACAATCATCGAGCCTGTATCTCCCATAAAAATTTTGTTGCGGCTAGAAAAATTCAACCTTAAAAATGCCAATAAACAGCCACACAAGGCAATAGCTATCGTCGCCAAACTCAATTCATGGGCATTTACAAAGAGGTACACAAAAATGCCACTCACGCATAAAGCGATAGTTCCTGCCAAACCATCTACCCCGTCAATTAAATTATAGGCATTAATGATAAGGATATATACAAAAAGTGTAAAAATAATAGATATCCAATAAGGTAAAATATCGATTTCCATAATCATGGAAAACCCGATAATTCGAGTATTAGTAAAAACAATTAATAGACCTGCCGCTAGCAGTTGTCCCATGAACTTTTTACCTGCGGACAGTACCGTTAAATCGTCTTTGAGTCCTAAAAAAAATAAGATGGTTAAACCACCCATTATCAATAGTAGCACCTTGGTGTTTAAAAACGCTCCAATAATAGTCATGACCACTATAAGTCCTACAAAAATTCCTATGCCTCCTAAAGTTGGTGTTTTATCGGAATGTACACTGCGACTATCGGGTTCATCCATCAAATGCTTTTCCTTGGCTACATATAATATGGTTGGAAACGTCTGATAGGCAACAAAAAATGCTATTACGAATGCTGCAACAAGCCAGATGGTTATATTATTTTCAGGAGTAAAATTCTCAAGTAATGTTTCAATCATATAGGTTGATTTTAAAACATCTTAGGGGATTGAAATATACAAAATTTCTAACCGAAGTCTAAGATATCTAAAGACAATCGTTTAAATCATCTTTCAGTTAAGCTAAGAATATGGGTTACGATTCGTTCTGCAGTTTTACCATCCCATAACGGTATGGTTTTATATTGTTTCCAGTCGCCATTAAAGAGCTTATCGAGATAGGGTTTTATAGCCTCTGGATTAGTTCCCACCAATTCATTGGTACCTAATGTGATTGTTTCTGGACGTTCCGTATTATCCCTAAGGGTCATACATGGTACATTCATTACAGAGGTTTCTTCCGTAATCCCTCCAGAATCTGTAATCACTGCTTTGGCATTTTCTACTAAGTAGTTGAACTCCAAATACGGTAAAGGATCTACCATGTGCAATCTCGGATGTGATACGTTTAAACGCTCTAAAATTTTAGCTGTTCTCGGATGCACGGGAAAAACTAAAGACAATTCTTTGGTATTGGCAATAATTTCATCTACCATAGCCTTTAATTGGCTCTCCTCGTCAACATTAGCTGGGCGATGTAGCGTCATAACAATATAAGACTTTGGCTTTAAACCCAAATGGTTCCACACCGCTGGTGGTCTAAAATTTGGCTTTTGCTTCAAAAGTGTATCTATCATGGTATTACCCACATAAAATATCTGGTTGTCCTCAACACCTGTCTTGAGAAGATTTTCATTGGCCAACTCAGAGGTGGTAAAGAAATAGTTGCTAATACTATCGGTCACCAATCGGTTGATCTCTTCAGGCATGGTCCAATCGTCTGAGCGTATACCAGCCTCTACATGCGCTACTTTAGTGTGCAGTTTTTGAGCTACCAAAGCACAAGCCATGGTAGAGGTGACATCACCAACCACTACAACCAAATCTGCAGGATTTACCATTAATTCCTTTTCAAAATTGACCAAAATCGCTGCGGTTTGTTCAGCTTGTGTGCCACCACTACATTCTAAATTAACATGTGGCTCAGGAATGTTCAGCTGTTCAAAAAAACTACCCGACATGTTTTGATCGTAGTGCTGTCCGGTGTGTACCAATCTGTAATCCAATGACTCTCCACGGTCTTTAGCAGCTTGAATCGCATGAATAATGGGTGCTATCTTCATGAAGTTCGGTCTGGCACCTGCTATAATTGTGATTTTGTAAGTCATCATAGTATCATGGATTTGGTCTATTTAAAGACAAAAATATTAGAATTTGTCAGTTGAGACCTATATAATTAGTAAAAATCACAAGAGTATTTTATTAGAATGGCTAATTGGCTAATACCTGTTTAAATGCAAGTTGATAAAAAAGCGTACCAAATGAATTTGCCGCTTGATACGAGCTGGTTGGTTTATAAGCCTATAAGCCCATTCCAGATTATTTTTTACCCACCATTTTGGGGCTCGTTTTACATTACCTGTATACACATCGAAACTTCCACCTAAGCCTTGATACACTGCTTTATGTTTCAGTTGTATACGTTCCATAAGCAGTTCCTGCTTGGGAGAACCCATAGCTACAAAGACAACATCGGGTTGATGTTTTACAATGTCTTCTATCAATGCCTTTTCTTCTTCATCAGTTTTAATGTAACCATTTCTGTAATTGCAAATGGTAATACCTTTAAAGTCCTCTTTTAGCTTTACTATTGTTTCCTTAATGACCTCTTGTTTGCCACCTACCAAATAAAACGACTTTGTTTTATGGTGCTTTTTAACAATATCCAGCCAAAGTTCGCAGCCTGGTATTTTAACCACATCTTTATGACCTTTTTTATGCAATGCCCAAACGGCTCCAATCCCATCTGGATAACCTAAGTTTCGATTAATGAGTGCCCTACTTTGATCGGTAGCATGTAGAATTTTTTCGGCATTTACCGCAACTAAAATTTTATGGTACTCAAAGGCATAGTCGATAAGTTGGTCTCTGGACTTTGGTGCATATGTGATGACCTTATTTAAAGCTTGGGACTGCATGATTATGTGTTTATTTCTAAGTAATAATGTGCCATAGCATTAAACATAAAGGCATTGCTCCAACGCATATAGGATATCTTAGAGCTTAATCCTTTTCTGTATTGGTAGTAAAAATACCCTTTTTTGGACTGCATGTGTTTTATCGTCCAATGTAATGTGCGTTCCAGCAACTCCAAGTTGTTTTGAAACTCATTGAGTTTAGAGGCTGTGACTATGACTTGAGCCGGACAATGAATGTCTATCGGGTAGGTTTTATTGTGATAGTATTTGGGTTTACCATCGGCTTCAAAAAAGTGCTTTGTATAATAATCCCAGCCCTTATCTATACAGGCCTTAAAGGACATATCCTCCGTATTTTGCTGATAGGTGGCTATGGCATCTAAATTAAAACCGGTATGAAAACTATCTTTCCAGGATTGCACTGGTAGCAAGCCATAAATCCATGAGCCATCCTCTTCTTGTAAATCACGAGCTGCTATGACGGCCTTTTTCGCCATATCAAAATACGTTTGCTTTTTCTTGTATTTGTAGGCATAACTTAAAATTTTAGATCCCAACAAAGAGGCATTAATTACAGTATTGTTTCCATCGGTAATACTATATGAAAAGACATGTCCCTTTCCATGCTCCGTTCGGGATAAGTCCTGCAGCACGAATTCTGCTGATGACAAGGCCACTTCAAGGACCTTTTCGTTTCGGGTAATCTTATAACTTTCTATTAATGCTTCCACACAAAATGCCGTGGCTACTACTGTTGGTGTATTTTTTTTAAACAAAAACAATCGTCTAGCTTGCCAGTCAAAGTTATAGCCCCAACACGCCCCTGCATAGCCCTCTACCTTCATGTCCAAAAGTAATTTTGTGACATCCTTAATCTTCTCCAGAAGCGCTTCAGATGTTCCAAACGCAGTCTTTCCCTCAAGTGCTGCTTGGTATAACCTGCAATAGCCCAAAAGGAACAAGGCAAGCCCTTTTGCGTTGTGCTCTTTGGGTACCAATAATAGTTTTCTAAAATTCACTGGGCTGCGTTTAAAGCCTTGTATCCAAGCCAAACGTGCCACATCCCAATGTTTTAAAGGCAGGGCCTGAAAGATTTTTGAGTTTAAACCGTCGTAAGGATCCCAACCGGCGAAGTTTTCAGTTTCGCAGTAAGACTTAAGTTTTTGAAAGCTATTTTTAAAACTAGATATCAACTTGTTCTCCTCCACGTTTTATAGATTCCAAAACTTTAAACGATGTCTTCGTGACGGCAACAATCTCTTCAAAAGAAATTGGAGCTTGACCATCCTCAAGCAAGCCATTTACAAATGCTGTTACCATTTCTTTTTGCCCTTTATTTTGATTGAGTAGCTTGGTTTTTTTTGGCTTTCCTTTTCCGTATATCTTTAACTCTTTAAAATCGCTCAACGTTGCTGACGTACCCGCTGAAAACACCTCAACATATTCCTTAGTCATCGCTTTAGACCCATTTGCATAATAGCCTATGACTCCGGAAGAGCCATTTTCAAATTGAATTAAAATGTTTAGGGTATCGTTTAATTGATTGGCATCTGGTAATGCTGATGCCGATACTTTTGTTGGTAAACTGCCATTGAGGTAGGTCAGATAATCTATAAAGTGACACACCTCCCCTAGGATTCGGCCACCACCAATTTCAGCATCCTGAATCCAGGTGTCTTTTGGAATGGCTCCGGCATTAATCCTATAGATCATGGTCATTGGATTAGTACCCACCGTTTTTTTAAGTTTTGTTGTTAGGGGTGAAAAGCGTCGATTAAAACCGACCATTACTGCTTTATTAGCTACAGACTGCGCCTCAATAATCGCATCTAATTCTGACTCTAACAAGCATAGCGGTTTTTCTACAAACACATGTTTATTGGCTTGTAAACTTTTTAAAACATAAGGGCCATGCGAATCATGACGTGTGGCTACAAATACCGTATTGGTATTTTCATCCAATACATCGGCTTCTTCGGTGGCACAAAACTGAAACTTAAACTTTTCAGCCACACGCTTAGAGGTCGTCCCTGTATTGGTTAACACTCCTACTCTAGTAACCTCCGAAGCCTCTGGAATGTTAGGTAACAAATTGCCCTGTGCATAACTCCCAGCACCAATAAATGAAATATTGACCTTTCCTAGTTTAGTCGCATCTGATGTTGTGATTTTAGCTTTAGAAATCGCTTTAGACGTATCATATTTTAAAGAAATCCCTGTAAAGGGTTCGGATTTGGAGACGACCAAATCAAATGCGGCTTTGGCCTTATCAAATTCAAATTCGTGCGTGGTTAAGTAGCCGATATCGATACGCTTGGTAGTCAATAAATTCTGGAACGCTTCCATGTTCCGCTTTTCGGTCCAACGGACATAAGGCAAAGGATAATCGATGCCTTTTTCTTCATAAGTAAGGTCGTAACGCCCTGGACCATAAGAACAGGCCATCTTTAACTCTAACTCTTTACGGTACCAATACGGATCGCGATCGAACCCTGTTGGCACCGCACCTAAGACGACCACTTTTCCTTTTTTGCGGGCAATGGCACCAGCAAAATTAATGGGATCTAAACTCGATGTTGCCGCGGCAATAATCACGGCATCGGCACCATGGCCTTTAGTCGCATTTAAGATTTGCTCTTCCACACCTGCTGCATTCCGTGTTAACCCTAAATCCACAACGTTATGGTCTACAGCCTGCTTAACCGCAGCCTCGGACACATCAATACCAATGACGGTCACCCCAGAAGCCTTAAGAATTAAGGCGGCCAGGTGCCCTAACAACCCTAAACCAATGACTACACAAGACTCCCCTAATCTTAAATCGGCTTGACGAACCCCTTGCATGGAAATGGCACCTAGTGTGTTGTATGCGGCGTCTTTAAGGTTGGCCTCGTGTTCTAATTTTACACAAAGGTTTACCGGAACTGCCACTACCTCAGCATGGTTGGCATAACCTGCACCAGCGCAGGCCACTTTATCACCCACTTCAAACTCTGTGACTCCTTCACCCACTTCTATCACTTCACCAGCACAACTGTAACCTAAAGGCGAATAGGCGTCCAGCTTTTTCATCACGGCACGATAGGTTTGTACAGGCCCTTGCTTTTTTAAGGTGTCTATCACCTGCTTCACTTGTTGTGGGCGCTCTTTGGCTTTACCAATTAAGCTCTTTCTTGCCGCAACTACGGTAGAGCCCTCTGTTCCTGCACTAATAATAGAGTAATGATTTTTAACAATAACCATCCCTTTACCTACCTGTGGATAAGGCACTTCTTGAATCACCATATCGCCTGAGCCTAGTTTTTGTGTGAGTTGATGCATTGATGTGCTTTATTTAAAAAAATTCTTTAAAAAATGACTTCTTTCTATGATTGATTTCTTAATTAATATTGGCATAATCACCCCTGAGGCGAAAACAATCATTAGTATAATTATAGACACTTCTAAATTAAGTATGCGTGTAAAAAAAATATAAACAAAGCCCATAATTAATGTATGCCAAATATACATTTGATATGCATTCTTCCCTAGAAAACTTAAATAAGTTCCAATTTTATACTTGGCTAAAATTAAGGATAAGTAATAAATTGAAGGTATAGCCAAAATACCAAAAGGTAGCTTAGAAGGCATATGATTAAAACAACTTAATATTATGATCAGACTTATAATTATTATGCCGATTTTTTTAAAAAACGTTTTAAAAATATTGTAATACCTATTAGCTACAATTCCAAAAGCGACGAAAATAAAATAAAATGCAAACAAATCTAGATTAAACATAGATGTTACATCTATAAAATGTATTGCAAAGCCTAATATTATCAACAATAATATATTCTTATTTGCAATCCATTCTAATAACGGAAAGATTATATAAAATTGCATTAACACATAGATATACCATAAAAATCCTGATGGTGACTGAATCGGAATAAAAATGGCATAATAAATGTCTTTTCTAGTTTGATCTGAGGAGGCCCCATTTATCAAAATTTTTAATAAAATAAAAATTATCGCTAATAGAATATAAGTAGGTGCAAATTTTAAAAGCTTTCTCTTAACCATATACCAATATTCTAATAAATTATTAACTGGCTTGTAACTGTAAGATATTATAAAGCCAGATATAAACATAAAGACCGGCATATGAAATCGGTAAATAATCAGTCTAGATTTAATATACCAGGATGGTAAGTTTCCATCAAAAAGCATATGACCATAAATAACAATTAAAATTGTTATTCCTGTCATAATATCAAACTCTATCAATCTTTTATTAGTCAAGATTTATATAATTTTCTTATTTAAAATGAAAAAAGAGATAAAGCCCCAAATAATAATGTTATAATAATAGAAAACACCTGGAATAAGCCCCATGCAATCAAAAATAAATACCGTCAACAACATTAAAGAAAATATAGCTTCATCTCTTTTACAAAACTTAAATATTGTCTTAACAATGTTAAATAAGAACAGAACAAAAAATATCAATCCCACAAAACCACTCAATAAAAGAACCCTTAAAAATTCGTTATGTGCTGGACTATTAAAACCATTGCCAAACCATTGGAAAAATAAAGTACGCTCTTGGAAAAGTGCCCATAATTTTTGCCAAATATAACCACGACCTGCTAAAGTATAACGCGCGTCTTTATTAACGCCTTCTTGATAATCTATCTCCTTACTAAACAATTGCTCAATATTAGAGAAGAAATCACTTCCAAACAAAAATATAATTACAAGTAGGCCCAAGGCTAAAAATAAGAAATTCTTATGGCCCCTCTTAGAAAAGATAAGCAACACAGCCCAACAAACTAAAATACCTATACCAGCTTTACTAAAAACTAAATAAATAGAAAAAATAGCGCCAATTGCAACCCCTGCTAAACACAATGATATAATATTATTTTTTGGTTTAAAATATTTAAAATAAACAATAACAGAAAATAAGGTCATTAAACCATAGAATCTTACGGGAAATGCATCGTGATAAAATCCAACATACCGACTTAAATTTACAGTTTCTCGTACATGAAATATATCTCCTGTAATGAATTGATATACACTAACCAATATAGGAAAAATACCACCAAATATTAAAGCTAATAAAAACTGCTTAAGTCTCTTAGGGGTAATTACAAGCATAGGAATTAGGAAGAAACCTAAAAAAATATTGATATTAATTATTATTAACTCGAAAGTAGCTAAAGGTTCTACTGGTAAAGCAAAAATTAAACCAATCGAGTATGAAATTATAATTAAAGAAGCATTTATTGAAATTGCTTTTGGCAAAACTTTTCTATTCGAATAAATTTTCATGAAAAGGAAAGGAATGACTAGACCTTGAAATGAAATAAAAGATAATGGTCCTATTCTATATTCCCAAAAAGCGTCTAATAATGACTTTGTGGCAACAATAATCAGTAACGCAGCGAACATACCCTTTTGAAATCTTACAATGAAGATGACAACTATAATTAATAGTGGAACTATAATCATGATAAATCTTTATGCACCTTTGGTAATGGCTGATAAGGCGGCTCTAACTGTTTGATGATTTTTACGGGATTCCCTGCAGCAATGGCTCCTTCCGGAATATCTTTATTAACGACCGAACCAGCACCAATAATCGCATGGTTACCAATGGTAACATTACGCATCACTACTGAATTCACCCCAATAAATACATGATTCCCAATGGTAACATAACCTGTACCATTGTCGTTAGCATCAATAACGTGTGCCGCACCATCATGCGATAAAATATAGCATCCATGAGTTATTAAACAATGGTCGCCTATGGTTATTTTACCTCGTCGAACATCGATTTTGGCTCCTAAACTAATCATGGTATTCTTCCCTATTTTAGCACCAGATGCTCTTAGGAATGTCATTTGAAAAAAACGCAATACATTTCCTAAATAATGTATCAATTTGCGAATTAGGGTTTTCATGATTCCAATGTTTTAAAGATTATACTTTTAAACTCTGAGGCAATCCTTTCAATAGAAAAATTTGAAACGACGTAGGATCTGTTAGTTCTACCTATCTCCAATCTTTTGGATCCATTAGCCAACAATGCCGTAAGACCTGCTTTCATTTGTTCTAAATCCCCTGGTACAAACGTATAACCATGAACACCATGTTCAAAAACCTCACGGTGTGCCCCAACAGGAGTATAGACCACAGGTTTGCCCATAGCCATGGCTTCCAATAAAGACCTCGAAAACCCTTCTGAGTATGAGGCTGTTAAAAAAATAGCTGTGGACTGTATGTGCTTCATTTTTTCATCTCCGCTTATGACTCCTAAATTAACATAGTTACCACTATATTTAGACTGCAATATATGCTGTTCTGCCTCAAAAGGGTCTTCGTACTGAATTTTTTTACCAGTGTATTGGTTGTAAAACACACCGCGCTCACCCCTTCTCATATTACCTGCAAAGTAAAATTTTACATGAGGATACGCTTCACAAATGTCAGGAATTATTTTTAAAATATCAGTATAACCTTTAGCCTTGGTCATATGACCCATTATTAAAATCTTACCATCCTCTTGGGCTGTATTATGAGAATTAGAATACACATTAATATCCATAGCTTGATAAAGTACAGACACGTTTGACTCATTTATATAAGGTTGAAACTGGTCTTTAAGATAGGCTGCCTGAACAATGGCTCTATCTACACGTCTTAAACTACAACCTACCAGCCATTTTATAACACCATTAAACGTTTGGAAATTTAATTTAAAATGACTTCCCCTTAAATGAATGATGACCTTTGCACCAAACAGCTTGCTCAATAAGATGGTCCACGTATCTCGTCCAATCCAACCAATTTGTGTTGGTGTTACTGGGTAATAGACGCACTTAAAGCGATGAGCAAACAACAACCTAAGTAATCTTGAAAAGTAACTAAAAAAATTACCGAGCATAGATAGATCCAACTTTCCTTTTTTGGTGTTGTCTTTTCTAAAGTTTGTTTTTAAGAATTTGATATCAAAGGCTTCATTGAGGCTATCCGATTCCAAAAATTGTTGCATACTCAATTCCGGACCTGAGTACGGTGGTGGAGTTGGTCCTACAAATAATATTTTTGGCTTCTTATTATTCTGCATCTATCAGGCTTGATTTCATTTGCACCACCCATTGGTCAACCGTTAGAGTATCTCCTGTCGCCTTTGCATTTCTGCAAAACGCAGCAAGCTGCTCATAATCCTCAAGAAGGTTTTTTAATATTTTGATGTTCTCCCCAAAATTGCGATCTAAAACATAGCCATTTTCACCATGGACTACATAACTTATTTCTGGTCCGTGTTTTTCGGCTGCTAATGTAATATATGGTCTACCATAAGCAAAGGCATGATTGATGGATAAGCCTGACAGACCTGGCACCAATACTAGGGACGCTCTTCGCATAATTGGTGCGATGCGCGCCTCATCTACAATGGTACCATGCCATATAATATTTTTATTGTGTTTTATGGCTTTATTGACTGTTGCTCCTTCTGGACCATCACCAATGATGTCTAAATAGAGATTTGGCAAATGCCTCTGTAATGCTTCATAATAGACAATTAAATCATCTATTCGTTTTGAGGTAATTAATCGACCAATAAAAAGTATTCTTTGCTCATGTTTGGGTGGCAGCTCAAATTGATAATACTTTTCAACCTCTGTAGTATCGATAGTATTATTAGCCCAATAGGCTTTATTTTTATTAATCATTTTCATATTAACGGCACGTTTACAACTTTCTTCTGTGTAAAAAATAACGCGATCCAGTCTATTATAAAAGAATCTTGTCAACGTCTTATCAGATATAGAAAGTAGTCTGTTTTTAGATTTAAATTGCAAATGGTTATATGAAAAAAGTCGAACACTGGGATGCTTATTTTTCAAACTTAGCGTAAATAACAATAAGGAAATATTCTTCTTTTCTGCAGGTATTAAAACCCAGTCAAAATCTGCAAATATGGTTTGTAGTTTTTCTTTAACTTGTTTAGACCTTCCAAAATCCTTTTTAGGCACTTCAACCTTTATATGTTTAAAAGACCAATCTTCATCTATTTCTTGATCCCCCATATTGCTTCTACCGGTTCCAGTTAACAAGGTTAGCACAATACTATTTTCAGCCCCAAAATGATTTAAAAAACGTGCTTTATAATGATTAAAACTAGCGGTAACCCATAAAATCCTTTTCGTCATTTGTACTGTCTTGTTAATTTATCTAAAATATCGGCGCTACCTTTAATTAAATTTCTAAACTCTTGTTCAGAAATATTTAATGACACACTAGTTCTAGGAAACTCAAACTGATTAATTCTTTCAAATTTACTTATGTCTTGACTTATTCCAGTAAACCCACTAGTGTAGCCACAATTTTTCAAAATTTTAGCTCCCCAAGACGGAATGTCCTTTTTTCGACCATATGGATAGGCAAAAGACTTAATGACATATCCAAAATTGTCCTTTAGGAATTGACGTTGATTGGTTATTTCCTGTTCGAATAGACTGCCTTTTATTTTTGACACAGACACGTGAGAATAAGTATGCCCACCTATTTCATAATCGTCTTCAATAAATTCTTTTAGCTGTACTGCTGTAAGTCCTCTTAAATTTTGATGACTTCTAGATAGGCGTGGAAATTTATCATTAACAAATCCTTCTAATTTTTCTGGATGCTCATTTGTTAATTCGTACAACATTTGATTTAAAAAAATAGTAGCAGAAATATTTAATTTGTCTAAAATTGGTTTTGCATTTTTATAAACATCATAGAAACCATCGTCAAAAGTAATACAAGCAATTTTTTTTGAGTTCAATAAACCATCTTGAACTAATTTCACAAATTCTGTGACATTAACGAAACCATCAAACTCTGATTTTAAAATCACCATTTGTTTTTCAAAAGCATCTACCTGGCCGTCCCCAACATTATGATAAATAAAAATTCTGCTACCGAAATCACTGTTTCTTGAAGCCTTTGAATTAGCAAAATTCTTGAACCCTTTGTAGATTTTACTTTTTAAACTCATTTTAGTTTTATCATTTTAACAATTTTGGGTGACACATTTAATCCTAAAACCCTTTTAATACTTCTTAAAAATCTATAAGTTTTATGGTGAGAACCAGCTAAGAATAAAAGAACTTTGTTCAATTGAATATCTTTAAAAGTATTTTCAATTATAGCATTATTGAAAACACAATAAAAGCTTCTATTTCTTATCAATGTAACTACACTATTGATGTCAGCAACCGTTTCCATAGAAATAATTTTTGCATATTCATTTTTTGGAATGGTATGAATATCAGATGTAACAAAAACAGCTTTATTCATTAATTTTTCTTTTACTAATTTATATGTTCTGGGGTCTGGCGAATATAGAAAGTCACTTTTGGTATTCCATAATTCAACACCAAATAGACTGGATAGATCAATAAATCCCAGCTCCTTAACTATTGATTTTGGGTGATTTAAAACTGCTATACCATTCAAACTTTTAACCGTTTTTAAAAATCTCGGGATATCCTCTATAGTATTATTTGTATTTAAAAATTGATCAATACCAAAAACATTGATATGAATGTGTCTTTTCTTTCCAAAAGAATATTCAATACCCGGCACGATAATAATATTATTTGAGTTTTTGCGACATTCCTCTAAATAAGAGTCAAATTTTTCATCATTAAAATCATTATCATGTTCCGTAAGGATAACAAAATCGATTTTTTCAGACTTCGCCCAATTAGCAATTTCTTCGATAGAATTAATTCCATCATAGGAAAAATCAGAATGAACATGTAGTATTCCTTTAACCATATATTTTTTTTAAAAAACCAATCGTTATCTCATAAAAACCAGGTCTCCAGTCACCATGAATATAATTATAACCTTTCATTTTCTTAAAAAAAACATTTTTAAAAGTGACTAGTGGGGATGGAATATTATAGTGCTTTCTATTTTTTAGAGTTAATACTTTAATGAAATGTATAATGTCTGCTTGGAGCCAACGCACTTTAATATTTGAGTTGTATTCCGACTGGTTTATTTTTTTTCCTTCATGCATACTGATGAGCTTATAAGGAAATCTATTCCCTGAATGCAAAGCCACAGGCAGTGAACCCCAAAACCTACAATTCATTTCAATTAAATTTGAATCTTTATTTTGGTAGTCACCTTTAAATTCAAACATTGCTACACCAGTCCAATTCAATTCTTTTAAAATAAGTTTTATTTTTTCCAAGTAGAAACTTTTTGGGATGATAGATTTAGCTGCAGATGAATACCCCCCTTTAGGATTTGACTCTCTTAGTCTTAAATGTGCGAAATAATTTAACAGAATACCATTTTTAGCAATAACCTCTAAACCCCAACCATTACCAAAAACTTGATTCTGTATATATATTTTATTGGTATCATAGTTTTGTAAATGGCTTCTTAATTCAACATGATTGTTAATTTTCTTCACAATCCCCTTTTCAAACTTACCCTCTGTAATATCCCAACTAATTCTTGATTTCATATAAACTGGAAACTTACTAATCTTTTCATAACTATTTAAATAGGTTAGTGGTGTCTTTAATCCTACTTTTTGAGCAATTTTAGTAACTTTAAGTTTATCTATTCCATTGATTAGTATTTTGTACTCTGGTGTTGTAATTATAACGTTATTTATTCTTGATCTGATAGTATCTCTACTAAGTAACAAAGTAAACCTGTCATTAGTTGGAATGATAAAATTTATTTTTTTTTCAATAGTCAATTTGACAATACTATCTTCAATTTCTTTGATAGATGATACTTTTGAAATATTATGATAAGAATAAAGAAATCGCGAGTATTGTACCTTATTAAAATCTTCCTTGAACCCGAAACAAATAATTTTATAATCATTGCCCAAATCTTGAGCAATAGCTAGTGCTGCATTGTTATTAGACCCTACTATCAGTATCTTATCCATTCAATCTAAAATTATAAATATTAGATCTAAATCCATTTTTTGTACCAATGGATCAAGAAGTATATGGTCCAAATTGAATTGGTATAGTCTTCATTACCCGCTTTTAAATAATGAAGTTGAGAATTGACCGTGTTTAAGTTAAATAAATTTGTTTCTTTATTAAACTGTTTAATTTCATCTTTGACCCCGTTATATATTGTGTCCTTTGCCCACTCTCTAATTGGCAAATTAAACCCCATTTTTTTTCTGTATAATATCTCGTTAGGCAATATGCGCTCTAGTGATTTTTTTAAAATGTATTTATTAACCCCATTTTTTATTTTATACTCCCCCGGGATGGATAAGGCCAACTGCACCATTTCGTGATTTAAAAACGGACTACGAGCTTCGATGGAATGTGCCATACCCAAGCGATCTGCTCTAAACAAAAAACGCTCGGTTATCGCTTGTCTATAACCTGAATAACATAACCAATTAATAAAATCAAATTCCTGGCCATCTAAAAATGTATAATAGTCCTTTTTTAACTTCTGAACATAATCATATGACGAATGTCCATTGACACTCTCCATAAATTCTTTAGAGATTAAGCTACTTTTTACTCCTTCTTTCATCCCTCCTGCTCCTGGCCAATAAAAATCTTGCTTATTATTTAATCTATTGATTATTTCGCCTATAGGACTGCCTGGTCTAATTTTATTGATTAAAGTATTTGCAATTCCCTTAATAAAACCAGGCGCTTTTTCTACAATCTTATAATATTGATATGTTTTTACATAACGTTCATAATTTTTATAGCCACTAAATAATTCATCTGGACCATCACCATTTAAAACCACTTTAATATTCTCCTCCTTTGCCAGTTGAGAGATAAAGTAAATAGGTATTGCCGTGGTATCTGCCTGAGGTTCATCGTATATATCTGTAATCTTTGGAATAAATTCCAGTAGGTCATTGGGCGTTACAGTTTTGACAAAGTGATTGGTATTATAACGTTTTGATATCTTATCGGCATATTTCAATTCGTTATAATCGGGCTGATCTTCAAAACCAATAGTAAAGGTCTTAATTTCGTTAGGAGTATTTTGGCGCATAAGCGCCACAATAGCCGAAGAATCTACACCTCCGCTTAAAAAAGCTCCTACTGGTACATCTGAAATCATTCTTAGCTTTACCGATTCTTCTAACTTATTATAAACGAGGTCTTCTAACTCCTTTTCAGAAGTAAAGTTGAGTTTTTTATATTTTAAATCATTGAAAGATTCATAAGCCTTAATGCCGTCCTTACCAACAACCATACAATGCCCTGGCTTAAACTTAAAAATGTCTTTAAACATTGTGTTGGGTGTAGGGACCGAATTAAATGTCAAGAAGTCATAAAGAACTCTTCCGTCTATTTCTTTTTTTACCCATGGTATTTCAAATAAGGCTTTTAGTTCAGAAGAAAATAAAAAATGACCATTCATTTGAGTATAGTAAAGTGGCTTTTTACCTGAACGATCTCTAGCCAGAATCAACTCTTCTTTTTCTGAATCCCATAATGCAAATGCAAACATGCCGTTAAGATGCTTTAGCATCTCTATACCAAACTTCTTGTAAAGCTTCAACAAGGTTTCAGTATCTGAATGAGAATTAAATTTTTCGTGTTTTAAAAACCTCTCATTGAGTAACTTATAGTTAAATATCTCCCCATTGTAAGTAATAGTATTATTAACTGATAAGTCATGCATAGGTTGATGACCAGCACTAGATAAATCTAATATGCTTAGGCGAGTCTGGCCCAGGGCTAGTTTTTCACTCTCATCAATCCAAAATCCATTATCATCTGGCCCTCTATGAGATAACTTATTGTTCATAGCAGTAATATGCTTTGATAAATTGAGGTCTGAATGAGATATTTTAAAAATTCCGTTTATTCCACACATAGCCTTTACCTATTAACCTTCTGAATTGCATTTTTAATTATTGAGATCCATTCTGAGTTAAAGTATTCCGAATTAAACTGTTTTACATAGTCGAAGGCTAAATTACCTAACTCCATTTTATTTTCTATTACCTTTTGAATTTTGGATTCAAGTTGTGAAAATTCTGTAATTACACTTTGCCCAGCGTTATCAAGAAGCTCTTTCATACCGCCCGATCCAGAACCAATTACTGGTGTTTTTACAAGCATAGCTTCGTGTGCAACTCTATTCCACCCTTCTGGCATCGTAGACATACACAATACTACATCTGCAAGTTTTAATAATGCAGGAAAGTCCTCTTTTGGTAAAAAAACTGTTCTGTAATAATCAGATGTTGATTTGTTTTTCCCTGTGGCTATCAAATTATATTTAGAAACATCAATATACTGCAATACTTTTTCCACACCTTTACCTTTTCCGAGTTTACCTAAATAGATTGTAGGTTTTTCTGAATCTAGCTGTAGCTTCTTTTTTAATTTCGCCAATTTATAATCTTCAACTTCAAAATCCTCTAAGTGATATGAGTTATAAATAATTTTAATATTTTGTATCTCTTTAGAAGCCAAGTAATTTTCCCAATATTTAGACACAACTACTACTAAATCTACTTTAGCTAAATTTTTTAAAAGTTGCTTTAAAAAATATTTACCAAACTTAGTTTGTTTAGTCAAGCCCTCGTCAATATGATGGATGATTGCAATATTGTACCTCTTATAATCTAGCTTATTAAATGCTAGAACATAAGGATCGGTCACACAAATATCAGCATTAAGAAATTTTTTATGACGCTTGAAATAGTATGTAAGAGTATTTTCAGTCTTTATATAATTAAAGTTAACTGAAATGTCATAGTTTTTAGACAAGGTTTCAATTGCATCTATTTCATAAAGCGTACCTCCTGTGTATTGCATCGTCCTATCACCATCAAAATATGCTTTCATTGCTAATGACTTAGTTAACCACTCTATTTTCAATCTATTACTGCTCATTCCTTATAGACTTTTAGACTAGACGTTAAGGTCATAAAATGAGGTAAGTGGGCTTTATTGTATTTGCCAACCTCATTAGCATAATTAAAATAAGAATTTACAATATCCGGAGCGTCTAAGTTGAGTGGTATGTTAAAATTAAAAGTATTGAACCTGTTCAATGCTTTAAAATACTTTTTATCCAAAATATTGAATGCATCAGGAAACACAAATCCTTTCTTGCTAAAACTTAGCTTTTCGGAATTAGAGATATTAATGTTTGGTGCAATTTTGAAATTCAACAAAGGTGCACACAGGCTTTTATCTTTAAAAAGATCTACTAAAAACAACTCATAGGTCTTAAAGAACAATCTAAACCATTTTACGACATCTTGTTTTGAAACACCTCCTTCTAACCAATCATTTCTTAAACGAATTCCTTCATGAACAAGGTCTAAAACCTCGACAGGATTAATATTTAGAAATTCAAAATCATAAGGTAATGCCTTTATGTGCAAGAAAAGTGATCTTAGCTTAATAGTTTTATAAGACTTCTGAACCGCCAGATTAATGTACATTTTAAACAAAAACTCTAAAGCAATCTGTTCCTTTAAAATCTGTTGGTTTTTGGGATTGGTTGTATTATCTAAATTGATATCTTTCCCGTATAGCAACCTAAAATTGTGAAAAAACGTATACTTTAAGCAGTCTTGAAATTGGCCTTCTGATGCACCATACAAACCGTGCGTAAATAAATAGTTTCCTATACCTGAGTTGAAAACACGTGGGTTTTTATGGTATTGCACTCCATCTTTAAACACGACCACTAAATCGATATCTGAAATACCCGGTGTTGACAGCCCACCAATTTGATAAATAGAGATAACACCTTCTACTTTTGATAGATTCTCAACTTGATTATCGATAACATCATGGTAGACATTTTCATTATATTTTTTGGGTATATCTATTAATTTCATGCTTAGTTAATATTTATACTTCTTTAAAACGTCTACGTAATTATCATTAAAATATTTCAGGTGATCTTTGGTAAAGTAACGTTCCCATTTTTTAGTTTTAGCAGAGGATATATGCGGATTCTTTTCTATATCCTTTTTGCTCATCTTGTTCATATCTTCTTTATCTGCGTAAGCCTTAGCAACTTGTAGTTGTTCTCCTGAAAAACCACAATGTTTAAACACCGTCATCATTTCATTATCATAATTGCTCATGACGTCTTCAAACTTCAACTCAAGACAATTGGCTTTATCAAAATCCCATTTAAGCATGTCTTCAATTGTCCATTTACCATAGTGGTTCATTTCAAACATTATACCTTCATCTTGATCTAGAGAGTTGATTTTTTCTTGATAAGACATACCCTCTAAACTCTTCAAGTAATTAACTTTCCATTCTTCTGAACGGTACATTTGAGAATTAGGTACTTGAGGATATTTAATTGGCTTACTTGTTTGGAAGTTCTTATTTACGCACCACTCTTCAGTAGTTCTTTTATGATACAAATAACCAGAAATAATGATGTCTCTAGGATCTCTAACCATATGAATTCCTATGTACTTTTCTGGCAATTTAGAATAGTCTATTTGTGAATGTAGAAAGAAAACCACATCTGCATCTGGAATTTTATCAGTAGAACCAGCTACACTTTTATACTCCCAGCCATATTTTAAACTCAATTGTAGAAATACTTTACCAAGTAATTTGGTTCCGCATTTGTGATAACCAAAAATATAAATTGGAACATCTCTCCTAGTTCTTAATATTTTTTTTTGAAAATAATATCGTAAAAGCTTAAGTGATTTTTTTACCATAAAATAACAATCAAGCTACAAATATATCTTTATTAATCTTATCAATTAATTCTTCGAGACTTTTATAAAACTTAGAATCAATTTTATTTGAAAATTCTTGTGGGATATTTGGTGAAATGTATCTTTTTGTAAGACGTCTAAAAATACGATTTGGCAAAGTCATAATGCGTTTTTGGAATACTGAAATTTTATAAGACCAATTTTGTCGTATATCTGAGGATACTTCAATACAATGCCAAGCATTTTCTGAAACAAGTGGTTTTACAAGCTCAAAACTGTCTTTTTTAAATATGCCTTTTCGATACTTTGCTGAATAATACATTGATGGCAAGAGCATAATTTTGCTTAAATAGCTTTTGAACTCGTACATTCTCATTTTAGAAACATCACCATCTAATTGCTGTTGTATGCCTGTAATTAATTGACTTAAACTTTTTTTATAATCAATTTTTGATTCGTCAAACTTTATATTGAGTAACAAATCATCTTTTCTTGAAAAGATAACTTTGGAGTGTTCTAATATTTCATAGGGTAAATAATACTGAGGATAATTATTCAAATCACTTTCTTTAATTTGAAACCATCCATGGTGTTGCAACGGATCAAACTTCAATATCAATTTCGTGGAGTCTAATTTAAACCGTTGCAATCGGTTTGAATTAGCAAACTCATCTTTTATGATTAATAGCCCGTCAAAATCACTATAGGGAACAACTTCATTGGTTGCCACACTCCCATGAACAATGACTGCGTAAAACAAATCTGCATACTTCTCCTTTATCAATGCCCGTAAATCTGCTATCAATGGTAAATCCTTGTTGAAGCGCTCTATTTTAAGTTGCTGCGTCATTATTATTTTTTCAAAAAACCTATTGATATTAAATTAATACCTACCAACCGTTTGACCATAATCACTTTGAAGATATTAAATAGTGCTACAGAGACAGCCATTGCTACAGCTGCTCCAAGAGCTCCATACATTGAGATAAGAACGTATGAAATGCAAATATTAAACCCAAGATATATTACATTAATCCATAATAAATTCTTTTCAAAACCAGTCATGGAAAATAACGACCCTACGGTACCTGTAGCAATATTTACAAATTGCCCTATACTAAGAATGACCAATAAAAGATAGGCTTCTCTAAACTCAGTCCCCCAAATACCTAGAAGTGTGTGTCCAAATATTACAAAAATCAATAAACTCAATACACCAAGTATCACTAATATCAAAGTAATAGTTTGTATCATTTTTTCTAAGGGTGCCTTATTTTCATCATCATATAAAATAGCCACTTTTGGGGATATGGCGCTATGCGCAACTGCAAGAAAAAAAGACGTCATAAATGCAATCTTTGCGGCCACCGTATATAAACCCACCTCATAGGTTGTACTTAAAAATCCTAAAAACAGAATATCAATATTATTAGACAACGATGCGGTTAATGACGCTACAAACATAGGAAACCCCATATTTAAAATAGACTTTAGCTTATTGCTTACTTGCTTGTATTCTTTAAAAAGGCTGTGCCAATAAATCCCAGTAACTAAAAAGACAAGAATTCTAGAAATACCATAACACCATGCTACATTAATTACGGTAAATTCTAAATTAAAAAATACTATCACACCCAAGCCTATACTTACTAAGATTAAACTCAATGCTTGGTCTACTAAACTGGCTTGCCATATTTTTCTAAAGCCTATTAGCCCAGAAGAAAATAACCGTGCAAATACCTGAAATGGTGCAATAATCAAAAAAATAAGTAATGGGATTTCAAGTTCCGGATTATCAAAAACAGTATTGGCCAACCAAGGTGTAAGAAGTATCATGACCGTTACCAAAAAAATACTTAGGATACCATTAAAAAAATAGGTAGTTACAACATTGCTTGCTATTCTCTTATTATCCCTTTTACTAGCACCAAGAGACACCTCCTTTACAATAACTTGTTGCATGCCAAAAAGAGCTATTAACAACAATATAGAAACCACCCTATTGGAAAGATTGATAATTCCAATACCATCAGGCCCCAAGTATCTCCCAAGGAGAATACTTACTATTATACCAAAAGCCATTCCAGAAGCCTTAACAATTGAAGACTTAAAGGATTGCACAAAAACTTCTGAAGAGTTTTTGTCAAAACTCAGTTTATTGAGCAAACCATTAAGAATTTTATTGCTTCTCATCTAAGTGTTTTCGAGGCTTTTTATTTAAAACTGAAATACGATTAGGCAAATCTAAAACAATTCTCTTAGCATCATAACAAAGGAGACTTTAAGTTAAGACATATATAAGCCTTTGGTATTTGAAAGTAACCCCTATTCAATGTATCATTTAACTGTAAGCTTCACTCAAACTTGTAGTCACTCAAAATAGTTCATGGTTTGGTAACCGCCGTCTTTTAGATACTGGTCCTTTTGCATCAGCTTGAGATCGCTCTGCATCATGTCCTTTACTAAATCACTTAGTTGGTAATGGCATTCCCAACCTAATTTTTCTTTGGCCTTTGAAGCATCTCCAATTAACAGTTCTACTTCGGTAGGTCTATGGTATCTGGCATCTATAGACAATACTTCTTTACCCACTGGCAGTTGGTAGGCTCTGTTAGTACAAGACACTACAAATGCTTTTTCATCAAGACCTTCTCCTTCAAAACGCAAGCTAATGCCCACTTCTGCAAAGGCCATTTTGACAAGGTCGCGTACGGTCGTTTTTTTGCCAGTAGCTATTACCCAATCTTCTGGTTGTTCTGCTTGTAAAATTAGCCACATCATACGCACATAATCTTTGGCATGGCCCCAATCGCGCTGGGCATCAAGGTTTCCGAGATAAAACTTATCCTGTAAGCCCAAGGCAATCCTAGCGACCGCTCTGGTTATTTTTCGGGTCACAAAAGTTTCTCCACGTATGGGCGATTCATGGTTAAACAAAATTCCGTTACAGGCAAACATGTTATAGGCTTCCCGGTAGTTCACCGTAATCCAGTAGGCATACATCTTGGCCACCCCATAAGGGCTTCTTGGATAAAACGGTGTGGTTTCGGTTTGGGGTACTTCTTGTACCTTTCCGTACAACTCTGAAGTCGAAGCCTGATAGATACGGGTCTTATGTTCTAAACCCAATAAACGTACGGCCTCTAATAGTCTTAAGGTGCCGATACCATCTACATCGGCCACATATTCTGGCATCTCAAAAGATACCCGTACATGACTCATGGCCGCAAGATTGTAAATCTCATCGGGTTGAATTTTTTGGATCAACCGTGTTAGATTGGTACTATCGGTCATATCGCCATAATGTAGTATAAAGTTTTGATGGTCTACATGAGGGTCTTGGTACAAGTGATCGATCCTGTCGGTATTAAACAGTGATGAACGGCGTTTTAAACCATGTACCACGTAGCCCTTTTTTAACAAAAATTCACTCAGATAGGCACCGTCCTGTCCCGTAATGCCCGTAATGAATGCTACTTTTTGCGTCTTATTGTTTGTCATTAGTACTCTTCATTAAATTTTTACTTCCTTAAAGTTGTCTTGATGTTGTAAAAACCATTGATAGGTTTTTTGTATGCCTTCCTCTAACTCGGTTTGGTAGTGCCACCCTAAGGCATTTAACTTAGACACATCCATGAGTTTCCGTGGGGTGCCGTCTGGTTTTGTACTATCCCAAACGATGGCCCCTTGGTGTCCGACGATTCGTTGAATGGTTTCTGCCAGTTCCTTAATGGTGATATCCTTGCCTGTCCCTACATTATATAAATGCTCTGGCAATTGGTTCTCTAAAGCAAAGACTACCGCCTTTGCCAAATCGTCTACATACAAAAACTCGCGCATTGGAGTGCCAGTGCCCCAAAGCTGTACAGTACTATGATCGTTTAATTTGGCCTCATGAAACTTTCGGATCATCGCCGGTAAGACGTGTGAGGTTTTTAAATCGAAATTATCGTGACTCCCATATAAATTGGTGGGCATCATACTCACATAATCCTTATGATATTGCTTACGGATGGCTTCACAGGCCTTAACACCCGAAATTTTTGCAATGGCATACCACTCGTTAGTGGGCTCTAAAGGTGCCGTAAGCAACGCCTCCTCTTTTAAGGGTTGTGGGGCATGCTTTGGATAAATACAGGAACTTCCTAAAAATATAAACTTCTCAACACCATGCGATAGGGCACCATCAATCAGGTTATTTTGAATCTGCATGTTTTCCATCAGAAATTGGTAGGGATAGGTATTGTTGGCTAAAATGCCACCCACACGTGCCGCCGCATCAATGACCACCTCTATCTTTTCATCATCAAAAAACCGGTACACCTCAGACTGCTGTCTTAAATCGAGTGCTTTACTGCTTTTGCCAATGAGGTTGGTGTACCCCTTTGCCTCTAAACAACGCCAAATGGCCGAACCGACCATACCTTTATGCCCTGCAATGTATATTTTTGATTGTTTTGTTATCTTCTTCATTTTAGTTACTCTTTGCTTAACCATTGGTATGGCATGTAACGCTCTACCTGAAAGGAACTATCGCTTATTTTCTTGTTACAATATAATGTAAACCATGGAAACGTCATAACACGTCTCTAAGCAACGTTTAGATAGGTTTCTGTTTATGGAAACAAAACTAAACTAATTCCCATAACCTCCCATAAAAAAATCTGCCTTTTCATTTAACAAATGATTAAGGCAACGTGTATCAGGCTTATCCTCTGCTTGGTCTTAAAACCCACCAGCACCTGCAAAAAAGTCTATAAAATTAGGCGTCAAAGCCATAAATCTGTACTTTTGTAACCACATACTATCGATTTGAGTGGGTAAGAAACGCTCAAGGCCAAGATAGCTTTAGCCTAAAAAACAAGGATCCTAACTCGCTTTTTAGGCTTTTTTTATGGCTTTATTTAATGCTAGTGTGTTTTTACTCCTGTTCATTTTTGCTTATCCCTTCGCTTCAATTCATTTTTCCCGTAAAATAATCTGAGGTCGAAACCTAAAAATAAGACCTGTAACACCCCTAAAATTAGTAACCTTATGGAAGTTGCGCAACTTTAGTAGGAAAGGTGCCGAACTTTAATTAACAAGGTGCAGAACGCTTTACAATAAGGTGCTGACCTTTTTAAAGGAAGTTGCGGGAGTTTTAAAGATTTTTTGTTGTGCTATGATGAGATGCCGAGGCGCTTCGCTTTATCGGAACAACAATTGTATTTAAAAAAAAGGCCTTGAGCGGTAAGAAACACTCAAGGCCAACATAGCTCTAGGCTATTGTAACAAGCGGATCCTAACTCGCTTTTTTGTAACTCAAGGACGTTAGTAATTGCCGTAAACGCTTTCCTGGTCTAAACAAAATACGTGATTTTGTAATGAGACTGGCGTTGACCTCGTCTTCAGTGTCCACTCCTTCCGAGCTTAGACCGACTTGAAAATTACCCAAGCGGCCGAGTTTTACAATACGACCAGCATCCAAGGATTGAATGATGTTACGCTCTAAAGAGAGCAACACGGCATAACAATCCGATTCGGTGACCGTACACTCGTACGCAATTTGCTCCGCGAGCATGTCTAAATCTACTTCGCCATCAGCTATCGCTGCTGCGTAGTACTTCTCAGGTAATGGAATGTCCTGAGGGTTTCGTTTGGCTTGCGCCTTAAATTTTACTGCCATTGGCTTAAAAATTTTTTAATTATAAAAATATACTTCGCTGCAGTACACTGACAGTCAGTGCCTTCACAACACTTACAAAGATGCGAATTGCTATGTGTTTTTTAAAACAAAGTTCTTAACAAATTCTTGGTGTATTTTTTGGTTTGAAGAAGAAAACGTCGTATAATATTAGTCTATGTAATACACTGATTATAAATTATTTATACTTTATAAAACATTTTTATATTTGCTTTTTTAGTAGGGTAAGGTGCAACTCTTTCGCTCAAATGTTTATAACATTGTCAACTACAACAACAACAAAATGCTGATAAACAGCTAATTACATAATAATAGCACTGCAGATTTTTGGACCTATGACCTTATTTCGAATTTCTGAGATATTCATTTTAGCATCTTTAATATTTACCAGTCTTCTACAGCGTAAACCAAAACTTATTGACCCATTGCTAAAAAAGTAACACGGCTATCTTATCTGTATGGTATGATCATCGGGAGGATGCTACCCTACACCTAATATTAACGCTTTGTTAATATTTAAATGCATGGTGAACCTAATGTTTTACTATATTTGCTGTCCCCTTCTACGATACAGTTTTAACCACGCTTTATTTTTTTAACGACAAACACTATATTTTATAGGTATATGAAACATTTTTACACATTTTTAGTTGCGATTTTATTTACAAGCCTTGGTTTTGGGCAGACGACACTTTACTCCGAAGATTTTACTGGTCAAAATGGAAAAGGTGCAACAGGCCCTGGTGGCTCTAGTCCTACAATAGATTTAACAGGGGTAAGTTGGACAATTGATGTAACTAACGCAGATTTATCTGCAACATCTGATTGGTTCAGAGTTGAAAATGAAGCTTTTGAAGGGCAGGATGTTGATGGAACACAACAGACAAATGGTTCTGGTAATGGACCTATTTGGATTAGTCCATCTATACCTATTTCAGGTTATACTGACGTTTCAATATCAATTGATGCTGTAGAAACTGGCACAATGGAAAACCAAGATTTTATCCGTGCATCCTATCAAATTGATGGCGGAAGTATAATTCAGTTTGCTCAAGAAATAGACGATTTTAATACTGCAACCTTACAGGTTAGTGGACTTTCTGGCAGCTCCTTGGTTATATATGTTGAAATGGATAATAACGCCGGTACAGAATCTATAAGCTTTGATAATGTTCTTGTTCAGGGAACACTTGCTTCCTCAAATCCAACAATAGGTTTTGGAACTGCAACAAGTACAGAAAACGAAACCAACACGACTTTTACAAGTTCTAATATTCCTATAACCGTTACAAACTACGATGGCAATCAAATTGATATCGACGTTAGTGTTACCGGTGGTACCGCTGAAGCAGGTGATTATGCTTTTACTTCACCGACATCCTTATCATTTACTGCCGATGGTACACAAAACATTACTATAGATATTAATGCTGATGCGGATTTTGATGACGAAACGGTAGAGCTAACCCTAACCGAAACCAGTTCGGTAACTGGTTTGGTGATTTCCCAAGCGACACATACAGTTACCATTATTGATGATGATACACCTCCGTTACCAAATATTGTGATTAATGAAATTTTAGCTGACTCAAATGTTATTGATGCCAATGGAGATGGAACTCCTAGTGCAACGGATGACGAATTTGTTGAGCTCGTTAATAATGAAATTTTTGCGGTAGATATTACGGGTTATACGCTATCTGACGGTGTAAGCGTGAGACACACCTTTGGCAGTGTAGTCATACCTGCTGGAGGATCCGTAGTCGTGTTTGGTGGTGGTACACCAACAGGTATCTCTGGTATCTCTACTGTAGCATCTACTGGTGGTTTAGGCTTAAATAATGGTGGTGATACTGTTACTCTTGAAGACACAAGCAGTAATGTTGTTGCAACCTATTCTTATGGTTCTGAAGGTGGAAATGACCAATCTTTAGGTAGAAATGAAGACCTTTTTGGTGCTTTTGTGCAACACACAAGCATACAGACCAATCCAGTAACAGCCTCACCTGGTTTATATAATACGTCTGGTCTACCATTCTCAACCATAACCTGGAAAGGTTTTGTTGATAACGATTGGGCGAATAGCGCTAACTGGAGCAGTGGAAATGTACCAACAGTATTGGATGACGTGCTCATACTGCAGACTGCTAACCACCCAATAATTAGCGCTTCAACATCAGCAAATACGGTACTTGTAAATCCGGGTGCTGGGATAGAGACAACTGGTAGTTCCATTTTGACCTTAACCACATTAACTCTTGAATCTACATCTAATAGTTATTCGAGTTTAAAGACTACAGATGGTAATGGCGTAGTTGGTACGGTCCGTTACAACCGTTTTGTTAATGGTATTGGTTCTGGTCTAACGGAAGGAAATGATTTAATCTCACCTCCTTTATCAGGGCAAAATTTTGGTGATTTTACTGCGGCCAACCCAAATTTGGCTACTGCTGCTGATGGTATTACCAAGGCGTTTGCACCATTTAATAATGATACCGACACGTATGATAATTATGATACCACGTCAAATGCCTTAACATCAATGACCGGTCAAGGCGCTGGATTTAGGGTAGCTACAACTGATGGCAGCAATTTGTTATTTGAAGGTCCACCAATAACATCAGGTGCCTCTATTGTGTCGATTGGAACCGGTTCATTCGGAATTTGGAACTTAATAGGAAATAGATTCCCTGCCTATTTGCACCTTGGTGATTTTCTTGATGCCAATAGTGCCATGTTTGACCCAAGTTTTGCTGGGATTTACGGTTATGATGGTGCCGCTGCGGATGGTTGGACCATTTGGGATAGTAACTCAGATCAAGACCTACTCATTGCACCTGGCCAAGGCTTTTTTGTTGCAGTCAATGCCTCGGGAACTTTTAGCTTTAACGCTAACATGACGCGTATTGGAAATGCGGATGATTTTATTTTGGGTAGAAATAGCAGCAGCTCTAACACCCCTATAGCTAACATTCTTCTTTCTAACGAAGATGCTTTTTATGAAACAAATTTGTATTTCAGAGCTAACAATACAAGAGGTTTAGATCCAGGCTATGATACAGGAGCCCATTTTGGTAACGCAAAGGGTATTTTTACACATCTGGTCGAAGATAATAATGGTGTTGAATTTTTTAATCAGTCTTTACCTTTAGATGATTTAAATGGAGTGGTTGTTCCTTTAGGTGTCAAATCACCTGCACAAACACAAATTACGTTTAGATTAGGACAAAACTCATCGTTACCAGAACCCATTAACGTTTATTTGGAAGACAATGTTACCAATACGTTTACGCTGCTAAACACAACAGACTATGTATTAACACCAAACACAAGCCTTACAGGTACTGGGCGTTTCTACATTCATTTTACCAATACGACGCTTTCTGCCCCAGACAACACTTTCGAGACATTAACAATATATGCAAATCAGTCCAACCGATCTATCAACATTTCTGGTGAGGTTGACGACAATACCACAGCTAGTGTATACGATATTCAAGGAAGATTGATTACCTCCAAGGCTCTAACATCGAGCCTTAGATTACAAAGTATCGATGCTAACGCTATAAATACTGGTGTTTATATCGTGGTAATTCGTAACGGAAATGAAAGTAAAACACAAAAAATTATTTTGAAATAAACTAAATTATACATCCTTTTGAAAAAAACGCATTCTTCACAAAGAGTGCGTTTTTTTATTTCAAACTACTAATTAGCAAGTACTTAAACACAAGTTTTGAATACTTAAATAAAAAAAATACCTTACTAAATCTGCAAAAAAATCCTATATTTGAAAATAACTAATTAGCAAAATATCAAATCTATATAAGCTTATGAGACATTTTTACACTTTTATCATAGTATTATTTTGGTTGCCTTTTGTGAATGGGCAGACCAATTCATTTTTTGGAAATGGCAATACAGGCTTTGGCGGTTTTTTAGGTGATTGTGTCATAGATATTGACTTTGAAGACTCAAGTCCAACAGAGACATTATTTACCCTTTTTCCTGGTATTGGATCTTTTAATGACAAGGTAGTTATCTATATTGATTCTGATGAGAGTGGTAACTTTACAAACACCTATGGGTTTACAGATACTGGTGACCCATTAAGAGTAGCTATATCTGGTTTCAACGGAAATGAACTTGAAAGAGCTGGATTAGATTTTCCACCTGGTTTTGAAGCAGATTATGCGATAGCTTTTGATTCTTCATTTGGAGGCTTATGGAGTCTTGCTAATGGATCACCTCATAGTTACATAGGATCTGTGAATATTGCTCTTGATGGTTCTGATTGGACGTTTAACCTATTGAATGCTGATATTGGCAATCCAACTTCCTTTAAGTTTATTGCTACATACATTAGCGGTACCGGTTATAGATCTAATGAGGCCATTGGTAGTTTTTTCGCATTTAGTCCTGATGGAAGTGGCAACGCTGGATTTGCTGGGGCAGCATTCGACACCTATTTTACCACAGATGACTTACAAGGTGGATTTGGAAGTACAACATCAATCGCTAGTGTATGGTCTTTTGATGGGTCTTGGGGAAATGGAAACCCCCCTCTTGATACTGATTACATTACAATTAATGATGATATAACTGTAGACGTGGATGCTACCGTTGGTGTTTTTGATATTAATGCTTCAAATACCGTGACAATTGACCCAGCCAATAGCCTTACTATTGGAGGAAATGCTACATATAGTGGGGATTTTATTAATGATGGTACTTTAATTATGAACTCATCTAGCACTCAGTATTCTAGCTTAATTGTGAATGGCAGCAGCTCTGGTGGTGGAACCAGCATCTATAACCGCCATGTCAATGATAATGGTCCTGTTAATGGGAATGATTTAGTCAGTGCCCCTGTTTCAGGTCAGGCATTCAATACATTTATTGCCAATAACACCAATATCTTAGCCAATCCAAGTGGTACCAATGTGCTTTTTGGAGGCTTTGATAACGACGATGCTGTGAATCCGTTTGAGCTATGGGATGAAACAGACACCACACCTTTAACGGCTGGAGTTGGTTACAGAACTGGTGTAGATCCTTTAGCGGGCTCTAACTTGGTATCCTTTGAGGGTACTGTGAATACAAGTTTAGTTCAAGTTCCCATTGGACAAGGCACAGCTAGTATTTTGAATTTAGTGGGCAACCCATTCCCATCGTATTTGAATGCGCAGGACTTTTTAAGTGTAAATAGTGCATTATTAGACCCAAGTGCCCAAGTGATCTACGGTTATAACGACAGTACTAATGGGACTTCTGCAGATGATTATACTATTATTAGTGCACTTGAGAATACGGATGTAGATATCGCACCAGGTCAAGGGTTCTTTGTAGCCTCTAACCCCACTGGTGGTAATCTACAATTTACTACAAGTACACCAGATATGCGTATTACCTCTACTGATGATGATTTTATTGCGGGTAGAAATATGGCATCTGCAATTACCAATGTAAATATCAATCTAAGTAATATCTCTGATAATTTTATTACTAAAATTTACTTTACACCATCTTCAGGTCTAGGTTTAGATCCTGGATATGATGCGAGTCTACTTGGCGGAGTGGCACCAGCATTTGCATTATTCTCGCACTTGGTACAAGACAATGTCGGTGTACCATTTGCTACTCAAGCTATTGGCAAAAATGATTATAACGACACGACTATTGCCCTTGGTGTTAATGCGAACATGGGTGAGCAATTAACCTTTAGTATTGCAGAAAACACCTTACCAGCTTCTATCGAGGTGTATTTAGACGATACCTTGACCAGCACTTCTACCCTGTTGAACACTTCAGATTATGTGTTAACTCCTTCAGAAGACCTTAATGGAACTGGCCGTTTTTATTTAAGATTCTCCAATAGTGCATTATCAACGTCAGATAATACTTTAGATAACATTAGTATTTATGCCAATCAAAACCATCGTAATATAACTATTGCTGGACAGTTGGCTGGAGATACTACAGCTAATGTGTATGACATACAAGGTCGTTTGGTCACTTCTAAAGTCTTAGAATCTAACGCAACGCTGCAGACTATCGATGCCAGCAACTTATATACGGGTGTATATATAATAAATCTTGTTAGTGGTAATTATAGCAAGACTGAAAAAATAATTTTAAAATAGAAAAGCAACTCCCTACACTGACCTAAGTGTAGGGAGATTATTAGGCTTTTTAACTTTATTTTATATATTCGCTTAATAATTGCGTTAAAAAGCCTTAATTTTAAACTGCATTATTAGTTTTAAAATAAACCTTTTAACATTTTGCATTGATAACTAAATTATTTTATTATTTTTGAAACAAATTACGGCTAGTCCATGAAAAAAGACAACAACACTGATAAAATCACACGTAAGGATGCTATTAAAAAGATGGGCAAGTACGCAGCGTTAACTGCTGTTGGAACTTTTGTGATTTTAAATCCACTTAAAGCACAATCTTCTTCTCCACCAGATCCAGGTGGAAATCCATTTGATTAATTCATAATACATTTTGAATCACAGTTTAGGGCCAACATATGAACAGTTGCTTGGTTCTCATTGGGTACTATGGTATAAAACGTCTAACCGCTATAGTATAGTGGACGAAAACTTTAAGGCGCTTTTAGACGCTTACCTACAATCTGAATCTATTAATACCTTTCGTTCTAATCTTGATATTGCTAACGCTGATACCATTGCAGACCGTATACAGTACTACCTAGAGCAATGCCATACTCAGGACATTGACCAAACGGTCTCCGCTACACTTTCTTTTAAACCTGTTATTCCTAGTTTTTCCATACACTATGAATGTTTTGGTCAACGCTTTCAGATTAATTTTGATTCTGAGTTGGTTAAAAAAACGATTCACCCGTCCATAGCACATTTAGAAGTAAACACCACTAAAAAACCAAATGTGGTTTTTGATGTGTATTTAGATCAGGACCAGCTTTGTCTATTTAAAAATAAAACCTTGCTTAGAAGTGCCCCTAAAAAAGACTACCACTTGATCCAGGGAAAATTTGTTATGGAACTGCTCTCGCTTATCCACCAAAAGGAAGAATCAGACTGGGTGGGAACATTTCATGGGTCTACAATTTCGGATGGCACCCATGCCTTATTGCTTATGGGCGAATCCGGTAAAGGTAAAAGTACGCTAAGCGCCTTATTAGTTGCTCATGGTTTTGAGCTGGTGGCCGATGATGTTTCACCACTGCTCTCCAAAGATTTGCATATCTATAGCAATCCTTCTGCCATATCCTTAAAAGAAGGGGCCTTTGAAGTTTTAAACCCTTTGGTCCGTTCGTTTGAGGAGATTCCAGAAACCTTATTTAATAAAAGTAAGGGGCCTTTAAAGTACTTAGTACCAAACCCACTTTTAAAAGGCAGCTATTCTTGTAAAGCGCTTATTATGGTGAACTACGCCAAAGGAAAACCAACCAAACTTGAACCTTTGTCTATAAAAACACCTTTGGAAACCTTGATTCCAGAATCCTGGTTGTCGCCTAAACCCAAGCATGCCAGACAATTTTTAGATTGGTTAGCCCAATTAAAAATTTACGAACTGACATATAGTGATACGGCGAGTGTTGTAAAAGAAATTTCAACCCTATTTAAAACATTGCCTAACGCCCAAGATTAATTATATTTAGGACTTACAAGCTCCTCTTATGGGTGACCTAGCCACAACATACCACCACATTGCCGATATAATAAGTTTTAAAGGTAACGATAAGGAGTTAGAACAGACCCTTAGCCATCCTGATTTTGATTGGGATGATATCGTTAGGCAAGGAAGCAGGCACTTAGTTTTACCAGCGATTTACTGTCGGTTGACCGCAAAACAACGTTTGCATCTTTTACCTGAAGACCTTGAAAGCTACCTTAAAGACATTACGGCCTTAAACCGTTCACGAAATGCCGCTATATTAGATCAAATTGAAGCCTTATCCACATTATTCAATACGCATCACATTACTCATGTTTTTTTAAAGGGTGCGGCCTTATTGGCTGGTGGTTTTTATGAGGATCACGCCGAACGGATGCTTGGGGACATCGACGTATTGGTATCTGAGCACGATTTGGATGCCGCTTTCGACCTCCTAAGAGATCATGGTTATGAACCTATACCACAAACCTTTGGTCATGATTTTTTTGAACATAAGCACTTACCACGATTAAAGACCAATAAAGCCATATGTGCTGTTGAATTGCATAGAAAATTGTTTGTGACTTACCATGACCAAACCTTGAGCAGCTCCAATATATTAGCTTCCAGACAAATGGTAAATGGAATTTCCATTCCATCTGTAAAGCATTTAGGTCTTCATAATGTTTTGAACTATCAAATTAACGATAATGGGGGTTTGTACAATAGTATCAGCTTCAGATCGGCCTATGACACCATTGTTTTATTAAAACACTCTAATAATCAAATCTCTATTATAAAAGATAAAGTAATAAGGTCCTACTTTAATATCCTCGCTATGTTCTTTAAGGACATTCCCAAAGAATATGTCTCAACCAATTTTACAACACGATTTTACTACTTTAAATTGAAGCATGTCACCTTTTACAAGTTTTGGAATCGTCTTTTAAAACACTATGGTTTTTTGGTAATTCTTTTAGGAAGAATACCCTTTTTTATCACAAACAAAGCTTACAGAAAGGCTTTGTTTAGAGACAGAAAGCGTGTTTTTAAACTATTCAGGTCTTTTTTTAAAAACAGGCATTAATAATTATATTTACAACTAAATAACTTTGTGTGTTTATTTGTTTTATAAGTCATAAAGTTTAACTTTGAATTTTAAAATCAATTTTTTCATGAGAAAATTACTCTTATTAGCAGCGGTTTTGACTTTTACGTTCAATTCATATAGCCAATCAAATTCTAGTGAGTGGTTTGGAAGTGTTGGTCTAAACGCTATAAATAGTGCTGGAACGCAGTCGCCAGTAAATGGAATGACCGACTGGGCTATTAACCTCCCAATTTCTCTAGGTGTAGAAGTGGGATGGACGTCTGGATTATCCATTGAGCAGGCCTTTACCTTAAACTCTTTTGCAGAAGGTGATGAAATTGATGGTGCTATTTTGGAAAAGGATTACACCTATTTTTCATTTGACACGCATGCAAAATACTATTTTGGTAAACACCTTTTCCCATCAGCAGATTGGATTGATTTTTATGGTAATGCTGGTGTTGGATTCTTTAATATTGATGAAACCAATATCTCATTGAACCTTGGCGGTGGGGTTTTATTCTGGTTGAATAGAAGACAAACTTTTGGAATAAGAGCCCAAGTTATCGGTAAATTTGCTTTAGACCATGCCGAAAGTGGCTTAGATAACAATCACTACCAAACACATATACAAGCTGTATTCGCATTATAAGAAACAACTATAGTAAACAAAAAAAGGGCTCTAGTTGTAGAGCCCTTTTTTTGTTTATAATGGATTTCTTTTGTGCTATAACTTACAATCCACTGCTTAATAGTTCATCAAAGTAAGTGATGGTATGCTTTAAACCTGCTCTTAAATTTACCTTTGGCTCCCAACCTCCCAATTCTTGCTTCGCCAAACTGATATCCGGTTGGCGTTGCATAGGGTCGTCTTCTGGAAGTGGTAAATAGGTGATTTTTGACTTCGAACCTGTTAAATCAATGACTTCATTTGCCAATTGTAACATGGTAAATTCTGTAGGGTTACCCATATTTACAGGTCCTATAAAACTATCACGTGTATGCATCATTCTCACCGTACCCTCGATTAAATCATCGACATATTGAAAACTTCTGGTTTGCTTCCCATCCCCAAAAACAGTAATGTCTTCTCCTCTTAAAGCCTGAACAATAAAATTAGACACTACCCTACCATCTTGAGGATGCATCCGAGGTCCATACGTATTGAAAATACGAATGATTTTAATTTTTACCTTATTCTCCTTATGGTAATCCATAAATAAGGTTTCTGCACAACGTTTTCCTTCATCATAACATGAGCGTAGCCCAATAGGGTTCACATTGCCCCAATAATGTTCTGGTTGTGGGTGTATAGTAGGATCCCCATAGACTTCGCTTGTAGAGGCCTGTAATATTTTGGCTTTAACCCGTTTGGCCAATCCTAACATATTAATAGCTCCCATAACCGAGGTTTTTGTTGTTTTTATAGGATTGTATTGGTAATGGACGGGAGAAGCTGGACAGGCAAAATTGTAGATTTCATCAACTTCGGCCATAAAGGGATTGGTAATATCGTGTCTTACCAATTCGAAATAATGATGGTCCATCAAATGCTCAATATTCCGTTTAGCTCCAGTAAAATAATTGTCTAAACAGATGACCTCATTGCCCTCATTAAGAAGACGTTCGCAAAGATGTGATCCTAAAAATCCCGCACCACCCGTTACTAATATTCTTTTCATTTATGATTGTGTTGCTTATACCTCAAAAATAATGCTTATTTCTCACTCTTTGGTATCCTGAAAATTAAAGTTTTACATTTGCTTTATATCCTTGGTATAGTTTTGATAAATCGAATCCCAAGGATTGCTATCGCATCCTTTGTGCTCCGCTTTGAAAACCAAAAAATCCCATATACAAATTCAACTATACGGCCTTAAGTACAGCATTGGCAAATCGAATCCCAAGGATTGCTGTCGCATCCTTTGTGATCCGCTTTGAAAACCAAAAAATCCCATATACAAATTCAACTATACGGCCTTAAGTACAGCATTGGCAAATCGAATCCCAAGGATTGCTGTCGCATCCTTTGTGCCCCGCTTTGAAAACCAAAAAATCCCATATACAAATTCAACTATACGGCCTTAAGTAGAGCATTGGCAAATCGAATCCCAAGGATTGCTGTCGCATCCTTTGTGATCCGCTTTGAACATACTTCAAACAAAAAAATGCTCAAGCGAGCTTGGCATTTTTTCTTTTTGTAGTATGTATTCGTGACCACGGTAGGATTCAAACCTACGACCGCTGGAGCCGAAATCCAGTGCTCTATTCAGCTGAGCTACGTGGCCTTTAATGTACTAATTAGAAAGTTTAGCTTTTACAATGTTAGAAATGGTCTTACCGTCTGCCTGACCAGCTAATTCTTTACTCACTATACCCATTACTTTACCCATATCTTTCATGCCTTCAGCACCTATGCTATCTATTGTCATCACCACAACTTTTTCAATTTCCTCATCACTCAAAGCTTCTGGTAAAAACTGATTGATAACTTCCGCTTGGTCCAATTCTGGTTGTGCTAAATCCTCCCGACCCTGCTCTGTGAAAATAGCAGCGCTATCTTTGCGCTGTTTCACCATCTTAGATAGAATCTTCAACTCTTGTTCCTCTGATAAATCCTCACTACCACCAGATGCTGTTTTCGCTAACAATATTTCAGATTTCACAGCTCTTAAAGCTGCTAAAGCCGTTTGATTTTTTTCTTTCATCGCTGCTTTCATAGCAGTCATCACCTTATCTTGTAAACTCATGGTTAACCAAATATTTTAGAACTGCGAAGATACTAAAAAAGTCATGTATCTACACCGATATAAAACAAAAAGCCCAAAAAGCTTGAGGACCTTTTTGGGCTTGACAATGGTGTAAAAACACTCAACTTAAACTTGCTATTAATCTACGTTATCGTGTAAAAATGAATTGTTACTTCGTAACTGGATATCGTCGTTATCATCTGTACCGACCGATAGTCTGGAAGCGTTGGTTTCTGACGAATGCTGTGCATTCTCTAAATTAACACCTTGTCTCTTGTAAGCAGGCTCCTTTTCTATTTCATCTATCTTTGCAGAATTAAACTTATAGTTAAAATCTTTCATGTGCTTTCTTCTCTCATCGGCACGTGCTTTGATTAATTCTGAAATTGGACTGTTCATCGGGTCTATCTCCTCTTCCACCTCTTTCTCAGTTTCGTCTACAGGAAGTACTTTCTTTTCAAATACAATTTCTTCTTTGACTTCAGTGGTTTCTGATTTAGAGTTCATTGAAGACTCATACGTTTCAAAATCGTCTAATGCATAACGCTTTTCACCTTTCTCATTAACTTCGGTTACAGATATGATTTCCACAGGCTCATTAACATCCATATCCTTAACGTCTTCATCCAAGCTAAAGAACATCATTTCCTCGCCAGATTCTGGTTCTTCAACTTTTTCAGGCTCATTGTTAGATAATGGCAAGTCAAACGTCAGTGTGATTTGCTCTTCTTTTTCTTCGACTATAGGCTCTGCCTTATTCTCAATTGGGGTGATGATAAATTCGTCTGGATCTGTGTCTAACTGTGAATTAGTATCCAAAACCTCATCGTAAATCACATCCATATTTCTTATAAGATCTGTAGTGGAAATTAAATCCATATCAGAATCGCTGGACATGTTTAGGTCATCCTCATCTAAAAGGGTATGACGCACTACTTCCTCTTCCGTTTTCTCTTCAAGAACGATATCTGGTGTAATGATTGCGGGTTCCCTCTCTTGAGTACTTACCTCTTCAATAACCTCTTCCTCTAAGGCATGAATGACCTTTTTGGTTTCTGTATTAGAAATTTCATTTTGTTGATCTATATTGAAGCCCGTAGCAATGATGGTTACAGCAATAGACTCTTCTAAAGAATCATCCTCACCTACTCCCATGATGATGTTTGCACCGTGACCAGCTTCGTTTTGAATATGATCATTAATTTCACCTATCTCATCAATAGTAATTTCTTGAGAACCCGAAACGATAAGCAACAATACGTTTTTGGCACCCGTAATTTTATTATCATTCAATAGTGGTGAATCTAAAGCTTTCATAATCGCTTCTTGTGCTCTAGTCTGACCAGAAGCCGTGGCCGATCCCATAATAGCCGTTCCACTATTGCTCAAAACCGTTTTTGCGTCGCGTAAATCGATGTTTTGAGTGTAATGATGAGTAATCACTTCTGCTATACCACGAGATGCTGTTGATAATACCTCATCTGCTTTAGAAAAGCCAGCTTTAAACCCAAGATTACCATAAACTTCTCGTAACTTATTGTTGTTAATTACAATTAAAGAATCTACATGCTCCCTTAAATTTTCAATACCACGTTGCGCTTGCTCGTTACGCATTTTACCTTCAAATTGAAATGGCATAGTCACAATACCAACGGTGAGAATATCTAATTCCTTTGACATTTTTGCAATGATTGGTGCTGCTCCAGTACCTGTGCCACCACCCATTCCTGCTGTAATGAATACCATTTTTGTATTGGTATCGAGCATTCTACGGATATCTTCCAAACTTTCTACAGCAGCTTGTTCACCAACGTCTGGGTTAGCACCAGCGCCTAAGCCTTCAGTTAAGTTTACTCCTAATTGTATTTTGTTAGGAACACCGCTATTCTGTAGAGCCTGCGCATCTGTATTACAAATGACAAAATCTACGCCTTTAATACCTTGTTGAAACATATGGTTAATGGCATTACTACCACCACCACCAACACCGATGACCTTTATCACATTGGACTGGTGCTTAGGTAAATCAAATGAGATGTTTCCAAATTCGTTGCTGCTACTCATATTTTTGAGATTTTGGGATTTTATATATCTTTTAAATTTTGCTTATTCTTTTAAACACATGATGATTATCTACTCCTTCATGTTTTATCTTTTTAAACCCTCGCCTCAGCGCTGGCTCTTCGTTAAAATTGTCCACTGGACAATTTCTTTACACTCAGCCCTATTCTGCGTTGTCTAAAAATTCTTTGACACGCTCGGTTAACTTGTCTAAGAAGGAGCGTCGCTCTTTCTTTGGTTCTTCAATAACTGCTTCTTGATCTGTATCTTGTTCACCTTCGTTTTCAGACGCCTTGAATACATCTTCCTCTAGTGCTTCAGCTTTTCTGCGCTCATGTCGCTTGAGACCGTCCATCACCAGACCAACTGCAGTAGCAAATAATGGGCTTGCGATATCTTCATCGCTATCACCTGCTAAATGCTCATTAGGATACCCAATTCTAGTATCCATTCCCGTGATATATTCCACGAGCTGCTTTAAATGTTTTAACTGGCTTCCTCCTCCTGTTAAAACAATACCAGCTATAAGCTTTTTCTTTTGTTCCTCATGACCGTAGTTTTTTATCTCTACGTAAACTTGCTCAATGATTTCCACAACTCTAGCATGGATTATCTTCGATAGATTTTTTAAGGTAATTTCTTTAGGCTCTCTTCCTCTAAGTCCTGGAATGGATACAATTTCATTGTCTTTATTTTCTCCAGGCCATGCTGAACCAAATTTTATCTTTAAAAGTTCGGCTTGCTTTTCAATAATTGAGCAACCTTCCTTGATATCTTCGGTGATAACATTACCACCGAACGGGATAACAGCCGTGTGACGAATGATGCCATCTTTAAAAACAGCTAAATCGGTTGTTCCACCTCCAATGTCTATCAAAGCCACACCAGCTTCCTTTTCTTCTTGACTCAATACCGCATTTGCTGAGGCCAAGGGTTCTAACGTGATGCCTTCTAACTCTAAGCCTGCACTCTTAACACAACGTCCTATGTTTCTAATAGATGAAACCTGACCAACAACAACATGGAAGTTGGCTTCTAACCTACCGCCATACATACCGATTGGCTCTTTTATCTCTGCTTGCCCATCTACTTTGAACTCTTGTGGTAAAACATGTATGATTTCTTCACCTGGTAGCATGACTAACTTGTGTACCTGATTGATAAGACGATCAATATCGGCTTCATCTATGACCAATTCTGAATTTGGTCTTGTGATATAATCGCTATGTTGTAAACTACGGATGTGCTGCCCCGCAATACCAACGGTGACATCCTCAATCTTTTCTGATGCTGCAGCTTCCGCTTCTTGAACCGCTTGCTGAATAGATTGAATAGTCTGTGTAATATTGTTTACAACACCGCGGTGCACTCCCAAACTTTTGGATTTACCTACACCTAGAATTTCAACTTTACCATACTCATTTTTGCGCCCAATCATGGCCACAATTTTTGTAGTCCCTATATCTAAACCTACCGAAATGTTGTGCTCGTCCATAGTCTAAGTTTTGGTGCAAATCACTTGTTTATCAAATTTGAGATTTACAAGCTTATAGTTATCTAAAATCTTATCCTTTAAGGCCTTTTGATAAAAGGCTTTAAAATTGTTTATCTTTTTCTGAAGCTGGTTTAAGGTTCCTAAATGAACCAAAAAATCACTCCTTCTAATTTTAAAATCAATGGTTTCGTCATCATTCTGACGAATTTCGATGACGTGTTTCTTTAAAAATTCATCTTGGTCTACAGCCTTTGCAAATTGAAATACTGTTTTGAGATTATTTTTCTTAACACTACCAGTAACTAAGGGTACTCTAGCAGCATAATTAGATGACAAAGGCATATACGATCCTTGATCATCGATATAATATGATGCATTTGTTTGAACCCTAGCAATAGGTCGTTTTTGTTCAATTTCCGCAGAAAGCTTACCGTTTACTGACATAAACACCTCAGCTTTCTTTATCATTGGATTAGAATTCAGGGCCGTTTCTAATTCGTTCAAATCTATAATTTCTTTAGGTTGTCCCGCAACGGTGCCTTGATTTTGTATTAACAATTTACTAACAGTTGACTCTGTGATAAACAACTTGTTTTCACCCACAAACTCAATTGTTGGCTCAGCTACTTTTCGATTCGCATTTCTGTAATTTGAAAATGCAAAGAGAACACTGACCAAGACCAGTAACACAATGATTTTTATGTAGTTAATATTAACTCGCAACACTAAAAGCGTTTTTTATCCGTTTTACTTCGACTCCTATATCCCCTGCACCGATAGTTAAAACAACTTGGGCATTTGAAGCTTTAATTTCATCTACGATTGCCGACTTGGAAATCAGCTTTTTATTGGGGTTTTCAATCTTATCTAATAGCCATTGGGATGTGACCCCTTCTATTGGTAATTCTCTTGCTGGATATATATCCAAAAGCAATATTTCATCGAACTTTGAAAGGCTTTCTGCAAAACCATCTACAAAATCTCGTGTACGACTGTACAAATGTGGCTGAAAAATCGCCAACACTTTTTTATCCGAATACATTTCACGCACCGCTTGATGTACCGCATTTATTTCTTCTGGATGATGGGCATAATCATCTATGAAGACTAAATCATTTGTTTTGATTTGGTAGGTAAACCGTCTTTTAACCCCTTTGTAAGATGCTAAAGCCTTGGCAAGCTGGTTGTGAGGGCAACCGTATTCAGCAGCCATCGCCAAGGCGATTATTGCATTCGACAAATTATGTCTACCAGGTAGGTTAAATTGAAAATCTTTATATAAACCGTTAGGTGTTTGCACATCAAACACATAACTACCATTTGTAATTCTAATATTTTTAGCTGTATAATCGGAATCGTCATCAATACCGTACGTAATTCCGTTTAATGGCAATCCGTTTTTCACAAACAGTTTACCGTTAGGTTTTATGCATTCTGAAAATGCCTTAAATGTCTTGGTGAGTTCTGCAGCATCCCCATAAATATCCAGATGATCGGCATCCATGGAAGTGATGCACGCCAAATCTGGTGATAAGGTTAAAAAAGAACGATCAAATTCATCAGCTTCTACCACAGTGACTTCTGTACCTTTTAAGATTAGATTTGAATTGTAGTTCTCACTAATTCCACCCAAAAACGCTGTAACTGCTACTTTACATTCGCTTAATAAATGTCCTAATATACTTGTCGTTGTAGTCTTACCGTGTGTACCAGCAACTGCTAAACATGTGCTTTGCTTAGTGATTTCTCCTAAGACTTGAGAACGCTTATAGACTTTAAAACCATTGTTTTTAAAATAGTTTAACTCGGTATGGTTATTTGGAATAGCTGGTGTATAAACTATTAAGGTGTTTTCTTGATTTAAAAACTCCTCACTAACTTCGGTCATATCATCATTAAAATGAATCTCAAACCCTAAACCTTGTAAACTTTCAGTGATATCTGAAGATGTTTTATCATATCCTGATACCCGTTTTCCATTAGCCATGAAATAACGCGCCAAAGCACTCATACCGATACCTCCAATACCGATAAAATAGACGTTATTTATAGCGTTTAAATTCATTTATTTTTTAATAGTTTTTCTACCTCATCTACAATATCTCTCGTCGCGTTGACGAGTGCCAAAACTTCTATATTTTTACTTAGTTCTGATTGCTTTTCACCGTTTGTGATCAAATCAGAAAATTGTTTTTGAAATTCATTATCCAATTCACTCTCCTTGATTAAAATCGCAGCATTTTTCGCTGCAACAGCACTAGCATTTTTGGTTTGATGATCTTCTGCAACATTAGGCGATGGTATAAAAATGGTTGGTTTACCAACAATACATAATTCAGAAACCGAAATAGCTCCGGCTCTTGAGATAATGACATCTGCAGCCGCATAGGCCATATCCATATTATTTAAAAATGCATGCACTTGTACATGCTTTAAAGTATTATACTGCTTATACTGATCAAAATACAACTTACCGCATTGCCATATGAGTTGTACATTCTGTTCCTCAAAAAATTCGAGATTCGCCTCAATTAATTCATTGATCCTTCTTGCACCAAGACTACCTCCCAATACTAATAATGTATGCTTGCTATGAATAAGCTTAAAAGCATCTTTGCCTTCAATATGCTTTCCTTTTACAGCTAACAAATCTTTTCGTATGGGATTACCTGTAAGTCTTAGTTTTTCTTTAGGAAAGAACTTTTCCAATCCTTTATAAGCAACACAAATTGTATCCACCTTTTTACCTAATAATTTATTGGTGATTCCTGGGTACGAATTCTGTTCTTGAATTAAACTTGGTATACCTTTAGAGGTTGCCACCTGCAGTAGCGGTCCACTTGCAAAGCCTCCAGTACCTATAACGACACTTGGCTTAAACGTTTTTATAATTTTACGAGATCTGAGTAAGCTTATTAAAAGTTTAAATGGAAAGATCAAGTTTTTGAAGGTTAGTTTTCTTTGAATACCAGAAATCCACAACCCTTCTATTGGATAACCCGCCTGAGGTACTTTATCCATTTCCATACGGTCTGATGCACCTACGAATAAAAATTCAGCGTCTGGGTAACGCAATTTTAATTCGTTAGCAATAGCGATGGCAGGATAAATATGACCTCCTGTGCCTCCACCTGACAATATGAATTTATAATTACTCATTATATAGTTTCACCTAAAATATCCAAGGGATTATCTCCTTCTAACACTTCATTTTCTTTGATTTCCTGACGCTTTGCACTCACGCTTAAAATGATTCCTATGGCCATACATGTCATCCAAATGGATGTACCTCCGCTACTTATCAATGGTAAGGTTTGTCCTGTTACCGGAAATAGCTCAACCGCCACAGCCATATTAATTAATGCCTGAAATACAATAGGTAAACCAACACCAAGAACCAACAGCATGCCAAATATGGTATCTGCTTTTTGTGACACCACTACAATTCTGAGCAGTAACCAAGAATACATGACCAATAAAAAAATACCGCCAAACAAGCCGTATTCCTCAATGATGATAGCAAATATGAAATCTGATGATGACTGTGGTAAAAAGTTTTTCTGAACACTTTTCCCTGGTCCTAAGGGCTTTATACCTGTTGCTATGGCAATTTTAGCCTTCTCAATTTGATAATCTTCTTCAGTATCTTCTCCATTGGCAAAATTTTCTATTCTACTCATCCAGGTATCTACTCGGTTGGGCATCGCCTCTGGAAAAGCCTTGGCCACAAGCACAAACATGGTTAATGCCAACAATCCAGAACCTATAATTACCAAAAGGTATTTAATGGGATACCCTCCAATAAAGGCTAACATCATTACCATGGTAAATATGATAGCCGTAGTCGAAAAATTTGCGGGAAGTATTAAAATGAGAATAAAAAACACAGGTCCCCAAAGTGGTAAAATCGTCTCTTTAAAGCTTACATTTTTCTCTCTTATTTTTGAAAGATAGCGCGCCACGTATACCATTAAAACAACTGCTGCAAATGTTGATGTCTGAAAGGACATATTGACTATTGGAATTTGGATCCAGCGGCTTGTATTTGTCCCTTGAGCATTCGTCGAACCTTGTAAAATTGTTATTAACAAAAGCACTAAGACCACAGGAATTAACACCATGGACAGCCCCTTGAAATATCTATAAGGGATTTTATGTACCGCATACATAATTGCGAAACCTAAGGACAGGTGTACAAAGTGCTTTACAAAAAAGGAAAACGTATTACCACCCGTACCTCCTGCATATGCCAAATTACTGGCGGCACTGTAGACTGGTAAAAACGAAAATATAGCCAACAATGTAGCTATAGCCCATATGGCTCTATCTCCTTTTATCTGTGAAAATATATTTTGCACGCTTAACCTTTTATAGTTGAGTCCCTAATTCAACTTTTCGTTTACTATAAATTCCTTACAGCCTCCTTAAACTGTCGTCCTCTATCTTCATAATTTTCAAACAAATCGAAGCTAGCACACGCTGGAGATAATAATACATTATCCCCTGCTTCTGCCACCTTATAAGCTATTTTAACGGCCTCACTCATATACTGTGTCTCTACAATGATATCTACCATATTTCCAAAGGCCTCATAGAGCTTTTTATTATCAACACCGAGGCAAATGATGGCCTTAACTTTTTCGTTAACAAATGGAAATAACTCCTTGTAATCATTCCCTTTGTCCACTCCTCCAACAATCCATACGGTAGGTGCATCCATACTCTCCAAGGCGAAATAAGTGGCATTGACGTTAGTTGCTTTAGAATCATTTATGTATTGCACCTTATTGATTTTTAATACATGTTCTAATCGATGCTCCACTCCTTGAAAGTTTTCTAAACTCTCTCGTATGGTCTGCTTTCTTATTTTTAGCAAATGTGCTACAGTAGAAGCTGCCATAGCGTTTTTAACGTTATGCTTCCCTTCTAAGGTTATGTTTTCTGTTGGCATAATTATTTTGTTGTTATCTATCGTTATTATTATGTTTTTGTCTTTATAGTAAGCACCTTCTTCAATTTCTCTTTTCAAGGAAAAAGGCAGTTTTTTAGATTGAATAGGATGGTTTTTCAATTTTTCTGAAATCACTTCGTCATCTGCATCATAAATGAAATAGTCGTCTTTGGTCTGATTCTCTACAATTCTGAATTTTGATGCGATATAATTTTCAAACTTGTAATCATATCGATCGAGGTGATCTGGTGTGATATTGGTTAATACCGCTATCTTAGGTTTAAAATTGTGTATGTCATCTAATTGAAAACTACTCACCTCTAACACATAATTCTCATGGTTTTTATCCAAAATTTGTTTGGCAAAACTGTCACCAATATTTCCTGCTAAACCCACATCCAGCGTTCGTTTCAACAAATGATGTGTTAGGGTTGCAGTCGTTGTTTTACCATTGCTCCCTGTTATAGCCACTAAAGTTGCGTCCGTAAAATTTGAGGCAAACTCGATTTCGGATACGACCTTAATACCGGCTGTTCTGATTTCCTTTACCAAAGCTACCTTATCCGGTATACCAGGACTTTTCATAACAATGTCTGCATCTAGAATCTTGGATTCCGTATGCTGTTCATCTTCAAATTCAATCTCATTATTTAAAAGAACGTCTCTATACTTTTCCTTAATCTTCCCTTTATCGGAAACAAATACGTCATACCCTTTTGCCTTTCCCAATAAAGCAGTTCCTACTCCACTTTCTCCACCACCAAGAATCACTAACCTTCTCATTATCTGATCTTCAATGTCACAATTGATATAATGGCCAATAGAATTCCAACAATCCAAAATCGTGTCACTATTTTACTTTCGTGATATCCTGACTTCTGATAGTGGTGATGTAATGGCGACATTTTAAAAATGCGCCTACCTTCACCATATTTTTTCTTTGTGTATTTGAAATAACTCACCTGCATCATGACCGATAAGTTTTCTGCTAAGAAAATACCGCACAGCACAGGAATCAACCATTCCTTTCTTACGGCTATGGCTATGACTGCGATGATACCTCCAATAGTTAAACTACCTGTATCTCCCATAAAGACTTGAGCTGGATAAGCGTTGTACCATAAGAATCCAACAAGTGCCCCCACAAATGCTGCGATGTAAATCGTAATCTCCTCTACTTGTGGGATGTACATGATATTGAGGTATTTGGAGAAAATAATGTTACCAGAGACCCAAGCAAAAATTCCCAAGGTTAGTACAACTATAGCAGATGTACCGGCAGCAAGTCCGTCGATACCATCGGTTAGATTGGCACCGTTAGAGACCGCAGTGACAATGACGATACTCACCAAAACAAAAATAATCCAGGCATAGCTTTCTAAATCTGGACTGATCCATGTGATTAAACTTGAATAATCAAACTCATTGTTTTTTACAAAAGGAATGGTAGTTTTAGTAGATTTCTCTGCGACATCAAACAATTGTGCTTCCGGAATATTTGGGTTTTCAGCCAATAATTGGCGTTGTACCTGTTCAGGCAACTCTTCTTTAATCGTTACATCGTCGTGGAAGTACAAGGTTAGCCCAACAATAAGACCTAATCCAACCTGCCCAAGAACTTTAAATTTTCCTTTTAAGCCCTGCTTATCATTTTTGAATTTTTTGATGTAATCATCAATAAACCCAATTGTTCCCATCCAAAGGGTGGTAATGATAAGTAGAATAATGTAGATGTTTTCGAGTTTAGCAATTAACACTACCGGAAGCAACGTCGCCAAAATAATGATAAGTCCTCCCATTGTAGGCGTACCTGCCTTTTCTACCTGCCCCTCTAGACCTAAATCACGGATGGTCTCACCAACCTGTTTTTTTCTTAAAAACGTTATAATTCGCTTACCATAAATGGTAGAAATTAGCAACGACAAAATAACCGCCATTGCTGCTCTAAAGGTTAAGAACCCAAACAGTGATGCCCCAGGAAACTGAAATTGTTGTTCTAAATATTCAAATAAATAATACAGCATCTACGTATTTACTTTTGTAATTGTTTTAAAAAATCGCTTACGATTTTATAATCATCAAAATCAAAGCGCTCCCCTTTTATCTCTTGATAGGTTTCATGGCCCTTGCCCGCAATAAGGATAATATCATTAGCCTCTGCCATTTGGCAGGCGGTTTTTATAGCTTGTTTTCTGTCTGTAATAGACAATGTTTTTTTAAAATTTTGCGGCTCTACACCGCTTTCCATGTCTTTAATTATGGCATCTGGATCCTCACTCCTTGGATTGTCACTAGTAAAAATTACTTTCGTACTTAGAGCTGATGCAATCTGAGCCATTTTTGGCCGCTTGGTTTTATCCCTATCTCCACCACAACCTACAACAGTGATTAATTCTTCATTTTTTGTGCGGATACTATTAATAGTCTCAAGGACATTTTTTAGGGCATCTGGTGTATGTGCATAATCTACTATGGCCGTTATTTTTTCCTCTGAAATAAAATATTGAAATCGACCCGAGACATTTTCTAACTCACTTATAAGCCTAAGAATTTCATTTTTTTCAAGACCCAATAATTCTGCTGCACCATAAATTGCCAGAATGTTATAGGCATTAAAACTCCCTATGAGTTTTGTCCATAATTCACTTTCATTTACTTTAAGAAGGAGACCACTGAATTCATTCTCCAAAATCTGGGCTCTAAAATCAGCGTAGTTCTTTAAGGCATAGGTAAATTTCTTTGCTTGCGTGTTTTGTAACATCACCAAACCATTTTTATCATCTATGTTAGATAATGCAAAAGCATTTTTAGGCAACTGATCGAAAAATGATTTTTTTACATCTCTGTATTCAGCAAACGTATTATGGTAGTCTAAATGATCGTGAGAGAGATTGGTAAAAATACCTCCCGCAAACTTTAAGCCTTCTGTTCTACTTTGGTGAATACCATGTGAACTCGCCTCCATAAAACAGAATTCCACCCCTTCATCATTCATAAGTTTTAAATACTTATTGATGGTTAATGAATCCGGTGTAGTATGGGTTGCCTTATGTTCGGTATTATCTACCATTATTTTAACCGTAGATAACAACCCAACTTTATAACCTGCTTTTTTGAATAACTGATACAGCAAACTGGTTACTGTAGTTTTACCGTTAGTACCCGTTACACCTACCAACTTTAAATTTTCTGATGGATGCTCATAATAATTGGCAGCCATATAGGCCAATGCTTGATTGGAATTAGCCACTTCTATATAAGTAATTCCATCTTGTAAGGAATCTGGCAAAACTTCACAAACAACAGAAGAAGCACCATTTGTGATCGCTTTGGCAATATAGTTATGGCCATCGGTTACAGTTCCACGAATAGCTACAAATACATCATTTGTTTCAATTTTTCGGGAATCGAATTCTATTTTGTTTACAGCGGTACTTGTACTGCCAACAACTGCATTAATGGTAACCTTATACAATATGTCTTTCAAAAAGGTCATGAGGCTTCTAGAACTATTGTTTGGTTAGGTTTAAGTTTTTGGTGTTTTTCTATAGATTGAGATCTAACTGTACCGCTTCCTTTTAATTTCACCTTTATATTAACCTCAAGGTTTTCGAGTAAGGCGATGGCATCCATTGCTGGCATACCAACAACACTTGGCATTAATTCTTTATACTTACGTGCATTTTCAAAGTAGGTTTCATACTCGTTAATGACCAGATCGTTTTTAAACTCCAAAGTTTTTACCTCATCAATTAATGGCGTATCCGTATAAATTTTTTGCGCAATACGCTTGAAAACTGGACCAGAAACATCGGCACCATAATACCCAACCTTGGTACTTGGCTTATGGATGACCACAATACAGGAATATTTTGGGTTATCTGCAGGAAAGTATCCTGCAAAAGACGAAATGTATTTTCTTTCCTTTATCCATTCTTCGTAATTCGCATAGTCTGTACGAGCCGTACCTGTTTTACCTGCCATAGAAAATGTTTCGGAATACATACGTTGTCCTGTTCCCCTAATCACTATATTTTTAAGAATATCCTTTATTTCGGCCAAAGTTTTATCAGAACAGATTTTATTGACCAAAACCTCTTTATCAAATACTTCAATATCTTTATCGAATGATTTTACCGAGCGTATAAACCGTGGTTTTATCATCTGACCACCATTGGCTATAGCATTATAGAATGTTAGCGTTTGCAAAGGTGTAATAGCCAAATTATAGCCATATGCCATAGATGGCAAAGCATTTTTACTCCAATTAGACTTTCCTGGTTCAGGTATATTAGGAATACCCTCTCCTTGAATCGGAATATCTAAAGAATCATTAAGTTTCCATCTCTTGATATGGTTTATGAATCGCATCGGATCCTTTGCGTAGTTATCATCTATAATGGTCGCCAAACCGATATTAGAAGATACCTCCAAAGCTTTTGCTGCTGATATTTTACCGTAACCATGGCCGGAATCATTGATGATTCTTCCATAAAAATATTTTCGTCCATTAGCAGCATCAATAACCGTAGAAGTGTCTATCACTTTGTCTTCCAGCGCTGCCATCATGGCCATCACCTTGAATGTACTACCAGGTTCATGTGATTCATAGACCGCATAGTTTCTCTTTTCGTAGTAGGTCCCTTTAGATGTTTTGGCAAGATTGGCTATAGCCTTTATTTCGCCTGTTTTCACTTCCATAACCACCACACAGCCGTGTTCAGCTTCATACTTCTCAAGCTGACCTAAAAGAGAATGGTGGGCGATGTCTTGAATGTTCACATCAATAGTGGTATACACATCATAACCATCTTGCGGTTCCACCTGATCAAAATCTGCGATAGGCTTCCATTGGCCATTGCCTATTTTTTGTTTTAAGCGTTTTCCTTTTACACCACGTAAATATTTTTCACCAAAAGCGCCATCTATTCCCGCTCTACTTACATTGCCATCTTCATCAAATCGCTCATAACCGATAGATCTCGCTGCTATTTCTCCCATTGGATGTTCTCTTCGGGTAGTTTGCTCAACAATTAATCCACCACCTATGGCTCCCTTATTGAGCAACGGAAAGTTTCTCAATCTTATATAGTCCGAGTAGCTGATGTTTCTAGCTAATAGAAAATATCTGTTCTTGTTTCTACGCGCCTTTCGTATGATGTCTTTATAATAACTCGCCGACTTACCTTTATAAGCCGAAAGTGAATCGGCCAAAGCCCCAATGTGCTCATCAAATACGGCTTGTTGTGCTTGTACGGCATCAAGTCTGATATCGTACTTTGGTATTGATGTTGCCAATAAACTGCCATCTGCAGAATAAACATTTCCGCGATTAGGTGCTATATCAAAATCCTTAACTGTCCTTTTCTCTGCAAGTTGACGATACACATCACCTTGAATAAACTGAATGCTAAACAGCTTAAATACAACAGCTAAAGCGAACACAAACATGCATCCTGCCACAAAGTATAATCTGTTTAATATGTTTGTTTCCGTTGTTGCCAAGGCTTATTCTTGAATTGACGATTTTACTTTTATCTTAACTGGCGGAATTTCAGAAATCTGAATTCCTTTATCCGCCACTTTTCTTATTATGGTTGATTCCATTTTTAAGCGCATTAGCTTAGAACGACCATCTACAAATGCCGACCTTAATTCTTTAACCTGATTATTGAGTTTAGCAATTTCATGCACCTTTTTATCGGCACTATGCGAGCTCGCTATCATGATGATGGCTAGAAACGAAATAAAAATGATGATGCGCCAATTTTTAAACGAATCATCACTGATTAGAAACTTTCCCCTTAATATGCTGTAGATACTTTTCTTCATATTTTTTCGGCGATTCGAAGTTTGGCACTTCGCGCTCTATTGTTCATTTTTATTTCTGATTCCTTCGGTACTATTAAACCACCAACCTTTTTTAGTGGTACTTCAAAATTTCCAAACACGTCTCGTTCTGGCTCACCTTCAAACATCCCATTTCTAATAAAACGCTTTACCAATCTATCCTCGAGAGAATGGTATGATATGAAACTTAGCCTGCCTCCTTTTTTTAAAATCTCCGGCATTTGCAATAACAGTTCTTTCAGCACTTCAATCTCCTGATTGACCTCAATTCTTATAGCCTGATAGATTTGCGCTAGAACCTTGTTCTCTTTTCTATGATTAAGAAACTTCTTCAATACCGTCTTTAGTTGCTCACTTGTTTCGATTGGTGCTGACTTACGCTCCGACACTATTACCCTAGCCATAGCCGGAGCCTGTCTTAACTCACCATATTTTGACAAGACATCTCTTAACTGTTCCTCTTCATAGTCGTTGATTATTTCATAAGCCGAAAGCTTATTGTCTTGATTCATGCGCATATCCAACTTCGCTTCAAATCGTGTTGAAAAACCACGCTCAGCGACATCAAACTGATGGGATGACACCCCAAAATCTGCTAAAACACCATCAACTTCCTTTACACCGTAAAACCTTAGAAATCGTTTGATATATCTAAAATTCTCATTGATAAGCACAAAGCGATCATCATCTATTGTATTAGCTAAGGCGTCCTTATCCTGATCAAAGGCATACAATTTGCCTTCGGCACCTAATCTTGATAAGATCTCACGGCTATGCCCACCACCACCAAATGTGACATCGACATAAACCCCATCTGGCTTTATATTTAAACCATCAACTGTCTCTTTAAGTAAAACTGCATTATGATATTCCATCGTCATCACCATCTTGTCCCATAACGTCTTCAGCTAATTCCCCAAAATCCGATGCCGCATCATCAATAGCTTGTTCATACTTGTCTTTATCCCATATTTCAATAATGTTTACGGCAGAAGCCAAAACGACTTCTTTTGTAATTCCTGAAAAACTCATTAAATCTTTAGGAATTAACAACCTCCCTGCACTGTCTACTTCCACGACCTTCACACCTGCTGTAAACCGTCTAATGAAATCGTTATTCTTTTTCTTAAATCGGTTAAGCTTATTCACTTTAGCCATTAAGGCATTCCACTCCGACATTGGATACAACTCTAAGCATGGCTGAAACACAGCGCGCTTAAGCACAAAGCCATCCTGCAAAGCCGCAGACAATTGCTTTTTTAATGCCGCAGGAATCATTAGCCTTCCTTTAGCATCTGCTTTACACTCGTATGTTCCAATAAATGAATTCAATACCCTTGGTTTTCCACTTTAACGTTTAAGAATCAAATATATTGAAAAATTTACCACATTTTACCACGTTCTCCCACTTTTGTTGAAAAGTTTTAGGTTTTAACAACTCCAAAAACCAAAATCTCAACAAACACAAGTGGTTAGAACAAATTTTAGACGTGTTGTTTATCAACAGATTAAAAAAACCTGTATTTCATTGAAGCCAATTGATTAGCGATTATTGTATTTGTTTTAAAAAGGATTTAGTTATATTTGTTTTTAACATTAAGCACTAACATTATAGATGGCACACCTTTTAAAAAAAGAAAAGGATTATAGATATATTGAAGTAGGAGAAGGGACACCAATAATAGTACTTCACGGCTTAATGGGAGGATTAAGTAATTTTGACGCCGTTACCAATTTTTTTGGTCAAAATGGTTACAAGGTTATTATTCCAGAACTCCCTATTTACTCAATGTCACTGATAAAAACTAACGTTAAAAGCTTTGCAAACTATTTGAAGGATTTTATTGAGTTTAAAGGTTTAGATAACGTTATTCTATTGGGAAACTCTTTAGGTGGACATATTGGGCTATATCACACTAAACTATATCCAGATAAAGTTAAAGCTCTTGTCATTACAGGTAGTTCTGGTTTGTATGAAAGCGCTATGGGAAGCGGCTATACAAAACGTAGTGATTATGAAGTGATAAAGAAAAAAGCTCAAGATGTATTTTACGATCCAGCTGTTGCCACCAAGGAGATTGTAGATGAAGTTTATGAAACCGTCAATGATAGAAATAAACTTGTAAAGACTTTGGCCATCGCTAAAAGTGCGATAAGACATAACATGGCTAAAGACCTCCCTAAAATGCAGACACCAACTTGTATTATTTGGGGAAAAAATGATACTGTAACTCCTCCAGAAGTTGCCGAAGAGTTTCACGACCTTTTACCTGATTCTGATCTATTTTGGATAGATAAATGCGGGCATGCGGCAATGATGGAGCATCCTGAAGAGTTCAATAACTTGCTAAATAACTGGCTTGTGAAACGTGGATTTTAAAATTTTTAAGATCTACGAACGCATAAATTATTAAGTTTCTTTTTTCTAGAATCCTATTATGAAGATAAAATCTGCTGAGTTTGTAATGAGTAATTCTGATGTGGCCAAATGCCCTAAGAATCGTATTCCCGAATATGCTTTTATTGGGCGAAGCAATGTAGGTAAGTCTTCTTTGATTAATATGCTCACCGATCGTAAAAGTTTGGCAAAAACCTCCGGAAGACCTGGAAAAACACAACTCATTAATCATTTTATCATTAACGACACATGGTATTTAGTAGACTTACCTGGTTATGGTTATGCCAGAGTTTCTAAGACTTCAAAGAAAGCGTTTCAGAAGTTTATCACGAATTATTTTGAACAACGACAACAATTAGTATCTGCTTTTGTTTTGGTTGATATTAGACACCAACCACAAATCATCGATTTAGAGTTTATGCAATATTTGGGTGAAAAAGGTATTCCTTTTGGGATTGTATTTACCAAGGCAGACAAATTAAAGCCCAAAGCCATAGAACGCCATGTTGATGATTATTGTCAAGAATTGTTAAAAACCTGGGAAGAATTACCTCCATACTTCATTACCTCGTCTTCTAAAAAAATGGGGCAAGATGATGTTTTGGACTTTATTGAAGCTACTAACGAAGAGATTGAAGCTTTAAAAAATGATGAGACTTAAGCCCTAACATCCAAAGCATCTCGCAAGGCATTTCCAACCAACATAAATGCCATCACTAATAGCATAATACAAATACCTGGAATTAAAGCTAGATACGGTTTTCCGAGAATAATATAATTATAGTGGTCTTTTATCATGGCTCCCCAACTTGCCATTGGTGGTTGTGCACCTATTCCTAAAAAACTCAATCCGCTTTCTATGAGTATTGCAGCCGCAAAATTTGCTGCAGAAATCACAATTAGCGGACCAAATATATTAGGTAAAATGTGCTTTGTAATAATTCTGTAATCTGTATAACCCAGAGCCCTAGCTGCAGTAACGTATTGCATCTCTTTGGCGCTTATAATTTGCCCTCTTACGACCCTTGCTACTTCTACCCACATCGTTAACCCTACCGCTATAAATACCTGCCAAAAGCCTTTGCCCAATGCTAAGGTGATTGCTATAACCAAAAGCAATGTTGGTATAGACCAGGTCACGTTTATAATCCACATGATTACAGCATCCACTTTTCCTCCATAATACCCAGCTAAACTCCCCATGAGTAAGCCAACTACCAAAGAAATGAAAACGGCAATAAAACCAATAAAAAATGAAATACGCGATCCTATCAATATTCGACTTAAATAATCTCTACCATATTTATCTGTACCAAAAATGAAGGTTCGGTTTTCAATGTAATTATTGTATTCTGAGTTTGGAAATCGCTCTAATGGTATTTGCTTTTCTATACCTTGCAATCCATCTGAGGTATACTCTACATAGTGCAACTCATTATTCAGTACTTTGAAGGATTGGATCGGAATTTCTGTATTTGTATTCTCTACACCGAAAAACAATTTTGACAGAAAACTTTGTTCAGATTCTATACTCGACGGTATCGTTAACATCTGAACTTCAAACCCTGGAGGTTTTGAGTGTATGGACAAATGCATCTGATTAGCATTCATAGAATCATCTGGTGCAAAAAGATAGGCTAAAATTGAAACTAGACCGATACAAACAATTATCCCCAAACTGAAAACGCCCCAAAAGTTTCTTTTAAACTTTTGGAGCGCTAAACTTGTTAATGAGTTGTTTCTATTCAAAATTTACCTGTAAAGAGACACTATATCAAGCCAATTAAGACATTAGTAATCTCAATTTAATTCTTAACCTCTGCTACTTTATTTTTTATGGCATAAGTCATTTTTAGGTCATGCAAAACATTTAAGGCTTCTTCAATGTAAACGTCCTTTGCTAAGCTTTGATGCCATCGGTTGCGCTTTTCTTTAAGTATAGAATCTTTATCCATTAGCTCTAACTCATACGGCAAAGAACCAAATGTTAAATTTGTTTTATACTCTGATAATTTTTCGAACCGTTTTGCCTCTTCTTCATTGAGCTCCATCTCTTTTTTGTAGTCTTCATAGTTTAAAGAATAGCTTTCACGATCTCTTATTTTCTTTACCCATTTGGCATTTGCATCAATTAATTTTAATTGCTCGTTGGCTGCCATACGGGCTTTACTTTTTTCAATGGTAGTATCATAATCGAAATAATTACCCCAAACCTCATAATCTACAGCATCTATCTTATCCCAAGGTAACGGATTTTCTTGATCTTTTTCCCCTATGTCAATGTAGCTGTATCTGTCTGGCACAATAACATCGCTTTTTACGCCTTCTAACTGGGTTGAACCTCCGTTTACTCTATAAAACTTTTGAGTTGTAAACTTTAGTGCTCCCAAATCACCATTGGAGTTATTTCTCACTAATCGATTTAAATCCAAAACATTTTGCACCGTTCCTTTACCATAGGTCTGTTTACTCCCAATAACTATCGCTCGCTTATAATCTTGCATTGCCGCAGCTAAAATCTCGGAGGCCGACGCTGAAAGTTCGTTAACTAAAATCACCAATGGCCCATCCCAAACAATAGATTTGTCTCTGTCTTTCAGCACTTCTTTTGGCTGACCCGTTTCTTTCACTTGAACAATAGGTCCCTCTTCGATAAATAATCCAGCAATATCTACAACGGTTTGCAAAGAGCCACCACCATTATTTCTTAAATCTAACACTAACCCTTCAACACCTTCTTCTTTTAGTCTAATAATTTCTTGTTTAATATCAGAGGCCGCATTTCTTTTATTGTAGTTCTCAAAATCTACATAAAATTTTGGAAGATTAATGACACCAAATTTTTTATCATCTTTGATTACTGTAGATGATTTTGCATATGTTTCTTCAAGTTCTACAATATCTCTAGTAATAGAAATATCCTCAATGGTACCGTCTACTTTTTTTAAGGTCAGTACAACAGTTGTTCCTTTTGGGCCTTTAATGAGTTTAATGGCATCGTCTAAACGCATACCAACGATATTTACAGCTTCTTCTTCGTCTGCCTGACGTACCTTTAAAATCTGATCCCCGACCTCTAACTCATTAGCTCTCCATGCTGGACCACCACTAATGATTTCATTAACCATAATCGCATCCATTTTCTTTTGAAGCCTTGCTCCAATACCTTCAAAATTACCTGACATGGCCACATCAAATCGATCTTTGTCCTCCGGAGCAAAATAGAACGTATGAGGGTCAAACTCTTCTACAATAGCATTGATATATACTGCAAACCAATCCTTACGTTGTCTGTCGTCAATAAAATCGTAAAGTTCATCAAGGGAACGCTTAGTAACTTCCCTAGCTTCCTTTTCGATTTCTTCTAACGATTTCTTTTCGTTAGTGTTAGATTTTTCATTTTGAGCTGAAAATACACTCTCTGGAAGCGCATTGGTATCGAGTTCGTCATCCCGCTGTGACAGTGCATCGTCATAATTGGCAATTGTTGAAAATTTTAACTGTTGTCTCCAACGCTCTTTCATTTCACGTTTATTCTTAACATATTCCAATGTTTCGTAGTCAGCTGTATACGCTTCGTCTTTGGAAAAATCAAACGGTTTTTCAAGAATTTCTTTATAAATCGCTTTAGACTCTTCAATTCGTTTTAATAAGCGTTCATGCGTTAGATTAAAAAATGCAACATCATAATCCTTAATCTGGTCGTCAATCTGTGTTTTGTAAGCTTCAAATTCCTTTATGTCAGATTCGTAGAAATAACGCTTAAATGGATCTAATTGATTTAAATAATCTTCATATACATTCTCCGAAAAGCTATCATTGATATCTTGTGGATTAAAATGACCATTATCCAACACATAAGTGATTAATTGAATAAGCAATTTATCCTTGTCTGGATTGTCATCAAATGTTTTATTGGTAAAACTGCAGGATGCAAATGCAATGAGCAAAGCCAGCAGTAAGAACTTATAATTCCCTTTCATTTTTCTAATTTTTCTAATTACTATACTTAAGTAATGAATATTCTACTAAAATAGAAGAAAAAACCGTGCCATAAAAAATTGCATAACTAATTTTTTGTTAAAGGTATAAACACAAATACTTCTTAAGCTTTTTAGTATTTTTACACTATTTAAACCTAATTTTGTATATGGCTAAACGTCCTTTGATTTTGGTGACAAATGATGATGGTATCACCGCTCCAGGTATTCGGACCCTTATTAGCGTCATGAAAACTATTGGTGATGTAGTTGTTGTAGCTCCAGATAGCCCTCAGAGCGCTATGGGACACGCCATTACTGTTAATTCTACCCTGTATTTGGAACAAGTGGTTATTGATGGTAAACAACCCGAATATAGTTGTTCAGGCACACCAGCAGACTGCGTAAAACTAGCCGTAAGAGAAATTTTAGAACGAAAACCTGATATCTGTGTTTCTGGTATTAACCATGGCTCTAACTCTTCTATCAATGTTATTTATTCAGGCACAATGAGTGCAGCCCTAGAAGCCGGTATAGAAGGCATTCCTGCCATAGGCTTTTCACTTTTAGATTACAATTGGAATGCTAATTTTGATTACTGTAAATCATTTGTAGAAACCATTACCATGCAAGTTTTAGAACACGGTTTACCTGACGGTGTTGTTTTAAATGTAAACATACCGAAGCTGAAAAACGAAGACATAAAAGGCATAAAAGTTTGCAGACAAGCACGTGCAAATTGGGTAGAAGAATTTGACAAGCGCATCAACCCAATGGGTAGGGAGTACTATTGGTTAGCTGGTAAATTTGTTAACATGGATAATGGTGAAGATACTGATGAATGGGCACTAGAACATGGCTATATTTCGATTGTACCAGTACAGTTTGATTTAACAGCGCACCATGCCATTCAATCTTTAAATACCTGGAAGCTCAAATAAATGACAAACCTAAATTTAGAAGCGTGAAATATTACATTATTGCAGGTGAAGCTTCAGGAGACCTCCATGGCTCTAATCTTATGAAAGCCTTGTTTAAATTAGACAAGCAGGCCAATGTAAGATTCTGGGGCGGTGATTTAATGCAGGCTGTTGGTGGTGATTTGGTAATGCATTATAAAGAGCGCCAGTTTATGGGTTTTGCTGAAGTTATTATGAATCTCAGAAAAATTTCTGGTCATATTAAGTTTTGCAAAAAAGATATTGATGCCTTTAAACCAGATGTTATAATCTTCATAGATAACTCGGGTTTTAACTTGAGGATCGCTAAATGGGCTAAAGCACAACATTACAAGACACACTATTACATTTCACCACAAGTTTGGGCCTCTAGAGCCAGTCGTGTAGAAAATATAAAACATGATATTGATGAAATGTACTGCATTTTACCATTTGAAAAAGAATTTTATAGCAAATACAATTATAACGTCCATTTTGTTGGGCACCCGCTAATTGATGCCATCGCTAACCGCCCTCAAATTAATGAAAATGAATTTAGAAAGACACATAACTTAAGCACCAAACCTATTATCGCCTTATTACCTGGAAGCAGAAAGCAGGAGATTACCAAAATGCTGGGTATCATGTTGAGCTTAGTAGATGATTTTGAAAATTACCAATTTGTTATAGCAGGTGCACCAAGTCAAGATTTTGAATTCTATGAAAAGTTTTTACGAAGGAGTCGTGTTCACTTTATTTCCAATAAAACTTACGACTTGTTGAGTATTTCTTATGCTGCGCTAGTTACTTCTGGCACCGCAACTTTAGAAACTGCTTTATATAAAGTTCCTCAGGTGGTTTGCTACAAAGCAAATTGGATTTCATACCAAATTGCCAAGCGCATTATTACCTTAAAGTTTATATCCTTGGTCAACCTTATTATGAATAAAGAAGTTGTGACCGAGCTCATACAAGGTGATTTAAACAAAAAACGTTTAAAAAAAGAACTAAGTGCCATTCTTGATCCAGATAAAAGAGAACAGCTTTTCCTAGATTATTTTGAGTTGGAGAAAAAACTTGGCGGCAAAGGGGCAAGTGATAAAGCAGCAAAGCTCATTATTTCAAAAATTACAAATCCCCATTATTAAAGATGAAAAACCTTTTACCTGTTCTTTTATTACTAATAGTAGCCAGTAGCTGCAAAGCAAAGAAATCCTACAGTACAAAAAAAAGACAAACACATACGGTAAAAGTTAACTCTAACATAAAGCCTTCTCCTGAGGGTGAAGCTATAGCAAGGTATGCCAAAACATTTAATGGAACACGCTATAAATATGGTGGTACTACCAAACGTGGTATGGATTGCTCCGGTCTAATTTTTACCACTTTTGGTGATAATGACATTGTTGTACCTAGAACAACACGAGACTTATCCTCATTTGGTAATTGGATTGATCTCAAAGAAGTCAATGTTGGCGACTTAGTGTTCTTTGCCACCAAAAAAAATAGTCGTAAGGTGAATCACGTAGGTATTGTAACTAATGTAAGAACGGGTAACGTGGAGTTTATTCACGCCTCAACGAGCCGTGGAGTCATAATTTCTTCCCTGGCAGAAAAATACTGGTATTTTGCCTTTGTCCAAGCTAGGAGAGTTCTGTAATATTTTTCTTATCAAACTAATGCTTTTTATTATATTAGTAACTCATTATCATGAAGTTACTAAATTTTATTATCATAAAACTCACGGCTTGTTTAATGGTGGGCATAATTTCTGCTCATTATTTAAAAATAAGTTTTAACCTGGGGCTTTATTTGTCCATAGGTTTGATAGGTACCGTTTTCTACTACTACCTAAGACTAAAACGCAAAGTAAGCACTGCACCATTTTTTGCTGTCATTACTTATTGTTGTATGGTTAGCATTGGCATAAACGCTTATAACCTACAAAACGAACAGTTACAGCCTAAACACTATACCAACTTAGAATTAAAAGGAGTCATTGATATTGTGTTTAAGGTCAAGGAACATCTCAAACCCGATTTGTACAATGACAAATATATCGTCTCTTTGATTTCTGCCAACCAAAAAGTAGCTAATGGCAAATTACTTCTTAATATAAAAAGAGACACCACATTCAATCCTCTTCCCGTTGATTGCATTATTTATACGAAATCTGACTTAAGTGACATTCAAAAACCGTTAAATCCTCATCAGTTTGACTACAGCAATTATTTACAACTTAAGCAAGTATATAAACAAACCTATCTTAAGCCCAATGACATTTTAATACTATCTGAGCAACCCACATCTATTTATGGTTTTGCTGATCGTTTGAGAACCAAAGTCAATACAGAACTTCTTAAAGCTGGATTTCAAAAAGATGTGCTAAGTATAATCAATGCGCTACTCTTAGGCCAAAGACAAACTATTGACCAAAGTATTTACAACAATTATGTCAATTCTGGAACCATACACATTCTGGCTGTTTCCGGTTTACATGTTGGGATACTCCTACTTATTCTTAATTTTGTTTTTAAACCATTACTCCTTCTCAAATACGGACGTATTTTAAGACCATTGATTATTGTCTTTTTACTTTGGCTATTTGCCATAATTGCAGGTTTGTCACCATCTGTTACCAGAGCTGTTTCTATGTTTAGCCTTATAAGTATTGCAATGCATCTCAAAAGACCAACAAATATTTACAACACCTTGGCCATATCAGCATTTCTTATTCTACTGGTAAAACCTACTTTTTTATTTGAGGTTGGTTTTCAAATGAGTTATTTAGCTGTTTTGGGAATCGTTAGTATTCAGCCCATTTTATATAAGCTATGGCAACCTAAATACTGGATTATCGATAAACCATGGCAAATATTTACAGTTACTCTTGCAGCTCAATTTGGGGTTGTTCCTATCAGTCTCTTATATTTTCACCAGTTTCCTGGGTTGTTTTTTATATCAAATCTCATTGTTATTCCGTTTTTAGGATTGATACTTGGCTTAGGTCTTTTAGTAATTGTCTTGGCATTACTGAATTTTCTCCCTAAAACATTAGCTGAAATTTACAGCCTAATCATTGAATCCCTAAACGGATTTATTGCTTGGATCGCTCAATTTGAACAGTTTCTATTTAGAGACATTCCCTTTACCCTACTCCAGGTTATTTGTACTTACGCGATTATTATCAGCGCAGTTCAGTTCTATAAATTCAAAACATTTAAATGGGTTTCTTTGTGCTTAATCTCTATTATTTGTCTTCAAACCACTTACGTTTACAACAATGTTAAGGATAAAGATGATACTTTTATTGTCTTTAATAAAAGTCGATTTTCAATATTAGGATTAAGAGCGCATAATAAACTTGAGGTTCATCATAATGTAGATTCTTTAAAACTAAAAGATGATGCTATTATTAAGAATTACAAAGTTGGAGAACAGATAGATTTTGTGACTTTGGATAGTTTGCAACATGTGTACCAATTTAAAAACAACACCATACTAGTTATGGATAGCTTAGGCCTCTATAAAGGCCTATCATTCCATCCAAATTTAATACTACTCCGCAATTCGCCAAGAATCAATCTTAATAGGGTCATTGACAGCTTGAGACCGCAACAGATAATCGCAGATGCCAGTAATTACAAATCTTATGTCGAACGCTGGAAGGCAACATGTAGAGCAAAAAAAATCCCTTTCCATTACACCAATGAAAAGGGAGCTTTTATTATTAAATAATTCATTTATTTACTCCTTAAATGTAGGCTCGAAGCTTTTATAATATTCATTAAACTTTTCTTGGGTATCCATTTCTTTATACTTATCGGTCTTAAACAACTTTAGGTATAACTCTATTTGTCGTGGTTTTAAGTATCCAGAGATTGGTGCGATATAATCGCCATTCTCATCAAAAAATACCATCGTAGGATATGCTCTTACACCAAGGGTACGTGTTAGTTCATGTGCGCTATTACGTCTGTTTGCTTTAGTAGCGTCATAGTTGGGATTCGTATAGGTTTTATCTTTATAAGTTACCGTGTCATTCCCTTCACCATTAAACTTAACCGCATAATAATGCGCATTAACATAATCCACAACGTCCTCGTTATGAAAGGTATGTTTATCTAGCATTTTGCATGGCCCACACCACGTGGTATAAACATCCATAATAATTTTCTTAGGGTTCTTTTTTTGAAGTTCTAACGCTCTTTCTAAAGTAATCCAGTTGATTTCCTTTTCTGGTGTTTCATTAACGTTTTGAAACGAGGCTAATGTTCCAAAAGCTATAAACGCTATAAGTAGTCTAATTCTTTTCATATCCAATTTGTTGCAAAACTTGTACCGAACTTACAAAAAATGCTCCTAAATAGGAGCATTTTCATTTATTTTTAACGGTATTACTAGCGTACACCGTGCATTAATCGTTTTAATAATGGGTGTAAGGCAAAAGATAGTAATCCAAGTCCAATTGGCACCACTGTAAATATTAAAAAGAAATAAGATAACCCATCCTCTTTTGTAATCTTTTCGATGTCGCCACCCACATAGTGGGCCATTTTATTACCTATAGCAATGGCTAAATAATAGACTCCAAACATAAAGGCCACCATTCTGGCAGGGACTAACTTACTTAGATATGATAATCCCATAGGTGATAAACACAATTCACCAAGCGTATGGAATAAGTATGCCAATACCAACCAAATCATACTTAATTTGGCTGTTTCTGCACCCAGAGGCACATTTCTTGTAGCAAAAGCTAATAAGCCAAACCCAATAGCCATTATAATGAGTCCTAATCCATATTTAACTGATGCTGGTGGATTGTATTTACTATCCCACCATTTTGTGAATAACGGCGCAAATACGATAATAAATAATGAATTTAAAATAGCAAACCATGTGATTTCAACTTCTTTTGCCTCTGCACTAAAGTTGATGTAAAGCTTATAAATCACCAATGCCCAAATTATAACGAAACTTATTGCTAATACAATGTTAGAAAAACCAATTCTACTAAATGTTTGTCTAAATAAGCTTATTAAAACATAGGTGATTATTCCTATTGGAACTACAGTTACAATGGCATCGATAATCTTAAAAATTGATGCCGCATTGCCTTCTAATACTCTATCGGTAAAGTCTCTGGTGTATATAGGCAGAGAACCTGCTGCTTGTTCAAACGCGGCCCAAAAGAAAATGGTAAAAATACAGAAGATTGTAAAAGCAATCATGCGATCTCTTACCACTCGTTCGTAACGCGGTATTCTAACAATAAGAATTAGAATAAATAATATGGCGGCCAGCAATGCAAAAAATAAAGAATCTGTCATTCCAGCTACCGTAAAGTTAAGTGTATTGATATTCCCTATTTTGCTTAATGGGTCATTCACTATAAAAATTAATGCAGATATTATAAAAACACCTATTAACAAATAATCTATAGTAATGAAGTGATTGAGTTTACCACTAATCTTTTCTTTCGAAGACTCTAAATCCTCAGATAATGTATCAATAATACCTTTCTTTTCATTTTTTGGCTTGGCACCAACATCACCAAAGAGCGGTTGCGCATAATAAAACTGAACCATTCCTAAAAACATAAAAATACCTGCTAGACCAAATCCGTAACTCCATCCAACATTTTCACCTAGCCATCCACAAAGCATAATTCCTAAAAACGCCCCAGCATTTACACCCATATAAAAGATATTGTAAGCACCATCCTTTTTCTCGTCATGACCCTCATACATCTTTGATATGATAGACGTCATATTTGGCTTAAAAAACCCATTCCCTAAAATTAATAATGAAATACCAATGTACAGAAATGTTGGTGTTTCTATGGCCATTGACGCATGACCAAGCGTCATTAACAACGCGCCAATAACAACCGCCATTCTATACCCAATTTTATTGTCAGCCAACCAACCACCAACAATTGGTGTTAGGTAAACAAACATAGCATAAGTTCCTAAAAGCGAAAGTGCTGCCGGTTTATCCCAATCCCACCCAGGATTATCTCCTACTAAAGCACCTGTTAAAAATATAACAAGGATAGCACGCATACCATAATACGAAAAACGCTCCCACATTTCTGTGAAAAATAAGACAAACAGACCCGCTGGATGTCCCATGACTTTTGTTTCGAAAAAATTTTCGGATGAATTACTCATAAATCTTAAAATGTTTAGTTAGTAGAGAAAACCCTCGTAAATCTAAATTTACAAGGGTAATATTTTTAGTTATTGATATCAGGATCTGCCAATTCGTATTTTTCCGTCTCTAGCATTTCATGTTCGTTGTCCTCCGCTCCATGAGTCAAACGCTTTAAAGGTTTTAGCATTAATATTACCAAAATCCCAAATACCACGCAGAATATTGTAATACCAGTAAAAATCGTCAATTCACCAGCTTCTGAGGCACCTTCACCAATAATTCCAGCTACTTTATTTCCTAATCCTGTAGCAGCAAAGTAAACACCCATCATTAAAGCTCCATATCTCACTGGAGCTAGCTTAGTTATAAAGGATAACGCAACTGGGGAGGCACATAATTCGCCCAAAGTATGGAACAAATAGGCCAGCGCTAACCAATATAATGCTGATTTCCCCAACTCTTCATATTGTAAAGAGGCACCAACCATAAAAATGAAACCTAATCCCATTATTATAACTCCAGTAGCCATCTTAAAAATTGAAGATGATTCTTTTTTTCTATTTTTCCACCAGGCCCAAAATGAAGCTACTGGAATACCGAAAATAATTATATAGATTGGGTTAAATGATTGCATTATTGCAGCAGGCACTACCCAACCAGCAATGATACGATCTGTTTTTTGTTCCGTGTAGATGTTCATCAAACCTCCGGCTTGTTCAAAGGCTCCCCAGAAAACTATTACGATTAAAAATGATAGTAGAAGTACAACAAATCTATCTTTATCAATTCGGTTATCGAGATCGTCAAAAACAGTTATCATAAATCCAACTACTAAGGATAAGAAGACAAAGAAAATTGTATAGTTAAGAATTTCGTTATCCATAAATAATTGAGGAATCACTACAGAAATGATTACTAAAAGACTAAAAACAACTAAAGTTTTTGTAGTACTAAACATTCGTTGGAAGATTACACCAATGGAAACAGAATCCTTTTGATCAATTTCTTTTGAGGGCGCATTACCAACATGTTTTACATATTTTTGACCTGCGAGATACACTAACTGACCGAGTACCATACCAATAGCTGCAAGTCCAAACCCTGTATGCCATCCATATTCAGCGGCAACTATTCCAACAATTAAACTGGCTGCTGCTGCACCAATATTTATTCCAATATAAAAGATTGAAAACCCTTTATCTCGCCTAATATCTCCTTGCTTGTATAAACCACCAACCATGGTAGAAATATTTGGTTTTAGCATACCCACACCTAAAACGATTAAAAGTAAACCTGTATAAAATGCCCATTCTTGTTCTATTGATAAAATACCATGACCCGCAACTAAAAGCCAGCCTCCAATCATTACCGATTTTTTTTGACCCAATATTTTGTCAGCAATTATACCTCCAGGTATAGAAGCCACATAAACCAGCATGGTGTACCAGCCATATAGTGCAAGTGCTCTACCATTATCCCAACCAAGACCAGCATTACTATCTGTTGTTTTGGCGACCATATATAGGGTTAAAATTGCTCGCATTCCATAATAGGAAAAACGTTCCCACATTTCAGTAAAAAATAGAACGTATAAACCTACAGGATGCCCAAATAATTCCTTTTGATGCGGTTGTTTGATTGCTGTTGACATATAATTTTTGTGTTAATTAATTAGTTAGTTTTTTGTTTGTTAGCCTTTAATTTTTGATGTTTCCTTTTCTTGCGTTTTATTCTCTTCAATCTTATCACCTAATGTCCTATGGATAAAATTCGTCATTTTTTTGTACAGATGTAATCGCGTATTTCCACCATAAATACCATGATTTTTGTCTGGATATATCATCCATTCAAATTGCTTGTCCGCCTGTATTAAAGCCTCTACCATTCGCATGGTGTTTTGCACATGTACATTATCATCACCCGTTCCATGGATTAGTAAAAAATCGCCTTTTAGTTTATCCACATGGTTTATTGGCGAATTATCATCATACCCGCTTGGATTCTCTTCTGGCGTAGTCATGTAACGCTCTGTATAAATGGTATCATAAAACCTCCAACTTGTAACCGGTGCTACAGCAATGGCCATTTTAAATACATCATTACCTTTAAATAAAGCATTGCTACTCATAAATCCCCCATAACTCCATCCCCAAATACCAATACGAGAGGCATCAATATACGGTAAGGACCCAAGTTTGTTAGCAGCTTCTATTTGATCTTCAACTTCTAGTTTCCCTAATTCATTTTGAGTCACTTTTTTGAAATCAGCACCTTTATATCCTGTACCTCTACCATCTATGCACACTACAATATAACCTTGTTGTGCCAACATCTGATACCAGTAATCATTGGCACCATTCCATCGGTTTGCCACTTGCTGCGAACCAGGACCAGAGTATTGATACATAAATAAGGGATACTCCTTGTTCTTATCAAAATTAGCCGGTTTTATCATCCACATATTTAAGTCGTTACCATTGACATTAATGGTACTAAATTCTTTATTAGAAGTGACGTAATCACCTATTTTCTGGGCTAATCTATCGTTGTCCTTTATACTCTTAACAAGAGTACCATTTTTAGCATTATGTAAGGTATATTCTGGTGGTGAGGTTGAACTCGAGTGCGTATTGATGAAATAAGTGAAATCTGCACTAAACGATGCACTATTAGTCCCTTCTCGCATTGACAATCGCGTTTTATTCTTGCCATTTAAATCAATCGCATAAACGTCTCTATTGATAGAACCATTTTCTGTAGATTGGTAATAAATGGTTTTGGTTTTTTCGTTAAATCCATAATAGTCCGTTACTTCCCATTGACCATTGGTAACTTGACTGATCAATTTCCCATCGTTATCATAATGATAAATATGATCGTAACCGTCCTTCTCACTCGTCCAAATAAAACTATTATCCTTTAAGAATGTTAGGTTAAATGTGACATCTACGTAAGCTTTATCCCTTTCTGCCAATACTAAATCAGAAGTCCTTGTTTTAGTATTTATCATCCAAAGATCTAGTTCATTTTGATGTCTGTTCATGTACTGAGCACTTAATACATTGGCATCCTTGGTCCATTTTATTCGAGGAATGTAAAAGTCTTGATAGGCTTTGTCAACCTTTAATTCTGTTAGCTTCCCAGTTTGCAAGTCATACAAATGCAAGGATACTTCTGAGTTCTTTTCTCCAGCTTTTGGGTATTTAAATACTTGTTGTGTTTGGTATAATCCAGAACCATAAACATCCATTGAAAATTCTGGGACATCAGTTTCATCAAATCGAATAAACGCTATTTGATTACTAGCATTGTTCCAATCAAATGCCCTAACAAAACTAAACTCTTCCTCGTATACCCAATCTGTAATTCCATTGATGATTTTATTCTTTTCACCATCTTGGGTAATCTGAGTTACTAGGCCTGACTCTAAGTCTTTGATGTAGAGATTATTTTCAAAACCATAAGCTATTTTACGGCCATCCGGTGAAAAGGTTGGCTCTTGCACCAATTGATCTGACACTTTTATTATACGCCCTGATTCGAGATCATAAACATAATATTCCCCTAGTCTAGAGCGTCTGTAAACAGGCACTTCATTTGTGGTTAAAATGACCTTGGTCTCATCGTCACTGAAGGTATAATCAAAAAAACCTTGAATCTCCGCTATATCTGAGGAGGACACCAAGGTTTTAATTTTTTCTAAAGTTTTATACTCGTAAATATCAATAGAAGATGTTCCACTTTGTCTATCATAATTTAACACCGAATACTGCTTTCCATTTTTCATGGAATGCAAGGCCTGCATGCCTTCTGTTCTAAAAGCTCCACTCCATATCTCTTCAAGTGTAATTTGCTTATCCTGACCATAAATTAATGTGGCTGTTAGGAATCCGACGATTGCGACGACGTATCTCAATTTCATGTAAATCTTTTTTCAATAAAGCAAGGTCAAGTTTACTAAAAAATATGCAAAAATCAGGCATTATTAACAGTAAATCGGCAATAATAATAGAATAGACGCCCATTTTATAGCAATCCTAAGTATCTTTGCATTTTAAATTTAATAGCCCTATGCCAAACGCAATTTCTGGTTTTTCAAAGCTTTCTAAATCTGAAAAGATTGACTGGCTTATAGATACATATTTTTCGGACAAGGAAGCCGCAAGAAACCTAGTTGAGCAATATTGGAATACCGATGAAACTATTCAGAAATTACACGATGAGTTTATAGAAAATACCATTACGAATTATTATCTGCCGCTTGGTGTAGCTCCAAACTTTTTAATAAACCAAAAGTTGTACACGATACCAATGGCTATAGAAGAAAGCTCTGTAGTTGCTGCTGCAAGTAAAGCAGCGAAATTTTGGCTAGATAGAGGCGGTTTTAATGCTGAGATTATTTCCACAGAAAAAATTGGTCAGGTGCATTTTACCTACGATGGGGACTTTAAGGCCTTAAAATCGTTTTTTGAAAATGTAAAGCCAAAACTCATTGAAGACACCAAAGACATTACCAAAAACATGGAACGTCGGGGTGGTGGCATCCTGGATATTGAATTAAGACCAAAAACCGAAGACCTAGAATACTATTATCAACTGCATGCTACGTTTGAAACGTTAGACGCCATGGGTGCCAATTTTATAAATTCGTGTTTAGAGCAATTTGCAAAAACCTTTCAACAAGAAGCCGAACATAAATTAGAAGGTCAGCTAGATATTGTAATGAGTATCCTTTCTAACTATGTTCCCAACTGTTTGGTAAGAGCAGAAGTTTCTTGTCCTATAGAAGATTTAAAGAGCAAGGATATCTCTAGTCCATCACTGTTTGCCCAAAAATTTAAACAAGCCATAAATATTGCTGAAATTGAACCTTATAGAGCGGTAACTCATAACAAAGGGATTATGAATGGCATTGATGCTGTTGTTTTAGCTACCGGAAATGACTTTAGAGCCGTTGAAGCTGGAGTGCATGCGTATGCAGCAAAAGAGGGTTCATATAAAAGTCTTACGCATTGCTCTATAGAAGATGGTGTCTTTAAATTTTGGATTGAAATCCCATTAGCCCTAGGTACTGTAGGCGGCCTAACCACTTTACATCCTTTGGTTAAGTTTGCTTTAGATATGCTTGAAAATCCATCGGCCAAAGAATTAATGCAGATTGTTGCTGTTGCAGGCTTAGCACAGAATTTTGCTGCAGTTAAGTCCTTAACTACCACTGGCATTCAAGAAGGACATATGAAAATGCATTTACTAAATATTTTAAATCAGTTTGGAGCAACTACCACAGAAAAAGAAAAACTAATAGAACATTTTAAAACTCATATCGTAACGCATAGCGCTGTTGTTGAGGCTATTGAAAAAATTAGACGCTAATGGAGACTTTCTGTAGCAACGGCAAACTTTTAATTACTGGCGAGTATGTGGTTTTGGATGGAGCAAAAGCCCTAGCGATACCTACTAAATACGGCCAACGCTTAACAGTTGAACGTACCAAAAGAACTATTTTGGATTGGAAAAGTTATGACGAAAATGGTAACCTTTGGTTTGCGGAAGCTTTTGCTTTTGATGATAGTAACATCTTGAATCAAAATAAGAATGAAAATGCCATTGCTATTCGGCTGATGCAAATTCTAGAGGCAGCCAAAGCATTAAATCCAGATTTTTTAAAAACCGGAAGTGGATATAACGTTTCAACTCATCTAGATTTTAAAAGAACCTGGGGGCTAGGAACTTCTTCTACACTAATAAACAATGTTGCCCAATGGGCAAATATTGATGCCTATAGACTTCTAGAAAAAACCTTTGGAGGTAGTGGATATGATATTGCTTGTGCCCAACACAAAACTTCAATAACATTTCAGTTGAGTAACGCTAAACACCCGATAGTTAATCCTGTTGCCTTTGATCCTTCTTTTAAAAATCAGCTCTACTTTGTATATCTCAACAAAAAACAAAATAGCCGAGAGGGTATTGAGACTTATAAAACCTTAAACAGAGTAAATGATAGCATATTAGAAGATATCACGGCTATCACAGAAAAGCTGATAACTACAAAAACTTTATATGATTTTGAAGTCTTATTGGACCAACATGAGCATCTTGTAGCCGAGATTATACATCAAGAACCTATAAAATCTAAATTATTTAAGGATTTTGAAGGCTCTGTTAAAAGCCTAGGTGCTTGGGGAGGTGATTTTGTTTTGGTGACCTCTAAAAGCAATCCGTCGACCTATTTTAAATCCAAAGGTTTTGAGACCGTTATTCCCTATTCTGAAATGGTATTAAACTAAAAAAGGCTTTACGTTTCTGTAAAGCCTTTTTAATATAAGTCTATTTTTTTTCTTTTAGTAAACTGTTTTGGCCCTGTTATCCTCAATATCTGCAGCTTTTTCTAATGCTTGGTAAACTTTGCCTTGAACAGCACCACGTTTGGTAGTGTTTAACCTGTTCATTATTGAGGTGTAGTTATCTAATTCTGTAACTTCGGTTACTTTAGTGACCTCTATTATGTAAACTCCTTTTTCGCCATCAATTGGTTTAGATGTCTTTCCTTGTTCAAGACCAAACGCCGCACCAATAACCTTTGGCTCAACACCAGCACCAGCCAATGTTGTGTTTTTCATAGTTAAGGCTGCTGCTGTTTTAGGACTCTGACCTTGGTTCTTTGCAATCTCATCTATTGATGTTGCTTTAATTTTTGCACCAATCATTTCAGCCTTCTTCTGCTTCTTTATTTCTGGTAGCGCGGTTACTGAAGCATCTTCTACACTCATCAAACCTTCTTCATTTTTCTCTACTAATTTTGCTACGATAAAACCAAAACCTGAAATTGGGAAATTTTTAAAATCTCCTTCATCAGTTGTTTCTTCAAAAGCCCAACGGACCACTTGTCGCTGACTTCCTAGACCTGGAATGTTTTCATCCAATTCTTTAAACGTAATTGGTTTTAAAGTTAATTCGCGTTCTTTAGCCAACTCAGTAAAATCACCATCTTTTGCAGCAATTTCAAACTTAGACATTTTATTAAAGATGTCTTGTAATGTTTGATCTGACGGCTCAATTTTTCTAGCTATAGTTGCTATTTTATAAGCATTATTAAAACTTTTTTGTTCTAATATTTCAATTACGTGATAGCCGAAAGACGTCCCTACTACATCAATGTCACCTTCTTTATTATCAAAAGAAAATTCTTTAAACTCTGGCGCCATCCCTGCATTATAAGCAAATTCAATCTCCCCATCTTTTTCATTACTTACTTTATCAGATGATAAGTCTAATAGATCTAAGAATTTTGTACCGCTTTTAATCTTTGCTAAAATACTATCTGCTGTAGCCTTAGCTTCTTCTGGTGTTTTAGTTACAGAAGCATCTGCTCTCTGACCACCAGCATAAGGAATTAAGATATGTCTTACTTTTACAGTATCTGGCATCTGTTCCTTAGCTATCATTTTTGAAAGCTTAAAGTACTCACCATCTTTGTAAGGACCATAATAGTCACCAACTTCTAATTTCATCAAGCTATCTTTCGCCACACCAGGAACTTGTGCAACTCTTAAGAACGTGTCGTTATATTTAATATCAGAGTTAGAATTAACAAAGGCTTCTACATCCTTCACGGTATCAAATCCTGGAATGGTATCTGTATTACCGCTACTCTCATTATACTCAGCTCTGTCCTTTTTTAATTTTAATAACTCCGCTTTGATCGCGTCTTCGTCTTCTTTTGAAGCTTCTTCCTTAAATTCTACATAAACCACTTCTCTGCTCGCATCTGCTTTGTATTTTTCCTCATGGTTTTTTATGTATGCCTTTATATCAGACTTTGTAACTTCTACTAAACTATCTGCAATAGTTGTGTAAGGAATCTGAACGAATCGAATATCGACATTTTTGGCATCTGCCATATATTCGTCCTTAGCTTCACCTATAGTGGTGCTAACACCAGCCTTGATCATATTGTAGTAGCTCTGCTGAAGTGCATTAGAAGCAATAGATTGCTCATTGTTAGTCCAAATATCATAATTGATATTAAATGACTGCCCACCAGAAGTTAGAGGTGCTGAATCTGGACTAATATCCTTTAGATTACTAATAAATGCATTTAGACGATTCACATCAAAATTTCCATTAGCATCTTGGAATTCTGGATACGATTGAAAACTATTTTTAAGCAACTCACGCATCTCATCTTTTTCCACGGAAAGACCAAGTGCTTCATACTCGTCATCTAAAATAATCTTTCTTAATTCCTGATTATAGATGGCATTCATTGCTTGAGTTGAAGAAATTCTACCACCAGCTCGATCTTGATAATTCTTTACCTTTTGCTGAAAATCATTCACCTCGATATCCGTGCCATTTACACTAGCCACAACACCTTGAGAGTTTGAAAATGCGTTTGGATTGTCAATAACACCTTGTATAACAAAAGCAAATAATGCTAGCGCTATGACTAAGATTAAGATTAGTGAACGCTGTCTAATTTTATTTAAAATCGCCATTTCTTAAATTTTTCGTATAAATAAGTCTGCGAAAATAGTACTTTCTAATAAATAATAAAAGGAGAAGTATAGTTTTTGTAAGCTAGTGAGACCTTTAATCTATCTCGAGTATTTTGAGCTTTACAATATCTATTTTTGTTGAAGATACTTCCTCTATGGTAAACTTAAAATTATCTATCATTATATCTTCGTTTTTATCTGGAATACCTTCAGTTTCGTTAACAATTAGTCCGCCTAAAGTTTCATAAGTTTCACCTTCAGGAAGGTTAAGTTTATAGGTTTCATTGATATAATCTACTTCTAACCTTGCAGAAAATCTGTAAGTATCCTCATCTATCTGTTCCTCTATCATTTCTAGCGTATCGTGCTCGTCCTCAATTTCACCAAAAAGTTCTTCAACGATATCTTCAACAGACATAAGACCGGATGTACCACCATACTCATCAATGACCACTGCAATACTTTGCCGCTTTTTTGTTAATATATTCAGTACATCCTTAATAAGAATGGTTTCGGGCACAAAACTTACCGGAATAATAATCGGCTTTATACTTTTAGGTTTTTTAAATAACTCAAAAGCATGTACATAGCCTAAAATATCGTCAATATTATCTTTATAAACTATAATTTTTGTTCGTCCTGTTTCAATAAATAACTGCCTTAAATTTTCAATTGACTCAGAGATATCTACAGCCGTTATTTCAGTGCGAGGCACCATCACTTCCCTTGCCTTTACTTCTGAGAACTCCAGTGCATTTTGAAATATTTGAATTTCACTATCAACCTCATCGTGGTCTTCAACAGACTCCATCTGCTCACTAATGTAATTACCAAGTTCTACCTTGGTCATGGCCAGCGCAACGTCCTCATCTTTAGCCTTAAAAATGTATTTTAAAACTGCATCGGAAATCCAAAGTACAAAATCCGAAACCCAACTAAAGGCCACATAAAATATATAAGTTGGCACCGCTAAAACCTTCATTAGGGAATTAGCGTAAATTTGAAAAAACACCTTTGGCAAAAACTCTGCGGTAATCAAAATAACGAAGGTTGAAATAACGGTTTGCGTTAGCAATTGCAAATCATAAAAAAGATAGTTTAAAATGGCATGCTCTGATGGCAGCATGGATTGAAACCAATGTACGAGTACATCTCCCATTTTTAAACCATAAATAACCAATGCTATATTATTACCAATAAGCATGGTTGCGATATACTTTGAAGGTTTTTCAGTAAGTCTGGTTAATATCCTCCCAAGGAAATCCTCTTGCTTTTTCTCAAGCTCTATATGAATTTTATTGGAAGACACATAAGCAATTTCCATTCCTGAAAAAAAAGCTGAAAGAATGAGTGTTAAAATTATAATGACTATATCTAAAGTCATAAATTAATCCTTATTTCTGTCTTGAAACCTTTGTGCAAAACGCTTTCTAAAAAAGAACATGAATATAGCAAGAGCCACAAAAAACAAAGACATATAAGACCTGCTTCGATCTACAGACCAGTTCTCTATAGCGTCCCAAAGAAATAAAACCGCAAAGATGATATAGGCGTATTGAAATATTTTAAAGATTTTCATGATGAGATTATCTAATTAATTAGACAGCAAAGATAGTTAATTATCGAGTTCGAAATCTCCACCCATTTCTAACATCTGAAAATTTTTAAAGTCCTTGTCAGAGTCAAATCCATTACCATACCTTGGCCCCGCTGCTTGCTGAAATACCCATGGCTTATTGGTAAACACCCATTCTAATTTTTCGTTATAGTACAACTGTTCGGTGACCAATTTTTCGTTTTGATGGGTGGTAATGGTCACATCCTCACGTAGGTCTATAACATCGGTATCTGTATAAAAAATAGCATAGCGTGAGGTTATTGTTGTCATATTCCCATCCTCATCATATACCTTTAAAATGATACCCTTTGGAAACTCTGAAAACGCAAAATCCCGATTAGAATAATCTAGCATTTTAGGGCTAATTAGATTTGCTTTTAGACGCACAGAGTCATCGATAAACTCAGTATATTTTAAATCTATATTCTCAGCTTCTCCTATGGGTTGATTTTGAAGAACCCCAACCTTTTGTACATCGCTAAAATCATTATTACATGAAAAAAACAAAGTCACAGCAAAAGCTGTGACTAAATGTTTTATAATATGTAAATCTTTTACAATCATTAAATACTCGGTACCGTTACTGAGCGACCAATCCAACATCCTATCTTAATGGTCTGTCCTGAATTACCCTCAGTAAAAATATCTGATTTAGATGGCGCACTAGCTCTATAGCTTTCTGCAGATTTAGCAGCTGCAGATCTTAAACGACCGTCAACTCTACCTGCTTTTTCTGCTTCTAAGGCAGCCAACCAAAATACCGCTCTTTTGTTAAAGTTAGAATCACCACAGTTATTGGCACTTTTAGCATACATAGACGCAATAGATAAGTAAGGTGAACCATCTGAAGGATTCAATTTCAAAGACTCCATATAGTATTGTCTCGCTTTCCCATAACTTCCTTTAGACTTTAATTCGTTAGCTAACTTTTTGTAAAGCTTTGCCTTTTTCAAAGGATCTACCTCTAACTCTAAGGTTTGGTCAAAATACTTCTGTTCCCCTGTTAACAGGTATAAATAATATGATGTATCTGCACTTGGCTCAAGGCTATTTTTTTGTTGTACTAACTTTAAAAATAAAGGGCTCTCCTTACAGCCTTTTGCATACATTCGGTTCATTGCTCTCTGTAACCAAATACGATCATCCTTATTATCTTCATAATTTTTTTCATACAGTGGTACTAAAACATCACAATTTGCTCTATCACCTAGCTTTTTATCCATACTACCTAGAATCTGATTTTCAAATGCCTCGATATTAGACTCGTAGCTAGATTTGTAACGATTTTCTTTTTTAGATAAAGTCTCACCTGCTTCTTCTTTCGCCGCGTACTTGTTTAGTTTTGTCGTGTAACCAGCAATTAAGTTTTCAATGATTTCGTTAACGTCGTCATACTTATCAAACATTTCCTGCGCTGGTTTTTTACCGGCATCAAATAAGTCTACTGCTAATGAGAAATAAGTATACAGTCCTTTAGCACTTGTAAAGTTTTTAGCATCCTTTACATAAGCATTATCAAACATATCATACAATTGCTGATCGGTTTTATTAAGCTCTTTTCTGTATTTGTATGCCAAATTAGCTTTATCAACTAAAATTTCACCTAAATCGTATTTTGATGGAAAATTCTCTAAACTTTGATCATATAGCAACATTAAGTCATTAATATAAGCCACTTGATCTGAACCCGTAGAATTCTCAATCTTGTGTGTTAGTATTTTTTCACCATGTACATAAATAGCCCTGTTGAATTTTGGACATTTATTTCGAACAATGCTCCAAGGCTGATAAGCATCATCATACTTCTTTGTTTTTACATAACTATCAAAAATTGATAGATTGTTCATGCACTCTTCATCCTGTTGAGCATAACTAATATTGAAACTCACAAACAGAGCCGCTAGTAGTATAGTAATTCTCGTCTTCATCTTAATTTATGTTATTGTTAGTTGTACTTTCTTTGTTTAAACCAACGTGAGTTCAAATTTAAACTTACGTTGAAATTTATAAAATTCTCTTGTATTAAATTATTGTTAGTTGTGCCACGTCGTCCTAATTCAAATCCTAAATTTAAATTTGAAAAGGGATCACTGGATCTTTGACCAACAGGTAATCCTAGACCAAAAGATATGCCAAACTGCTTAATAGTTTCATTTTTTACTACCAAACCAGTATTTGAAAAGTTGACTCCCGCCCTATAAACCACACGTTTTAAATACCCAGAAAACGCATCAAAGTCTGGAATATAAAAACCACCTACCGCTATCTCAGACGCATTTTCAAAGGAAGAAACCTCATTACTGTAAAAAGGATTATCAAAATCACTTGTGCTTTGAAGCGTGTACTCTGCTCCAACAAACCATGATTGAGGTCTACCTATACCTGTTCCAATAGACCATCTAGAGGGTAAGGTAAGTTTTGTGTTTCTTAGGTTTTGAGCATCAAGATCTGCCTCAATTGTGTTTAGGGTCACTTCCCTTTCAGTAACGGTATTAATAATTATGGTTGAATATGACCTCTCATTTTCAGACGACAACTGACTCTGTGGTGCATAAGTTGCAGTAGCTGATAATTCCAACTTATCAGAAATCTTGGTTTTATAAGCTAATCCAAAGTTTACATTAAGACCACTTAAATCGGATCTACTATCCTCTCTAGTTTGTAGCTCAATAAGTTCACCTTCTGGTGTATAAGCAAATTCGATTGCAGAATTTTGAATATTTCCAAAGTTGTAGTTAATATCCACACCAAATCCAAGCTTTTTTGAGATCTGATAACCAAAACCTGCAAAAACCCTGTTGACACCACCTTCACCTCTGAACCTATTAATGATATCATCATTGTTATTTATATCGTCTAGCTTATAGCCTACAGAAGTAAAAGGTAAAAGCCCAAAACCAAAACCAAATTTTCCGATTGGAACTGATAAAGCGATATAATCGAAAGTTGCGCTATTGCCATCGATTTCACCCGAATCTCCTTTGAGCTTAACATTAGAGGTCGTACCAGCTACAGCAAATTTTACAGGTCTGCTTTCTCCTTCAAATGGATAGGCATCAATATTTTTACCAACGTATGAAGCTGGATTCCTTAAATTTAGATGAATACTATCTAAGTATACTCCCATGCCACCCATGCTACGATTCTCTACAGTACCCTTAAATTTAAGACTACCTATTCCGTAAAAAGAATATGGAGATGCCGTACCTTGTTGTGCAAAAACACTAGAACTTATAATTGCAATACAAATTACAATGAGCCGCTTTATCATTACTATGAATTAAGATGTAGAATGTAATTCAAACCCTCTAAAAGAAAATTTGAGTTCGCAAATATGCTATTTTTTAATTGGTTTGACAAAAAATTGGCATCACCACCTGTTAAAATAACTGTTAAATCTTGATGTTCAGCTTTATATTGATTTATCACACCATCAATTTCTTTAATAACTCCAATAACCACTCCCGAGTGAATAGAAGTTTTGGTTGAATTACCTATAATGTTTTCTGGTTGGCTTTTCTCTAATAACGGTAAGTTGGCTGTTAAATTATGAAGCACTTGATAACGCAATCCTATACCAGGTGAAATTGCCCCACCTAAATATTCGCTTTTTTTGGTAATAAAGTCGTACGTTATACAAGTACCAGCATCTATGACTAAAACATTACGGTTGGGAAATTGATGCACTGAAGCACTTACTAAAGCAATGCGATCTAAGCCAAGGGTTTCTGGCGTTTTGTAAAGATTTTTAAACGGCAATCTTAGCTTATGATTCAGCTCTATGACATTTAAATCTGCTTCAATGGTTTGAAGTTGTCTTTTTGTTAAGCGACCTACGGAAGACACAATTGCCCAATTTAAATTGGGAAAATCATGTTTTAAACTTCTAAATTGCTTTTCGAGCTCTGACAGTTTAAAATCCACCTTATAAGTTAACTCGTCATTTTTAAAAACTGCAAACTTTACAAATGTATTTCCTACGTCAACTATAAGATTCATACGTTTTAAATAAGAAGCAAATTTATAAAATCAAATTTTACAATTTTCTTTTTGGTAATACTAAAAATGAATTTATATTTGCATCCGCTTAATTAAGCAACTGGTGCCTTAGCTCAGTTGGTAGAGCAAAGGACTGAAAATCCTTGTGTCCCTGGTTCGATTCCTGGAGGCACCACCATCAAAAACCCGATTCTTTTGAATTGGGTTTTTTGGTTTTTAAAAGATCCTGTCTTTAAAAACAGTTTTAACCTAAGATTACTCAAATATATTTTCTTTTTACAAGTATCATTTTACACATTTTTTAATATCATTGTTAAAAGAATTATTTACCAGTGAAAGTACTTAAGTTTGGTGGTACTTCTGTTGCCAATGCCGATAACATATCAAAAGTCATCAAGATTTTAGAGAAGGAATCTAAAAAACACAATATTGCAGTTGTTGTATCTGCATTAGGTGGCACTACCGATATGCTCATGAAAACTGGTGAACTCGCCACGAAAAAAGACAAACAGTATTTAGAAGTATATGAGGAAGTGAGCAATCGGTACATCAGCTTAGTAAAGGATCTTATTTCAGATCAAAAAAGAACTGATGTCCTTAATGAAGTTAATGGATTGCTTTTGGATTTAAAGCAACTCCTTCAAGGCTTATATCTAATCAATGAATTCTCAAACAAAACCATAGATAAAATTGTGAGTTTTGGGGAACTGTTATCATCTTACATCATTTCTGAAATTTTACAACAAACCTTAAAAAGTTCGACCTTAAAAGATAGTAGAGAACTCATAATAACAGATTCTACTTTCACAAACGCAATTGTAAAAACAAAAGAAACCACAACCAATATCTCAACCTTTTTTAAAAAGAACAAAAATAAGGTTGTAGTACTCCCTGGGTTTGTTTCAAAAAATGGAAATGGGGACACCACGACCCTTGGTAGAGGTGGCTCAGATTATACAGCAGCATTGATTGCTTCCGCAGTTAAAGCAGATATTCTTGAGATTTGGACCGATGTCAGTGGCATGTACACTGCTAATCCTAAATTGGTAAAACAGGCTTTTCCTATAAGAGAAATCTCATACGAGGAAGCCATGGAATTATCACATTTTGGTGCCAAGGTATTGTATCCACCAACGGTTCAACCGGCTTTGCAAAAGAATATTCCTATTCTTATAAAAAACACATTTGCACCCACTGAAGAAGGTACTTTAATCACGAAAAAAAACAAAAATAAAACTCTGCCTGTAAAAGGCATAAGCCATATTGAAAACATTGCCTTACTTACATTAGAAGGTAATGGTATGGTGGGCATACCCGGATTTTCTAAACGTTTGTTCTCCGCCTTATCAAGAAATCGTATTAATGTAGTTTTAATAACCCAGGCATCTTCTGAGCATTCCATATGTGTAGGCATATATAGTGCTGATGCAAAAAAGGCCAAGCACGTGGTTGATGAGGAATTTGTATATGAAATTTCCAAAAAGAAAATCAAACCTCTATTGGTTGAAGAAGGCCTTGCAATTGTCGCTGTAGTTGGTGACAACATGAAGAGTCATCAAGGGATTAGCGGCAGAATGTTTAGAGCTTTAGGCCAAAACAATGTAAACGTAAGAGCCATCGCTCAAGGGGCTTCTGAACGGAATATTTCTGCAGTCATCGCTAGCAAAGACATAAAAAAAGCCCTTACAGTATTACATAATCAGTTCTTCGAAAAACAAGTTAAAACGCTCAATCTATTTATTGTGGGCGTTGGTAATGTAGGAGCTATATTATTGGACCAAATAAGAAAGCAACAACAGCACCTCAATACTAATCTGCTGCTAAACGTTAGGGTTGTTGGTATCAGTAACTCCAAAAAAATGCTTTTTGACGAGGAAGGCATAGACTTAAATTCTTGGAAAGCGCAATTACAAAAAGGTAAAAAACGCACGCACCAATTATTTTTTGAAACCGTTAAAAAGTATAACCTAAGCAATAGCATTTTTGTAGATGTCACCGCTAACGAGGATGTTGCAAACACTTACAAAGACTACTTAAAAGAGAGTATTTCGGTTGTAGCATGCAATAAAATAGCGTGCTCTTCAAAATATTCAGATTATCGAGAGCTAAAAGAATTATCAAGAAAATACAATGCTTCGTTTTTATTTGAAACCAATGTTGGTGCAGGATTACCTGTTATTAATACACTCAACAACTTAATCAATTCGGGTGACAGGATCACTTCGATTCAAGCCGTATTATCAGGAAGCTTAAATTTTATTTTCAATAACTTTAATGATGAGTGCAGTTTTCATGACATTGTAAAACAAGCTCAAGAAGAAGGTTATACCGAACCAGATCCAAGAATAGATTTGAGTGGTATTGATGTGGCACGAAAAATTTTAATCCTTGCTAGGGAAGCTGGTTTTAAAATCGATTTAAAAGCTATTAAAAACCAATCGTTCTTACCAAAGGCAAGTTTAAAAGCAAAAACGATTGATGAGTTTTACAAAACCTTAAAAACCGAAGCTTTACATTTTAGCAAGCTTTATAGCTCTGCCAAAAGTAACGACTGTCAACTCAAGTATGTTGCAGAATTTAACGAGGGTAAAGCTAGTGTCGGATTACAAGAAATAAACAAAGAGCATCCTTTTTACAATTTAAAAGGAAAGGACAATATTGTACTGTTTTTTACAGAACGATATGCCGAACAACCATTAATAATAAAGGGAGCTGGAGCTGGTGCCCAAGTTACTGCTTCTGGTTTATTTGGCGACATCATTACCTTAGGAAGAAATTAAAAAAACATGGATCAAATCAAAGTATTTTCACCAGCAACAGTCGCTAATGTATCGTGTGGTTATGATGCTATGGGCTTTGCTTTAGAAACTTTGGGTGATGACATGATATTTACTAAAACAGACTCTAAAGGTGTAATCATATCTAAAATAGAAGGGGCAGACCTTCCTTATGATAGTGATAAAAATGTAGCTGGCGCTGTTGCCCAACTTATGCTTAAAGATAGTAAAGCCAATTTTGGTCTAGATATTCAAATTTTTAAGAATTTTAAACCTGGTAGTGGCCTAGGAAGTAGTGCCGCTAGCGCATCAGGAGCTGCGTTTGCCGTTAATCAACTATTAGATAAGCGTTACCCAGACCTTGAACTTACTAAATTTGCCATGCAAGGCGAAGTTGTTGCTTGTGGATCTGCCATTGCAGATAATGTTGCCGCGGCAATCTACGGAGGATTCATTTTGGTTCGGAGTAATGAGCCTTTGGATATAGTGAATATTCCAACACCCACCAACCTCATAGCTACTATTATTCATCCCCAGATTGAAATAAAAACCGAAGACGCACGTAAGGTTGTACCAACACAGATTGATCTAAAAACTGCCATTTCTCAATGGTCTAATGTTGGCGGACTTATTAGCGGCCTCTACAGCAATAATTTTGATTTAATCGGTAGGTCTTTGGTCGATTTAGTTGCGGAACCCAACCGAAAAAAATTGATTCCTTTTTTTGATGAGGTCAAACATGCAGCCCTTAAATCAGGCGCTTTAGGAGCTGGTATCTCAGGATCTGGCCCATCCATTTTTGCCTTGAGCGAAGGTTTGGAGACTGCCAAACAAGTTGAATATGCTATAGCTTCTGTCTATAAAAAATCAGATATTGACTTTAGCACGTATGTATCTCAAATTAGTAAAACAGGAACCCGAATCCAATGACCTATTATAGCTTAAACCATAATGCTCCAGATGTTAGTTTTGAAGAAGCTGTTGTAAGAGGATTGGCCCCTGATAAAGGCTTGTACTTTCCTAAAAAAATTGAAAGATTATCAGATTCCTTTTTTCAAAATATTGAAAATCTAGATAATGTTTCTATTGCATTTGAAGTCATTGCCCCCTTTGTTGGTAATGAAATCCCTAAAAATGATCTCAAAAAGATTTTAAAAGATGTTTTAAATTTTGATTTTCCATTGGTTGAAATTGACAAAAACATTACAGCTTTAGAATTGTTTCATGGTCCGACCATGGCTTTTAAAGATGTTGGCGCAAGGTTTATGGCTCGGTGTCTAGGGTATTTCAATAATAAAAATAATAACAAGGATAACATTACTGTTCTGGTTGCCACTTCTGGTGATACGGGAGGTGCCGTTGCCCATGGATTTTTAGGTGTCAAAGGCGTAGATGTTATAATCTTATATCCCAGTGGTAAGGTTAGCAATATTCAAGAAAAACAATTGACCACGCTAGGACAAAATATTACCGCCTTAGAGGTTAACGGTGTATTTGACGATTGCCAAGCCATGGTAAAAACCGCTTTTTTAGACCAAAATTTAAAAACCGCTAGAACACTTACCTCTGCAAATTCCATAAACGTAGCCAGATGGCTGCCACAGATGTTCTATTACTTTTTTGCCTACAAAGCATTAAAACACAAGGGCAAAAACTTAGTATTTTCTGTTCCAAGCGGTAATTATGGTAATATTTGTGCTGGTATGATGGCTCAAAAATTAGGATTACCCATTCATCATTTTGTTACAGGAACCAATGCCAACAGCATAATTCCAGATTATCTAAAAACGGGTAATTATAAGACCAAAACCTCTGTTTCTACTATTAGCAACGCCATGGATGTTGGTGATCCCAGTAATTTTATAAGAATTGAAGAGCTTCACGATCATAATTTTGACCGATTGAAACAAAATCTTTCAGGCTATAGCTTTAATGATGCAGAAACAGTGAAAGCCATAAACTATTTAAAAATACACCATAATTACGTTGCTGACCCTCACGGAGCTATTGGTTACCTGGCCCTAAAAACTTATTTAAATCAAAACCTGAAAGTTCATGGAGTCTTCCTCGAGACGGCACACCCTATTAAGTTTTTACCTGTCATGCCAAAAGACATTGTCGATAATATGACAATACCTTCACAAATCAAATCTATACTGAATAAAGAAAAAAAGAGCATTAAGATTTCTACTTATCAAGAGCTTACAGATTTTTTAATCAACTAGCACATAAATAAGTTATTGTATCACAATTCTGGTAGCTTAAATACGCTAGCTAATAATGTACTTATTTACATTTAAAAATTTATTAACAACACTATACCCTTATTTTTTTAGGGCTATAATTACTTTTTAACTATTATTTAATCCTCATACCCTATTTTTTAGGGGGTTTTTATATTAAAAATAATAAATTTGACAAAATTTAGAATTTTAATAGAATTCATAAAATTTAAAACTGATGAAAAAAGTCGAAGCTATTATTAGAAAATCCAAGTTTTCTGCTGTTAAAAGCGCACTGCATAACGTTGGCGTTAATTTCTTCTCGTATTGGGATGTTACCGGTCTTGGAAACGAAAAAGAAGGTCATGTCTACAGAGGAGTCTCATATAGTACCAGCGATATACAAAGACGCTACCTATCTATAGTTGTGAACGATGATTTTGAAGAGGTTACCATTAAAGCCATTTTAGAATCTGCAGCTACGGGAGAAGTTGGTGACGGTAAAATTTTTGTATCAGACATCAAAGAATGTTATAGAATTAGAACTGGCGAAAAAGGAAGTCAAACTTTAAATTAACAAGATGGAATTATTTACTGCTAATAACATTTGGATGATGATTTGTACTGCCTTGGTGTTTTTTATGCACTTAGGTTTTGCATTCTTAGAGATAGGTTTAACACGTCAGAAGAATACCATAAATATATTGTTCAAAAACATTTTTATAATTACTGTTGGCTTGTTACTGTATTACCTCGTGGGCTTTAATTTAATGTATCCCGGAGATTTCAACGGTTTCATTGGTTTATCTGGCTTTGGACTTGAAGCTCCTTTAACGGAAACCGGCACATTAGACTTATCATACAACGAAGGTTACACCTACTGGACCGACTTCTTATTCCAGGGTATGTTTGCTGCTACTGCAGCAACCATTGTCTCAGGGGCTGTAGCTGAGCGTATTAAAATTGGACCTTTCATGATCTTCACCGTACTTTACGTTGGGCTTGTTTACCCTATTGCAGGATCATGGAAATGGGGCGAAGGATTTCTAGACCAACTTGGTTTTTATGATTTTGCAGGTTCAACACTAGTGCATTCCGTTGGCGGATGGGCAGCCTTAGTGGCCGTTTGTTTATTAGGTGCAAGAATCGGGAAATTTAAAGATGGTGAACTGCAAGCCATACCAGGACACAATATTCCAATTGCCACCGCAGGTGTCTTAATCTTATGGTTGGGATGGTTTGGTTTTAATGGTGGCTCTGTATTATCTGCAGACCCTGAACTGACATCACTAACGTTAGTTACAACTTGTCTGTCTGCGGCAGCGGGTGGAGTTTTTTCTGCAATCACATCAACCCTCATGTTTAAAAATTTAGACCTTACCATGTTTTTAAATGGTATTTTAGGTGGCCTTGTAGGCATTACTGCTGGCGCCGATGTTATGAGCCCAACAGATGCTATTGTAATTGGGGCCATCTCAGGTATTATCATTGTTTTTGCCGTAAGCTTCATTGATAAATTAAAGCTAGACGACCCTGTTGGTGCCATTGCCGTACATCTAGTTTGTGGTATTTGGGGAACCCTAGCCGTAGGAATTTTTGGTTTTAAACCATTGACTAATGAAGCTGGTGAATTTTTAAATGCTGATGGTAACGTTGTGGCTTCTGCACTAGAAGCAACGAACGCTTTATCATTTTTACCTCAACTCTATGGAGTATTAGCTTATGCGGCTATTTGCCTGGTTTCATCGTTTTTAATCATTTTTACCTTAAAGAAAACTGTTGGAATTAGAGTTTCCGAACTTGAAGAACTAGAAGGACTGGATGCTTATGAACACGGTATGGATGCCTATCCAGATTTCAGATTAAACGAACACTAAAACTTCTTATACTTGTTTTTAATTTAAATTGTGAAAAAATACCCTCTAAATAAAGTTTAGAGGGTATTTAATTTCTTTCAAACATTAAGAGCCTAAGCAGAATTTCGACTTGCATTAATGTTTCCAAATAGGGATCGGGTTACCATCTTTTCAAAAACAGCAATTTTAGCTTCATCTCTTTCATCGGCACTTTTTAATTCTTGCATTTTTTTGAGTGCAAATTGCTGAATGGTAAGCAATGGTAATACGATAGACTCTCTTACCGCTATCGATGCTTTGGCCACAGGTTCGTTTTCCATGAGCTTATTAAACCCTGTGAGTTTTAAAATAAGTCGTTTTGTAGTTTCGTACTCTTCGTAAATTAATTTCCAAAAATCACCATACTCCTTATCCTCTGCCATATAACGTGTTAACTCAAAAAAGGATTTAGACAACGACATCATACTATTAGCAATAAGTGTTCTAAAAAATCTTGACTCTTTATATAAATGCTTAACCTTTTCAAACTCGCCTTTATCTTCATAAAATTTCAAGGCCGTCCCAACACCATAAAAGCCAGGAACATTTTGTTTGAGCTGACTCCAAGAGCCTACAAAAGGAATTGCTCTAAGGTCCTCAAAATCCAAGCCTTCAGATTTACCACGTTTTGAAGGACGACTACCTATATTGGTTTTAGCATAATATTTTAAGGTACTCATATGCTCTAAATACGGCAGAAACTTGGGATGACCTTTAAAATCTACATAAGCCTGATAACTCAATTCTGCCAAATGGTCCATAACGTTTTTATCTTCAACCTCCATTTCTAAATTCTTATCGTTAAGACGATTCATAATACCAGAACTAATAAGCTGTTCCATATTGTATTTTGAAGAATCTAAAGTTCCAAAATTGGAGCTAATGGTCTGTCCTTGTATGGTTAACTGAATTTCCTTGTCCTCAATCGTCGGACCTAATGACGCATAAAACTGATGTGTCTTACCACCACCTCTAGCAGGCGGGCCCCCTCTACCATCAAAAAATATCACATCAATACCATATTGGCGCGACAAGGCTGTTAACGCTTCTTTTGCTTTAAAAATAGCCCAGTTGGCCATTAAGTAACCACCATCTTTGGTACCATCACTAAAACCAAGCATTATTGTTTGCCTGTTATTTCTGTTCTCTAAATGAGCTCTGTAATGTGAATTCGTGTAGAGCTCCTCCATGACTTTAGGGGCAGCAATTAAATCCGATACCGTTTCAAATAGTGGTACTACATCAGCAGTTAAACTGTCATGAAAAGCAATTATTTTTAACATAGCGAATAACTGCAGCACATTCATCGTGGTTTGGTTGTTACTAATTATATATCGGCTACAGGCTATTTCCCCATTGGTTTCCTGAATGGATTTCATCGCTTTTATCGTTTCCACAATGTCTTTAGATAAAGCTTCTTTAAACTCAACATTGCCTATGGTACCGTTGATAGCGGCCAGATGTTGCTTTTGTTCACTTTCCGAAAGTTCAAAGAAGTTTTCAGGAAAGAGATCACTACCATTATTAATTAACTCACCAACAAGCGACCTAAACATTTTATCGTGAACGCGACTGTCTTGCCTAATATCTAAGCTGGCAAAATGATACCCAAATAAGGTTAGCTTATTAATTAGCGAGGTTACTTTGTCCAAATATAAAGATTGATGCTCTTCAATTAATTGTGTTCTTATCTGGTTTAATTCCGATTTTAATTCCTCTAGGGTAATGTCATTATCTTTAAGTAATAACGTATTGTACAATCTATGGTTTACATCAATGATACGCTCTCTAATACCTCTAAAAGTCAGCCTTCTCCTCAAATATTTAACATCCTTAATATAATTTTTGATGATAGACTCTTTTAATTTTTTGGCAACATTTAAGGTAATCTGCGGTGTTACAAATGGATTGCCGTCCCTATCACCTCCTGGCCAAAAACCAATATTTACCAAAGAATTATTTATCTCATCATAATCAAAAATATTTTGCTGTACATAATCGTAAATATCCCCAAAGGAATGGTAGAATACATTTTTGAGATACCAAATTAAATTAACAGCTTCATCATAAGGTGTTGGCTTCTGGTCTTTAAAGAAAGGGGTTTTTCCTAACTGTCCCAATAGTTCACTAATCTCAGTTAAGTTATCGGTTTTTATGGCTTCGGCTAAATCCGTTATAATACCTAATACAGCACCTGGGTAAAATTGTGTTGGATGCGCGGTTAAAACAATGCGCACATTAAAGGTTTCGAGATATCGCTTGAGCAATTCCTTTTTATGCTGTGCCGCTGCATTTTCTTTTAAACTTCTTAACGACCCAACACCTTCCATATTATTTACAATCGGAAAAGCGGCATCCTCAACCGCATCAAATAAAACAACCTGACGCTCTATGTATTGTATAAAACGAAACAACAAGTCTATCTGGCCTTTCTCGTTCAGTTGACTTTGATATTTGTTAAAAAAGGTTTTTACTATGGTTGTGGGATCATGCTTATCTTCAAATCCTGTTTTACAAGTTTCATAAAACAATGGTAACAAGGCCACTGTTTTAGACAAAGTATCAAAAGGCAATGTCATAAAGATACTATTGTATATCTGATATTTGGAAAGTACATTTTGATTGAATCGTGCTAATTTGGGTTCAGTATGCATAGAATAAATTAAATTTAAGTGCTTTGTGGTTTGCTAATCTTCGAATCTTAAAGATATTGTTTTTAGACCATAACCTAAAGGGATTAACATTATTTAGCTATTAAATTATCCTTGTTTAAAATAGGCATTACTTATTTTTACATCCTAATTTAGACTTTTGATTTTTTTGACTATGAGTGAAAAAGAAAAATTTATGCTCGAGGCGGTAAAAACTGCTTTAAGGGGAATGCGCAGTAATGAAGGTGGCCCTTTCGGTTGTGTGATTGTAAAAGATGGAAAAATCATAGGGAGAGGCAACAACAAAGTCACTTCCACCAACGATCCGACTGCTCATGCGGAAATTACAGCTATTAGAGAAGCCTGCAAAAACTTGGATTCCTTTCAATTAGAAGGTTGTGACATCTATACCTCCTGTGAACCTTGCCCCATGTGTCTAGGCGCTATCTATTGGGCAAGACCTGATAGGGTGTTTTATGGCAGTAACCATTCAGATGCTGCTAATATTGGCTTTGACGACGAATTTATTTACAAAGAAATTCCTTTACCATACAACGAAAGAAGTATTCCTTTTGAGCAAGTAGCACCCGAAATTGCTATTGAAGCATTTAAAGAATGGAAAAAAAAAGAGGATAAAATAAAGTATTAGCTTAACAGTAAGACTTTTATAAAAAGTATAGGCGTCTAATTCATCAAATTTTAAATTTTTCTGTAATCTTTAAGAATTAACTTCGACAAAAGTGCTATATTGATTTTTCGTACAATTTAAAATGAAAATACATGTCTAAAACGTATTATGATCCGGCTGATTTGAGAAAATTTGGAAAAATTTCAGATTGGAACGAAGAACTTGGCGGTAAATTTTTTGACTACTACAATGCCGTCTTTAAAGAGGGTGCGCTATCCGAAAGAGAAAAATCCTTAATCGCACTTGCCGTAGCTCATACCATTCAATGTCCATATTGCATCGATGCTTATACCGGTGATGGGTTACAAAGAGGCATTACTAAGGAAGAAATGATGGAAGCACTCCATGTTGCAGGCGCTATTAGAGGTGGAGCATCCTTGGTTCATGGTGTTCAAATGATGAACAAAGTCAATAAATTAGATGGATAAAAGCCTTAAAAAAAACTTTATAGTATTATCGTACATACAGTAAAAAGACCACATAATTAATGATCACCAAATCTTTGCACAAACGCGAAAGCGTATTAGCCAAAAGTAAAAAGCAGTTAGAAATTCTTTCTAATGGTATTTTTCAAAATGGCGAATTACCAACTTTTAAAGACAAAATAGCCGAAACCAATCAATTTCCTCTAAGCGCTAAGAAGCTCGAAATCCTACAGATTAATGTTGGCTACATGTGCAATCAGGTTTGTGAGCATTGCCACGTAGACGCAGGACCTGATCGTAAAGAAATCATGACCAAAGAAACCATGCAACAATGCCTGGAAGTGATTAAAACAACTGGTGCCCATACATTAGACTTAACAGGGGGAGCACCAGAAATGAATCCTAATTTCAGATGGTTTGTGGAAGAGGCTGGAAAAGCAGGTGTTAAGGATTTTATAGTACGTTCAAATCTCACCATCATTAGAGCGAATAAAAAATATCATGACTTACCCGAGTTCTTTAAAAAACATAATATACATGTTGTGAGTTCAATGCCTCACTGGACCCGCGGAAAAACAGACAAGCAAAGAGGTGATGGTGTTTTTGATAAGTCTATAAAAGCCTTACAAGACTTAAATGCCGTAGGTTATGGTATGCCCAATAGTGACTTAAAGTTAGATTTGGTTTATAACCCATCAGGTGCTTTTTTACCTGGCAATCAAGCTGCAATGGAAAAGGACTTTAAAAAAGCCCTCATGGAAGATTTCGGAATACAGTTTCATAATTTATTTGCCATTACCAATTTACCCATAAGTCGCTTTTTGGATTACCTAATAGCTTCGGAAAATTATGAAGATTATATGTACCAATTAGTAGAAGCATATAATCCTGCAGCTGTGGCCAATGTGATGTGTACCAATACTATTTCCGTAAGTTGGGATGGCTACTTGTACGATTGTGATTTTAATCAAATGTTAGAGCTCCCTGTAAATAGCAAAGTGAAACACATTTCAGAATACAATGAAGATTTACTTGAGGGCAGAAATATTGTAATCTCCCAGCATTGCTATGGTTGTACTGCTGGTGCAGGCAGTAGCTGTCAAGGAACTGTAGCTTAACGGATATTTGTTATTACACGACTCTTAAATTATGAAAAGAACTATTATATATACCTTTTTATTTATTTCTGGATTTGTGTTTTCCCAACAAACCCTTCCAGAGGTTTTAAAGAAGCATAACAATGAAGATATCCCTTATATTTCGGTTCAAGAATTGGCCATGCCAAAAACCGATGCCATTCTTTTGGATGCAAGAGAACTTAAGGAATATGAGGTTAGTCACCTGAAGGATGCTCTGTATGTTGGGTATAACGAATTTAATTTAGAACATACGGTAAAGAACCTCAACAATAAAGATCAAATGATTGTAGTGTACTGTTCGTTAGGCATTCGCTCCGAAGATATTGCAGAACAATTACAAAATAAAGGATACACTAATGTTTACAACCTTTTTGGGGGAATTTTTGAATGGAAAAATAAGGGTTTCACAGTTTACGATAACAACAACAATCCCACAGAAAATGTGCATGCATTTTCAAAAGAATGGAGTCAATGGCTCCTAAAAGGTATAAAGATTTATGACTAAAAACCTCGTCATTGTTTTTGTAAAAAAAGCAACCTTAGGGTCTGTAAAAACACGATTAGCCAAAACCATTGGAGATCTAGGTGCTTTAGAAGTGTATAAAGAACTTCTGAAAATCACAAAAAATGCTGTTGCTGAATTAAGTTGCGATGTTCGCATATACTTCTCTGAAACTATAGACGATGACGGATGGCCAAATTACGCAAACAGGATACAGAGCGGTACAAATCTTGGAGAACGTATGTATAATGCATTTAAAGATGGATTTGAAGACGGTTACAAGAATATTGTACTCATTGGCTCTGATCTACCTGATATTAGCACATTACATATTGAAGAGGGCTTAGCAGCATTAGAGAAGAATCAGGTCGTTTTTGGCCCAGCGGAAGATGGCGGCTATTACCTCATTGGTTTAAGTCAATTACCACCAGGGATTTTTATAAATAAGCCATGGAGTCAACCGCATTTACTAAAAACAACACTCCTGGAATTAGAACATTTAAATATATCGTTTAGTACATTAGAACCTCTAAACGATATTGATACTTATGAAGATTTAATAGCTTCAGATTTTTATATGAACAACACTAAATTACAAGAAAAAATACAGCAGTTTAATGATTAAACAAATAACAGAAAGCACTGAGTACCTTCAAGACAAAGGTTTTGACAATCCAGAGGTAGGAATCATTTTAGGAACAGGATTGGGACAGTTAATCAACGAAATAGATATACTAGCGCAAGCCAGCTATAATCATATCCCAAATTTCCCCACAGCAACAGTAGAATTCCATAAAGGCAAATTGATTTATGGCATTCTTGAAGGAAAAAAAGTAGTTGTTATGCAAGGGCGTTTTCACGTGTATGAAGGTTATACACTACAAGATGTTACATTTCCTGTAAGAATCATGAAACAACTGGGTATTAAAACGCTTTTGGTTTCAAATGCCGCTGGGGCCGTAAATTTAGACTTTAAAAAGGGCGAGTTAATGCTGATTGATGATCATATCAATCTACAGGGTAATTCTCCATTGTCATTTAAAGGGGTTTCCAAACTTGGCGAACGCTTTGTAGATATGAGTGCTCCATACGATACAGAAATCATTTCAAACTTTGAAAAAATTGCTAAGGTTAATGGCATTACTTTACACAAAGGTGTTTATGCCAGTGTCGTTGGTCCGCAGTTAGAAACCAGAGCTGAATACCGCATGTTAAAAATTATTGGAGCCGATGCTGTTGGCATGAGTACCGTGCCAGAAATTATTGTAGCCAATCATCTTAACTTAAAAACTGCGGCTGTTTCAGTTTTAACTGACGAATGCGATCCAGACAACCTAAAACCTGTAAATATTGAAGAGATTATTGCTATGGCTAATAAAGCCGAGCCTGACATGATCACCTTATTTAAAGAACTAATAAAAACACTTTAAAACACTTGGTCTTCAATGACAATGCTCATTGAGATCACCCACTGAAAACCCAACACAATACAACAAACTTATGAGCTATTTAGAGACCACAAAAAACGTTTATAAAGAAGCAGCACTGACACCAGATGTTGGATTATGCTGTACTACAAACCCTATTTGGGAACTTCCTGGTTTAAAAATCCCAAAAATAATGCAAGAAATGAACTATGGTTGTGGTTCTACAGTGCATGCTCGCGATTTAACCAACAACCCCAAAATGCTTTATGTCGGTGTTGGCGGAGGTATGGAACTGCTTCAATTTGCTTATTTCAACAGACAAAAAGGAGGTGTTGTTGGCGTAGATGTTGTTGAAGAAATGTTAGAGGCCTCACGTCAAAATTTTAAAGAAGCTGAAAGATTAAATCCTTGGTTTAAGAGTGATTTTGTGGATCTAAAAAAAGGAGATGCCTTACACCTACCAGTTGAAGATAATAGTATAGATGTTGCGGCACAAAACTGTTTATTCAATATTTTTAAAGCAGACGAATTAAAAAAAGCTATCGCAGAAATGTATCGTGTATTAAAGCCTCACGGTCGTTTGGTAATGAGTGACCCTACATGCGAGCAGCCCATGAACGACGCTTTACGAAATGATGAAAGATTACGAGCATTATGTTTGAGTGGTAGTTTACCCATTAAAGAATACGTAAAAGCTTTAACGGATGCTGGATTTGGCACTATTGAAATTAGAGCACGCAAACCTTACAGAATATTAGACCCTAAGCATTATCCAACGGACGAATTAATTTATATTGAATCGATCGAAGTTGCAGCCATAAAAGATCCAATGCCTGTTGACGGATCTTGTGTTTTTACAGGTAAAGCTGCCATATACTATGGCGAAGATGATTATTTTGACGATAAAGCAGGCCATATACTACTAAAAAACCAACCATTAGCTATTTGCGATAAGACTGCTGGTGCCTTAGCGAGTTTAGGCAGGGATGATATTTTTATTAGCGAATCTACCTATCATTACGATGGTGGAGGCTGTTGCTAATCGACAATCTAAATTCAAAACAAACGTTTAATCAAAAAACTATAAAAGCAAGAATGAAAATCCTTATTTATATAGTATGCTTTGGTTGGACGTTTTTTGGTTTAGCACAAAATTCTGATCATCAGTTGTGGACAGAACTGTTAACCAATCATGTTTCAAAAACAGGTAATGTAGATTATGAAGCGTTTATAAAAGATAGTTTAAAACTTAAAAATTATATTTCATATTTAAAGCTTAATGCTCCTTCAGAAGGCAACACAAAAGAAGAACAACTCGCATTTTGGATCAATGCCTACAACGCACTTACGATAGACTTAATCCTAAGAAATTATCCATTGGAAAGCATTAAAGACCTTAAGGACCCTTGGGATCAACGCTTATGGAAATTCAAAGACAAATGGCTCAACCTTAATGATATTGAACATGACATTTTGCGAAAAATGAACGAACCAAGAATTCATTTTGCCATTGTTTGTGCATCTAAATCATGTCCTAAATTAAAAAACAAAGCTTTTGTCGCTGAAGATTTAGACACACAACTCACCGAAGCAACTAAAGCATTTTTGGCAGATGAGTCAAAAAACGAGATTTCAGAAAACGAACTCAAACTCTCTAAAATTTTCAGATGGTTTAAAAAAGATTTTGAACAAAACGGAAGTCTTATTGATTTTTTAAATCGCTATTCAGATATCGTCATTTCAGATAAGGCCAAAAAAAGTTTTAAAGACTACAATTGGGCCTTAAATGATTGAAAACTTAGTTACTAATTTTTCTGTAAGTAATAATATGATAAGTGTTATAATCCCAGTATTAAATGAAGCCAAAACTATCGGCAGTTTATTACAGCACCTTATGGAAAATTCCGATTCTAATAATATCTCAGATATCATAGTTGTGGATGGCGGAAGTACTGATGGCACTCAAAAAATTGTAACCAACTTCATCGCTTCGAGTGATTTTGAACATAGTGAAAAATTGAATCAAGAAGCTCAAAAAAGCGATTTCACTCAACCCGACATATTACTTTTAAATTCACCAAAAGGTAGAGCTAAACAAATGAATTTAGGTGCAAAAAATGCCAAATGGGATATTTTATATTTTCTACACGCTGATTCTTTTCCGCCCAAACATTTTGACCATTACATTATAAACGAAGTTAAAAAAGGACATGAAGCAGGTTGTTTTAGAATGCAATTCGATAGTTCGCATTGGTGGCTACAACTTGCAGGTTGGTTAACGCAGTTTAATTTAAAAGTTTGTCGTGGTGGTGACCAGAGCTTATTTATTACTAAATCGTTATTCAACACTATTGGTGGTTATGACGAAGCTTATATCATTTACGAAGACAACATCTTAATAAAGGAACTCTACAAACGCAATCAATTCATTGTCATTAATAAAAGAATTATCACCTCAGCCAGACTTTACAAAAGGGTTGGAATTTGGAAATTACAAATTCATTATTGGGCTATACACCTGAAAAAATGGTTGGGTGCATCTGCTGAGGATCTATTAGCCTACTATAAAAGGCATATAGCATAAAGTCTAAGTATTCCGACCCATCTCATCGGGATACAAATGCATTAAGGTATCACTTTGAAACACCTCCTTATTATTAATATCCAAAACCGATAATTTTCCTGTAAAGGCCGCACCTGTATCAACATTCCACACATTGACTGCTTGCATTGGCTCGTACTTGTGGTATCTTATTGTGGGTGTATGTCCTATGTAAATTTCTTTATAATGCTTAAGTCTATTTGGAAATAATTCTGAATTCTGTTGAATTCGTTTATCCATGGTCAATGCCATTTCCCATAACGTACGGTCAAAATAAAAGGTCTCTCGATGAGTTTCGCGCTCTACTCCATGCATTGACGTAAAACCTGCATGAACAAAAAGCCGTTGCTCATCATCTATGTGGTACAAGGGCATGGCTTCAAAAAAATCGAGATGTGCTTGCTTTTGCTGTTTTGAATATCCTTTATAGCTTTCTATCGTTTCTTTTCCACCATGTATATACCAAACATTATTAACATTGCCATCGGCCAACCAATGCTCACACCAAACGTCATGATTCCCTTTTATAAATATACATGTGTTTGTTGTTGAAAGATGAATTAGATAATCAATAACCTGAGCAGATTCACTCCAACCATCTACATAATCACCTAAAAATATGAGACGATCTTTCTCGGAAATTTCAGCTCTTTCTAATACCTGCAATAAGCCTTTTAAACCACCATGAATATCACCAACCGTTAGTGTTCGCATTTCCAATATCTTTTACACAAAACTAAATTATAATGATTAAGCACAACTATTTTAAAGATTAAAATAGAGTTAATTAAACTCCGCGTAAGTCTCAGACAGGATCGCTTCAACAGGTTTATTTTGCGGTGTAAACATCGGGTTGTCATGCCCACCAACCTCATCATGCTTTATAAACCATTTCCAGATGAATCCACCAGCAAACCAATCTTCTTTCCAAAAGGTATCGAATAAGGCTTTAGTCGTGTTTACCTGTGCATCAAGGTTAACCTCCTTCATTGTACGGTCCGAAACCCATGGTTCCCTACCCGAGTAATCTACACTTCGGTAACCATATTCTGTAAATAAAACCGGTGTATTGTTTTGTTCAGAAAGTCGTTTTATAGTTGGTTTATGAGCTTTCCAACCTTTCAAACAATCTTCATAGGTCGGTGTTTTTTTGTCACTTATTGGAAAATAGGCGTCTATCCCTATATAATCCAATTGATTCCAAAACGGTGTCTTGGCAAACTCATTCCAATTTGCAGCGTAGGTTAATTTCCCAGTATATCTAGACTTTATTTTTTCAATTAATTGAGACCAAAATTCGGGTCTGAATTTTACAAATAGCTCTAATTCAGTTCCAATACAAAATATCTCAGCATTCACTTTATTAGCCAAATCTGCATATTCTAAAATAAAAGCTTCATAAGAGGTTTCTAGATCTTGCCAATCACTTTCATTCGTCATCATAATTTCACCTGTAAACTCTCCTCTCCAAACCCACAATTGAGGTTTAATCATTATTTTAATGTTCGCCTTTCGTAATTCTGAAATATACTGCTCAGCACCTGCTCGAGTTTCACCAAACCATTGCCTATCGGTATTATGGATTATCTCTGGATGCTCTAAATTTTTAATAAACCCAAAGGGCATAACCGCTGCAAAATTAGCATTAACATTAACCACAGGTTCTACATGTGTACTATCAACAACATCTCTTGCAGCCACAAAACTTACACCGTTAATCTTGGTCGGTTTGTATGGCGCAGCCGAACAACCTAAAAATAATACAACCAAAAAAACAAGTGCTACCCTCATAATGTAAATTTAAAGAAAAGTCGTGTGTTGCAAAAAGACAATACCTTACAAATCAATTTTAATTTAAATTCCTTCTAAATTGATATCAATAATTAAGGTATTATCTTTAGGTGCGACCTAAAAATCAACTAAACCAAAAGTATGGAGCACATTGCGATTATAGGTAACGGTATTTCGGGTGTTACCCTTGCAAGACATATTAGAAAAATGTCCAAAAAGAAAATCACTATTATTTCTGCTGAAAGTGATTACTTCTTTTCTCGTACTGCTTTAATGTATGTATATATGGGGCATATGACCTTTGAACATACACAACCTTACGAAAATTGGTTTTGGAAAAAAAATAAGATCGAATTAAAAAAAGGCTATGTCCATCAAATTGATACTGACAAAAAAATACTCCATTTTGATGATGGCAATACCCTCACTTACGACAAATTAGTGATTGCAAGCGGTAGCAAGCCCAATAAATTTGGTTGGCCCGGTCAGAACTTAAAAGGCGTCCAGGGCTTATATAGCAAGCAGGATTTGGAAAACCTTGAAATATATGCACCTAACAACAAGGTATGTAAACGCGCTGTTATTGTTGGTGGTGGACTAATTGGTATTGAATTGGCAGAAATGTTAAATACAAGAAATATTCCTGTGACATTTTTAGTACGAGAGAACAGCTTCTGGAACGGTGTTCTGCCCGATGGAGAAAGTCAAATGATAAACAGACATATTAAAAATCATCATATTGATTTGCGGTTGTCCTCTAATTTAAAAGAAATCATTTCAGACAGTAATGGTAAAGTAAAATCGATTGTTATTGAAGAAACTGGTGAGGAAGTTCCATGTGATTTTGTAGGGTTAACCGCAGGCGTTTCCCCTAACATTTCCTTTTTAAAAGATTCTAAAATCAACACCAACAAAGGTGTACTAGTTAATCGGTATTTAGAAACCAACGTCAAAGATGTGTATGCCATAGGCGATTGTGCCGAACAACAAGAAGCTTTAGGTCTTCGTAGACCCATTGAATCCGTTTGGTACACTGGTAGAATGATGGGTGAAACCTTAGCTCAAACCATTTGTGGCAATCGCATTAAATACAACCCAGGACATTGGTTTAATAGTGCGAAATTTTTTGATATCGAATACCAAACTTATGGTTGGGTTCACGGCAAAAAAGGCAAACCGGATTACGAAGTTCATTTTCATTGGAAACATAAGGATGATACCAAATGTATCACTATAGCCTATCACAGAGATACAAATCTTCTTTTAGGCATTAACACCTTTGGAATTAGAATGCGACACAATGTTTTTGACAGATGGCTCTCCGAAAAACGGGATTTAGATTATGTCATTAATCACCTTGAAGAGGCAAATTTTGACCCAGAGTTATATAAACGCTTCGAAAATGAGATAAGAGCATCCTATAATAACACCTTGCAAACCAATTAATATGAGCTTAAAACTAAATTACAGTATGTCTTTGGCAAATTCTTATGGGCTTACAACTACCCAAAGAATAGCTTCTGCAATAGGAATAATGGGCTTATTTATTTTTGTATTGGCCTTATTTAATACTGACTTTCCAAACAAAGCCATTACACTAACTATTGCTTTAAGCCTCATTTTTATTGGTGGTATTTGGTTTGCAAACAACGCTTATTTAACCAAACAAAAAGGCATAAAAAACGACGGCGTTTATTTTAAGTCCTTATCCTCTAGAGGTAGTATTGGTTGGGTCATTGGTATTGTTCTAACCTTGTTTTACGTGGTTCTTTATTTTTATCCACAATACTTAGGTTTGGCTCAAAAAGAAGAGAGCAATACTGGCTTAATAGCACTTTTTGATCCTTTAAGTCAATTGTTAAGCGGTAGAAATGCTAGTCAATGGTTTGTATACGGCACACTATACACCGTTGCCATTTTAGTTTTTGGTTACAAGTTTCTCCTAAAATATAGGCATAATCGCTATGAGCAAATACGAACCATTTCCGTGATGTTTTTTCAGTTGGCCTTTGCTTTTCTTATTCCTGAGTTTATGTATGTGTTAAATAGCGATTTACCATACTATGATTTGAAGAATATTTGGCCACTTAATTATTATAATTTTGAAAGTTATCGCGTCAAAGCCTTTATAAGTGCAGGAAATATTGGTTTAGCGATGCTCATTTTTGGTGTTGTTTCCATTTTTGTCATTACGCCAATTCTAACCTACAAATACGGTAAGCGCTGGTATTGTTCTTGGGTATGTGGTTGCGGTGCTCTAGCCGAAACTGCTGGTGATAGCTTTAGACAACTTAGTGATAAATCTCAATTTGCCTGGAAGGTAGAACGTTGGGTTATCCACTCGGTCTTGGTCTTTGTAGTGTTAATGACAACCGCTGTTATACACAGTTATTTAGGTACGGACACCGGTAAGTACTGGTTGACAAAATCTACGTTTTTAATTGGTGTCGGCACATTCTTAACACTCATTTTTGCAGGCACTATGATATTTAAACGGAAAGAATTAGCTAAAGACGCTAAGTATGGTGCAATAGGTTATTTTGTAGTCATTGCAGCACTTTTTGCAATGTACGTTTTCACTAAAAACAATACCTTGTTTCTATTCAAATCTGAAACCTTGAGAACTACCTACGGATTTTTAATTGGCTCTATTTTTTCTGGAGTTATTGGTACTGGCTTCTATCCTATTTTTGGCAGTCGGGTTTGGTGTAGATTTGGTTGTCCCATGGCAGCAATCTTAGGCTTTCAGCAACGCTTATTTTCAAAATTTAGAATTACTACCAATGGTGGACAATGTATATCTTGCGGAAACTGTTCGACCTATTGCGAAATGGGAATCGATGTGCGCGCCTATGCCCAAAAAGGAGAAAATATAGTACGCTCTAGTTGTGTAGGTTGCGGCATTTGCAGTGCTGTCTGCCCAAGGGGTGTTTTAAAATTAGAGAATGATGGCATGAAAGGACGCATCAACCCAAATGAAATACTACTTGGAAACGATATTGATTTAATGGATTTGGTAAATCAGAAATAAGGCAGTTATTTTGCAGCCTCAATCGTATCAAATGCCTAAAATAGTTGTTATTATTCCGGCTTACAACGAAGAAGCCTCTATCTCTTATGTTATAAAAGACATCCCTTCAATTGTTGACGAAATTATTGTGGTAAGTAATAACTCTACCGACAATACCGAAGATAACGCTAAAAGCGCAGGAGCAACCGTTTTAGTAGAACATCAAAAAGGTTACGGGCATGCCTGTTTAAAAGGCATGGAATATGTTGCAAGTTTTGATTATACAGAACTACCTGATATTGTCGTATTCCTAGATGGAGATTATAGCGATTATCCCGAGGAACTCACCAAAATTGTTCAACCTATAATAGAAGACAATATTGATTTTGTTGTTGGTGCTCGTGTTAAAGAACTAAGAGAACCAGGCTCTATGACTGGTCCGCAAATATTTGGCAATTGGTTAGCTACGTTTTTAATGCGCTTGTTTTTTAAATCAACTTTTACAGATCTAGGCCCATTTAGAGCCATTAAGTATCAAAAGCTACTAGATCTAAAAATGGAAGACAAAACCTATGGTTGGACGGTAGAAATGCAGCTAAAAGTACTTAAGCAAAAATTGAGCTATAAGGAAATCCCTGTACACTATAAAAACAGAATAGGTGTCTCAAAAGTTTCAGGAACGGTAAAAGGTGCTATATTTGCAGGCGTAAAAATCTTAACATGGATTTTTAAATACAGTTTTAAGTGATTTATTTACACTACTTTATTATTGTTGTTTATACTATTGCCATCGTACTTATCTTTTTGTACGCCTTGGCACAGTTAAATTTATTGGTCAATTATTTATCATCCAAAAAGAAACGTGAAGATAACGACACTTTTAATTTAGACAATCCTAGCGAAGTCCCTTACGTAACGATCCAACTACCCGTTTTTAACGAGATGTATGTTATGGAGCGTCTACTGGACAACATCGCATTGTTAGACTATCCCAAAGAAAAATTAGAGATACAGGTACTAGACGATTCTACTGATGAGACTGTTCATTCCACCAAAGCGCATGTAGAAAAACTAGCAGCTACTGGATTAGACATCAAACACATTACTAGAACCAATCGTATTGGATTCAAAGCTGGTGCCCTCAAAGAAGGTTTAGAAATAGCCAAAGGGGAATTCATTGCAATTTTTGATGCGGATTTTTTACCGCAACCCAACTGGTTGAAACGTACAGTGCCTTACTTTAAAGATAAAAGCATTGGTGTTGTACAAACGCGTTGGGGTCATATTAATCGTAATTATTCTTTATTAACGAGAATACAAGCCTTTGCATTAGATGCCCATTTTACATTAGAACAGGTTGGCAGAAATAGTAAAGGGCATTTTATCAACTTTAATGGAACGGCAGGTATTTGGCGTAAAGAATGTATTATAGATGCCGGTAACTGGGAAGGTGATACCCTTACCGAAGATTTAGACTTAAGTTACAGAGCACAACTTAGAAATTGGAAGTTTAAATATCTTGAAGACGTTGAGACTCCGGCAGAACTCCCTGTGGTCATAAGCGCGGCTAGATCACAACAGTTTAGATGGAACAAAGGTGGTGCCGAAAACTTTAGAAAAATGCTTTGGCGCGTAATCAAGTCTAAAAATATTTCACCTAAAACCAAAGTACATGGTCTACTGCATTTATTAAACAGCACCATGTTTTTAAGCATCTTTATAGTTGCTGTTTTGAGCATCCCTATGCTTTACATTAAAAACGAATATGGCCATTTAAGAGACTACTTCTATGTGATGAGTTTCTTTATTATGAGCACCATTATTTTCTTTGTGTGTTATTGGTTTATGTACCGAAATATTTATGGCAGCGGTTTTAAACGCTTTTTTGGCTATATAGGCATGTTTTTTACTTTTTTCTCTATTGCCATGGGCTTTTCACTGCATAATTCCATAGCAGTTATAGAAGGTCATTTAGGTAAAAAAAGTGAGTTTATTAGAACGCCAAAATTTAACATTAAGAGTTTTAAGGATAATTGGAAAAATAACAAATACCTAAAAAAGTCTTTATCTAAAAATGTAGTCTTAGAGGGCATATTGATGTTGTATTTTGCATTTGGCCTTTACAGTGCATTTATTGTTGGCGACCAAGGAGGAGATTTTGGACTTTTCCCATTTCATTTAATGCTTTTCATCGGCTTTGGTTATGTATTCTTTAAGTCTATTGCTTCTAAAGTTTAGGAATGTTCCTTTTTGGGCTCAAAAATACAATAGCAGCCTATTCTAAATAATTCTATCTTTGGCTACATGCTGCAATTGGCCAATATTTATAGCTATAAAAAAAGTACTTTAGCCTACATCTTAATCAGTTGTATCCTTTATCTATGGTTTGCATATGGCTTGGAACGCACTGAAGGTTTAAAACTCATTCTCTTATATGTAGCCTTATTCTTTCTAGGTTTCCAAATCCTAAAAACCTCTGGCTTTTATTTTAGGGTTTTAGTACTGGCTGCCATCCTGTTTAGATTATCTTTTTTATTTGCTATTCCTAACCTTTCTCAAGATTTCTATCGATTTATATGGGATGGGCAAATGCTTTTAGAAGGTTTAAATCCCTACTTATACAGACCTAATGACATAATGAATGGATCTGGAATTGATATTCCAATGGCTCAGGAACTGTATAATGGTATGGGCTCACTCAGTGCCTCTCACTTTAGCAATTACCCACCTTTAAATCAGTTGTGTTTTGCGCTTGGAAATCTATTTCCTGGAAAGAGTATTTTAAGCTCTGTCATAGGCATGCGCCTAATTATTATCGCTGCGGACATTGGAACGCTTTACGTTGGAAAAAAGCTTTTAGAAGACTTAAAACTACCATCAAATAGAATTTTCTGGTATGTTTTAAATCCTTTTATCATCATTGAACTGACAGGTAACCTTCATTTTGAGGGTGTAATGATTTTCTTTCTGGTTTGGAGTTTGTACTTACTAAACAAAGGCCAATGGAAATGGGCAGCTGTAATATTTGCCTGTTCTGTCACAATTAAATTAATTCCATTGATGTTTTTACCGTTATTTTTTTGGTGGTTTCATTCGAATAGAAGCTATACAGGAATAAACAAAAACTCTATGTTACTAGGAATGACAACATTGATTTTATTTTATACGATTGTCTGCTCATATACTTTGTTATGCTTTCTTCCATTTTTTTCAATGGAATTTATAACCAACTATGCTCAAACAGTAGGTCTTTGGTTCAACGATTTTGAATTTAATGCTAGCATATACTACCTGTTAAGATCCATTGGCTTTGCCATAACCGGATATAATGAAATAGCAATCATTGGAAAGATACTACCAGTCATAACACTTCTATGTGTTCTAGGTTTGTCATTTTTTACAAAAAACAACAGCTTAACCAAGCTTATCCCATCCATGCTTTTGGCAATGACCTGTTACTTATTTTTAAGCACAACGGTACATCCTTGGTATATTGCCTCTTTAGTTATCCTTAGTGTATTTACCAACTATAAATACCCATTAGTATGGAGCTTGGTGGTGGTGTTAAGTTACTTCTCCTACCTAGGTATTGGCTCAGAGGATAAGATTGAAAACTTATGGGTCGTTGCTTTTGAATACCTCATTGTTTTTGCAGTGTTTACCTGGGAAGTATTCCTAAAAAAAAGACTGCCATTTTAATTAGCAGTCCTTTTATTATTACATCTTTTTAATCTTTGTGATAGTATATTTTTCATACACCTCGGTATAACCATACTCATCTTCTTCTTCAAACTCTTCTATTTCGTAAGTAATCTCAAACCGCACACCAATATTATCTTCAGATTGAAGATTTACAATTTTTAAAACTTCTGGTTTGACCTCAGAAAAGTACATAACGTCGTCGTATTCGTCATCGCTTTTTACTAGAAAGGCATAGCCATCATCTTCATCATACCCGTCAAAGATGGCAACGGTAGTAACGGTTTTATTCTCTTGTGAAGGACTTTTAATTTCCGAATTTGCGCTTAAACCAAACATCATAATCGAAAAAAGTAATACTAAAAAATGCTTGTTTTTCATTTTGATATCTTATGTTTTTGATCTTTCATTAACATGTTGTAATGAAAAATCTATTGGTATTAATTATAGTTTTTGGGAGTTTACCACCTCAAGCCCAAGTGCTTTTAGCTCACCATCTGAGACAGCGATAACTGTGGTTTTTCTTTGGAGTTTTCTTTGTCTTTTAAAACAGTTTTAGAATAAACAAATCTATGACTTCTACCAAAATTAGAATGATAATAATCCACTCTAAACGGCTACTTTCTCTATGATCCATAATATCCTTAAAGAGTTCTAGATTCTCTTTAATAATTTCTATTCTATCATGGATTAAGTGGTATCGATCCTTAAGATCAAAGGTTTTCTTTAACTCAATATTTAATTTATTTAACTGCTCATCTTCCCAGGTGATATCTGGTGAGTCAAAAATGTATAGATTTTCTGAAATCTTATTCTTGATATTCAATACCTTACCTATAAAGCGTTTTAGCTTGTTACCTGATATATTGAGTTTTCCTTTGGATTCTAAGTATTTTGTATGCTCATTAGTCTCAATCAATAAGGCTTCAGTAATTTCAGAATAGCGGTTTAAGGCGACCGATTGAGATGCATTTAGCATCACTAGGCGAATCATTTCGCTATCAAAGTCTGGCAACACAATGCTTTCAAAATTTACCTGAAGCGTGTCGGTCTTTATTTCCACATTGACTTCTTCGGCAATTTTATTTGTAAAATAGATATCACAAAATGGCTTAATTAGGGTTAATGCACTATCGATCTCCGTTTTAGAAAGATTGAAGAAACTAACCATTCCATACTGAAACAGGTAAATGTACTTATCTTCTGAATATAAATAGAATAATTCATCACTATCTTGAAACAACAGATGCCATTGCAATTGTTGTTTGCACTCTTTGGTACTGATAGTGTTTGCTACCTGATAAGCGACAACCGGTAACATTATGCTACAAACATATCTTGAGGTTCTTTAAAACTTTTAAACTCTAACATGTAATCATTTGGGTCTTTAATGAAAAACGATAGATGCTCTCCCGTCTTATCTTTTAAAAAAGTGGTTTTGGTTACAACCTCCAACTTTTGCTTAGTAAGCTTGGAATAGATGTTTTTCAGATTATCAGCACCCACAATAACACCAAAGTGAAAAGATGGCAAAATTTTACCTTCAAACACATAATTTGGATTATTAAAGTTAAATTTTTCAGCTTTTATAAATGTAATTTGGTGCCCAAATAAATTTATATCTACCCAGTTTTCTGAGGTTCTTCCTGCAGAAGCGCCAATGTTTTTAATGTAAAAGTCTTGAGTTTCGTTTACACTCAAACACGGTAGTGACATGTGAAATGACGTTTCCATAATTTAAGCACTTAGAGTTTATAACTTTTTAGTATAAAGAAAGTTACAAAATTATATGACACCGGTAAGGAAAATTAATCAAAATCCTCTTCATCAGATTCATCAGCAATTTCTGGGTCTTGGACCGCTTCTGGATCGTCATTGTCAAAATCTTCATAATCATCCTCATCATAATTCTCCATTGTAACCGCCAATTTTGTGCTTACCTTCACTAAATATTTAGTGTCTTCCGTAGTGACTTCAACAGCATCTATAATCTCATTTTTGGCATTTCTAAAGGTAATAATGTGGTCTTCATCATAACCATCAGGATATTTTTCCACCAATAAGGCAAGTATCTCTGGTGTTAACTTTTTAAAGTCAACTATGACACGTTTTAAATGTTGGTCTTTTCTGTTCATCTTTTTAGGTTGGATTTACATGTCCAAAAGGTACGCAAAAATTAATGGCGCAACAATGGTTGCATCACTTTCTATGATAAATTTTGGTGTATTAATATCTAATTTTCCCCAAGTAATCTTTTCGTTTGGTACAGCACCAGAATACGACCCATAACTTGTGGTACTGTCACTTATTTGGCAAAAGTAACTCCAAAATGGTGTATCTGTACGTTCCATATCCTGATAGAGCATTGGGACAACACAAATAGGAAAATCTCCTGCTATACCGCCACCAATTTGGAAGAACCCAATCCCTTTTTCAGAGTTGTATGTATACCAATCTGCTAAAAACGTCATGTACTCAATACCCGATTTCATCGTACTGGCTTTCAATTCTCCTTTAAGTACATAACTTGCAAAAATATTGCCCATGGTACTGTCTTCCCAACCAGGACAAACTATAGGTAAGTTTTTTTCTGCTGCGGCATACATCCAAGAATCTTTCAAGTCTATCTCATAATATTCTTCTAAAGCCCCTGACAACAACAACTTATACATGTACTCATGTGGCAAGTAACGTTCTCCTTTAGCTTCTGCCTCTTTCCAAATTTTTACAATATGCTGTTGAATTCTTCTAAACGCTTCCTCTTCTGGTATACATGTATCTGTAACTCGGTTCAGTCCCTTTTCTAACAAATCCCATTCATCCTGTGGCGTTAAATCACGATAATTAGGAACACGCTTGTAATGACTGTGTGCTACCAAGTTCATTATATCTTCTTCTAAGTTAGCACCTGTACAGGATATAATGTGCACTTTATCCTGACGAATCATTTCTGCAAATATTTTTCCCAATTCTGCGGTACTCATTGCTCCAGCTAAGGATACTAGCATCTTAGCACCATTGTTAAGCTGGTCCTCATAACCTTTGGCCGCATCGACCAAAGCTGCTGCATTAAAATGGAGGTAATACTTTTCTATAAATTGGGATATGTGTCCTTTGTTAGTACTCATCGTCATCGTTAAATTTAGAAAATTTATTAGTTCCAGATGAACCATTATTGAAATTACTTTCAAAATCGTCCTCTACATCTTCGTCCTGAAACTTATAACTTAACATTTTATAATACAACTTTGCCGCCAAGAAATCGGATGACTTTTCATTTTTATTTGGACAAAGCTCTACAATATCAAAGCCAACTACATTTTTTTCTTCAAACACCTGTTTTAAGAACTCTAAAGTCTCATACCAGAATAATCCTCCAGGCTCTGGCGTACCAGTACTTGGCATTATAGAAGGGTCAAAAGCATCCAAATCGAAGGTTATAAACACGTTGTCTGTCATCTGATCTATTGCAGAGTCCATCCAATTATCATCTACAGCCATTTCGTGAGCAAAGTAAGTTTTGTCCTCATCCATCACTGTTTTTTCGATCGCATCCATTGAACGGATACCAACCTGAATTAAATTTGTTGTTTGGCTAGCTTCGTAAACAGCACAAGCATGGTTACATTTTGAGCCTTCGTAACTTTCTCGCAAATCGGCATGGGCATCAATATGCAATACCGTTAAGTCTTCAAACATTTCATTAAACGCTCTTATTGTACCGATTGAGATAGAATGCTCACCACCAAAGATTGTAACAAACTTGTTCTTTTTAATATAGGTTTTGGTTGCTTGATGCACAGCCTCAACCATGGCTTCTGGTGAGGCATTTTCTGTTACTGCATCTGCTAAGTGAATACCTTGAAGGTACACTTCAGAATCGGTTTCAATATCATACAGTTCCATGTTTTCCGATGCGTGTAAAAATGCCTCTGGGCCCTTATCTGCACCTTTCTGCCATGTACTTGTACCATCATAAGGTACTGGGATTAAAACAATCTTTGACTGCTCTAATTTTGAATGCTCTGCTGGAATTCCAGCGTAAGTTTTTGTGTTCATTTTTTTAATTCCTGAAAGGGAAATTGGTTATTTATTCTTGTTGTTTTTTATTTGATTCTGAAATCTTTTAATATCCTAAAATATTCAGTAAATCTTCACTTTTTTGTTGTTCTGCAAAAACCTTGGTTGTTAAGTTTCCGTTATTATCACGTTGAATCAATATATGCTTAGGACTTGGGATTAAACAATGTTGTAGTCCACCAAAACCACCGATAGTTTCTTGATAGGCTCCCGTGTTAAAAAAACCAATGTACAAAGGCTTATCTTTATGATATTTTGGCAAATAAATAGCATTCACATGCTGCTCACTATTGTAATAATCGTCACTGTCACAAGTGAGACCGCCAAGTAACACGCGCTCATAAGTATCTTGCCATCGGTTTATGGGCAACATAATAAAACGTTTATTTATAGCCCAGCTATCTGGTAAAGTGGTGATAAAGGATGAGTTGATCATATTCCACTTCTCGCGATCATTTTGCTGTTTTTGGTACAACACTTTATATATAGCACCACCGCTTTCGCCAACTGTAAAGCTTCCAAATTCGGTAAAAATGTGAGGAACATCCACCTCCTCTTCTTCACAAACAGCCTTTATTTGGTTGACAATTTCATCTACCATGTAGGCATAATCAAAATCGAACGCCAATGAATTTTTAATAGGGAAACCTCCTCCAATATTTAAACTATCTAATGATGGGCAAATCTTCTTAAGTGCTGTGTATACCTTAAGACATTTGGTTAACTCATTCCAATAGTAAGCATTATCTCTAATACCCGTGTTAATAAAGAAATGTAGCATCTTAAGCTCTACCTGCGCATTATCCTGAATTTGATTTTTGTAGAATGGTACAATATTTTTGTAGCCTATTCCCAAACGGGATGTGTAAAACTCAAATTTAGGCTCTTCTTCAGATGCAATTCTAATCCCAACCTTAAACTTACCTTTAATTGCTTCTGTAAGCAAATCCAATTCTTCGTAATTGTCTATGATAGGAATACAGTTTTGATGGCCACCGTTTATTAAATCAGCAATATTGTTAACGTACTGCTCACGCTTAAAGCCATTACTTATCACAAAGGTTTTATCTGTAATCTTACCTTCTTTCTTTAAGTTGTTGACAATATCAATGTCGAATGCTGAAGAAGTTTCAATATGGATATCGTTTTTCAGGCCTTCGTCTAGCACATGCTTAAAGTGAGAACTCTTAGTACAATAACAGTAATTGTATGTGGCATTGTAATTGTGTTTGGCAAACGCTTCGGCAAACCAAGATTTGGCACGTTGAATATTGTTAGAAATTTGTGGCAAATAGGTAAACTTTAAAGGTGCACCGTACTGCTCAATCAATGCCATAAGATTAATACCATGAAATTGCAGTGCATTATCCTCAAGAAAAAACTCTTCTTGTGGAAAGTAAAAGGATTGATCAATGAGATCAATATATTTTGTGTTCATTTTTTGTTTAATTCTCAGTTATCAGGAAAATAAAGATATAAAGTTATATAGACAATTGGTGTTAACTAAATATCAAATCTGGAACTGGCTTTGTGTAGTGGGAACAAAACCAAAATTATGCTGACTGGCAGCAATCGGAGACGCGGAAGTTAGCTTTAAATTTCGGATGCTCATCTTATAAGCTACTTTTGAATATGACTTCCTAATTTTCAAAAGCCCGAACGTAAAAACAGTTTTCAAGGTGTTCAGCTAAATTTAGAATCTATTATGTTACCGACTCTAAATTTCATAACAAAAGTATGCTATTTTTTAATATGCCAAACATTTTATGATTTTTTTTAATGCGTTCAATTTTAAACATCAGTGAACCGATTAGTTTAAAATATTTTAATACGCACATGCATTTGAGGTCTTACCATAAATCAACAAACTAAAAAAGAACAAAAAAAATTAAATTTAAATACCAATCTATTGATTATCATTAGTATATTGATGATAATCTGTGCCTTCGGAATTAATTCACGTCCAACATTAGAAGAAATAGACGGACTAATCATGCACTGGGGCCAACATTTTGATACGGAATTTTCTAATTAGAATGTTGGTGAATTTAGAACGAAAATCAAGTGTATTATAGAAACTAAACCAATACAAAAATGAAAAAACTAACTCACCGACTGGCAATATTATTTACACTTTTTACTATGACTTTGACAATTCAGGGTTGTGGACAAAAAGAAGAAACTAAAGAGGTTGTAGAAGAAGTGATTATTGAATCCGAAGAACCTGAATATTTTCAATTAAGACCTGACGTAGAAAACGCATATGGATACACCCATGCTGTTAAGATTGGAAATGACATTAAGATCTCTGGAGCTGTAAGTATGGATGATGAAGGAAATCCAACAGCTATAGGCGACATAGAACAGCAGATGAAAAACTGCTATGCAGACTTAGAAAAAATATTAAATCACTTTGGCTGCACTTTTGATGATGTTGTAAAAGAGGATATTTTTACAACAAACATGGCATTAATGCTAGAAAAGTCAAGCTATCGAGCTGAAATCTACAAGAACGGTTTTCCAACAGGTTCTTGGCTTGAAGTAAAGGGGTTAGCACTTCCTGAATTTATGGTAGAAATAGAATTGGAAGCACATAAGTCTCAATAAAATTAAGAACTCAAAATAACATACATATCTCTTTTTGGTTGGACTTACTAATCAGAACATTAAGGCTTTTTACTAACTTTAAGGTGACGACTAAATGATGTCCATTACCTAAACAAAACCATCTCGAGAATGTTGCACTTAATCATAGCTATAACCATTAATCCATAATAAAATGAAAAATTTCTCACTTTTAATTCTGATCTTATTTTTGATGTCGTGTGTTGAAAAACATAATCCGATAGAGACCAAACATTCTGAAGAAAGAAGTATTGATATACAAGCCGAATTAGCGTCCATTGAAAAAACCCGAACCGCTTTCCAGCTTGCAATTAAAGAAAACAGATTTGGTGATTTAAAGAATTACGCTATTAAAGACGTAAAATCGCTTACGCCAGATTGTGGCAATTGGGAACCCTTTAAGAGCCTACGAGAAAATCCAACAGGCAAATTTCATTACGACAGCTTGGTTATGCGACCAAGAGAGACTGTCATCGTGAGTGATAGCGTAGCCTATGATTTTGGTACAAGTTCTACTTATTACACAAATGCCGAAGGAGATCCCATTGAACTAACCGCTACTTTTTTGGCGATACTTAAAAAAGATAAAAGTGATGGCCAATGGAAACTGCATAGAGAGGTTGCCAATACCAGAAAGTTAGAGTAAAACCGCCAAAAAATTATTGACTAAGGCTTGCTGTTGCCAATGCTCAATTCTAAATCAACTATTTTTTTAGGTGTACGTATTATCATGAATATTTAACTTACTGAAGCTAGCACTTTACTCAAGCAAAGGTATTAATAACTCAAACCTATTTTATATCTTTAACCAAACGCCATAGTTTAGTGGTAAACAAAACTTAGATATTATGAAAACACATGCATTAACACCTAGAAACATATTTAAAACTTTTGGTTTGGCAATAGCTTTAATGATGATCTTATTTACGTTTAATACCACTTACGGACAAACCAAAGAGGCTACACAAGAACGTACTATAAAAGGTTTAGTTACTAATGAAGATGGTCCGTTGCCTGGCGCCAATATTACATTAGAAGGTACCAGAATAGGTGCAGTTACCAACAATGATGGTGAATTTACTTTTCCAAAGAAATTAAAAACAGGTGACGTATTGATATTTAGCTACCTTGGTTATGAGACCCAAAAGATTGCGATTACGGACAATACCAGTTTTATTACCCTAGAGCTCACACCAGATATGGTAGAAATGATTGGTGCTGTAGACACGAATAAACCTTACAAGTCTAAACGTAAAAAGAATTAATTCTAAGCGTTGAAAAAAACAACACTTTTACTTCTGTTAAGTTTGAGTTTTACTTTCCTTAATGCTCAAATTAGGGATTTTAAAACGTTTAATTTTAAAAAAGCAGATAGTATTGCATTAGCCTTAAAAGGGGAGAGTCTTACCAATCTACCAGAACTTTCATACAAGCTTACTCACGAGCTTCATACTGATGTAGAACGATTTAGAGCTATTTACAGGTGGGTTTGTGCTAATATCTCTAATGATTATACTCTTTACCTTAAAAACAATCGTAAAAGACAACGTCTTAAAGATGATAGCATAAAGCTCGCTGCATGGAATACAAAATTTAGAACAAAACTATTTAAGCGGCTTCTTAATAAAAAGCGTACCATTTGCACAGGCTATGCGTATTTGGTTAAAACACTAGCCAATTTTGCAAACATCGAATGTGAAATCGTACAAGGATTTGGACGCGTGAGCACCACAGATATTGAAACCCTAGATTTGCCCAATCATTCTTGGAATGCAGTAAAACTCTCTGGTAAATGGTATCTTTGCGATCCTACATGGGCTAGTGGCATACCCAATCCTACAACTAACAAATTTAGTTTCAACTATAATGATGGGTTCTTTCTAGCGAACCCCAAACTATTTGCCATAAATCATTTTCCGGTAGAAAAGCGTTGGTGGCTATTAGATGATAACCAAGCACCTTCTTTTGAAGAGTTTTTGAGATCACCGGTTCTTTATGGTAATGCCTATAAACACCTAAATTTACATAAGACGCCTCTAATGATGCACCATACCATAAAACCGTTTCAAAAAATAGCATTTAAGTATCATTTAAAAAACACAGTCTCAACTACTAGTGTAACATTAGGTTTTGATAATGGTTTTGGTACATGGAAAGACCAACCTACTTCAATTAGCATTAATGACAAATTCTTAGATTTTGAGCACCAGTTTAATCAAACTGGGTTTTACGATGTGCATTTTTATCTAAATGACGATTTAATTTCCACGTATACGGTTGAAGTTAAAAAGTAACAATTAAAGCATCTTTAGAATATTAACCTCTTGTTCTGTGAGATGCTTCCAGTGTCCACGCGGAATATCCTTTTTAGTTAAGTGAGCAATTGCCACACAATCAACTTTTACCAAATCGTATTTTAGAGTTTCAAAAATGGTTCTTAAAATCGAATTTCCTGTATTTTTTATTTTGATGCCTATAATATTCTTAGGCTCACCATCAATATAGCTGATCTCTTCAACTGTAATTAATTTACCATTTACATTAAACCCTTCTTGTATCTTTTTTAAATCTTCGAACTTTAGATTTTTATCTAGTTCTACTTGGAAAAGACGTGCCACTCCTTTCTTGGAATTAGTAAACTTTTGTACAATTTTATCATCGTTGGTAAACAATAAAAGTCCTAAGGAATTTCTACCTAAACGCCCTATGGGTTTAATATTGGCATTTGTAGCATTGGCGACCAAATCCATTACTGTTGGTCCTTTACTTTGGGCAGTTGTCGTCGCAAAGCCTTTAGGCTTGTTAAGCAACACATAAACATTAGGTTCTGGCGCAATACGACGACCATCGAAACGCACATCATCAGAACGTTTTACTTTATAGCCCATTTCGGTAACCACCTTTCCGTTAACAGTAACTAACCCAATCGCGATGTTTTCGTCCGCTTCTCTACGCGAACAAATACCAGAATTGGCTATGTATTTATTCAATCGAATTTCATCTGTATTAGTCGATGATTTTGATTTTGATTGCGCTTTCTTTTTAAAAGGAGCATTACCTCTCGCAAAACTCTTTGATTTGCGGTTAGCCTGGCCTCTTCCTGAAGTTTTTCCTCTTCCTTTGCTATCTTGATGTCTGCTCATATTATTTTTTATTTCGTCCCTATAAACGTGGATGAATTTTGGTACAAAGGTATAACAATAGTTAATATCTGCTGTTTTATTTGTAAAGTTGTTTTTAGATGTAATTAAAGGATTATAAACGATTTAAAACTACGGATACGTCAATAAGTAAAATTGAGACGACTCCTGCCACAATAATAAACTTTAAAATATTGTGAAGAAGTAAATAGTGCAATTTTTTATTTGATCTCCAAAGAATTAATATAAATAGTACTAATAAGGCTATACTCACATAGAAGAAATAATACATATAGCCAATCTTAAAAAAAAGAATAAGTACGATTCCAGAAATTATAGTTGAAATAGCTAAGACACTTAACATGCGTTTTGAGGTTTCTTCTCCATAAACAACCGGTACTGTCTTATAACCTAATGCGAAATCACCTTTGATATTTTCTAAATCCTTAGTTAACTCACGCATCGATACTAACAAAAACAAGAATATAGCATGTGCGAATATGACCAACTCAAAATTTTGGTAATAGATAAATATTGCAAAAAATGGAGTTACGGTAAGTATAGCGGATACTAAATTACCCGTCATTGGTCGCTTTTTTAATCGGTGCGAATACAACCATATTGCAAAAATGTAGAGTGCAAAAAATACGACTGCCCTAAAAGACACATAACTCGCACAGACCACAGCAAGAAAGTTTAAAACAAAATAAAATGATAGTTTGGTGTTTTGGCTAACTAAACGATCTAACATGGTTTTTCTAGGCCTATTGATTAAGTCCTTCTCAGAATCGTAAAAATTGTTAATGATATATCCTGCAGCAATGGTTGCTGATGATGCTAACACCAGCATTAATAAATTAATATCAAATAATACGGCCTTTACAGGTTTGTTGTGAGCAAAAATGTAAACAGATGCTAAATATTGTGCTATAACTACAACTAAAATATTGTAGCCTCGAACTACCGAAAACAAGCTAAAAAACTTTAAAAGAATATGTTTCTGTCGTCTTGTTAGCATGGATTAGAATTAAAAAAACCTCACAAATCACGAAAATTTGCGAGGCTTAAATGTAATGTTTTTAAGCTTAAAAATTGTAAACCACTTCCAACTTCTGACCTTTAAGAGCTTCCTTGGCCTTTTCGATGTCTTCTGTAAACCCTAAAATATAACCTCCACCTCCAGATCCACAAAGTTTAAGGTAGTAATCGTTAGTCTCGATACCTTTTTTCCACAACTCATGGAATTCTTGTGGTATCATTGGTTTGAAGTTATTTAATACAATCTTGGAAAGTTGTTTTGTATTTCTGAATAAAGATTTGATATCACCTTTTAAAAAATCGTCTACACAGGCATCAGTGTGCTTTATAAATTGTTCTTTCAGCATACTACGGAAGCCTTCATTCTTCATGTTCTCCATAAATATACTTACCATAGGTGCTGTTTCACCCACAATACCACTATCCAATAAAAATACTGCACCTTTACCATCAGTACTTTGAGACGGAATGCCAGTAGCCTCGATATTATCTTTGGAATTTATCAATATTGGAAGGCTCAAATAGCTATTTAAAGGGTCAAGACCTGAAGATTTTCCATGAAAGAAAGACTCCATTTCAGAAAAAATTGCCTTTAGTTTTAATAGCTTTTCACGAGTTAAGTTTTCTAATACCGTGATTTTATCGGTGGCATATTTGTCGTAAATTGCTGCAACTAGCGCACCACTACTTCCTACTCCATAGCCTTGTGGTATTGACGAATCAAAATACATACCGGCTTCTATGTCTGCCTTTAGGGTATCTATATCAAACGACACTAAATCCTTATCTAAATTCTCTAAATAAGATGCAAAACGACTTAAACTTTGGTTTGACTTTAATGCTTCATCAGTTGGATTCTCATCCACCTTTAAAGCTCCGTTATAAAAATTATAAGGAATCGACAAACCCTTAGAATCTTTGATGATTCCGTACTCACCAAAGAGTAAAATTTTTGAATAGAAAAGGGGTCCTTTCATACTATGCTAAACAATTTCTTTAAACAAATATACGTATAAATCTGCTATATAGTTTGCAATCAAGCTTTAAGCCATGTTATTTTTTGATTAATTCTGCACCATTACCTGCATGATCGGTAATAAAATGACCATTTTGGCAATAGGCCGCTAAATCATTTTTTATGAACTCTAAAACACTTTCCTTTTCAATCTCAGGATACAACACATGTACATTAGCACCTGCATCTAAAGTAAAACAGATATTAGAATCATTCTCGTTTCTATAGTTCCAAATCTTATTGATAATTTGAAGCGTATTAGGCTTCATTAAAATAAAATAGGGCATACTGGTCATCATCATGGCATGAAGCGTTAAGGCTTCGCTTTCTATTATATTTATGAATGCCTTTTGGTCTCCAGAGGCTAAAATAGCCTTTAGGTTTGCCAAATTTTCATGGGCTTGCTCAAACCGTTGGTGCGCAAATGGATGGCCATACATTAACTGATGCCCAACCGTACTGCTTACCTGTTTTTCGCCTTTATCTACCAGTAAAATTGTGTCCTGATAATTTTTGAAATTAGGGTGTACCTCACCATCAAACTTAATCCCATACAAATCCGAGCTTTCCGTACTTTTATTCTGTCCCCAAACCACTAGTTCTCCTTCTATACTTCGACATGCACTACCAGAACCTAAACGCGCTAAAAAAGATGCCTTTTTGTTAAAGTAATCCTTTGACATCATGATTTCCGTCAATTTTTCTTCCACACTCATTAAGCATAGGGCAATAGCACTCATTCCTGAAGCTGAAGAGGCAATACCAGAACTATGAGGAAAGGTATTGGAAGTTTCAATCTTAAAATGATAGTCTTTTATAAATGGCACGTAGACCTCAATACGCTCAAAAAACGTTTGGATCTTAGGTTTAAAAGCTTCGTTTTTTTCACCTTCAAAATATACCTCAAAACTATAACTATCGGATTCTTTCTTAGTAAAGGTTACTTCCGTGACGGTTTTACAGTTTGACAGGGTAAAACTAATAGACGGATTCTCTGGAATCTGATGTTCTCGTTTGCCCCAATACTTCACCAATGCAATGTTACTTGGAGAAGACCATTTTACTTTCCCTGAATCTATAGCGTTATTATATGACGTCAGAATAAAATCTTGCTCTACCACAATAAGTCTTTTTATAAGAGTGCAAATATACGCTAATCTTCATTAGAAATAATCCGAAGGTTTATCTGTTAGAATCTTTATTTCTTGCAATAGATTGGGACACAATGTAAGCTCCTGTCCATGCATTCTGAAAGTTAAAACCTCCAGTTACCGCATCCACATTGATAACCTCGCCAGCAAAATACAAGTTGGGAATTAACTTGCTCTCAAAGGTTTTAAAATTGATTTCTTTTAAGTCAACACCACCTGCTGTTACAAACTCTTCTTTGAACGTACTTTTCCCCGTAACCTTAAAAATTGTTTTAGTTAATTGGATCGCTAGTTCTTGAAGTTGTCCTTTGTTTATATCTGCCCAGCGATCATTTTCAGAAATATGAGAGGCTACTACTAGTTTTTTCCAAAGGCGTTTTGGCAAATCGAATTGTGCGCTACCGTAAACTAGCTTTTTAGCCAATGCCTGCTTCATCTCCTTCAAATCGTTTAAACTAGTTTCAAAATCTTGCTTTATGAAGTTAATTTCAATATCAAAATTATAATTCAGTTTGGCTAGCCCTAACGCACCAAATGCAGATAACTTTAATATAGCAGGAGCACTTAAACCAACATGTGTAATGAGTAATGGCCCCTCGGAAACCAAATCTGTTCCAACAACTTTGACCTCAACATTTTTTGCTACGACACCGGGAATGTCATTTATGCGTTCATCTTTTATATCAAAGGTGAATAACGAAGGTACAGGAGGTACAATGGTGTGTCCTAAACCTTCTAAAAGCTTCCAAATTTTTGGATTACTTCCTGTAGCGACAACTATTTTATTTGCCTCTACCTCAACTTGTGAGGTGCTAATAATAAATCCACCTTCATGGGATTTTATAGATTTTACGGAATGATTATACAAAACCTCAACATTGAGTTTTCTGACCTCATTTAAAAAACAGTCAATAATAGTTTGAGACGAATCAGAAACAGGAAACATTCTACCATCTTCTTCAACCTTTAATTCTACTCCGCGGTCTTCAAACCAAGCTATGGTGTCGCCTGTCATAAATCTATGAAATGGCCCTAATAGTTCCTTTTCACCTCTAGGATAATTTTGCACCAACTCTGATGGTATAAATTCTGCATGCGTCACATTACAACGTCCTCCTCCAGAAATCTTTACCTTTTGCAAACCTTCCTTACCACGTTCTAAGATCACGACGGACAATTCAGGATGCTGCTCTGCAATATTTATTGCAGCAAAAAAACCAGCGGCTCCTCCTCCAATAATTACGATGTCTCTTTGTATCTGCAAAATTCTGGTTTAAGAAGATTTTATGACTAATTCCTTGCTAATCCTAATCCCATTAATTATTCTTAAGGTCTGAAACTAAATACAATGATACACTATAAAAGGTTAATACTTATTACCCTTATTGCAGTTTCTTGTCAGTCTTCTGGTCAGTTAAAAATTGAGGGGAGCATAAACAACGCTCTTGAAGAAGCGTCTGCTGCTGAAACTATTTCACAATCTCCTCTTATCTGGACAATAGAAGACGCAGGCAACGACAATAATTTATATGGTTTAGATTCTCACGGCAAAATAGTAAAACAAATCGCCATTACCAATGCTAGTAATATTGATTGGGAGGATCTTACCAGCGATTCTAAAGGCAATATATACATCGGTGATTTTGGAAATAACAACGAAAAGCGAAAGCATTTTAGAATTTTAAAAATTAAAAAAGAGGATCTAAAAAATAAGGCCGTACAAGTCGATATCATTGAATTCACATTACCTAAGAAACAAGACTCTAAAGATTTTGAGGCCTTTTTCCTATTTCAAAACACATTTTACATTTTTAGCAAGGAAACTAAAAAATTCATTGTTCTTAAGGTACCTAATAGTGTTGGTAAACATGAAGCAACGATAATTTACGATTTTAATTTAGAGGGGAAAGACAATAAAATTACATCTGCAGATATTAGTGAAGATGGTAAAACCATAGTCTTGTTAAATCACGATAAACTCTGGAAACTTTCTAATTTTGATGAGGATAATTTCTTCTCTGGTGACATAGAGGAATTAAAATTTGACCATAACTCGCAAAAAGAAGGCATTTGCTTTAAAAACCACCATTCGGTTTTAATCACTGATGAACGTGATGGGGGTGAGGGTGGAAATATATATAGTTTTAAGATCGACTAAAAATTTAGTCCAAAGCCGAACGAAAAACGCAATCCATCTTCACCAGTAAAAAAATTAAATGTTCCTGCGACAGATTCTGCAGCCGCAACCCAAAAACCACCACCATAGGAATTATGCCATTTCTCTGAAGTGTCATTTTTTACCCAAACCCTACCCACATCTACACCTGAAAAAACACCAATTTGCATTGGAAACCACCCTGTTTTGAAGGTGTTAAAACTATATCTTATATCGGCATTCGTAACGAAAGCATTTTTACCCGTAAAACGTTCTCTTCTGTAACCTCTCAGACCTGTGCCATCTCCAATATTGGCTCCTTGAAAAAACAAAAAGTCATCACCAAAACGCAACTGGGTTCTAACATCAGTTTTTAAGACGAGCTTTCTATTAACAGTTAAAGCATTATAAAATCCCAAATGTGCATTTAAATAACCAAAAATGGAGTTGAACTCTTCAATCTCTGTTTTAGATCCTAAAATAATATTAAAGTCCATTCCTCTTGACGTAGCAATTTCATCATCAGCACTGTGGTAATTATATTCGGCTTCTAAAGCAGTAAATAAACGTCTTTCAAAAAACTCTTCATCTGTTGATGGAGTGAAATCACTAATAAACCTATTACTGGTGTTATCCAATTCTACCCCCTCAAAAATAGCTTTAAATCCATATTCACTGCCATAACCTGAGTTTTTCACTATACCTACATCAACACCAACAATACTTGTTTTTACTCTGTTGTAATCCAAACCTAACTCGTCATCATCGTTTTCTGTTTCGTTACCTATTCCAAAGAAATTATTTGTAAAATTTGCACTAGTAAAAACGCCTCCCATTTTCAAATTCCAATCACTAAATACATTAGCAAATTGCCCTTGATATCTCAAATCAAAGCCCTCTGTGGCAAAGTAGTATCCTAATCTAAATTTGTGCTGTTGCGAAAACGGATTGCGTTCAAAACCTTTAGTTGTTTTTGTTAGACTTAAACCAACCTTAAAACCATCATCAGGATTGAAACCAATATTTGGTGTAAGGATACTTGTGTGTGATATAAATTTTTGAAAATCATAAAGGTTAGATTTATAATCATCTGTAAACTTTAACTGACCACCTTTGTTAAGCTCGACCGTGTTTTTTTTGGACTTATGGTCGTAGACCTTAATACGCCTTCCATTATTTATAATGTAGGTGTCATTCCCCTGACCACCAATAAGTCTGGTGTAAATTAAATTATTGCCTTTTCCATTAACCTCAAAAATATCGGTATCATCTAAGCCATATACCCAAATCTCTTTGGTGGTATCTCTATGATAAGTTCTATCTACAATGACATTCGCCTTTTCACCACCTTTATTTCGCCAAATTTGAACTCGCGTTTCTTTATCTGCTAATCTTGTAATGGTAATAAAATCGTCTTTATCTGTTGCAGTAAGTATGACTAATTCATCTAAATAATCGGAATAACGAGAAGCAATATCAAGCAAATTATCACGCCTTCCTTTAAGTTTGGCCTTAATATCTTCTATGGTTTCATCTTGAATGGCTTCTGGCAAATCTGAAAAGGCCGTTTCTATAATATCGTCTGTTATTTGTACTTGAAGAAATTTTGCTTGTGCAAGCCAGGTTCCTTTATCAGATTGTTTAATAAGTGCCTTATCTAACTTATGCCCTGCATTATTCATCCATCTAATGTCCTTCAATTCTGTATCGTACACTTGTAATTGATTGGTTGCATTAGAAATTGTGCGACCAATATCCAGTAGCGTCCCATCAAAATTTGAAAATACCTGGTCTCTATCCCTTGGAATTGGCCTATATAATTTATCTCCATTAGGTTGATCAAATTGAGCCCAACGCCATTGGTCTTGGTGTCGATCCCAATCACCAATAAGCATATCAAAAAGTCGTGCTCTAACAAAGGCCTCTTCGTCTATTTTATACTCTTCATCCTTTCTAATCTTTTCGATGATATCATGTGTGCTTTCTATATCGTCCGCATACCCGAAATTACTCTCATCAGCATAATGATCTTCAGGACGCTCCTCAATCATATATAGTTCATTACCATACTCGTCATTATATTTCCCTAAATGCTTATGCTTTGGTATGTAATATAGTTTAGGGTTGGTATGAAGGACTTGTGCAGCATCAGACAGTTTCGGCACTGCTAAAAAGGCATAAGGATGGGCTGCTGTGTAAAAATCCAATATCAAGTCTTCTACAATAGTTTCATCAAATTCATTCTCCACAAAGTTGTCCTTAAATACAACCGTTTGGATATATTGTGTCGCACTTTTTCGTAGGGCTCGCATATTAAGTTCTCGGCCATCTTTTAACTTCAACCTTAAGGACCGCGTTTGATGCCCACCTCCCTTTCTCACAATTTCTAATCCACCATAAAGTGTATCTAATGTAGCGACTTTAGCTGTTATTTTTGTACTGTAAACGTCTCTGTAGTTTTCACCCCAAATGGATTTAAAAAAACCTGTTTTATCAGTTTCCGCTTTGGAATATATTGATACTTCGACCTTATTTGGAAAGCTATCTGGCAAAGTAGTAATATCATAATCAGGTCTATTGGGCGGCATAATCTCCTTCTGATATATCACTTTAGGCTTCCCATTTTCAGCACTAAAAAACTCAACCCAAGCGCTACCATCCTTGTATATCACAAGTTTGGCAAAACCTTGTTTTCCGTATGAAAACAATCCATTATGCGCTAAAGTTGCATAGGACTCCTTGGCACCAGAACCCGAAACAATTTGTTTTATCCGACCTTCTTCAATATATTGTAACGTATGCTCATGTCCAGACACGAATACCAATTTCTTACTATCGACAGCAAGGGTTTCCAATCGTTTCATTAATTCATTATAACGTTCGTTATATCGGTCTTGAATGGATACACCGCCTTGGGTTCTAATTTGTGCCACCAGCGTTGCTAGACCTGGTAAGGGTATTTTTTTCTGACCAGGAAAAATATGTTTTGACGCTGCAAATTGACCACCATGAACTCCGTTGGTGTACATTGGATGGTGCATTGCAAATACAATAGTTTTGTTTTGTGCCTTTTTTAATTCGCCCTCAACCTCTAAAAAAAATCGTTCTCTTGTTTTTATTTCACAATCGTCGTTTATGCCTGGATTGTCATTCCAATCTTCCAAATACCATTGTGTATCTATGATAATAAGTTGAACTGTTTCACTAACATCAATACTCTCTAATGGGCAACCATTTTCTGGTTGAAAGGTGTTTTTACCAAGTGCGTCTTCAATGAATTTTTCTTGACGCTTTACCCCTTTTAAACCATCAGCATACCAATCGTGATTACCTGGAATAAAAATCGTTTTACCTTTAAAATTCTTAACTGCTCCGATTTGGGCACGAAGTGCATTCTCGGCATCATCCCTATTCTTATGGTCCTTAGTTGGTAATCCTGCTGGATAAATATTATCACCCAGATATATGGCGTAGTCATCTTTTGAAACGTCATGACTCTCCAAATAGGTTTTAAATGCCAATAATGCATCTGAATATCCATCCATGGGTGACTTGCCTGCATCGCCTACCAAATAAAAGACATGGTCTACAGGTTTATCCGGTAAATTTTGATTGACAAAATTCTCATCTGCATACTGTGCTTTATATGTAGCACAGGCATGACTTAGAACAAATAAGATAAGTATTGTAATTCTTCTTAAAATAAACTTCATGTTTTGTATTTGTAACTTCACTCTAAAATAACCTCAACGTTAGTTATGAACTACATGACAACATTGAACATCCAACTTTATGTCTCGCCCATTCGGGTCGCTTAGAAAACCATTTTTCATATTCTGGTTGCTCATTATATGGCTTCTTTAATAATTCGAACAGTTCGTTAAGTAAATTATAATTGCCCTGATTTGCATCATCAATCGCCAGTTGCGCCATATAATTTCTAAGAACGTATTTTGGATTCACCGAATTCATTTTGGTTTGACGCGTTTCTGTTGAAAGTTCTTCTAGCTGTAATCTCTCGTCATAGATTTTAAACCACTGGTTCCATTTATCCTCAATGTCTTCCTTAATCTGGTTTGGTTTATAAAATGCCTTTGTAATCATTTTAATTCCATTCTTGGGTCGCCCAATTTTGTAAGTAGACAATAAACGGAAAAAAATGGTCATGTCCGTTTCTGATAACAATAGGCAATCCTCTAACGCTTCAATTAACTTAGCATCATCTCCGTCTTTTAAATCCAAGCCTAATTTTGAGCGCATCATATTTAAATGTTGTGTTTCAAAATCGCTTTGGTACTGATTTAAAATAGATTCAAAAGGCTCAGATTCCTCAACCATTGGATACAATGCATTAGCTAGCTGTAACAAATTCCACAGTGCTATATTAGGCTGATTGCCATAGCGATACCTTTTATGTTCACTATCCGTGGTGTTTGGAGTCCATCCAAAATCAAAACCTTCTAACCAACCGTATGGCCCATAGTCTATGGTAAGACCAAGTATGGACATATTATCGGTATTCATGACTCCATGTACAAAACCAACACGCTGCCAGTCAATAATCATACTTAATGTTTTATCCGTAACCGCTTTAAAAAACTTAATGTACGTTTCCTTTGATGGTTTACCGAGTTCTGGATAGAAATAGGTTATGGTATAGTCCGTTAGCTTTTTTAAGTTATCAATATCATTTCTAGCCGCAAACAATTCGAAATTACCAAAACGAATGAAAGTAGGTGAAACTCTACAAACAATAGCCCCTTTTTCGTAAGCTGCATTACCATTATATAACATATCCCTTAATACATCATCACCAGAAAACATAAGACTTAATGCTCTAGTTGTAGGAATTCCCAGATGATGCATAGCTTCGCTACATAGGTATTCTCTTAAAGAAGATCTTAAAACCGCCAAACCATCTCCTTGACGGGAGTAAGGTGTTTCACCAGCACCTTTGAGCTGGAGCGCCCAACGGTTATGATTGTGAACCACTTCGAACAAATTTATAGCTCTTCCATCTCCTAATTGTCCTGCCCAATGACCAAACTGGTGTCCGGCATATGCCATGGCATAAGGTTTTGTATTTTGATAAACTTTAGCACCTGAAAATATATCTAAAAATTCTTGGGAGTTTACATCTTTTTCTGAAATACCTAAGTCTTTTGCTAGTTCTATAGACGCATGAATCAAACTTGGTGATTTAGGAACTTTAGGGCTCACAAAAGAATACATAGCATTAAAGACTTTACGTCTGGTATTGTCTAAACTCGTATCAGATGGTAACTCTTTATTAAAGGTATCTTCAATCTTTAATTTCATAGTATTGATAAACTCTTCTACAACATTATGTTGGGTTTTGTAAGTACAAAAAGGCTAAACACAATATGTAAATCATAAAAATACAATTTAGTAATTTGTAAAAGCGCTAATTATCTGTTAAGTCTTGTAATTTTCGTAATTTAGACCTCATTACTAATTAGTGACACTTATGACAAAGTCTCTTATTGAAGACACACAAGACTATGTTGTTAATCTTTTAAAAGATGAACTTCCTAGTTCATTTCTCTATCACAACCTCACCCATACGCTACGTGTATTAAAAAGTACCCGAGAGCTTATTGAAAACACTGAGCTATCTGAGGAAGAAGAGACAATACTAGAGCTTTCAGCACTATTACACGATATCGGTTATACCGTTGACTCTGAAAATCATGAAGCCGAAAGTGTGAAACTTGCGGAAGCTTTCTTAAAAGAAAGAAACGTTAGTGACAGAATTATCAAAACGGTTTCCGACTGTATCTTGGCAACAAAAATTGATGGTGAACCTAACAATAAACTCCAAGAAATCATAAGAGATGCAGATGCCTCCCATTTTGGTAAAAAATATTTTTTTGAAGCGAGTGAATTCTTGAGAAAAGAACTGGAATTACGCGGAATTAAAACCTACTCGCCTGCCGAATGGCGTTCAGAGAATATCAAAGTACTGACACATCATAGTTATTATACAGCCTATGCCCTAAAAAATTGGCAAACAAGAAAAGAAAAGAACTTGGCTAAGTTGATGGGTAAAAAGAAAAAGCGTAAAAAGAAACTCGATGTAGAAAAATTAAAGGCTAAATATAAGGCACAATACAAAAATGAAAGTCCCGAACGAGGTGTGCAAACCTTCTATAGAACAGCTTTAAGAAACCATATAAAGTTAAGTGATATTGCTGATACCAAAGCCAATATATTATTATCGGTAAATGCCATAATTATTTCGGTTGTATTGGCCAATCTAATTTCTAAATTGGATACCAATCCCTATTTGACATGGCCAACCATCATATTCCTATTCTTCTGTGTGGTTTCTATGGTACTTTCTATTATTGCAACACGACCAAATGTTACCAGTGGTCAGTTTACCAAAGAAGATGTAAAAAATCAAAAAGTGAACTTAAGTTTTTTTGGAAACTTCCATAAAATGGAGCTAAAAGAATTTGAATGGGCTATTATGGAAATGGTAAAGGACAAAGACTACATTTACAAAGCACTAACTAAAGACCTCTACTTTTTGGGCAAAGTTTTAGAACGAAAATACAGGCTATTACGAATTACCTACACTGTTTTTATGATAGGAATTATTATCTCTTTAATGGCCTTTGCCATTGCGGTAAAAAATAATCCTAACGTGACAATTGAAGACGTCCTACCTCAATCAAATATCGAAACAGGTTTTATCAACAAAAAATCAGAAATAGTTAAAGAAATTCGATTTAGGATTTAATCGTCGCCATTAAATCCTTATAGGTATAGAAATTTTTATCATCATTCTCGTTATGATATAAAATACTAACCCTTAAGGCCTTTAAGCCTGTTATACCTTGTAAATCTTCAAGCTCTAAGGTCTCCAAATCCTCATCGAGGACATTTTTAGATTGAAGAAAACTAATGTAACGCTTATACTCTTCTTCACCTTCTTTCTGAGAGTAAACAATGGTGAGCTTTCCCTTCTTAGTTACGCGTTCTTTTGTACCTTTTATGAATGCTTTATCTACCCTTTTTTTAACCACTTCATAACGTGCATTATAGGTACCGTCTACATCAAAACGCTTCTCATCCATTCTGAAACGAATGGATAATGGTTGATTAAACACCAATACCATAGAGGCCACATCTAGACCCAAAGGATATTCATGTTGATTCTGATAGTATGAGTTTTCCATTTCACACATTACCTGTAATTGCCATAACCTTAAGTTATAGAGGTAAATCATGTTAAAACTATCATGCTTAGTGATCGATTCCCCGATGTACATGTTATGCTCAACACCATCCGTTTTAAATCGCTCAAAGAAATGCGGATACATCTCTTGCGCCTCAATTTGCTTTTCATCTAGTAGTGATGACATATTGGTGTTAATCAACTTCACCGTATCATCGTAGTGTTTTCTATAAAAGTAGATTACATCCAAATCCTCATCTACTTTACTAAAGTAATCGTCAATATCCTCTTTGAGTTCAGGTTCTGTTTCAGCAATTAACTCAAAAACAGGTTTAATCTCATCCTTCAAAAAAACCGTAATTTCATGTTCACTATCTACTTTAAAATGAGTATTAATATCACTACAATAGGCATTGACCTGAAATTTTATCTGTTCAAAAATTGGAAGCTCCTTTTTCTGAAGTGTTTTATTTAAAATTTTTTCTGCCAAACTCAATTGAAGAGATAAATCCTTTTGAGTCGCTTCATTTCTGGCTTTAGAAGAGCCTTTGACATCGATTTGACCAAATAATGGATATACATTATCAAAAGCAATTTTCCTAAAGGTTGGGGACTCTCCTGTATTATACTCAGTTTTGATATAGTCCTTAGCTTCTTGAACAAATCGCCAGTGTACACTAGGATGAATAGATGTACATTCTTTCTGAATGATAGCTTCGATTAAATTCGCTTCCTCATTCTTGGAACGTTCTACTGCAGAAACAATATAAGGCATAATATCTACCAATTTATTAGCATTGATACTATTTAAGGCCCAAGGTTCTTTGGATACGATTTCTAAAATTCCCATCAAACCATCTTCATTTGCTATTGGTGCAAAAATGGCACTTTTAAACCCTTGATCATGTAATACTTTTATGTGAGGAACTTTACCCTTTGTGTTTTTATAAACTTTATCTACATCAGAAATGGAGAAATACGAATTTTCCTTTAGCAAGCGTTTATAAGACCATTTGCAAAGTGCACTTTCACACGGTACCCGCTCTTTCTTATTTAATAGAAAACTATTCATACCAGCACCGTAAACGCGCTCAAAAGCACCCTCTTCTTCATTGTAGATAGAAAAACCAACTTCAATATTTTTAAAACCAAATAAGGATCTGAAAATTTCATAAAACCCCTGCATAAAACTTTGGTTCTTGCGTTTGTCTTCGCCTATTAAAGATGATTTTATGTTGGATATAGACTGATCGTCTGTTACATCAAAAATATTTGAAATCACAAAACCCTTAAACTCATAGCTACTTGGTGGAAACTTCTCACGCCATAAGTCTATATTTTCAAAATTATCTAAAAGCTCTTCATAATCCTCTTGGGTAATTTTTGGTGCATTGTCCTTCGGTACAATTTCAACGAAATCAGCATTATACAAAATCTTGTAATAACGAATTATACCTTTGCCATCAGGAATTTCATAAAAGAATGGACGCTTAAAATTTAAATTATAGCCATAACAAAAATTGAGGATGATGGTACAGGCGATGATATACCTTTGGTCTTCTGGCATATTCTTAATCTTCAACTCGAAATCCTCACCTGCCGTTTTTAAAATAGAACGAAAACGTTCTGATGAATTGAAAATAATATCTTGAAAAGGAACAGAAGCCGTTTTAATCTCATTTTTTGTTAAGATTGGGCTGAAAGCATCTTGTAGTAAGCCTTCGATTTCTTTTTCATATGTTTTTAGCAATTTTATATCACTAAAACCTTCTCTTAAAATGGGATTTTTGTCGGCAATATCTAAAACACGACGTGCATTAGCAACAATAAAATCATTATCAGCCTCAACCAATTTTTGATATTGATTGAGCAACTTATTAAACCCTACTTTAATAATAAAGGGTGAATCAATGTTATCGTTAATGTCCAAATCGTATTTTTTTTTATAATCAAAGATACAATAATTACAGTAGTCGCTTCTGATTAGACTAACTTACAGATCATATCAAACGATAAAACAATGGTATAACAATAGCTTAATCTATCTTTATAAGACTAATAGCAAAGCCGCCACCTTCTGCCAATCGAATACTTAGGCCTGAGTCTTTAGTCAGTTCCATTTTTTCAATGATTATATCCAGAGGATTATCATTCCAATGTGCCTTCTCACCATCTTTATAGATTATTGCTTCGTAATTTTGATCATGGTCTAGAAAATCGAAACTCAACTCAATAGCCCTTGAATGTTCGTCGGTGATACCACCTACAAACCAATTGCCAGATTCTCTTTCTTTACGAGCAATGGTCACATAATCCCCAACTTCACCATTTAGCACTTTAGTTGCTTCCCAGTCGACTCCAACATCTTTGATAAATTGAAGTGGTTCTGGATTGGCCTCATAATGCTCTACCAAATCGGCAACCATCTGCACTGGACTGTAAATGACAACGTATAGCGCCAACTGCTGTGCCAATGTGGTATTAACCTGATTTTCTGTCTTATACTCATCAAATTTTATATTGAAAATTCCTGGAGTGAAATCTATTGGTCCAGCCAGCATTCTAGTAAAAGCCACGATAGGCAAATGCTCTGGCGGATTACCACCATCAATGGACCAAGCATTAAATTCTTGACCTCGCAATCCTTCTCGAGATATAATATTAGGATAGGTGCGTCTTAGGCCTGTAGGTTTAATTGGTTCGTGAGCATTTACAGCTACCTCGTATTTTGAAGCTTTTATAGCCGCATTATTATAATGATTCACCATGTACTGGCCATGATGATATTCACCCTTTGGCAAAATTTTACCTACATATCCAGACTTTACGGCATGCATACCATACTTTTGCATTAAAGCATAAGCGGTATCTTGCTGCTTGGTATAGGTTTCGGTTGCTGCAGAAGTTTCATGATGCATAATGATTTGGACTCCCTTTTCTTTGGCATACTGTGTCACTTCATCTAAATCGTAATCTGGGTAAGGGGTTACAAAATCAAAAACCCCTTCGCGATCTTCAAAACCAATCCAACGTTCCCAACCAGTATTCCATCCTTCCACCAAAACACCTTTAATGTTATTTCTTGCTGAAAAATCTATAAACCGCTTTACATTTTCAGTCGTTGCACCATGTTTACCATGTGCCTTACCTGTATCCGTCCATTTGCCATCCACCATTTCCATACCGTAATCCCAAGTGGATTTTCCTAAGTGCATTTCCCACCAAACACCAGTATATTTCATAGGCTCAAACCATGATACATCACCCAGTTTATTGGGTTCATTAAGGTTAACAATAAGATTTGATGCTATTAAGTCTGGTGCGTTATCCGTAATTTGAATGGTGCGCCAAGGTGTGTGAAACGGTAGCGTTCGTTTTACTTTATAGTCCGTATTTTCTGAACCGACCAAACTACTTTTTAAATTCAGATGAGTCGTATCTACTTTAAGGGTCATACCCGAATAATCTACTAAAGCCGCTTCATGAAAACTGAGATGAAGTCCCTTTTCGCCTACCATAGTGACAGGTGTATTCACAGAATTTTCTGGAATATAACTCTGCGCCAAATTTGTTTTGGGGATATACGATTTAGCGTCAATCTCAGAGAGTTTGGTAGTACTGTATAGATGTTCATAAATATCCCAATCGCCAGGAATCCAAAAGGTTTTGTAATCTTCTGTAAGATTAAATTCGGTTTGTTCTTCTTTAATTAAGGCCTCTGTCCAACCCGCTTGTTTGGGAAATTCATATCTAAAACCTAATCCGTCATCATAGACTTTAAACACTACATTAAGCTTACGTTGTGAGGGTGATGTTTCTTCAAGTTCAACGCGAAATTCGTTATAGTGATTAGCAACTTGAAGTTGTTCTCCCCAAGGCATTTGCCATGTGTCATTAAATTCCTTTTTTGTTGTTCTTAAAATTTTAAAACTGTCCTTAAGCTGTTCGGCATTCGTAAATTCAAATCCTAAATATGAGGTGTCCACCACCTTCTTATTGTTGAAAGCTACAGTATAAAACGGTTGTCCTTTTGCATTAACATTAAAGTTCACCACTAGTTCTGAATTAGGTGATGTTACCTCAAAAATCTTTTTATTTTCTTTTGAACATGCATTTAAAAGAATGACGAGTAGCGGTAGAATATATCTAAAACTCATACTTTTATAGCTTTTCAATTAAAACAATATTGTGCTCTGAAGTGATTATTACTTTTCCGTTCTTGACGGTAGCTTGTTGTCCTGAATAAGCATCATGAAGCTGATCACCATCTTCGAAAACTTTAGATACATCTATTGTTTTACTTCCCCTATTTAAGTCTAAGCCTATAACTACTAAATCGTTAAAATTCCCTTTTTGATAGCTTCTGTAGAACATGTAGGGTTCTTTCGTAATCATCTGATGGATCCCTGCACCAACCGCAGGATGATTGGCTCTAAACTGACCTAATTTTTGCCAATGGTTTAGAACCTCTTGTTGAGGTGTGTTTGAGCCTATAGCTTCCCAATTCATAAAGGAACGTAAATTAGCATCTCCCTCTGCACCCTCAACTTTAAGGATTCTAGCTGACTCATCTCCATAATAGACTTGTGATGCTCCCGGTGATAATAATAGAATATTGGCTGCTTGATAGGCCTTTTCTCTTGAAGGGTCATAAGGGCTACCGTCGTCATGAGAACTTATATAATTGAGTATACCAAATCCCTTTAATTCATTAGATAGGTGATTATAATATTTGTTAAAGAGCTCTTCATAACTTAATTGTGCAGCATTCCATTTAAATTCAAAATTGATTTGACTGGTAAACATATTATCAAAATAGTTGACCTTCTTATCACCAAAATCGAAAGCTTTTCCGGAAGAAATACCATAATTGTATACCTCGCCGACCAGATAAAACTTGTTATAATCCAAAACCTTATCAGGATTGTTAGTTTTAAATTCCTCAAAAGCGTAATCACATTCTATTTTAAATTCACTCCAAACAAAAGGCTCGGTATGCTTAACGGTATCGCAACGATAGCCATCGATTCCAAATTCGGTAATATAATCTGTTAGCCACTTCATGATATAAAAACGTGGTGCACGAGGATGACCCGTGCGCTCAAAGAAGGCATCGAGCTCTGCCACTTCTTGCTCATAGCGTCCTTCTGCCTTCCATTTTTCTACCAATTGCGGTGGTAAATCCACATGAGCATTAGACTCTGTTCGAATATCTGGTAAATTAGCCACGAGTGTACAACTTACGGTATTCTCGTAATTATCATAACTACATTGTTTGTCGGTACGCACCCATTCTTCTGGCCAAACAGGGTCTTTTTCAGTTACAGGACCTGTATGATTGATAACAGCATCTAATACAATTCTTATTCCCCTTGCATGTGCTTCTTTAACAAGCTCGTGCAAATCTGCAGCTGTTCCATAATTAGGGTCAATGCTAGTCCAGTCTTTGGTCCAGTACCCATGAAATCCATAGGTGTTTCCCGTACCTTCATTAGTCGCACCATGAATCTGTTCTACAATAGGTGTCATCCAAATGGCGTTAATACCCAACTCTGTAAAATAGCCTTCTTTTACTTTTTGAGTTACACCTTTGATATCACCACCTTCAAACCCACGAAGCACTCCAGTTTCTTTAGTTCTGTCAAAATTAACGTCATTGGATGTATCGCCATTATTAAAACGATCGGTTAATAAGAAATAGATATTTGCACCTTCCCATACAAATGGTGCCTTTTCAACCGAGGCGCTATTAGTAACCTTAGGTTTATGGGGTTGTTCCTTACAGTTCAATGCTATGAGTATTAAGATTATTGCTGCTATTCTTTTCATTTTATCACTGTTTATTCCTTAATATAGATTTTATAGTCCCAAGGCTTTAGACTTATGCTAGAATCCTCGTCAAATGTCATATTGTTACCATCCCTAAATTGTCTGTATTTACCAAAATGCAGATGCTCTTTAAAGACTACCTCTTTTGAATCAGCAGAAAAATTGAATACCGCAAAAACCTTATCCTTTTCATTGGATCTCACGAAACTAAACACGTTAGTCTCATCATTATTGGGTACTTTAATCATCCTGCTACCCCATTTAGTATGCCATAAGGCCGTATTCGATTTCATGAGAGCAAACAAATCTTTGTAGAGCTTTCCAATAGCATCTTGTTTCCATTGAATGGCATCTTTATCAAAAAATGCTAAACGTTTGGTGTTGCCAGCTTCCTGCCCATTGTATATTAAGGGCATTCCCTCACCAACGACTGATAAAGCTATAGCAGCCTCGAGACCCTCACCAAACTGCTCGTACATGGTACCTTCCCAAGCATTTTTATCATGGTTGCTTACAAAGGTCATACGCATACTGTTAGCTGGATAGGCACTTTCGTTCCAGGAATAATAAATATAAAGTTGATTAACATCAGCTTTACCCATACAGATTTGATGTATTTTTTCGTTCCAGCTCCAAGCATAGGTCATGTCAAATGCTTTGGCATGTAAATCCCTGGATTCCCATTCCGCAAGCATAAAAACAGGTTTTATGGCATCAAGTTCCTTACGCGCATTATTCCAAAATTCAATAGGAACAAATCCCGCGACATCACACCTATAGCCATCGATATCAACCTCTTTTACCCAATATTTTAAGGCCTCTGTCATGTACTTTCTAACTTCGGGTTTACTGTAATCCAAATCAATGATATCTGACCAGTCCCACCATGGTGTAGGTCTAAAATCGCCTTTATAATCCTTCTCATACCAATCTGGATGTTCCTCTACCAAAACATTATCCCAAGCCGTATGATTGGCTACCCAGTCTAAAATAACGTACATACCCTGCTCGTGCGCTGCATTTACAAAATTCCTTAAATCTTCAAGGTTTCCAAACTCGGGATTAACGCTATAATAATCTTTAACTGAATATGGACTGCCTAAGCTCCCTTTTCTGTTTTTTTCGCCAATGGCATGTATAGGCATGAGCCAAATGATGTCTACACCCAAGTCTTTAAGTCTGGGCAACTGCTCTTGAGCGGCCTTAAAGGCGCCTTCTTCTGAAAACTGCCTAGTATTGAGCTGATAAATAGCCGCATTTTTACTCCATTCTGGATGGGTTAGTTTTACATAGTCTTCTGGTTCATAAGCGTTCATACTATCCTTGTTCTTTTCTACATTCTGCTTTTCTTCCTTTTTAACGTTATCACAACTTAAAAAGCTTAATAGCAAAAAGCAAATGCCTAGTAATGTTCTCATCGTGTTAGTTTTTTATCTTCAGAATAAAGGATTCTAAAGGTTTAATGTCGATACGCACCTCAGCCTTTCCATTTTCAACTTTTAAAACAGGCGTATAATTACCAAAGAGTTGGTCTTTAACTTCATATTGGCCATCTTTTAAGCCAAGTTTACCCACCAAATCTTCTGGTAGTTGTAGTTCAAACCCATAAGTATTTTCAGCATTAAAGTTTGAAATAATAATTAATTGCTCGTCATCACTCCAACGCACAAAACTCAATACCTTATCATTGTACCATTCGGTATGTTGTTGGTTGTATAGATGGATATCCTGATAATTCCCCATTAAAGCTGAACTTTTAATGGTAAAATTGAGTAAGCGCTTGTAAAAGTCTCTTAACTCCAGTTCTTCGGCAGTGGATTGGCCACCATCAAATTGTTTGTTGTTGACCCAACGCACGACAGTCGGCACGCTACCATAGTCGAAAATAGAGGTACGTGTTGGATCGCCAAAGCCCAAATCTTCTTCGGCTTTTTCACCAAATTCCTGACCAAAATACACCATGGTTGGTGAGGTGCTTATCGTTGCAGACACCACCATAGCCGGTTTACCCTTTAAAGCATCTCCAGCAAAATCTGGACTCGCAATGCGTTGCTCGTCATGATTTTCTAAAAAGTGTAGCATATGATGCTCAATGTCCTTAAGACCCTCCTGAATTGGTGGAATATTATCAGTTTTACCATGGCCTTGCATCACGTGCTTCAGAGTATCATAAAGCTGTACTTTATCGTAGAGGTAATCCATTTTGCCTTTTTTAATATAATCTCTGTACAAACTAGGGTTATAAACCTCGGCGAGTAAAAAGGCATCTGGATTGGCCATTTTTATGTTGGAATTCATATAGCTCCAAAACTCAACAGGAACCATTTCGGCCATATCGAATCGGAAACCGTCAACACCCTTTGCCGTCCAGTACAGCGCAATATCTTTAAACTTTACCCATGAATCTGGAACGACCTTATCTTTCCAAAACTCAAAATGTGCTTTATAATCCTTGTCCTCAAAACCTTCTGGCAATTCGTCAAAGTCTTTCGTACCATCTGGTCGAACTCCATAATTTACCTTTACGGTTTCGTACCAATCGTTCATATCGGGTTGTGAGGCTCGAGAGCCGTTGCCTGTCCATTTAGCTGGGTTCTCTTCAAACTTTCCATCAGCGAGAGGATGATTTTCTCCACCGAGTGGTTGGTAGCCATTCTTCCATTCGGGTACGATAAAAGCTTCACCTGGATTATAATAAAAGTTATTATTAACATGATAAGTGACCGTTGTATCGTCATTCTCCCCAAAATCTGAAGTCCCTTCTGGATTCGTTAAGCTTTGGTAATTCCGAGCCACATGGTTTGGTACAATATCAATAATTACTTTTAAATCTGCGTTGTGCGAACGCGCAATCAAGGCTTCAAACTCTTGAAGTCTATTATCTACATTTTCTGCTAAATCAGGATTGACATTGTAATAATCTTTTACGGCATAAGGTGAGCCCGCTCTTCCTTTTACCACGTCTGGGTCGTCATTAGAAATACCATATTTAGTATAGTCTGTTATGACATCATGATGCGGAACTCCAGTATACCAAATGTGCGTTACCCCTAAATCTTTGATTTCCGTAAGCGCTTTATCTGTAAAGTCGTTGAACTTACCAACGCCATTTTCCTCTAATGTCCCCCAAGGTTTATTGTTGGTATTGGTATTTCCGAATAGACGTGTAAAGACCTGATAGACGACTTCTTTCTTTTTCATGTTCTGCTGTACTGAATTAACTTTTAATTCATTATTGATTAACGCTTTTTTGTTCTCATTTTTACAACTCAAAAAAATGGTTGTAACTAAAATTAGGGTAGTGAAATATCTTAAACGCATGTTATTTGCTAAGTTTTATTTTTATTTCTTTTTCTTCTGTTGTATCCCAAACTACATTAATGGTCAAGGTTTTGTACTTCTCATTGTAAGCTCCATTGACTTTGTCTTTACCTACTTTGATTTTTTTTGGTTTACTATTAATATTATGAACGGTTAGAGCAATCGTTTTTGTTTTAGCTGAATAGTCTACACCTGTTTCTGCTTCAAGCTCAAATTCTAACCAATTACCTTCAATCTCCGCCTCAAAACCTAAAATTTGATAGTTATCCTTTTCTAATGGATGCGTTGTTGTTCCATCATCAAAATAAAACTCACGCTCAGACTTCTTTATGGAAGCATCATGATAATACTGTAATTGAAATTCACTATCATCATAATCCGCCGTCGTTTGCACCATTTTAGTTAATGGTATAAATGCTCCTGCTCTGGCGTAAACAGGAATAAAGTCTTCCTTTAACTCAACAGTCTGGACTTTACCACCTTCTACAACAATATCATTTTCGATATTAAACCATTTTGAACCCTTTGGAAAATAAACTTCCTGTTGTTTTTTGCCTGCCTCTAACACAGGTGAAACCAAAATATCATTTCCCCATAGATAGGTTTTTGAATAGCTATACAACTGCGGATTATCCGCTTCCTCAAAAAATAAAGGACGCATAAGTGGTTTCCCAAACCTATGATTTTCATAGACCAAATTATAGTTATATGGCAATAATCTGTAACGCATGGCTATGGCATAACTTGCTAGGCGCTTTGCCTTTTCACTTCTAAAGATTGGTTCACTTGGTACATCTTCTTGCGCATGTGGTCTAAAAATAGGGTTAAAAACACCATATTGTAACCAACGCACGTACAATTCGTCATCTAAATTAGCACCTGCAAAACCACCTAAATCACTGTGCATATAGGCCAACCCTTGCATGCCCATTTGCATTGCAATTTCTGGTTGTGATTGTAGGCCTCCCCATGTACGGTTAACATCTCCAGACCAAGGTATCATACCATAACGTTGCGTTCCAGAATAGCCCGCGCGCATCAAAATGAAAGGTCTTACTTCTGGAAAATCACGCTGATAACCTTCATAAACCAAACGTGCCCAATCGTGTCCGTAGATATTGTGCACTTCTGAAGCTGAACCTGTATGATGATGCACCCAATGCGGATGCACTTCCGGCTCACCTAAATCCCCCCAAACACCTGCAACACCTTTATTGGCCAATTCCTTATAAATGTTCCAAAACCATTGTTCACCTTGGGGTTTATAAATATCTATAAGCCCCGTGTTTCCAAAATAAAAATCATATCGTGCTGCTTCGCCTACTGAGTCTTTAGCTAAAACATTATTGGCAACAGCATCATCCCACTTTTTGGATGTAGTTAAAACGAAGGGTTCTGTAATGGGAATGGTTTTAACCCCTTTGTCGTTCAGCCGTTTTACCATACCCTCAAAATCTGGAAACGAATCCCTAAAGACTTCTAGGTTGCCCATAGTCCCTTTCACCTCTTTTCCAAACCAATATAAATCAAGTATTATCGCGTCTACTGGAATTTGTTCTTCTTTGAATTTGGCAATCGTCTGTTCCACTTCTTTTTGCGAGTGGTAGCCAAAACGGCTTGAAAAATTACCAAGCGCCCAACGTGGCAACATTGGTTGCTTTCCGGTTAAATTGGTATAATTGTTAAGAATCTCATACCAAGAATCGCCTACGATAATCTGATAGGCTTTACGACCTGAAATGGTTTCGTAAGTTAAAGTATTATCACCTTTACTATCTAAATCCAAGTAACCAATTGGCGCATTGTCAAAGTGAATCATATACTGCTTTGAAGAAAGCACAATTGGCATGGTGTAGTTCATGAGTTTAGAATCGGTTTCGTAACCGTAATGTGCGCGGTTAAATAACGGTAATCGGTGCCCCCTACGATTCATACCCAAAGCTCTAGCTCCTCCGCCATAAAGAACTTCATCTTTTGATAAATTAAATTCTATTTTTTCAGTGTAATCGGCAATGATATTACCTTTAACCATTTCCATGGGTTCGTGGTTGCTCTTGTAATAGCCACGTTTTTCTGAAGTTACAAATTCACCTTTGTAGTAGTATGAGATTTGAAAAGGTTCTGTAGTTATTGTTACAGAAAGATCTTCAGTTCCGAATGTGATTTCATTACCAACGTATTTGTAATTTGTATCTACAGATTCAGGTTGTAATACTACAGCATGGGAATCACTCGAATTATCATCGTTTGAAGGGGTAAAACTAGTTTGAATAATTTCTGACGTATAAAACTGAAATTTATAGGCACCGTCATTGGTTACTACAGAAAATATTCCGTTTTCTTCATTGTGTGATTTGTACTTACGATTTGTATTCTGAGCAGTTACTGACACTGCAATGAAAAAAATAGACAGGTATAGGATAACGTGTTTCATATATTTCAAAAATAGATTCCGCATTATATACGGAACAACTACTAACGGATTAATTTCCCAACAAAAACATAATAGGATAGTCCAAACGCTTATTCCAAGAGTTTTCAGAATGGTCCGTACCTTCAAAAAATAAATTTTTGGAATCTTTATCTGTATAACCTTTAGTTTGTAATAACTCATCTACTCTCGGACCATATTGTGGATAATACGCGTCTAGTGTTTGATTTCCGTAATCAAAATAAACTTTATGATGACCTGCACTAGGTAAATTGATTTCCATATACTTAAAAACAGCATTGGGCAACAGTTGATTTTCACTTGGTACGGCACCAGGCCAGTGTGTTGACAAGCAAGCCGCTCCACCAAAGATTTGTGGGTATTCGCTCAGGGCATACATGGACATAAGCCCTCCCATACTAGACCCCATAACAAAAGTGTGAGATGCATCGGCATTGGTTGAAAAGCTTCTATCTATTTCTGGTTTTAGTTCTTCTACCATAAACCGTAAATAATTATCTCCATTTAAGGTATAATCAGTTCTGTTAGAAATATCCTTAACCGTTTTTAGTTCTTCTTCAGACAGAAAACCCATAGCCTTTTCTGGAAATAAATCCTCCCAGCGGCGCTCTGGAATATTATGAACCGCCACCACAATAAAATCTTTGGTTTTGTTGCTACTCATGAGCTGAGAAGCCCATTCATCTACTTTCCATTCTTGTTTGTTCCAAGTCGTAGTGCTATCAAAAAGCATTTGACCGTCGTGCATATACAGAACGTCATAGGTCCTGTCTTCTGAATAGTTTTCGGGTAGCCACACATCAACTGGTCTTGAAACAATAAATTTTGAAGGATATGTTTCAACACGCAGTAATGTCCCAGAAGCTATTTTCGCGGTATCAACCTTCTGAAATAACATCTCATACGCGACATCCTTAGTTGTTGGTTTTTCACCTTCACTTTCCTTTTGTTTACATGAGGTAAAGCCTACTAAAAAACATATGATAATGTAAAAAGCTCTCATTTCATTACAGTTTTGTAGTGAATAAGTAACTCCCCTTTTTGTCTAAGGTTAAATTTTCTGACCAAGTCACCGTTTCACCAGTAAAGACATTTTTTAAGGTCTTTCCTTCTAGTCCAAGTTCCTTAAAGCGATCAAGTCCTAAATCAAAGGGCTCTTCGTTTTTATTCATAATATGAACAACGGTTTCATCTTCATTATACCTAGCCAAAAGATAGGTATTGTCTTCCGGAGCAAAATGAATGGTTTTCCCTTTATGGATGGCATCTGACGATTTTCTAAAATTGAGTAATGTTGCGATAAAACCTTGCATCTCTTTTTTAGATGCTTCTAAATTGTCGCCCGTAAAGGCATTTACAGCATCTCCTTCCCAACCACCGGGGAAATCAGTTCTAATCAAGCCATGGTCTCCAGGTTTTTCAAAATCATTCATTAATATTTCAGTCCCATAATACATTTGAAAAATCCGTGGTATCGTAGCTAAATAGCTCAGTGCCATTTTAGTTTTAGTAATGTCGCCTTCTAACTGTGTAAAGATGCGACTCATATCATGGTTATCTGGGAATGCCATAATACTTTGAGGGTTGGCATAGCCAAAATCATTGGCTAGCGCCACATAGATTTCTTTTAAACCTGTTCCCCAAGTTTCTGGATTTTTAAGCCCTGAAACCAATTGTTCTTGCATGGCAAAATCCATCGTAGATGGTAAATTAGATTTATATCCATCATGATTGTCATGACCTTCTTGCCAATATGCTATTAACAGTGGATTGGTAGACCACTCTTCACCCACAATATTAAAATTGGGATACTCATTCATTATAGCACCTGCCCAATTACTCATAAAATCTTTATCTGGATAGGGATAAGTGTCCTGTCGAATACCACCTAGTCCAAGGGTTTCAATCCACCAAATACTATTCTGAATAATATAATTGGCCATAAATGGATTTCTCTGGTTTAAATCCGGCATACCGCTCACAAACCAACCGTTGCTCATGCCTTTTTTGTCGCTTTGCGAAGCATAAATATCCTGATTGGTAGTACGTACATGATTAGATGTAATGACTTTAGAATTGTCCCACCGCGACTGATTCTGAATATAATTATCTTGAAAATTCACCCAGTCTTTAAATGGTAAATCCTGCATCCACCAATGCCCTAAACCACAGTGGTTGGCCACTTGGTCCATAACGAGTTTCATATCATTTTTGCGCAAGGTGTTGGCCAATTTTTTGTAGTCTTCTAAAGTCCCAAATCTTGGATCCACTTGATAATAATCGGTAATTGCGTAACCATGATAGGACCCACTTGACATATCATTGGTTAATAAAGGACAAGGCCAAACAGAAGTAAATCCTAAGTTTTTAATGTAATCAACATTTTGGATAATGCCTTCAATATCACCACCATGTCTGGCATAATCATCAGATCTATCAATTCCTATTTCACTCATATAATCAAAGGAGTCATTAGACGGATTAGCATTGGCAAAACGATCAGGTGTTATGAGGTAAATAGCATCACTACTATTGAAACCTATAAAATCATCTGCCGACTGTTCTCTTGCTTTGAGCTCATAGGTTTGTGTGAGTTCTGTACCATTGGCATCTTTAAAAACAATATTAAATTTATGGGATTGCGTTGTTTCCTCAATCTCTAAGTCTAGGAATAGATAGTTTGGACTATCTGCTTTATGGACCTCAACGAGATTGACAACATCTGAATTAATACTTGGGTTATAATTACCAATATTAGGATGCTTTACCATGAGTTGAAGCTCATTACTTTTAAAACCTGTCCACCAGTGAGGTGGTTCAACCTTATTTAATTCAAATGCTTCAACCAACTCTTGGTCTTGCTGCTTTTGATCTGTTTTTTCAACCTGTTCTTTACAAGAGCATATTAAAATTGCTAAAAATAGTGTAATACTTAAAATTAGTTTTTTCATGAATTTTTAATTTATGTTCTTGTAATTTTATAACGCCTTAGACAGTCACTAAGTTATTTGGTGAAATAGTGACATCCTCACCATTGACCACAATATGTAAATCCTGATCCCCCTCTAACTCAAAATGAGTATGACCTTTGCACACATTAACCTTGAGAATCTGATGTCTAAAGTTAACCTTAAACGAATATGCATTCCATTGTTCTGGAATTCTTGGTTCAAAGCTTAACTTGCCTTCCTTAATACGCATACCACCAAAACCTTCTACGATACTCATCCAAGTCCCAGCCATTGAGGTAATATGTAAACCTTCGTGGACTTCATGATTATAATCATCTAAATCTAAGCGTGACGTCCTAAGGTAAAAGGTGTAAGCCTGATCCATTCTATTCAGTTTGGCTGCTTGGATACTGTGTACGCAAGGAGATAATGAACTTTCATGAACCGTAAATGGCTCATAAAAATCAAAATGACGCTCGAGTTCTTCAGTTGTAAAGTGGTCTTCAAAAAAGTAGAAGCCTTGTAAGGTATCTGCCTGTTTGATATATGGAGACCTTAAAATACGGTCCCATGACCATTTTTGATTTATTGGTCGTTGCGACTTTTCTAAGTCAGCTACCGTAATTAACTCTTTATCTAAAAAGCCATCTTGCTGTAAATACACCTCTTTTTCTTCTGAATATGGAAAATACATGCCATCAGCTACCGTTTTCCATTCTTGCATTTCGGCTTTAGACAATTTTGCCTTATTCATAATTCTTGTGTAGTCCGTCGCATATTGGTTCTCTACCGTATTAATGTTTTCTAAGGCATAATTTATACACCATTGCGCTATATAGTTGGTGTACCAATTATTATTGACATTATTTTCGTATTCGTTAGGCCCTGTTACCCCAAGGATAACATATTTGTTTTTGTCTCTTGAAAATGTAGCACGTTGATGCCAAAATCTGGCAATTCCAATAAGCACTTCTAATCCTTTTTCAGGTATATAGCTGTAGTCACCTGTATATCTATGGTAATTAAAAATTGCAAAAGCAATAGCGCCATTTCTGTGAATTTCTTCAAAGGTAATTTCCCATTCGTTATGGCATTCTTCACCATTCATTGTTACCATTGGATATAAGGCTGCACCATTAGAGAATCCTAATTTTTCTGCGTTCTCAATGGCTTTTTCTAAATGGTTATAACGGTATTCTAAAAGATTTCTCGCCACACTTTGGTCTTTGGTAGCCATGTAGAATGGAATACAATAGGCTTCGGTATCCCAATAGGTACTACCACCATATTTTTCACCAGTAAATCCTTTTGGTCCAATATTCAATCTTGCGTCTTTCCCTAAATACGTTTGGTTAAGCTGAAAAATGTTAAAACGGATACCTTGTTGAGCTTTAACATCCCCATCTATCGTGATATCTGCCATTTCCCATATTTTGGACCAAGCTGTTTTTTGATTTTCGAGTAGTGTATTAAACCCTTCTTTGACGGCTTTATTCAAAACACTTTTTGCCGCAGTAACCAATTCATATTTATCATGGTTTCTGTCAACTGTATAGCCGCCAAACTTATGAATGCTATAACTCTCACCTTCTTTAACATTGTGCGTGTAACCAAATGAAACACTATTTGAATCTGAGCTGGTATCGGGTTCAATCGCAACTAATCCATCATTAACAAATACTTGGGACTGCATGAATGTACAGGTATAAAAATCTGTCTTCATGGTTTTTGCTTGAATGAAAGCTTGATTGTCCTGATGACTTACACTTAAGGTATCCCAAAACTTATCGTCCCAATTAGTATCCTCATTGGTAATACCGCTGTCTATATAAGGTCTGTAAGTAATCGTAGCGTTAGAATTTAATGGTTTTATAGAATAGTTTATAGCACCTAACTCATCCATATCCAAACTGAGAAAGCGTTTTACAGAAACTTCAACTTTTGTATCATTTTGAAGTGTGGCTATAAAATATCTGGATAGCCATCCTTCTTTCATATTGAGCTCTCTTTTAAAATGCTCTACCTTCTTACATTTATATAGGTCTAAGGCTTCATCGTTAATAAACACATCAATACCTATCCAATTTGGTGCATTGAGTACTTTTGCAAAGTATTCCGGATAACCGTTTTTCCACCATCCTACTCTGGTTTTGTCAGGATAATACACTCCCGCGATATAACTTCCTTGAAATGTAGGTCCAGAATATCTTTCTTCGAAATTAGCACGTTGCCCCATAGCACCGTTACCTATGCTAAAAATACTTTCTGAAGCTTTTACATGTTTTGGGTCAAATCCCTCTTCTAAGATTGACCAATCATTGGGTATGATATAATCTAAATTCATGAATATTTTTTTCAAATGCCTTCTTAAGCATTTTAATTTTCAATTAGTGATTTAATAAACTCATCGGATATCTCTGTAAAGTCGCTAAATATGTAATCTGCATGCCCTAGAACATCTTTACTCCCGATACCAATAGATATCATATTTGCAACATTTGCAGCTTCAACTCCAGCTACCGAGTCTTCAAAAACAATACAATTTTCTGGTTTTACATTTAACCTTTTTGCGGCTATCAAAAACACTTCAGGGTCTGGTTTAGCCTTACTAACATCATTACCATCTACAATGGCATCAAATTGATTTTTTAAACTAACACGCTCTAATATTGTTCTGGCATTCTTACTTGCAGACCCGAGCGAAATGGGTTGTTTTTTCTTCTTTAACAAATTCAAAACTCTAGGGACATCCGGTAATATTTCACTTTCGTCCATTTTTGAAATATGACTTAAATAATCATCATTCTTCTTAGCCATTAATTCATTAAAGCTTTGCTCAGAGATGGTCTTATTTCCCCAATCCAAAATCTTTTCTAAAGATTTTACTCGACTCACCCCTTTTAATTGCTCGTTTTCCTCTTCGGTAAAGTCAATACCCAAATCATTAGCAAGTTTTTTCCAAGCCAAATAATGATATTTTGCAGTATCTACTATAACTCCATCCAAATCGAATATAAAACCTCTCATTTTTGTTCAATTTCATTTACAACAACTTCATCGTCTACATCTTGCACTCTAGATACTAGCAAAGCTGCAATTATAAAAGACACACCACTTAAAACAAGTGCAAAAATAGGTTTGTCGTTGTACAAATATTTAACCATAGGACCACCTATGAGTGCATTCAAAATCTGTGGCAACACAATAAAAAAGTTAAAAATTCCCATATAAACACCCATCTTTCTTGCTGGTATTGAGCCAGCCAAAATTGCATAAGGCATAGCAAGAATACTAGCCCAGGCTACACCAACGCCAACCATTGAAAGTATTAACCAATTCTTATCTGGAAGTACATATAAGGATAATAGTCCAAGTGCACCTACGATTAAAGAATAGGAATGTGTTCTTTTACGTCCAACTTTTTTAGCAATTGCAGGTAGGAAGAACGCATAAATTGCAGAAACCAGGTTGTAAACACCAAAAAGAATTCCTACCCAATCACCTGCATCCTGAAATCCTTTACTATGCGTATCTGATATATCCAGACCATAGATATGTGATGCTATTGCAGGTGTTGCAAACACCCACATTCCAAAAAGACCAAACCAAGAAAAAAACTGAACCCATGCCAATTGTTTCATGGTTTCTGGCATTTTAGCAAAGTCCGAAAAGATATTTAGTAAACTAGAAGATTCTTCTTCCATAGTTTCACCTGCCGCTTCATGAATAAGCTCCATTTCTTCTGGAGAATATTCTTTGGTAGTCACTACGGTAATCAAAATACTACCTATTAACACTGCTGCACCAATAAAGAATGACATTAACAAGTTTAATGGCACCTCACCAACTGAAGCTTCATTTGTCACACCAAACCAATTAGCTAATACATACGGTAACCAAGAACCTATTACAGCACCTACACCAATAAGTACCGTTTGGACACTAAATCCCAGAGTACGTTGATCTGAGGGCAGAACATCTGCAACCAATGCTCTGAACGGCTCCATGGCTACATTAAATGACGCATCCATTATCATAAGCATACCAGCACCAACCCAAAGAGCAGGCATGTATGCCGTGAATAAATCTGAATTAGGCATTAAAATCAAACCTAATGAAGCCAAAATAGCACCTACCAAAAAGTAAGGTCTTCTTCGGCCAAGTTTTGTCCAAGTTTTATCACTGTAATGCCCTATAATAGGTTGGACAATCAAACCCGTTAAGGGAGCTACAATCCAAAACCAGGATAACTCATGAACATCTGCGCCAAAAATTTGAAGTATTCTACTCGCGTTTGCGTTTTGCAAAGCAAAACCCATTTGAACTCCTAAAAACCCAAAGCTTAAATTCCAGATTTCTAGAAAGCTTAACCTGCGCTTTTCCATAAATAGTATGTTATTTGTTTATACTATTCTGACAAGCTGCGCTCATCAAAACTTATTTGTGAAGTGAAAATATAAGTCTTGATTCGGGCGTAAAGATAGACAAAGATTTTAGAATGCCAATGTTAAATTTCTATTTGGTAGATTCTCGCTCAACCAAATTGGTCTCAATAACTATGGTTTGAAACTCTTCCTCTTCTGTTTCTATTTTGTTTTCTAATTTATCAATCAAAAGGTCTGCAGCGCGCTCTCCCATTTGCTGTGCATGCTGGCTAACTGTTGTTAAACCAGGTGTAGAATGTTTTGACAAAACACCATCTGTAAACCCAATAACTTGTAAGTCTTTAGGAATTTCTAAACCTAGCTTTCGCGCTACTTTCATAGCTGTAAGCGCATACAGTTCATTAACGGCAAATATACCATCTATGTGCCTGTTGGATTTAAACAATTGCTCTATTTCATCTTCTAAAGCCTCCAAGTGAGTTTCATAATCTAAGGTATCGTCGATCTTAAGTATAAGTTCGGCTTTCGGTTGAATTTTGTAGTTTTCCAAAGCCTCTAAATACCCTTGTGTACGCAGTTTACCTACACTGACATAATCTTTGGTAGTAATCAGCGCAATTGACTTACAACCATTAGCTATTAACTTTTCTACTGCATTCTTAGCGCCATTTAAGTCATCCACAATCACCTTATCGCACTTGATATCACTAACGACCCGGTCAAACATAACAATTGGCATTCCCTGACTCATAGTTTCATTAAAATGGTGATAATCTTGTAATTGCTGGGTTTCTTTTGAAATGGATATGATAAACCCATCAATACTCCCATTGGCCAACATCTCCATATTAATGACTTCTTTTGAAAAGGACTCATTTGAAAGTCCTATAATGACGTTGTAACCCCGTTTATTAGCCACCAGCTCGACACCACGAATAACTTTAGAAAAAAAATGGTGTACAATTTCCGGAATTATAATACCAATAGTATTAGTCTTCCGGTTTTTAAGACTTAGTGCAATATTGTTTGGTCTATAATTATAAAGTTTAGCAAAAGCTTGCACTTTCTGCTTCGTATCCTCACTTATTTCAGGACTATTTCTTAAGGCCTTTGAAACGGTCGAAATAGAGACTTCCAATTCTCGTGCAATTTGCTTTAAAGTAATTTTTCTTTTCATAATTCTGACTGTCAATCAAGAGGCTAAGATAACCTAATTTTAACAATTCAAATTCCAGACTTCCTAATTTTAACTAGACAATATTGTGAATTTTTTATTTTTTTTCTATTTTAATGCAAATGTTAACGTTTGTTAAAAAGTTTTTAACACGAAAACGTTTTCGTGACTTATGTCATGTTTTTTAACACTCAAAACACATTAATTTTACATAGATTTAACCCAAGAAGTGAAAATATAAATCAATTAACTAAGCAATTAACTTAAAAACATTGTATGAAAACATTCTTAAATGCTTTACTGTTCTGTTTGATTATGGTACCTGCCACTCTAATGGCACAATCGACCGTCTCAGGTACAGTTACAGACAAAGCAAACGCTATGCCTTTGCCAGGTGTTAATGTACTGGTTAAAGGAACTTCGAGAGGTGCCTCTACCGATTTTGATGGTAATTACACCTTAGAAGTAAATCAAGGAGAAATCATCGTGATTTCTTACGTTGGTTACAAAACTCAAGAAATAACCTATACAGGCCAATCTACAATTGACGTTGTCTTAGAAGAAGATGCCGCGCAATTGGATGAAGTGGTACTTATCGGTTACGGTTCTACAACTAAACAAGATGCTACCGGAGCAGTTGAAAAGGTCGGTGATGAAGACTTTAACCGTGGTGCTATTGTGGCACCTCAGCAACTTATTGCTGGTAAAGCCGCTGGTGTACGTATTACAACAGGTGGTGGTGCTGCTGGTGAAGGTGGTGAAATTAGAATACGTGGAGGAGCTTCTTTAGGTTCTAATTTTGGTGCTACGAATGACCCGCTTATCGTAATAGATGGATTACCAATTGATCAGAGAGGTGGTGCGCAAGGAAGTAGAAATGCCTTAAACGCCATTAACCCAGCTGATATCGAAGACTTTGTAGTTCTTAAAGATGCCTCGGCAACTGCAATTTATGGTTCTCGTGCATCTAACGGTGTTATTTTAATTACTACGAAAAAAGGTAGTGCAAATCAGCCATTTAAAGTTGAATATGGCCTTCAAGCATCAACACGAACTGTTACTAACACCGTTGACGTTTTAAATGCAAGCCAATTTAGACAAGTTGTTACGGATAATGGTGGGGATGTTGCCTCCTTAGGCAATGCTAATACCGATTGGCAAGACCAAATTTACACGACTGGTGTAGGTGCCATTCACAACATTACCGTTTCTAAAGGTTACGAGCGTTTTAATTTCAGAGTAAATTTGAATCATGTTTCGCAAGAGGGCCCACTAAATGACCTTTATGAAAGAACTGGTATTAACACCTCTTTTGTTCATCGATTTTTAAATAATGATTTAAAATTGACTTTAGTAACAAAAGCTATTCAAGATGAGTATGACTATGCTAACGAAGGCGCTATTGGTGCGGCGGTTGCGTTTGATCCTACTCAATCAGTTTTTGACGAAAATGGTAATTATACACAATATGGAACTAGTGCTAATTTAGCACCTGCTAACCCATTATTCTTACTCGATAACAATAATTATAATAGTAGACAAACAATAAAACGTGTTATCTCTAATTTCAACATAGACTATAAATTCTGGTTCTTAAGAGACTTACGATTTAATTTGAATGCTGGTATTGATTATGCTGAAAACAACGGTTATCAATTTTCAGCTGCCAATCCAAACAATTCAGGTGCAGTACCTACCAACGAAGTATCTTCTGGTCTAAACCGAAATACCTCTTTGGATTTTTATTTGAATTACAAAAAAGATATTGAATCTATTAATACGTTAGTAGATATTACAGCAGGTCATGCATTTCAGGAATTTTACATAAAAAGTTTTGTAGACAGGGTATCTGCTACAACGTTAACGGATACTGACATTAACAGAAATGCACTAGAGTCTTATTTTGCCAGAGCTAGTTTTGATATTGCTGATAAATATTTGATTTCTGCAAGTTTTAGACGTGATGGTTCTTCAAGATTTAGCGAAGATAACCGTTGGGGATCTTTCCCTGGTGTCTCTGTAGGTTGGAAATTAATGAATGAAAGTTTTATGGAAAATTCATTCTTTTCAAACTTAAAACTTAGAGCTGGATGGGGTGTTACTGGTCAGCAAGAAATAGGCCAAAACTACGGTTACTTGGGGGTATATACACCTTCACGTAATAATGCAGCAAACATTCAGTTTGGAACACTTCCAAACGGAGACCCTATATTCTTTCAAACATTACGTCCTGAAGGATTTGATGAGAATTTAAAATGGGAAGAAACAACACAGTACAACGTCGCTTTAGATTTCGGTTTCTTTAATAATAGACTTACGGGTACCGTAGATGCTTATTACAGAGAAACTGAAGATTTATTATCTAGAGTCCCAGTTCCTGCAGGCGCAAACCTAACTGACCTTTTAATTACCAATGTAGGTGAAGCTACAAGTAGAGGTATTGAATTTAGTCTTAATGGTATTATCGCACAGAAGGAAAATTTTGGTTGGGATACAAACTTTAACCTAACATTCCAAGATGTTGAGATTACCAAATTAAGTTTAAGTGATGATCCTAACTTTACATTACCAACTGGTGGAATTTCAGGTGGTGTTGGTAACCAAATTCAGATTCTAAGACCTGGTTATGATCCAACAACCTTCTTTGTGTTCAGACAAGTATATGACGACAATGGCAACCCAATCGCAGGTTCTTATGTTGATGTTAACGGAGATAACCAAATAACTGAAGCAGATAGACAACCTTATAAAAAGGCAACTCCTGATGCGTTTATTGGATTTACAAATAATTTCAGGTATAGAAATTTTGATTTAAACTTTACCTTCAGAGGAAGTTTTGGAAACTATGTATATAACAACGTAGCTTCTGACAGAGGTAATGTTAATGCTGTGGTTAACCAACCAGGTTACCAGGCAAATGCGCACTCAAGCTTTTTAAGTACTAACTTTACTAATCAAGAGTTATTCTCAGATTTATACATACAAAGAGCTGACTTTGTAAGGTTAGATAACATTTCGCTTGGTTATACCATTCCATTCTCAAAAATGACGTTAAGAACGTCTTTAACAGCTACGAATGTATTTGTTATTACAGAGTATGACGGTTTGGACCCTGAAATAAGCAATGGTATAGAGAACAACTTTTACCCAAGAACACGCGACATTGTGTTAGGCTTAAACTTTACATTCTAAAAAAATGAAAACTAAATATTTAAACAACAAAGCTATGATGTTAAGAACAATTAAGAGTATCTTTTTGGTCTTCACCATTGCACTTTTTGTGCAATCCTGTGCAGACCGATTAGATTTACAACCAGAAGACGAGCGTCTTACTGGTGATGCTGCGTTTGAAGATCCTGAAGCTTACAAGCAGTTTTTAGCTAAAATTTACGCTGGGATTTCACTAAGTGGCCAAGAAGGACCTGCAGGTTCACCAGACCTTGCCGGCTTAGACGAAGGATTTTCTAACTATCTAAGATTGTATTGGAAAATGCAAGAGTTAACAACTGATGAAGCACTTATTGCATGGAATGATGGAACTATCCAAGATTTACATGCTCAAGTTTGGACTTCTGGTAATGAGTTCATCAGAACCATGTACAGTAGACTCATGTATCAAGTGGCTCTTTGTAACGAATTTTTACGTCAAACCACAGATGGTAAATTAGATGGCAGAGGTGTTTCTCAAGAATTGAGAGCGGAAATCCAGACGTTTAGAGCAGAAGCTCGTTTTATGAGAGCCCTTACCTATTGGCATGCTATGGATTTATTTGCTAATCCTCCATTTATCACTGAGGACGATCCAATCGGTGCATTTTTACCACCACAAATTCAACGTGAAGATCTTTTTAATTACGTTGAAGAAGAGTTATTAGATATAGTGGACGACATGGCTGCACCAAGAAGTAATGAATATGGAAGAGCAGATAGAGCAGCAGCTTGGATGTTACTGGCTAAAATTTACCTCAATGCTGAGGTATACACAGGTAACTCAAGATATGCAGATGTTATTACTTACACCAATAATATCATTGGAGCTGGGTATTCTATTCCAGATATTCCTTACTTCCATTCTTTCTTAGCTGATAACGACTCCAATGGAGCGCAAGACGAGGTTATTTTCACAATTCCTTTTGATGGTTTAAGAACTCAAGCATTTGGAGGTATGACATTTTTGACTCATGCTCCTGTTGGAGGCTCAATGAATCCAGCTGAATTTGGAATTAACGGTGGTTGGTTTGGTATAAGAACTACACCTACATTTGTTGAGCAATTCCCTGGTGAAGAAAATTCTGCTGATGGTAGAGAGCTTCTATATACAGATGGTCAAAATAAAGACATCATGTCTGTAGCAACTTTTACAGACGGCTATGCTGTTGCTAAGTACAGAAATGTTGATGTTAATGGTAATCCTGGTTCAGACACCACAGGCGATCATACAGATATCGATTTCCCTATGTTTAGATTAGCTGATGCTTACTTAATGTATGCAGAAGCAGTTCTTAGAGGTGGCGGAGGTTCTGTAAGTACTGCAGTTGATTACATTAACGAACTAAGAGTAAGAGCATATGGCGATACGAGTGGAAATATCTCACAAGCAGATTTGACATTAGATTTCATTATCGATGAGCGTTCTAGAGAATTGTACTGGGAAGCACACAGACGAACTGATTTAATACGTTTTGATCAGTTTTCTGATAATGGTGTATGGCAATGGAAAGGTGGAGTACAATCAGGTACCACTACCGAATCATTTAGAGATGTTATGCCATTACCTGCAACAGACCTTGGTATTAATAATAATTTAGAACAAAACCCAGGATACTAATTAAAATAACACTTAAAATAATCATGAAAAAAATATCAATTTTAGGCCTTTTCATCTTTGCCTTATTAAGTTTTAACAGTTGTGAAACTGAAGATGACGTTGTTTTCACAACACAAGACCCAGAAGGTTTTGTATTTACAAACTCAACACAAGATAATTATATCTTATCCACTGCTACATCTGGTAATTTAGGTGAGCGTTTTACTTGGGGTAGTGCAGATTTTGGTGCACCTACCAACATCACATATGAATTACAGAGATCCGTTAGTGGAGATTTTACTGATGCTGTTGTCGTTAGTTCTTCTATCGGAAATGAAATTGCAATGACCATAGGTCAAATGATGACCGTTGCTACTGAAGCTGGTTTAGACAACGATCCAGATACTCCAGCTCCTAACGTGGGGTCATTCTCTGTACGATTAAGAGCTTATCCTGGCGATACAGGTAGCGGTACAGAAGCATTTTCTGACGTTTTAGTATTAAACGTAGAACTATTAGAAAGTACTGGAGCAGGTCCTGGTGGTGCAATGATTGCTGAAGTGGGTGTTGTTGGTTCTGGTTACAATAATTGGGGTGCATACGCTGATGGCTATTTCTATACCACGGATACACCTGACGTTTTCGTGTCTTACGTAACATTAGTTGACGGTGAAATTAAATTTAGATTAAACAACGACTGGGGAACTAACTGGGGTGGTTCTGGTGGAACCTTGGTACAAGATGGTGACAATATTGCTGTAACAGCAGGTGACTATAAAATTACTGTAGATTTAGCTAACATGACTTATGATATTGAAGAGTATTCATGGGGAGTTGTTGGATCTGCTTGGAATGATTGGGGTGGAGCTGGCCCTGACGGCAAATTCTATTATGATTACACCACTGATACTTTCAAAAAAGGTATAAGGCTAATGGCAGGTGAAATGAAAATTCGTTTCAACAACGATTGGGCAATAAATTATGGTGATACTGGTGCTGATGGCACTATAGATCAAGATGGTGACAACATTGCTGTTGCTGCAGGACACTATTTAATTACTTTAGATTTAAATGCTGGAACAGTAACTATTGATGATGCTGCCAGCGTATTTGGTGTTGTAGGTTCAGGATTTAATGATTGGGGTGGAGCAGGTGATGATTTCGCCTTAACTGAAATCCAAGAAGGAGTCTTCTATGGTGATATAGTTACTTTACTTGACGGTGAAATTAAATTTAGAGCAAACAATGATTGGGGTCTAAACTATGGTGACACTGGTGCAGATGGAATTATTGATCAAGATGGTGATAATATTCCTTCTACTGCTGGCCCAGCTAGAGTATGGTTAGACACTAATACTGGTGAATATTCTATATTACAATTCTAAGAAACTCTCATGGTTTCTATGAGATAAAACAAAAGGCATGTTTAATAATTTATTGGCATGCCTTTTTTTAAAAAAATAATTATGAAAAAGTTATACTTATCTATTTTATTAATTGGCTTTATACTTACGTCTTTTGCTCAGGTGACAATAACTCCAAATCCATTTGAAGTTAATGAAAGCATAACAGTAACCTTAAATACAAACAGTACGGCTACAGATTGTAACGGCTTTAGTAATCCGACCAAAGTCTACATGCACTCTGGTGTTGGTGACGGAACCAATGCTTTTGGTATAAGCGTTGTGGGTAACTGGGGACAAGATGATGGTGTTGGCGAAATGACTAATGAAGGTGGTGGTATTTATTCCATAACATTAGTTCCTGAAACTTATTATGGCCTTACACCTCAACAAGTTTCTAATGTTATTCAGATGGGAATGGTGTTTAGAAATGAAGATGGTTCACAAGAATATAAAGCTACGGGATGTCAGGATTTTATCTTTCAGGTAGGCTCATTTCAAGTCAGCCTAAGTGCACCGACACAAGATACAACCATTATAAACTCGGGAGACAATTTTGATATAGCAGCCAGCAATATTGGTGGTAATGCTAGTTACACATTAACAGCTAACGGTTCAGTTATTGATACCAATCCTAGTACTGATAACTATTCCTTCACTGATACAAACATCACTACTAATACGACCTATGAATTAACTGCCGTATTAGACGGAACAATAATTACCAGGAGTTTTAGTGTCATTGTCGATCCTGGATCTATTTTAGGTTTCATGACTGAAGATTACCAAGAAGGTATTAACTATATTGATGATAATACAGCCATTTTGGTACTTTATGCCACTGGGAAGGATTTTGTTTATGTTGCTGGTAGCTTCAATAATTATCAGCCCGATTTGAGTTATGCCATGAAACGTGATTTTTCACGAAATTTATTCTGGCTGGAGATTACAGGACTTACCCCTGGGCAAATCGAAACATACGAATACTGGGTTGGAGATAAAACACCACCAACAAATTCGCCAACAATGGTCTATGTTGCAGATCCATACTCAACATTAATTTTATCAGAATTTGATGATCCGTGGATACCAGCTTCAACTTATCCAAATCTTCCTGCTTTTCCAGAAATGGCCAAAGGTTTTGAAGTATCTGTTTTAGAAACTGGACAAACCCCATATAACTGGCAAGTTACTGATTTTAATAAGCCAAAAAAGGAAGATTTAATAGTTTATGAAGTTTTAGTTAGGGATTTTGATGCCGACAGAAATTATCAAGATTTAATTGATAAAATCGATTATTTTAAAAACTTAAATATAAACGCCATTCACCTCATGCCTGTTATGGAGTTTGAGGGCAATGAAAGTTGGGGTTACAATACTTCATACCATATGGCTTTAGACAAATTTTACGGCACAGAGGACAAACTACGTGAATTTATTGACCTATGCCATCAAAATGGTATTGCCGTAATTTTAGATTTGGTCTTAAACCATGCCTTTGGTCGCTCACCGATGGTAAGAATGTGGATGGATGATCCAGATGGAAATGGCTTTGGAAATCCAACCTCACAAAACCCCTACTTCAACTTACAAGCTACGCATAGTTATAGTGTAGGATACGACTATAATCATCAAGCACCGAGAACCCAAAATTATGTAGAACGTGTTATAAAGCATTGGATTGAAGATTTTAAAATCGATGGGTTCCGTTGGGATTTAACCAAAGGATTCACACAAAATTGTAGTCCTGGTAATGAAGGTTGTACGAACAGCTATCAGCAAGACCGTGTGGATATTTTAAAACAATATGCTGACTATTCCTGGTCTTTAGACCCTGATCATTATGTGATTTTTGAGCATTTAGGAAGTGAAAATGAAGAAAAGGAATGGGCTAATTACAGATACTCTGAAGGTAAAGGAGTTATGATGTGGGGTAAGATGACAGATCCATACAATGAATTGACAATGGGGCAAAACGGAAATAAAAACATCAATGGAATTGGACATAAGTCTAGAGCTTCATTTGATGGCCCTAGAGTTCTTGGATATCCAGAAAGCCATGATGAGGAACGATTGATGTATAAAAACTTACAGTTTGGTAATACTAGTAATGGATCTCATAACGTTCAGAACTTAAATGTAGCTTTATCTAGAATGTCTGCACTAGCAGCAGTCTCTGTAATGGTTCCAGGACCAAAAATGATATGGCATTTTGGAGATTTAGGCATGGAAAATTCAATCTTCACATGTAGCAATGGTACTGTTAATTTACCTGGTGGCAATGATGGTGATTGTAAATTAGATACCAAACCTCAACCACAATGGGTTAATAATTGGTTAACAGATGCTATTCGTGGCCAGATCTATGAAGATTGGTCTAAATTGCATAAACTCAAAATAGAAGAACCTGTATTTGAAGGTGATTACACAATAACTTCAGGGGACTTTACTCCTAGAATAGACATATTTGACAGTTCCATACCAACAACTGAATTGAGAAATGTTATCATTTTAGCAAATTTTGATGTCAACACACAAACTATTAGTACCAATTTCCCAGGTGGTGTAACTACCACTTGGTACGATTTAATGGACCCAACGGGTAATACAACAGTTTCTAATTCGACACCATCTTTATCAATTCCAGCTGGTCAATTTAGAATATTAGGTAATCAACCTTCAAGTGTTCTAAGTATAAATGATGAAGATTTTTCAGTCTTTACCATTTATCCAAATCCAGCACAATCAAGCTTTGGTATTAATACCAATGTCTCTGATGTTGAAATTTATGATCTTACAGGTAAATTGGTTAAAGCATTTAAAGGTGACTTTACCAAATCAGACACTTTTGATATTTCAACACTAAATACTGGAATGTATATTGTTAAAATTGAAAATAGCAATAAGCAAACCGAAACCACCAAGTTAGTCAAACTCTAATTATTAAGTGTTATTGGAGTAAAAAGGCTTCTCGAAATCGAGAAGCCTTTTTTATATGTCCTATTTAGAATCTACATTCTTAAGGTAACTACGCAAAATAAATGTAGATGGCTATAACAACTAACACTATGCCAATACTTACAAAATTTACATACTTCCAAGGGGTAATATCTACCTGTTTAGTGTATTGAATCTTGTATGGTATACTTAATGGATAAAGTTTTCCAACAACAAGCATTATTATAATATTGAGAACAAAAAGAATAGCCATAACGTCTAAAAAATGAGGATAAGCTTTTGCTTCGATCAAAGCCAGTGCAGATTCTGACGTCATATTACCATTAAGCTTGGCATTATTCAAAGCTTTTTCAACAAAATAGGGCTGAAGAATAAATTGACTTAAAATATATAATATACAACCAGTAACCAATCCAATTTTCGCAGCGATGGCTGGTACGCGCTTAGTAAAATAGCCCACAACAATGATGGTTAGAATAGGAATACTGTAGATCCCATTAACCTCTTGCAAATATGCAAATAGGCTACCCGCCTTTTCAATTAAAGGGGCTATAATCATAGCAAGTAACGCAAGTACTATCCCAAATAGTTTTCCATACCTCACCACTTTTTTGTCACTCGCCTCTTTATTGATATGTTGTTTGTAAATGTCCATGCCAAATAACGTTACAGAACTATTCAGGACACTATTGAACGAACTTAAAATAGCTCCAAATAATACCGCAGCAAAAAATCCAACCCAAGCATCAGGTAACACTTTCTTTACAAGCATTGGGTAAGCTTCATCTGCACTGGTAAGGTCACTCTTAAACACGTGATACGCAATTAAGCCAGGTAAAACCACTATAATTGGACCTAGAATTTTAATAAATGATGCCAATAATATACCCTTTTGTCCCTCCTTTAAATTCTTAGCCCCAAGCGCTCTCTGAATGATTTGCTGATTCGTGCCCCAATAAAACAATTGTACCAGCATCATACCCGTAAAAATAGTATGAAACGGCACAGGATCAGTTTGGGTTCCTAAAGACTTAAATTTCTCTGGATTCTCATTAGTTAAAATGGAAAGTCCATTGAATAGGTCATTGTCCCCAATAAGCAACAATCCAAAAATCGGAATCAAAAGCCCACCAATAAGCAGACCAATGGCATTAATAGAATCTGAAACAGCTACCGCCTTTAAACCACCAAAAATGGCATAAATAGAACCTACAATTCCTATTCCCCAAATACATATCTTAAGGGCTGAAGATTTGGACACACCTAAGAGCTCTGGTACATTAAACATACCACTAAGTGCAATAGATCCAGAATATAAAATTATGGGTAACAAGACTACAACATAACCTGTAAGAAACAGACCAGATGTGATTGTCTTTGTAGAGGTATCAAAACGGTCTTGAAGAAATTGAGGGACTGTGGTAATACCCCCCTTTAAATATCGCGGCAGCAAATAAATAGCGGTAACAACCATGGCTATGGCTGCAAGGGTTTCCCATACCATAACCGACAAACCGCTTTGATAAGCCGAACCATTCAATCCTACAATCTGTTCCGTTGAAAGGTTGGTAAGTAACAAGGAACCCGCAATAACTCCAGCTGTTAAGCTTCTTCCCCCAAGAAAATAGCCGTCTAAAGTAGATTCTTTTGTGGATCTTGTTTTTAGGTAAGAAATAACTGCTACCACAACAGTAAATGCAACAAATGCTAAAATTTGCATAATCTAGATATTTAAAAGATAAGACAAACAAATATAGATAATGATATATGGTGACAACTAACCAACAGAAATTAATTCATTAATTTAGCAATAAAGTGTGCTTTTTTATGAAAAAATCTAAATTAACAGTGAATTATTTTACGACTATATTTCTCTTATCTTGCCTTTTAGGTGTCAATTCATGTTCAAAGAATAATTCAGATACTAATGATCTTCCTTCAGAAGATACCTCAATCTCGTTTTACTACGGTGCAGATTTGTCCTATGTTAATGAGATGGAAGATTGTGGAGCCATTTATAAAGATTCCGAAGGAACAGTAACAGATGTTTACCAAATTTTTAGGGATGAAGGTGCAAATTTGGTACGAGTGAGACTTTGGCACAACCCAGATTGGACTAACTATTCCAATTACAACGATGTTAAAGAAACCATCCAACGCGCCAAATCCAAAGGTTTAAAAGTACTTTTGGATTTTCATTACAGTGATACCTGGGCTGATCCTTCTAAACAAGAAATTCCAGCGGCTTGGGTTAATGAAATAAACAACACACCTGTACTCCGTCAGTTAGTTTACGACTATACTTACACCACTTTAGAACAATTATCTAATGATAACTTACTGCCAGATATTGTACAAGTTGGTAATGAAATCAACGGAATGATTTTACAACAAGGGGAACTGGTCTGGCCCATAGATTGGGAAAGAAATTCGGCATTAATCAATAAAGGTATTGAGGCTGTAAGAGCTATTTCAACAGCAAAAAATAAGACCATCGAGATTATGCTCCATATTGCACAACCTGAAAATGGCTTGTGGTGGTTTGAGCAAGCGACATCAAATGGAGTGACCGATTTTGATTGGATTGGATTATCGTATTATCCTATTTGGTCGGACTACGATTTAAATGAAGTGCAAACACCACTTTCAACATTAATAAACACCTACAATAAGAAGTTAATGATTGTAGAAACAGCCTATCCATTTACATTAGACAATGCGGATAGTGCCAATAACATTTTAGGAGCTGACGCCTTAACAGGTGGATTCCCTGCTACTCAGCAAGGTCAGTTAGATTACCTCAATCAACTCAAACAAATTATAGAAAATGCTGGTGGCCAAGGTTTAGTCTATTGGGAACCTGCTTGGGTTTCTACAGGCTGCTCAACACTTTGGGCGCAAGGCTCACATTGGGACAATGCTACACTTTTTGATCAAACGGGTAAAGCAACATTGGGTATGCAGTTTTACAATAATTCCCTAAACGACTAATTTTAGAAATGAAAATTAGAATTTCTTTAGTTTCCATACTTTCAGTTTTAATCTGTTTGCAATGTGCCGAACCTAGAGTAGACCAAACTAGAGAAGTTATCACATTGAAAAAAGGTTGGAAATTTGAAAAAGGACATCATCCAAATGCATCAAAAATAGCGTTTGATGATTCAAATTGGCAAAATGTAACTGTTCCGCACGATTGGGCAATTTATGGCCCTTTTGATAAAAACATAGACAAGCAGACGGTTGCCATCATCCAAAATGGTGAAGAAATTGCGACTGAAAAAACAGGTAGAACTGGTGCTCTACCCTATATTGGTGAAGGCTGGTATAGAAATACGTTTTCTCTTGAAAACTTTGACGAAACAAAAAAGGTACTATTGCTTTTTGAAGGTGCCATGAGCGAACCTGAAATCTTTTTAAATGGTGAAAAAATTGGCGAATGGAAATATGGATACAGCTATTTCTACTTTGATATCTCAGCATACATTAACGGTACTTCCAAAAACACTTTAGCCGTAAAGCTCACAAATGTAGGAAAGTCATCAAGGTGGTATCCTGGTGCCGGATTATACCGAAATGTTAGAGTTATTTTAAAGAACAAGGAGAGTTTTGAGCATTGGTCAACATTTATCACAACCCCTTCTGTAAGGCAAGATGAAGCAAAAGTTAATATCAAAACCAAAGTCTCAGGAACTGACTTAAAATTAGTTACTGATATTTTTGATGCAAATGGACATAAAATTAATTCTAAAGAGACCTCTACGGTTATTAACAGCACTTTTGAGGTGAATATAAAAGTAAATCAACCACAGCTTTGGAGTCCTGAAACACCTTACCTATATACTGCTGTTCTAAAACTATACAAAGGCGATATTCTAAAAGATGAAATCACGCAACGCTTTGGTATTAGAACTATAAATTACAGTCATAAAACGGGCTTTAGCCTTAATGGTGAAATTAGAAAGTTTAAAGGTGTTTGCTTACATCACGATTTGGGTCCAATTGGAACGGCCGTAAATATCTCTGCCTTAAGGCGTCAGCTGAAAATCTTAAAGGATATGGGTTGCAATGCCATTAGAAGTGCACACAACATGCCTTCTTTTGAACAACTAGAACTTTGTGATGAAATGGGATTTATGTTTTTAGCTGAAAGCTTTGACGAATGGAAAAAACCAAAAGTCGAGAATGGTTACAATCGCTTTTTTGACGAGTATGCTGAAAAGGATGTTGTTAATTTAGTAAGAGCCACAAGAAATCACCCAAGTATTGTGATGTGGAGTTCTGGCAACGAAGTACCTGACCAATGGGGAAGCGAAGGTGTTAAACGCGCTAAATGGTTACAGGATATTTTTCACAGAGAAGACCCTACACGCCCAGTTACGGTTGGTATGGATCAAGTTAAAGCCGTTATGGAATCAGGTTTTGGTGCCATCATGGATGTCCCAGGCCTAAATTATCGTGTACACCTATACGAAGAAGCTTATGAACGTTTTCCGCAAGGGTTTCTGTTAGGGTCAGAAACAGCTTCAACGGTAAGTTCCCGTGGTGTTTATAAATTTCCTGTTGAAATTGCCAGTATGAAAACCTATCCAGATTTTCAATCCTCATCTTACGATTTAGAATATTGCAGCTGGTCCAATTTACCTGATGATGATTTTGTATTACAAGATGACAAACCTTGGGTTATTGGCGAATTTGTTTGGACGGGTTTTGATTATTTGGGCGAACCAACACCCTATGACGAAGCTTGGCCTTCGCGCAGCTCGTACTTTGGTATTAACGATTTGGCTGGCTTACCAAAAGACCGCTATTATTTATACCGAAGTCGTTGGAACAAAACAGACGAAACGCTTCACATCTTACCGCATTGGAATTGGGAAGGTCGTGAAGGTGAAACGACACCCGTTTTTGTGTACACAAGCTATGATAGTGCCGAATTGTTTTTAAACGGAAAAAGTCTTGGCATCCAAAAAAAGAGTAACGATACCAAACAAAACCGTTATCGTTTAATGTGGATGGATGTTAAATATGAGCCTGGAACCTTAAAAGTTGTTGCACTCGACAATAACGGTAATCCTGCTGCAGAAAAAGAGATAAAAACTGCAGACGAACCGTATAGACTCGTTCTCGATTCTGACGTAAAAACTATTAAAGCCAATGGAGAAGATTTAGTTTTTGTGACGGTTTCAGTAGAAGATAAAAATGGTGTTCCTTGTCCTACAGCCACCAATCAACTTAATTTTGAAGTCAAAGGAAGCGGCACTTATAGAGCGGCTTGTAATGGAGATGCAACATCACTAGAATTATTTCATTTGCCAACCATGAAATTATTCAGTGGTAAATTGGTAGTATTAGTTCAATCTACAGAAAACGCAGGAGAAATTAAATTAACTGTTACTGGTACAGGACTTAAAAAGGGAGAAATAGTAATAAATTCAATCTAATTAGAATCCTTAGTTTCTACCATTCGGCAAAATTACCGTCCTCATTTCTCCAAATAGGATTTTTCCAATCATGTCCAATCTTTAAACCCTCTTTAAGTTTCTTTTCACTTAAATCAATACCTAAACCAGGTTTTTCAAACAAATCCAAGTATCCATTTTTAACATCAAACACTTCTGGATTATCAACATAATCCAGTAAATCAAATCCTTGATTGTAGTGAATTCCTAAGCTACTCTCTTGGATAGTAGCATTAGGTGATGAAAAGTCTAAATGTAATGCCGATGCGAGAGCTATTGGGCCTAAAGGACAATGTGGTGCAAGTGCAATATCATATGCTTCTGCCATTGTGGCGATTCTTTTCACTTCTGAAATTCCACCGGCATGACTTAAATCTGGCTGAATAATATCTACAACACCTTGATGCAGTATGTCTTTAAAGTCCCAGCGAGACAACATTCGTTCCCCTGTAGCAATGGGTATACTGGTGTATGAATAAATGTGCTTAAGTGCATCGTTATTTTCACTTAATACAGGCTCTTCTATAAACATAGGCTCATAAGGTTCTAGTTCATCTATGAGTCTTTTAACCATTGGCTTATGAACCCTTCCATGAAAGTCCAAGCCAATATCGATATCATAGCCAAATTCTTCTCGTAACAATTTGATATTTTGCGCTACATTTTTAACATCCTTTACATTTGCTACCCAGCGCATTTGCCCAGTGGCATTCATTTTTACAGCTGTATAGCCTTGATTTATTTTTTCATGAGCTTGCTCTAAAACAACATCTGGATGATCCCCACCAATCCAACAATACATTTTCATTTTTTGTCGTACTGCACCACCTAAAAGTTCATAAACAGGAACGTTTAAATATTTTCCTTTAATATCCCATAAAGCTTGGTCGATGCCAGAAATGGCACTCATAAGTATGGTACCTCCTCTATAAAAGCCACCTCTATAGAGTACCTGCCATATGTCCTCTATTTGGTTGGCCGTTCTTCCTATTAAGTATGGCTCTAATTCTCTAACACATGCTGCAACAGAATTTGCTTTACCTTCAACAACAGGTTCTCCCCAACCAATAATACCACACTTGGTAGTTATCTTAACAAATAACCATCTTGGCGGCACTTTAAATAGTTCTAATTTGACGATTTCTAATGGATCCATTTAGACTCTTTTTTAATTTTTACAAATTGCTCTGCATTCTTTCTTATGCCGTTTGATTCTTCATGGTCATTAACATTGGTTAACGCACTTCCTAAACCAAAACCAGATATACCGGCAGCTATCCACTCTTCAATATTCGAAAGATCTATTCCTCCCACAGCAAAAAAGCAGACCTTGTCTAACGGTGATTTTACCGATTTAAAATAGCCAACACCCAAGTTACCAGCTGGAAACAATTTTACAATATCCGCACCACTGTCTACAGCTGAGCATATCTCCGTTGGAGTAACCGCTCCCATGGCTACTGGCACCTCATATTGATTTGCAACAGCTAACACGTCTGAATTGGTGTTTGGTGTCACCAAAAATTGAGCTCCTGATTTTATGGCCTGTTCTGCAATCACTTTGTTTATTACTGTTCCTGTACCAATTAGAATTTTGGAAGTGGCGTAGCGTTCTCTAGCTTTTGAGATTTCATTTAAAAAGCCTGGTGTATTAGATGTAATCTCAATAACCCTTATGCCTCCTTGTACTAAAGCCTCTATAATTTCTGGTACTTTTTCTTGTTCCTTTGTTCTAACAATTGCGATTAACCGCTCACTTTTTATAAAAGCTACTATTTCTTGTCTTTTCATCTTAAAACATGTCCGCTTATGTTACCTTCCATTATTGAAAAAATTTCTTCTTCACTACTTGTATGTTGATCTCCTAAAACCGTATGCTTTAAAGCAAAAGCAGCAGTGGCAAAATCAACTGCTTTTTGGTCATTCCATTCCTTATTCACTCCATGCAGCAATCCTGCCGCAAACGCATCACCAGTGCCAAATCTATCTGCGATTGATACCTCAATAGTATTTGATGTGTAGTATTTGGATTCTGAAAGAAAAACACCTGAAAGTTTATTATGACTCGCTGAGACATGATCTCTAATCGTAAAAGCTATCTTGTCAATACCAAATTTTTGACTTGCAGTTTCCATGGCATTTAGTGTTTGGTCATGCTTATTATCCCCCTCAGGACTTATGTTATAGACATCTTTAAGAACATTTGCATTTCCAAATAACAAATTGGTATTATTGAAAATTTTATCAAAGATTATTCTTGCATCTGATGGTTGTTTCCACAATGATCTTCTATAATTCATATCAAAAGCGACCTTAACACCCATTTTCCTAGCTATTTCAGCAACTTTAATAGTTTCCTTTGCACATTGGCTTGATAATACTGGTGTAATTCCAGATAAAAAAATCCAGGTTCTGTTTTTTAGAATCTCTTCCCAATTAAATTCATTGTCTTTTATCTCGCTGAGTGATGAATTCTTCCGATCATAAATGACTTTAGATGGTCTTATTGAAGTGCCTTGCTCTATAAAATAAGTTCCAATTCTATTACCTCCTCTTACAATAGCATTCGTGTTTATACCATACCACCTTAATGAGCTTATGGCAGCATCACCAAGTTGGTTTTCTGGAAGCTTGGTCACAAAAGCAACATCATTACCTAATACACCTAAGGAACTAGCAACATTAGACTCAGAACCTGCATAGTCAACATTAAAAGATTTACAAGAATTTATTTTCATCTTATGTTTTTCGGGAGTTAATCGTAGCATGATTTCTCCAAAGGTTATGAAACTCATTTTCTTTTTAGTGTTTTTATATAGTTATTCTGTGTCTCGAGAATATGATTATACATAGTCTTATTGGCTAATTGTTGGTCTTGTTTAATAATGGCCTCAAGTATGTTTTCATGATGACTTAGCATCACCTCTTTCTTTTTTACCAAAGCACCCTCTTGTGACTTTGCAAAAACACTAGTTTTAAACTTTGGCATTAAATTAAACATTGGACCTAAGAGTAAATCCAACACTTGGTTATCAGCTATAGATAAAATGGTTTTATGAAAATCATTATCTAGTTCTGCTTCCCTATCGGCATCATTTATATCGCAAGCTTTGGTCATTTTTATATTTTCAACCAGCAACTCTATTTGGTCATCATTACGATGAGTTGCAGCCTGACTTGCCAAGGCTGGCTCTAAAACAAGCCTTGTTTTTATAGTTTGTAGAATGACATTTTTGTCTGAAGAAAGCTCGAAAAAAAGATTTAATGTTTCTGAAGCATTTTTTATACTCATTTCAGAAACATATACACCACTACCCCTTTTAACTTCAACAATTCCTCGAGCATTCATTTTCTTAATGGCTTCACGAACGGCAGTTCTACTGACTACAAAAAGATCACAAAGTTCATTTTCTGTGGGCAATTTGCTTCCAGGCGGATATGTTCCTGCTCTAATGGCTTCTGTGAGCTCATATTCAATTATCTGGGTGAGGGAGTTTTTAGTACCTAAAGGAGTAAACATTTAAATTTTTTATATGACATAATACATCATACAAATTTAAAAAATTATGTAAACAAAAAAAACCAACCATGAAATTTCATGGTTGGCCTACTATTAACCAAACAATTGATGTGTAAATTTGGGGACTAATAGTTTATTGTTGCTCTAGTTTTTCTCAAATGTCAACAAATCTGTACCTCCATTACCTCCACTAATATCAATAAGTTCTATTCTTGTAGAAGTTGAAGTTACAATATCCCAGTCATCATTTAAATCTTCAAAATCATTTGTATCTGGTACAGGGAAAAAGATATTAAAGTCGATATCACTACTACTGCTACTATCATCATCACTGCTGTCATCATCAGTTACAGACCATGTTCCAGTCATTGTGTTTGTACCATTAGTAGCCACTAAGGTACCATCAGCATTAAAGGAAAAATCATAGCCATTAAAATCTGATGTTTCATCCTGACCAGAATCTACAAAGTTGGTGATGATCCAAGTGCCAGACTGCACATCATTTTCAATTTCTGCAATTTGTTGGCTATTGTTATTTGGTGTTCCATCATCGTCATCACTTGAACACATAGACGACATTAGTGTGATGCTGAGCATTAGGATAAATCCCAGATTAAATACTTTTTTCATGATTTGTTGTTTTTAGTTAAATTAATTAATTTATATCTTTTGAAGTGTTAAGGTGTCTGTTTCGCCATCACCTCCACTAATATCTTGAAGTACAACTTCTGTTTCCGATGAAGATATAACATCCCAGTCATCATCATTGAATTCTAGAAATGGCATATCTGTTCCAAAATTTAACATGACTTCATTTCCGCCATTAAGTACAGACCATGTTCCATTATTTGTTGTACTCCCGTTTGATGCCGTTACTGTACCGTTACTATCAAAATTCAATTCATAACCTGCATAATCTGCTGTTTGATCATCAGTATCCTCCGTGTAAGATGCAACTATCCATAATCCATCAGATAGCGTATTCGTTAAATTGTCATTACTGTTATCTGATGAGCAGTAATTGTTAAATTCCAATTCATCATCACCTATTCTAAGTTCAAACTCTAGCTCATCGTCATCGTTGTCGTTGTCAATTTCGTGTAAATTCCAGGCATCATTAATGTCGTCAAATCCAGGGATGTCGATTTCAAAAATAATCTCATTTCCTGATCCACTTGCACTCCAAGTACCGCTTTCAGTCTGCATGCCGTTATCCCATGTTACATCAACTGTGTTATCACTATTAAAGGTGAAGAAATAACCCATGTAATTATCTTCTAGGTCGTTATCGTTTCTCTCTAATCCATCTATATACCAGTCGGAACATTGGGTTAAAACATCAGTTACTAAGTCTGTGGTACAATCATCGCAGTCGTCGTCGTCGTAGTCATTATCATCGTCTTCATCACAACTATCATCAGCAGCTTCAATAACCATGGCCAACTCTTGAATATTATTTACGATTTGTGTCGTTCCATCCGCCAATATTACAGTAATTGGGAAGTCTATAGTAACCGCTGCATATTCATCTAAGTCATCTATGAAATTATACATCTCAAAATCATTGTTTATAGTAAAAGATAAGATTAATTCATTGTTTTCATTAAACGCAGATGCTGTAATTGGGTATTGAAAATCTATACACTCAATATCATCATCATCAAAATTATCCTCAAAACAATCTTCAACAAAATCCTCCAACTCATCATCAGAATTAATTACTACTGTTGTAAAATCTGAAAGTACAATCGTTATTGGGTAAGAAATAACAATGTTATCATCGTCATCATCAAATTCATCAAAAATGTCCTCTATATCGTCCAAATCATCTTCGTCTTCAATTTGAAGTGTAATTCCGTTTACAGTGACGGTAACTGGAAATTGAATACTTAGACAGCTCGCATTATCAATAATGTTGTCTGAAGAGCCATCATTCATAACTACATTTTGCATTAAGGCTGCCGTTTGTGTATTGGCTTCTAACGTTTGCTCAGTAGGTGGATCAATACTTAAGTCTTCTTCTGTTCTACAAGATGCCGTCACTATTAAGAGGGCCAAACTTGCTAAAAAATAAATTGATTTTAATCGGGTTCTCATTGTTATCAGTTTTAATTCTTGTTATTTATTGGTCTGTTTATTTATATAACAACTAAGTTTATCATTCTCCTGAAAAAATTTTAAATTTTCTATTTTTTCTTCCAATTGAATGAGACTCGTTATGGTTTTTTGTAGATGTGCTCTGCGCTGTTTCGTCATTCTAAGTTTACATCGATTAGCCTCATTATTATGAATATAATTTAGTTGTTTACTGAGCACTGTCGTTTTTTGGTCACAAAGAATCAATTCTTCCCTCTTCATATTTACTAGAGCAAGAACTAGTTTCGAGGTTTTCTTAGTAACTTTTGAAGCGTACATCTTATGAATTTAAACGTAACTTTTTTTAATAGAACAACTCCAATTACATTTCTCCTGATGGATTTCATAAAAAAAATGTGCTATTTTTAAACCAAAATCTATTTTGTGAGCAAAGACATACCTGAAGATATTTGTGATGAAAACGTTTTTGAGCGTATATATGATAGTTTAGGGCAAGATTTGCATAACTTTTTATATTACAAATTTGGGTCTCAGGTTAACGTAGACGATAAAGCCCAAGAAGCTTTCATAAAGCTTTGGGATAATTGCAAAACCGTAAGTATCTCTAAAGCAAAGTCCTTTCTGTTTACAATTGCAAATAATTTAGTGCTTAACGAACTTAAACACCAAAAAGTGGTTCTTAAGCATCAGCAAGAAAGCCCTAAAAACTACACTTACGAAACTCCGGAATTTATTTTAGAAAAGGAGCAATTTGCTGAGCGCTACCAAAAGGTACTGGAATCGCTTACCGAAGAACAACGGGCTGCTTTCTTAATGAGTAAGGTTGAAGGAAAGACCCATAAAGAAATTGCACAAATGCTTAATGTAACACAAAAGGTAGTAGAGTATAGAATTTATAGTGCATTTAATGTGCTGAAAGAAAAACTTGAAGCTTTTAGAAAAAAATAATCAGGAGAAATGCATAGTAAGTTGTTATACTATAAAATGAACATCTTATGAAGAAAGATGAGTTAATAGAAAAATGGTTGAAAAATGAGCTCTCTGAGGCTGAAAATAAAGCTTTTCAGCAACTAGAGGATGCAGATTTTAATACTTATATTGTAGACTATGCGAAACACTTTAAAGCATCGGACCATTCAAAGCTAAGTGACTTTAATAGCTTTAAAGAACGTTACAATAAACAGAAAACACCTGTTAGAAAAATTGATTGGTTCAATCCATTTATAAAAGTAGCAAGTGTGATTATTGTTACACTAGGCTTGTATTTTACTTTTTTCTTTAACCAAGAAACACGTATAGAAACTCTAGCCAATGAAAACAGAACAGTTACATTACCTGATAACTCTATCGTAAAAGTTAATGAATTGTCTCAATTGGTTTTTTCTGAACAAAATTGGGATAATAATAGAACTTTAGACCTTGATGGAGAGGCCTTTTTTGATGTTGAAAAAGGAAACCGTTTTGACGTAAATACAGCAAACGGTAAAGTAAGTGTACTTGGTACTGAGTTTAACGTAGTCTCTAGAGACAGTGTTTTTAAAGTATCTTGTTACGAAGGACTTGTACAAGTTACCTACAACAATAACGATGTCAAGTTACCTGCAGGGACTGAATTTAGTTTAAAATCAGGCCAAGGTTCAAAAACAACAATTGCGATAGTTGAGCCATACTGGCTGAAAAATATGAGTGTATTTGAAAATGCTACTCTTACCGATGTTGTAAAAGAACTCGAAAAACATTTTGATATTAACGTCCAATATCCTACTGATTTGACTACTAATTTTACAGGAGCCTTTGAACACGGTAATTTGCAGAACGCCTTAAAATCCATCACTAAACCCCTTGATCTGACCTATACCATTAAAAATTCTAAAGTGGTCATTGCAAGGCATGAATAGGATTAAGGTCTACATAGTTTGTTTCATCCTTAGCCTAGTATATGGGCAAAATTTAAGAGGGCAGACTACAGCTCAAAACATTCCAATTTCTAAAGTCTTAGAACAAATCACCAATCAACATTCGGTAAATTTTAACTATGAAAGTAGTTTATTAGAAAATATAATCGTTTCTCCATTACCTGAAGCATTAAGTCTTTCAAGAAAGATAAAAGCATTGGAAGATCAAACCTCTTTAATCTTTGAAAGGGTTAGCGATTATGTCTACAGCATTTCTAGAAGGATTTCCTTATGTGGCTATATTAAAGATTCCGAAACCCAAAAACCTCTCGAGGGAGCAACTATCAATAGCCAGTTTGCATACGCTGTAACGGATGAAAACGGGTATTTTGAAATAGAATTAAGGTCTCAGAATCAACCACTAACCATAAGGTACATTGGCTTTAAAACTATTGAAAGAAAAGCGCTGTATTTTAATCCGGATGATTGCTCAATAATTTCCATGTTATTGCAAGAAGAAGCCATTGCTCCTGTGCTTATTGAAACCTATCTTGTAAATGGTATTGATAAAAGGCAAGACTGGACAACCTCTATAGATTATAAAAAATTTAGTCTTTTGCCTGGTTTAATAGAATCTGATGTGCTACAAACTGCACAAGCCTTACCAGGTATTTTAAGTGTTGACGAAACAGTGTCTAACATTAATATTAGAGGTGGATCTCATGACCAAAATCTAATGCTTTGGGATGACATAAAAATGTATCAAACAGGGCACTTTTTTGGTCTCATTTCTAGTTTTAATCCACTGATGACTCAAAAGGCAAGTATTATCAACAATGGTTCTGATGTATCTTTAACCGATGGAGTTTCTGGTACAATTCATATGAAAACAGAACAACAAATTGACTCAAAATTTAATGGTGTTTTTGGGCTAAATTTTTTAAATGCAGAACTCTTTTCCAATATTCCTATTGGAGAAAAATCATCACTTCAAATCGCATCCAGAAAATCTTTAGACGATGTCATAAGAACACCAACCTATGAGGTTTATTTTGACAGGATCACTCAAGAAACAGAAGCAGAAACCAATGTTACTAATGTTACCAACTCTGATAGAAATTTTAATTTTCATGATGTTTCTGCACGTTGGTTGTACCAACCAAGTGATAAGGATTTTATCCGTTTCAATTTCATTCTTGTCAATAACGACTTAAGTTTTAACGAAAATGCCATTATAAATAACACTATTCAAACTAGACAAAGTAGTGCATCTCAAACGAGTACAGCTTTTGGTGCGAGCTACAAAAGATTATGGAGTAGAAAGCTAAGTTCCAATATAAATATTTATAATACCGATTATCAATTAAAAGCTATAAATGCCAATGTAATAGAACAGCAACGCTTTTTGCAGGAGAATACGGTATCCGAAACTAGTGTTAGACTAAATAATCGTTTTGAACACAACCTGTGGATCTATAATATCGGCTATCAATTTACTGAAACAGAAGTCATAAACTTGAATGATATCGACCTTCCCCGTTTTGTAAGAAGAGATGAGGAAGTATTAAGGGAACATGCTGCTTTCGGGCAGGCATGGTATAAAAATTCTAGTAATAGTCTATCGATTAGAGGTGGCATAAGAGCCAATTTTTTAACCCGATTTAGCAAACTAATTGTTGAACCTAGAATAAGCATAAGGAAATCCATTGGTAATTATATTGAGATGGAAGCTCAAGGTGAGTTTAAGCATCAAAGTACCTCTCAAACGATAAACTTCCAAAACGACTTTTTGGGTATAGAAAGAAGACGGTGGCAACTGACCGACAATGATAGCATTCCTATTATACAGAGTAAGCAAGCGTCTTTGGGCATAACATTTAAAAACAAAGGTTGGTTATTGGATGCCAAAGGGTATTACAAAGAGGTAACAGGAATCACGACACAAAGTCAAAGTTTTACTACCAAGTACGAGTTTACTAAAGAAAAAGGAAGCTACACCGCCTATGGTGTTGAGCTATTGTTACGTAAAAAGTTAGGTAACTTTAACAGTTGGTTAAGCTATGCTTATATCGATAATACCTATACGTTTGAAAGGCTAGAGGATATTGAATTTCCAAGTAATTTTGACATTACCCATTCCCTTACATTTGGAACAACCTACGCCAATAAGAATTGGAATATTTCTGCGGGCGTCAACTACAGGACTGGTCAACCCACCTCAATTCCAGTATCCGACAATCCAATCATTGATAACGGTATTAATTTTGACCAAGCGAATAATGAAAGATTAATGGATTATCTAAGGATTGATGCCTCTGCATTGTTTAAGTTTAAAATCAGTAACACATTTAGATCAGAGGTTGGTGCATCAATTTGGAATATTTCCAACAGAGAGAATATAATAAACAACTTCTTTAGAATAAACGAAAGTAATGACGTTGACGAATTCACAAGACTTTCATTAGGACTTACAACCAATGCCGTGGTGAGAATTTATTTTTAACCCTAGAGTATGTATCGGTTAGGGTACACATTACTTATGAGATTATAAACAAAAAAAGCTAGCTTAAATAAGCTAGCTTTCTAGTACTGAAGGCGGGACTTGAACCCGCACGGCCATAATGGCCATTGGATTTTAAGTCCAACGTGTCTACCAATTCCACCACTTCAGCATCCAAGTTACAGACGGTAACTTAATTGGTATATATTGTATAGAGCGAAAGACGGGATTTGAACCCGCGACCCTCACCTTGGCAAGGTGATGCTCTACCCCTGAGCTACTTTCGCGTAGTCTATTAATAAGAACTTAAGCTATAAAAGCGGATGCAAATTTAAACTATTTCTTATAAATGCAAAGACTTTTTTAAAAATAAATTAATTGGCTTTAGGCTTGCTTTTTCTTCAATAACATCCGCTTAATTTCATTGAGTTTCATAAGTGCCTCAACTGGTGTTAATGTATCAATGTCTGTATGAAGAATTTCATCTTTTATTTCTTCCAATAAGGGGTCATCTAAGTTAAAGAAGCTTAGTTGCATATCATCTTTCAGAGACTTAATATTGTCTGTAAGTTCTTCATTGGAGTGCGATTTTTCTAATTTAGACAATATTTTGTTAGCCCTTCTAATGACTTGCTGAGGCATTCCTGCCATTTTAGCTACATGAATACCAAAACTATGCTCGCTACCGCCTTCCACTAGTTTTCTAACAAATAACACATTGTCTTTAAGTTCTTTTACAGAAACATTAAAATTCTTAATTCTTGCAAATGTTTCGGACATCTCATTAAGCTCATGATAGTGCGTTGCAAAAAGCGTTTTAGGTCGCGCAGGATGTTCGTGCAGGTATTCACTTATGGCCCAAGCTATTGAGATTCCATCATAAGTACTTGTACCTCTTCCTATTTCATCTAATAATACCAGACTTCGTTCTGAAATATTATTGAGAATCGAAGCGGTTTCATTCATCTCTACCATAAATGTAGACTCCCCCATAGAAATATTATCACTTGCCCCAACACGCGTAAAAATCTTATCTACCAAGCCAATTTTTGCCTCCCTTGCAGGCACAAAACTTCCAATTTGCGCTAATAAAACAATTAATGCGGTTTGTCTTAAAATTGCTGATTTACCAGACATATTAGGACCTGTAATCATTATGATTTGCTGAGTTTCTCTATCGAGATGAACATCATTTGCGATGTAGGCTTCCCCTAAAGGAAGCTGCTTTTCTATAACTGGATGGCGACCATCTTTAATATCTAAATCAAAACTATCATCAATCTCTGGGTAGTTATAATTGTTTGTTTTTGCAAGACTTGCAAATCCACATAAAGAATCTAATTGCCCTATAAGTTGTGCATTCTGCTGTACTTGAACAATAAACTGCTGCATCCACATTACAAGTTCTGAAAACAATTGTTGTTCTATGGCTAAAATTCGTTCTTCTGCACCAAGGATTTTAGCCTCATATTCCTTTAGTTCTTCGGTAATATAACGTTCTGCACTGACTAAAGTTTGCTTTCGCACCCAATCCTGTGGCACTTTGTCTTTGTGCGTATTTCGTACTTCAATATAATATCCAAATACATTGTTAGAGGCTATTTTTAATGACGGAATACCTGTTCTTTTGCTCTCGCGCTCTAACATAGCATCTAAATAGTCTTTACCAGATTTTGATAATCCTCTAAGTTCATCGAGTTCTTGCGAAAAACCTTGAGCAATGGTATCGCCCTTTAAAACATTAACAGGTGCTTCTTCATTTAGGGTTTGCTTTATTTTTTCGCGAAGTATATTACAATCATGCAAATTGCTGCCAATAATATTTAAGGCCTCATTCTTACAACTTTCAGCTATAGATTTTATCGGTATGATAGCTTCTAAAGAATTTTTTAGCTGAATAACTTCCCTTGGATTAACCTTGGTAGTAGCTACCTTAGAAATTAAGCGTTCAATATCTCCGATGTGTTTTATTTGCCCTTGTATTTTCTGAAGCACCCCATCGTTATCTAGCAAGTACTTTACAACCGTATGGCGTTGTTTTATTTTTTCGGCTTGTTTTAGTGGCAATGCTAACCAACGCTTTAATGTACGACCTCCCATCGCAGAAATCGTTTTGTCTATAACACTAATTAATGTGACTGCATTGGCATTGTTTGAATGATACAGCTCCAGATTTCGAATGGTGAATTTGTCCATCCACACATAATCGTCTGTGGCTATTCTTGAAATTGTGGATATATGTTGCAGTTGGTTGTGTCTCGTTTCACTTAAATAGTGAAGCACCACACCTGATGCAATAATACCTTCATATAGATCTTCAATACCAAAACCTTTTAATGTTTTTGTATTGAAGTGTTTGGTTAGAGTCTCATTTGCATAGTCTGACTGAAAGACCCAATCTTCCAAGTAAAAGGTATGAAAATCATTTCCAAATAATTCTTCAAAATCCTTCCTGCACTTTTTTGAAATCAAAACCTCGCTTGGATTAAAATTCTGAAGTAGTTTATCGATATATTCCGTACTCCCTTGAGCGGTTAAAAACTCCCCTGTTGAAATATCTAGAAATGAAATACCGATAAACTTCTTATCAAAATGAACTGCTGCCAAGAAATTGTTAGACTTGGAATGTAAAATATCGTCGTTGAATGCAACTCCTGGTGTTACCAATTCTGTAACCCCTCGTTTTACGATGGTTTTTGTTTGTTTTGGATCTTCTAACTGATCGCAAATCGCGACGCGCTCACCAGCCCTTACTAATTTTGGGAGATAAGTATTTAAAGAATGGTGGGGAAACCCGGCTAATTCTGTTTCTCCATCACTACCTGCACCACGTTTGGTTAAAATAATATCTAAAATCTTTGATGCCTTAACTGCATCATTTCCAAAAGTTTCGTAAAAATCCCCAACCCTAAACAACAATAAAGCATCAGGATACTTCGCCTTTATGGCATTGTACTGCTTCATTAATGGTGTTTCCTTTTTTGTCTTTTTAGCCAAGAGAATTGTGTATTTTTGCTTATGCCCAGATTATTGCCATGGGCATTCAATCGTAAGAATGCTAATGTAGCCAAATAGCCTTGTTTTATAAAGCCTTTTGACTATAAGTTATTTACAAAAAGTATAAGATTTCAACATGCGAAAACTAAAAAATAGCGAACTAGAACGTCTCAATATTTCTGAATTTAAAAAAGCTGAGAAGTCTCCAATAATTATAATTCTGGATAATATTCGTAGTCTTAACAATATTGGATCTGTCTTTAGAACAAGTGATGCCTTTTTGATTGAAAAAATTTATCTCTGTGGCATTACAGCACAACCACCTCATAACGATATTAGAAAAACTGCCTTAGGAAGTACAGAAACTGTAGATTGGGAATATGCCGAAAACACCCTTGATGTTGTAAAAAAGCTGAAGAGTGAAGGAATAAATATATGCTCGATAGAGCAAGCTGAAAATGCCACCATGCTGAATGAATTCAACCCAAAACCCAATACAAAATACGCTTTTGTGTTCGGTAATGAAGTTAAAGGTGTAAGACAAGATGTTGTAAACGTCAGCGATGTAGTTATTGAAATCCCTCAATATGGCACTAAACACTCTTTAAATATTTCTGTAAGTGCAGGAGTCGTTATTTGGGATGTTTTCTGTAAGATGACATGTATGGATTAAAAATATAAAAATTAGAACTAATGCCTATAATTAAACCAGTAAGAAATATACACCCACATATACCCGAGGATTGTTTCGTTGCCGAAAATGCTACCATTGTTGGAGAAGTTACCATCGGCAACCATTGCAGTGTTTGGTTTAATGCTGTTATCAGGGGTGATGTACATTTTATTAAAATGGGCAACAAAGTAAATGTACAAGATGGAGCCATAATACATGCTACATATCAAAAATCGCCAACAACCATTGGCAACAATGTTTCCATTGGTCATAATGCCATTGTACATGGTTGTACCATCCACGACAATGTGCTTATTGGTATGGGAAGTATTGTAATGGACGATTGTGTTATTGAAAGCAACAGTATTATTGCAGCAGGTGCTGTAGTAACCAAAAATACAGTTGTAGAGTCTGGCAGTATTTATGCTGGTGTGCCCGCCAAAAAAGTTAAGGACATTAGCAAAGAATTAATCTCGGATGAAATTGACAGAATTGCCAACAACTACGTCAAATATTCCAATTGGTTTAAAGAATAATAATCTTAAAAATCCAAATATGACGTGTCAAATGCACTATTGAGAATAGCATTTAACACCTCAATATTTCCATTTGAATACAACTTAATTGAGGGCTTTCCTTTATCTGAATTAAGCATTTCTTTACTAGATAGAATGGCTTTGGTTTGCTTTGCCACGGCCAAACCTGAGTCAATGATTTTGACATCTTTAGGCAGCAAATCCACTAACATTGGAATTAGGTAAGGATAGTGCGTACATCCCAAAACCAGATAATCTATATTAGCCTTGAGCATAGGCTCTAGATAGATTTCAAGTAACGATTTCATTTCGTCGGAGTGCAACTGACCAGATTCAATTAGTGGTACGATGCCCTCACCGACTTGCTCGACAACCTTTATACCATTAGCATAAAGGTCGGATGTTTTATGAAAAAGCTGACTACTTAATGTACCCTTGGTTGCCAAAATACCAACCGCTTTAGTTTTTGTGTTCAGTGCAGCAGGTTTAATTGCGGGCTCAATACCTATAAAAGGCACATCGTAAGTTGCTCTCAAATGGGCGATGGCATTAGTGGTTGCAGTATTGCAAGCCACAACAATAATTTTACATTCCTTGCCAAGAAGATACTCTGTGTTTTTTATAGAAAGATTTAATATGTCTTGTTCTGATTTGTTCCCATAGGGCGCATTTTTACTATCTGCCAAGTAGATAATGCTTTCGTAAGGCAATAACGTTTGTATTTCCTTAAAAATTGATGTGCCGCCCACACCAGAGTCAAATATGCCAACGGGATTATTACTCATTGTTACAAAAATAGAAAGTCGCCTTTAACAAAGCGACTTTCTAAATTAATTATTTTAAAAACTACATTATATTTTTAAATGTGCTTTTACATCAGCCATTAGATCTTTACCTTCAGCTAATATTAACATCCCTGAATCAATGACATATTGAAATCCTTGAGCCTTTGCTACGGTCTGAATGGCTGCATCTGCATTTTCTAAAATTGGCTTTAGCAAATCGTACTCCTTTTTCTGTAGATCTTGGTTCATCTGTTGTTGGTATTGTGCTAAACTTTGCTTCATACCCTCAACCTCTCTCATACGCTTTATATTTTCTTCTTCTGTCTGTGCAGCTGCTTCAGCATTATATTGCTTTACCTTACTATCTATCTCTTTCAAGGAATCTTGAAATTGAGCCTCATAAGTTTTACCTAGCTTCTCAATCTCGGCTTGTGCAGCAGCATAAGCAGGCATAGCCTTAACTAATTCTTGCTTATCAATATGTGCAATTTTACTTTGAGCCGACATAAAGCTCGATGCTCCTATGAAAAGTGCAGTTGCAAATAATAATGATTTTAAGTTTTTCATTTTTTCTAAATTGTAATTTGTGTGTTATAATTATTAATCGTTTTCTCTTTCTTCTTTCTTAGCTTGTGCTATTGAATCTCTAATTTTTAATTGCCTTTCTCGTTCTTCGCGAGCCTTTTTTCTTTGTTCTATAATTTTTTGTTTTCGCTCTTCGAGTTCTTTTCTTCTGCGTTCTCGATCTCTAGCTTTTATCTCCGCCGCAGTCAGTGGCTTTTTGGAACTAATAGAATCTTTCTTTGCCTCTGATTCATTTTTAGCATTTGATTTTTTGTTAACTACTTTGGCTTGAGTCGTGGTATCCTTTTCAGTTGTTTTTGTTTCTTCTTCAGTTGACTCTTTTTTATCATCGCTACCATTTCTAGCATCCAACACTTTTTGTCTGCGTGCATCAGCTTCACTCTTTCTGGCTGCTCTGATCGAATCTTGTCTTGCTCTTCTGGCTTCTAATTCCTTTTCCCTCTCGGCACGTTTTGCCGCTAATTCTGCTTCTCTAGCCGCTTTGCGTTCTTCCAGTGCTTTTTGGCGTTCGTCCTTTTCTTCACTAACCTCAGGAACAACCTCTTCATTTTCTAGTTCTTTGCGCTCTTGTTTGCTTTTAGCTTGATTTCGTCTTGAAGTTCTTGTTATGGTTCTTAAAACCTGTTCACTGATATCGTAACGCTCTGCAGAATAGAGCATGACTACATCTGCTGATTTATCAAAAACAAAATCATACTTTTTGGTTTCAGCAATTTGTTGTACTGCTGAAAATATCTGGTCTTGTATAGGCTCAATCAACTGTCTTTTTTGAATGATTAAATCGCCATTTGGCCCAAAACGTTTTTGCTGATAGTCTAATATTTCGGCTTCTTCAAAAGAAATATCTTCCATTCGCTCATCATATAGCTCCTTGGTTAGAAGCACGCTTTCATTTTCAAGCTCTTTCTTTTTTTGCTCAATCTCACCAAGCTTTTTCTCTATTTCTGATTTCCATTGAAGCACTTTTTTATCTAATTGGCTTGAAGCATCTTGATATTCTGGCACGTTTTGTAAAATGTACTCCGTATCAATATACCCTATTCTAACACCACGTTGTGCGTTAATACTAAAGCTCATTAGACCAATAATTGTCATTAAAAAAAGAACTTTAAATTTCATCATGATTGTTTTTGTTTTGAGACATTTGTTAATTACCATATGTTTAATATTGGTATTTAATGCTACTAATCTTCAAATTTAACGAAATATATCCTTAAAAATTTTAACACCATAATGAAATACTCATTTTAGCAATTAGAAAATATCGTGCCAAACTTAAAATTGTTGTCCAATAATGAAATGCGTTTCCCATTTTCTTGGTGAAGTTCCATCTGGCAAATCATCAAAGGCATGACCAAAGTCTATACCTAAGAGACCAAAGGCTGGCATAAAGATTCTAAGACCTACACCTGCCGAACGTCTGACGTTAAACGGATTAAAGTCTTTAAAACTATTAACAGATTGCCCACCTTCTAAAAATCCTAAAGCATAAATTTTAGCCTGTGCTCCTAAAGTTATGGCATGACGAAGTTCTAGTGAGAATTTATTGTAGATTGAACCTCCATCCTGGGTAGATAAAGATTGATTTGGATATCCACGTAACTGAATGATTTCCCTACCATCTAGAGCGAAGTTTCCTAAACCGTCACCACCAACAAAAAAGCGCTCAAAAGGTATGATCCCTCTGTCTTTATTATAGGCACCAAGAAAACCAAATTCTACGCTTGGTCTTAAAACTAGCTTTTTGGTTAATGCTGTGTACCAATCTGCTCTAAATTTAATTTTGTAAAATTCCAACCAATTAAAGCGCTCTTGGTCTATCTCACCAATTCTTGCAAAATCATCAGGATCTGAAGGATCTAACGAATCACGCTCATCTTTAAGAGCCTTGTAATCGACGCCATTAACTAAAGAATAAGGAAATGACAATTTAGCAGAGGCTGTAAAGCTAGATCCTCCTGTTGGGAATATTGGATCTGTAAACAAATTGTTTCTACTTAAACCAATGGTATAAGAAAGGTTATTTGATGTACCGTTTCCAAAGGTGAACAAACCAGTGTTATAGTTGCTTAAATCATAGTTTTGGAAACTTAATGATTGTGATAATAAAAAGTAGTCATCCGGCTTACTTAATCTTGTAGATATTCCAACTGTTACACCGAGGATATTAAATCTTCTACTTTTATCTGCTCTTCTTGTTTGTTGGTTAAATAAAAATTGCTTAGAGTAAGAAATAGAACTGGATAACTGAAATGGCTTTTTACCACCAAGCCAAGGTTCGCTAAAAGAAAAACTATAAGTTTGAAAAAACTGACTGGCCTGCAACCTCAAAGCTAAACTCTGACCATCACCTCGTGGTACAGGTTTGTATGCATCTTTCTTAAAAATATCCTTTATCGCAAAGTTATTGAACGATAATCCCAAAGTTCCTATAAATCCACCGCCGCCGTAACCACCTTGTAATTGGATTTGACTAGAACCTTGCTCCGCAACTTCATATTCTATATCCAATGTTCCATCTACTGGATTGGGGTTTTTAATATTAGGAACCAATTGCTGCGCATCAAAGAACCCTAATTGACCAAGCTCTCTCAAGGTTCTAATAATTTGAGATTTACTATACAACTCTCCTGGACGCGTTCTTATCTCTCTATAGATAACATGGTCATTGGTAACATCATTTCCTACCACCGTTACATTATTAAAATATGCAGGCTTACCTTCAGAAATACGAATTTCCATGTCTATCACGTTGCCTTCTGCACTAACCTCAACTGGGTTAATTGTAGAGAACATGTAACCTGTATTTTGATAAGCATTAGCTAAACTCTGAGCGTCAGGATTCTCCGGGTCGTCTATGCGTTCTCTTAACTCAACACCATTATAGGTGTCACCTTCCTTTATGCCTAGTAGCATCGCCAACTGTCGGTCGCTATAGACTGTATTACCTACAAAATCAATTTTACCGAAGGTGTACTTTTCACCTTCCTCTACTTCAATATTTAAACTAATCGTTTTATCATTATTGTATACAATGGAATCTGAGATAATTCTGGCATCTCTATACCCCTTTTCTTTGTATTGATCTACGATACTCACCAAATCTTCCCTAAAATCTTCTTCGATATACTTTGAACGCTTAAAAACACGGATAAAGTTTCTACGCTTGGTGTTTTTCATTGCCTTACGAAGCTTTTTATCCTTCAGTTTTTCGTTTCCAATAAAGTTGATATCCTTGATTTTAACTTTCTGACCCTTATCTATTTTGATCTTCATGTTAACACGTTCCTTTTCTACAGAGTCTATTACTTCTGAGGTTTGGATGTTAACTTTGGTATTGAGAAATCCTTTCTTTTTATACTTGTTCGTTAAGTAATTTCTTGTAGTTGCAATTAAGTTTTCGGTAACCTTTACTCCAGATTGTAATTTATTTTCAGTTATAATTTCATCTTTTTTACCTTTCTTAACGCCTTCTATGGTTAAATCCTTTAGTTCTGGTAAATCCATAAGATGGATTTCTAAATTGGCTGTATTTCCATCTATGTCCGTAATAAAAATATCTATACTGCTAAAAAGATTGGATTTCCATAAGGTCTTAACAGCATTTGCAATTTTTTCTCCACCAACCTGGATTTCTTCGTCTTTTCTCAGTTTAGAATAGGCAATAATCGTTTGTGGGCTAAAATTTGTATTACCCGTAACTGTGATTTCCTTAATTAAATACTTCGCTCCATCCTGGGCTTGCGCATTAACATGAAATTGTACTATAAAAAATAATACAATGCAAATTAGCTTAATATAGTTATTGGATGCTTTTTTATGAGGTAAGTTGTTCGCTTGTTTTTCCAAATCTTCGTTCTCTATTTTGATAATTTATGAGTGCTTCATACAGATGTTCTTTGTTGAAATCTGGCCATAAAATATCCGTAAAATACAATTCTGCATAGGCAATTTGCCAAAGCAAAAAATTACTGATTCGTTGTTCACCACTAGTGCGAATTAGCAGGTCAACATCTGGTAAATTTTGCGTGTAAAGATGCTTATTTATAATGGATTCATCAATACTTTCAGGAGAAATTATATTATTTTTAACTTTAACTGATAGTTCTTTAATAACATTAACGATTTCTTCACGAGAGCCATAGCTCAAGGCCAATGTTAATGTCATATTCGTATTATTTTTGGTTTTTTCTATAACATCCAATAATTCTTGATGTGCTTTTTTAGGCAAATCTTGAAGACAACCAATAGCTGAAAGCTTTATCTTGTTGTCCTGCAAGGTTTTAATTTCCTTTTTTAAAGATTTTACCAAAAGTTTCATTAGTGTTTGGACTTCTAGTTTTGGCCTATTCCAGTTCTCTGTAGAGAAAGCGTATAATGTAAGATTCTTAACACCCAACTCTGCACTTGCCTCAACAACTTGACGCACCGCTTTAGTCCCGTTCTCATGACCTATAACACGCATTAAGCCTTGCTGCTTTGCCCAACGACCGTTACCGTCCATGATAATGGCGACATGGTGTGGAAGTTTTTCTTTATTTACTTTTTCTTTTAGGCTCATTTAAAATCCACAATAACAAGGTCTTCTACCAAAGGTGTAAGTTAAGGTAATTCCTGTAAATACATACCAATCATTACTATTTGTATTCCCAAAACTCAATTGTTCTCTAAATTCATTATCTGGCACGCTACCATCAAGTTCGTCCGAAAATGTGTAACGAGCTCCAATTTCCGCTGCCAAAACTAAGTGGTTCGAAATATTGGTTTTATAACCCAATACCATGGGTATACCATATGCCCAGCTACTTGTATCTTCAGAGGTATATTGCCCATTTTGGGTAAAGTAATAATTATCGTGATTTGCTACTGATATCCCAGTATACAGATAAGGTGTTCCCTTAATGCCAGTAGTATGTAAATCAAAATCCCAAAATGTAAATTCCATCCCGGCGGATATTTCCAAAATACTTGTGTTAAACTGATATCCTCTTTGAACCCTTCTAGGATCATCAGATTTTCCGTCAACACCCTCCAGATCAGAAAATATAATTGATGCTCTAAAGGAATGCCTTGGACTCCTATTCCATTTAAAAATACCACCTATAGCCACTTGATTTGGCGATATGTAATTTGTGGCACCTACATCTCCGATAAAATTACTTCCACCAGCAAATATACCAACCTCATAAATTTGAGCATTAGTGATTTGCATAAAAAATATACTCGTAAAAATCAGGATTAAATACCTCATAAATTTTTCAAAGTTTGCAAATATAACAATTATGATTAGCCTATTACAATTTGACAGAAATTGTCTTAGAGATAAACAGTATTTATGGGCTTTTATTGTATAAAAAAGGCTTAATTACGACGGTCTTCTCCCCAAAGTAATTTTTTCCTTAGCGTGTCTAAAAAAGTTTCATTTAGTCGCTCGACCATCTTAATGGCAAAATCAGCTTTTTTGATGGTCACAGTTGTAGTATTTGGCAATGTCACTATCCTAGAGTCTAAAGACATTAAAAATTGATCTTCTCGACCATCCACTTTGAAGGTCACAATCGTTTTATCTGGAATAATTAAGGGACGTGCACTTAAGTTGTGCGGAGCAATTGGTGTCAGTGCAAAATTATTAGCTTCTGGCGTGATAACTGGACCACCACAACTTAGTGAATACCCTGTAGAACCAGTTGGTGTAGATAAAATAAGACCATCTGCCCAGTACGATGTTAAATACTCACCATCAAGATGTGTTTCTACCGTAATCATGGATGTTGTGTTCTTTCTACTTAATGCAATCTCATTAAGCGCATAATTAGTATCGCCAATACTATTATTATCTGGCTGAGTGGTCACATGTAATAAGGTGCGCTCTGATATTTTGTAGTCGCCATTAAAAATTTGAGCAATGGCATCTTCAATTTCCTCAGTTTGAATGGTTGCCAAAAAACCCAGACGCCCTGTATTGATACCTACGATTGGTATACCGGTATCCCTAACATGAGTAATTGTTCTTAATATGGTACCATCACCACCTATACTTACCAATAAGTCATAGCTTTTATCTAACTCTGAAAACGTTTTTAAAAAGGGATTGTTTCGGATTTCTTCTAATTGTTGATCAAAAAAATCTGCTTCAACCAAAATCTCAACCTCATATTTCAAAAGCACCTCTATTAAAATTTTTAGGGCACTCTGTGTAGAATCCTTGACATAATTCTGACCATAAATCGCAACCTTCATCATTACATATTTAGGTATTTATCTAAATAATCGGAGCGTTCTTTAAGGCTCTCTATGTATGAATCCTCTTCATGTCCTGATACAATGTTATAACTATAGCGCCTAAAGGTTTGAATAACTTCATTTAGACTTGTATTGGCAATTTTTAAGGTAATCTGAACCAAATCCGAACTCATCTTTGAAACAAATGCTCCTAACAATTTTGCATCATTAGATTCCACGATCTGACTCACTTCACTAAACGAATAATCATGAATCCCTTTCTCAACTATGAGTATACCACCAGGCTCAGCAAAAAAAGGAGTTTCATTAAAAAGGTGGATAATATCATTAAGTTCATAATACCCTAAGTAGGTATTCTTCTCATCAAGAACAGGCATTATATTCGAATCATTTTGTGCAAACGATTCTAGGACATCAAGCCAATTGGTTGTATCCCTCACAAAAAAGCCTTCAATGGTATGGCTACAATCACTTATAGCTATAGCACTATCAAAACAATGTACATCAGTTTCAGAAATACAACCCATATAAACTCCTTCACTTTGAATAGGTATGTGTGAATAGGTGAGCTGATTAAAAAGCATCTGTAAATCACCTATTTTATCGGTGATTTTAAGTGGTTTTATATCGTTTATAACAAAATCCTGCAACTGCATAATCGGTGTTTGAATATCCTGCAAATTAATCAAAAATAACTACAATAACCCAAGATGAGTTCTGTATTTTTGTTATTCAAAATAATTAGAAAATGACAAAGCTAAGTGTTAACATAAATAAGATCGCAACACTAAGAAACAGTCGTGGCGGTGATGTGCCAAACGTAGTTCAATTTGCAAAAGACGCACAACGATTTGGCGCGGAAGGTATTACTATTCACCCAAGACCGGACGAAAGACATATACGTTATCAAGATGCGTATGATTTGAAACCTGAAGTCTATACAGAATATAATATTGAGGGCAATCCAATCCCTAAATTTATAGATTTGGTTATTGATATAAAACCTACCCAGGTGACCTTGGTGCCAGATGCTGAAGATGCCATTACCTCAAATGCAGGTTGGGATACCATAAAGCATAAAGATTTTCTTATAGATGTTATTAAAGAATTTAAGAACAATGGAATTCGAACTTCTATTTTTGTAGATCCAGATTTACACCAAATTGAAGGAGCTAAAGAAACAGGCACTGACCGAATAGAACTTTACACCGAAGCGTTTGCACATCAGTTTAGCTTAGGAAACAAAGACGGCATAAAACCTTATATGGAATGTGCAGGCTTAGCAAACACCTTGGATATAGGGATCAACGCTGGGCACGACCTGTCATTGGACAACATTAAATTTTTCAAAGAAAATATTACCGGACTTTTAGAGGTGTCTATTGGACACGCTCTAATAGCTGAAAGCTTGTATCTTGGTGCTGAAAAAGTTATTAAAATGTATCTAGACAAATTAAAATGATTTTACATTCAAATATTATTGGTGATGGCAAACCATTTATTATCCTCCATGGTTTTTTGGGTATGGGCGATAATTGGAAAACCTTGGCTAAAGAATTTTCAGAATCTAACTATCAAGTACATTTGGTTGACCAACGCAACCATGGTCGTAGTTTTCATTCTGAAGACTTTGACTATGAATTAATGGCAGCCGATTTAAAAGCCTACTGTGACCACCATAACCTAAGTGATATAATTTTATTGGGACATTCCATGGGAGGCAAAACGGCTATGTTATTCGCAGCAACTTACCCGGAATTGGTTAATAAACTCATTGTTGCTGACATTTCACCACGCTTCTACCCTGTACACCACGACACTATTTTAGAAGGTTTAAATAGTCTAGATTTTTCAAAGATAAAAAGTCGAGGTGAGGCGGATGAAGCACTGAGCAATTACATTAAAGACCAAGGAATTCGTATGTTTTTACTCAAAAATCTGTATTGGGTAAAAAAAGGACAGTTAGGATTGCGAATCAATCTCCCTGTATTAAAAGAGAATGTTTCAGAAGTTGGAGAGGCCTTACCAATTCATGCCATTTTTAATAAAGATACACTGTTTTTACGTGGTGACCGATCAGAATACATCGGTGAGCAAGATGAAACTATAATCCATCGCCATTTCCCAAACTCTAAAATTGTCACCATTGCAAACGCAGGTCATTGGCTACATGCAGAAAATCCTGATGATTTTCATAAAGCTGTAATTGATTTTATTAAATAAAAAGATTATTTTCAAATATGAGACAAACAATTATACTAATAGTTTATTTATTCTCAATTCAATTTTTATTAGCTCAAGATAAACCAGATGGTCCTTATCAAAACTTTTATGATACTGGAGAATTATTTGTTGTAGGCCAATATAAAAATGATGAAAGAGTTGGTGAGTGGAAACAATATTATAAAAATGGACAGGTTTCACGCATTTATAGTTATACCGATGGTGAGTTAAATAAAGAAGAGATTAATTTTTATGATACTGGTATAGTGAGTAAAAAGATTGTAAAAGTTGATGAAGACTTTATTGTGTATGGATATTATGAAAGCGGCGAATTAGAATATGAAAGACAATTAACTTCTGGCTATTACAAAGGTTTTTATGAAGATGGAGGACTTGAGATTGAGGCTAATTATTTTGAAGATGAATTGGCTGGTAAATGGAAATTATACAATGAAGATGGAAAGTTAGAATGGATAGTAACTTATGAAGATGGATATAGAAATGGCCCGTATGAACAATTTTACAGTAATGGAAAATTAAAGGTTGAAGGCACAATTTTAAAAGAAAAAAAACAGGGTATAGAAATGCGTTATGATGAAAATCAAACGCTTATTTGGAAGGGCTATTATAATAATGATAAATTTTCAGATATATGGATTCGATATGATGAAAACGGGGAGAAAGTTGAAAAAATTAAAATAAAAGATGATCCTTCGATTTTAAATCTCGAAGCAACTAAGGTGCCAGACGGTGTTATACAAAAAGTACCTGTATATCCCGGTTGTGAAGTAGTATTTGGTAATAAGGCTCGTAAAAAGTGCATAAATGAAGGTGTTTCTAAGTTTATAGGCGCAAAATTTAATACTACTTTAGCCAGTAGATTAGGTCTTTACGGCAGGCAAAGAATTATATTAAATTTTAAAATCGATAAAGAAGGAAAAGTTACTGATGCGAAAGCTAGAGCATATCATCCTGGCTTGGTCGAAGAAGCCATTAGGGTAATAAATCTATTACCTACAGTTAAACCAGGAGAACAAAGGGGTGAACCTGTAACCATACCATTTTCAATACCAATAATATTTGTAGTAGAATAAAAACCTATTAATCATGAATTTGATAATTAAACTCCTATTAAACGCCTTAGCTGTATTTATTTTGGCTCACCTCCTAAATGGTGTTACTGTAGATGGGTACGTTGGCGCCATAATAGTTGCTATTGTTTTGGCAATCCTCAACGTATTCGTTAAGCCTATTCTGGTGATTTTTACATTACCAGTAACCATTTTAACATTGGGATTATTCTTATTAGTCATAAATGCTTTAATTATTCTTTTGGCCGATAAATTAGTAGACGGATTTGCTGTTAACAGTTTTTGGACAGCCATTCTATTTAGCATTTTGTTGTCTATCCTTCAGTCTATTTTATATAGCATCTTCAAAGAGCAAAAAACCGACTAAAAACCAATTGTTTAAACTGTTGTAGGGTTGTTAAAAATATTGTATTTTTGCAGCCCAATTTTAGTTACTAATTCATAATGAATATTACAAGAGAAAACATCGACGCATTAAATGCAGTTGTAAAAGTAGATATCGCTAAAGAAGATTACAGCGATAAAGTTGAAAAGATCTTATCAGATTACCGTAAGTCTGCTAACATTCCTGGATTTAGAAAAGGCCATGTTCCTATGAGCCTAGTTAAGAAACAATATGGTAAAGCGGTGTTAGTCGATGAAGTTAATAAATTACTTCAAGATGCTATAGGCAAGTATCTGGTTGAAGAAAAATTAGACGTTTTAGGTAACCCATTACCAAAAGCTCAAGATGATTTAGACTGGGATGCTGATGCCTTTTCCTTTGAGTTTGAATTAGGTTTAGCGCCAGAATTTGAAGTAAAACTAAAAGGAAAAAAAGCAATTACCCATTACAATATTGTTGCAGACGACAAGATGATTGAGAACCAGGTTAAGCATATCCAAAAGCAATATGGCAAATTGGTATCTCAAAATGAAATAACTAAAGATTCTGAAATCACTGGTAAATTTTCCAACGAGGAAGAAGGCATTGAGAATGTTGCAACAATCACTTTAGACAAATTGAAGGGAAAAACAAATCCTAAAAAATTCATTGGAGCTAAAGTTGGTGATGTTATTGAACTTAAAACCAAAGGACTTTTTAATGACGATCATGATTTAATGACATTCCTTAAAGTTTCGCACGATGACGCACATGGCTTAGATGTTACGGTAAACTTTGAAGTATCTGAAATTAACCAAAGAGAGCTAGCCGATTTAGATCAAGAATTGTTTGATAAACTTTTTGGTCCAAAGGTGGTGACTTCAGTTACGGAGTTAAAACAAAAAATAAAAGAAGATTCTGAAAAGCAGTTTGCACAGCAAGGAGACCAGAAATTATTGAATGATGTAACTGAGTATTTGCTAGAAAGTACATCGTTTGATTTACCTGCCGAATTCCTTCAAAAATGGATGCAGACCGCTGGTGAAGAACCAATGACGGAAGAGCAGGCTAAAGAAGAATATGAAAAGTCTGAAAAAAGCATGCGTTACCAACTTATAGAAGGTAAGCTCATTGCAGACCATAATTTACAGGTTCAATTTGAAGAATTGAAAGCTTATGCTATGGAAATGATCAAAGGACAAATGGCACAGTTTGGTCAATTGAATCCTTCTGAAAAAGAACTAGAAGATATTGCTGCTCGCATCATGTCCAACCAAGATGAGGTTAAGCGATTATCAGAACAGTTAATGAGTCAAAAATTATTAAACCTTTACAAAAACGAAGCAAATCTTAAAACAAAGGAAATCACTTACGATGATTTTGTTAAAGAATTCTACAGTTAAGGTTATTGAATAAATTAGTATCTTTAAGGCGTAGAACTGAATAGTTTTACGCTTTTTTTTGGCACTCATTTCCGCAAGAATTTTGTGTCAACTTGAACTCGTTTCAGGACCTCATAACTATAAATTTCATTAATTATAAATAACTAGATTTAAATGAATTACGGAAAAGAATTTGAAAAGTTCGCAATAAAGGATCAAGGCATAAACAGTGCACATTATGACAAAATCATAACAAGCATGTACCCAACCAACCTAACACCAAATATTATCGAAGAGCGTCAAATGAACGCGGTTGCCATGGACGTATTTTCTCGTCTTATGATGGACCGTATCATATTTCTTGGTACTGGAGTAAACGATCAAGTAGCTAATATCATACAAGCGCAGTTATTGTTTTTGCAAAGTGTAGATGCTTCAAAAGATATTCAAATATATATCAACTCACCAGGTGGTTCGGTTTATGCTGGTTTGGGTATTTATGATACCATGCAATTTGTGAAGCCAGATGTTGCTACGATTTGTACTGGAATTGCAGCTTCTATGGCAGCTGTATTATTATGTGCTGGTGAAAAAGGGAAACGTTCTGCTTTAAAACACTCTCGTGTGATGATCCACCAACCAATGAGTGGCACACAAGGTCAAGTCTCCGATATGGAAATTGCCGTACGTGAAACTTTAAAAGTAAAAGAAGAACTTTACAATATCATCTCTAAACATTCAGGAAAATCCTATGAACAAGTCGAAAAGGATTCCGATAGAGATTATTGGATGCGATCTAATGAAGCATTAGAATACGGTATGATCGATGAAGTTTTGGAGCGCAAGTAAAATAGTTTATTACTAGAAAAGCGTTTTTAAAAATACTTAAAGTAAATAAAGTAGGCTTAAGTTTTGTTAAAGCCCTACAATTTAAAACAAAAGATGGCGAAAGAAGAATTAGAATGTTCATTCTGTGGTAGAAAAAAATCAGAGACCAATTTATTAATTGCAGGCTTGGATGCACATATTTGTGACCGTTGTATAGAACAAGCTCATGGTATTGTTATAGAAGAATCTAAGCAATCAGGCAATTCTGAACTGAGTTCTGAGCTTATGCTAAAAAAGCCAAAGGAGATTAAAGCCTTCTTGGATGAGTATATCATAGGGCAAGAATACACTAAACGAGTGATGTCTGTTGCGGTTTACAACCATTACAAGCGATTGTTACAACCACCTTCGGATGATGATATTGAAATACAAAAAAGTAACATCATTATGGTTGGGCAAACCGGTACCGGTAAAACCTTAATGGCAAAAACGGTTGCTCGTATGCTGAATGTACCACTAGCAATTGTAGATGCCACCGTTTTAACTGAAGCGGGTTATGTCGGTGAGGATGTTGAGAGTATCTTAACACGTTTGTTGCAAGCGGCAGATTACAACCTTGAAAAGGCACAACGCGGTATCGTTTTTATCGATGAAATTGATAAAATAGCACGCAAGAGCGATAATCCTTCCATAACTAGGGATGTCTCTGGTGAAGGTGTGCAACAAGCCTTGTTAAAGCTTTTAGAAGGCACTGTGGTTAATGTCCCTCCAAAAGGAGGCCGTAAGCACCCTGATCAGAAGTTTATTGAAGTAAATACAGAACATATTTTATTTATTGCGGGAGGTGCCTTTGATGGCATTGAACGCATCATAACCAAACGACTCAATATGCAAGCCATTGGTTATAGTTCTATAAAAGATGACCATGTAGATGACGACAATATCCTTCAGTACATTATACCAAAAGACCTAAAGGATTTTGGTTTGATTCCAGAAATTATAGGTCGTTTACCTGTTTTAACGCACATGGACCCATTAGATGCCAATACACTAAGAGCCATCTTAACTGAACCTAAGAATGCCATTATCAAACAATACAAAAAATTGTTTGCTATGGATGAGGTTGATTTTACAATAACGGATGGTGCTTTAGACTATATAGTTGAAAAAGCCATAGAGTACAAACTTGGTGCTCGTGGTTTGCGTTCGCTTTGTGAGGAAATCTTAACCGAAGCCATGTTTGATCTTCCTGGTTCGGGAGAATCAAAGTTGAATGTGACCAAATCTTATGCTGAAGACAGGTTAAGTAAATCTACTTTGAAAAAATTAAAAGCGGTGTCTTAAATAGAATATTAAATAGGAAAAAAAGAAACCACAATTATATAATTGTGGTTTTTTTTATGGTTAGGATTGATTAATAAATATTGCTGACAATATGTTATATAATTTTAGGGAATTAATTAATAGCATGTTTATTTACAGCTAATATAGAATCAACTTCAAAGCATCAACTCTTTTTTGGTTGAAGTTATTTTAAATCTCGTTGTATGAAATTTACATGACCATTTTTACGATGAATGGGGTTGAGAAAATTTAAGCCTTATTATTTAATGCCAATAGTTCGTCTAGGTAATCTCTAGAGTTAGAAAGGCGCGGTACTTTATGCTGCCCGCCAAGTTTATTGTTTTCCTTTAACCAATCGTAGAATAAATTGGTTCTGGCACAGTGAATCTTGGGCTTATTCAAGGTCATATTGTTGTAGCGCTTCGCTTCATAGTCTGAGTTTAGAGCCTTTAAAGCATTGTCGAACAACTCCTCAAAATAGGACATGTTTTTTGGCGGTGTTTTAAACTCAATAATCCACTCATGTGCTCCTTTTTCCTTGCCTTTCATAAAGATAGGCGCTGCAGTATACTCTACAATCTCAGCTGAGGTTCGCTTACATACTTTCTTCAGTGCGTCCTCAGCATTTTCGATAATTAGTTCTTCTCCAAAAGCATTGATGTGATGTTTGGTTCTTCCCGACACCTTTATTCGATGAGGTTTTAAACTCACAAACCTAATGGTATCACCTATTTTATACCGCCAAAGTCCAGCATTGGTTGTAATCACTACGGCATAATTTTTACCCAATTCCACATCACTTAAAGGGATTACCTTCTGATCCTTGGTGCCATAGGTATCCATCGGAATAAACTCGTAGAAGATACCGTAATCTAACATCAATAATAAATCGCCTGAGTAATTCTGATCTTGTATGGCAAAGAAGCCTTCAGAAGCGTTATAAATTTCATAATATTTAAAATCCTTTCTAGGAAGAATAGCGCGATACTGTTCTATATAAGGATTAAAACTTACTCCTCCATGGAAATAAACTTCTAGGTTGGGCCAAATATCAAAAAGATTGTCCTTTCCTGTTTGATCCAAAACATTGTTTAAAAGTACCAGCATCCACGACGGTACACCAGCCAAGCTCGTGACGTTCTCTTCAATGGTTTCGGTGACAATTGCCTGCATTTTACTTTCCCATTCACTCATTAAAGATACTTTACTGCTTGGAGTACTGCTAAATTCTGCCCAAAATGGCATATTATCAATTAGAATAGCACTCAAATCTCCAAAAACAGTTCCGTTTTCCTTATAAAGTTCCTTACTACCTCCTAAGCGTAAACTTTTACCTGTAAATAATTGCGCACCTTCGTTATTATTAAGATACATGCACAGTAAATCTTTACTTGCTGCATAGTGACAATCCTCTAAGGAATCTGTACTAACAGGAATAAATTTGCTCTTAGAAGCTGTGGTCCCACTAGATTTTGCGAACCACCTTATGGGTCTTGGCCAGAAAATGTTTTGTTCGCCGTTGCGCGATCGTTCTATTAGCGGTTGAACATCTTCATAACTCACTATTGGTAAGCGCTCGGAAAACTCCCTATATGTTTTTATTGAGGCAAAATCGTGTTGTTTACCAATTTCTGTATCCTTAGCAAATTTAAGAAGACTAAAAAGCAGTTCGTTCTGGACTTCGTTTGGGTATTTCAAAAACAATTCTATCTGGTGAATTCGTTTTTTCAAAAACCAAGAAGCAATTGAATTTACAATAGGAATTGGCATATTTTGGCTAATTTAGCAATGCTAAAAATACTAAAATTCTTTTATGGTTTACACAGGTGTTCTTACGAAAATGCAGACAGAGTTTTTAGACCCAATTCAATATTATTTGGTGTTTGAGAATGATTTTATTCACATGAATCAACTCATTAACAAAACTATTGAAATGAAATTTGTAGGACATCAATGTCTTAGCTGTGGTTTAAACAAACCCATTTACAGACAAGGGTTTTGTAAGAGCTGCTTTTTTGATAAACCTGTTGCTGGTGACTGGATAATGCGACCAGAGCTAAGCACCGCACACTTAAACAAAGAAGATAGAGATCTAGAATATGAGAAAAAGGTGCAGTTACAGCCTCATATTGTCTATTTGGCAAATTCTAGTAATGTCAAAGTTGGTGTAACCCGCAAAAGTCAAGTTCCTACACGATGGATTGATCAAGGTGCACATGAAGCTATTGAAATTGTTGAAGTTCCTAATCGTTATCTGGCCGGTATTACCGAAGTTGCTTTAAAAGATCATGTTGCAGATAAAACGAATTGGAGAAAAATGCTTAGAAATGATAATGCCGATGAAGATCTCATTGAATGGAGACAACGATTAAAGCCTTATATACCAAATGAAGTTAAAGATTACTTTATAGATAATAATACAGAGACCCATCTTAACTTTCCGGTAGAGCACTATCCTGAAAAGCCCAAAAGTCTTAATATTGAAAAACAAATGACCTATTCAGGTACATTGGCAGGTATCAAAGGGCAATACCTCATTTTTCAAGACAATACCGTATTTAACGTTAGAGGAAACGAAGGGTTGGTGGTAGAATTAAACATCTAAATATTTATGTTAGGATTGCGTTAAAACCTGTTTTGTTTAGTTTTTAATTTTTAACTTTAAACAAAAAGAAGATGAAGCAGTCACCATTCCTTTACGTTGCTATTACCACCTTACTATTGATTACCATTACCATAATGTGCGCCATGGATTTTCCATTTAATTGGGTGTTTTATTTGACCGTTATTGGACAAGTATTTATTATTATTATGGTTTATAAGGTATTAACAGATAATTATACCACCTCTAAAACGTTCGAGCATTTTTATGAAGATTGCCCAATTGAACCTTTAGAAGTTAGGGCAGAAAACGAAACGTTTAGATAATCTCAAACAGATGAAACGAAAAAAGAGCAACATAACGTTGCTCTTTTGATATCTTAAAATAAAAAGCTAGAGACCTAGATGTTTTCTGCGTCTCTTAAACCTTGAATATATTGTGCTTTTTGAATCTCTCTTCTTCTCTTAACAGATGGTTTAGTGAAATAACGAGACTCTCTTAAGTTTTGCATAATCTGTACATTTCTGTGCTTACGCTTGTAACGCTTAAGAGCTCTTTCTATATTCTCTCCTTCTTTAATTTCGATTTTAATCATCTATCGCTAGTTTTTTATTATCTTATTCTTGCAAATGGTCGGCAAATATAGGCTAACTATTTGAAAATAAAAAATAATTTATCTCAATAATCAAGAAATTAATATATTTTTTTTCAAACAGACTTCTATACTATTCATGGGTAATACCGACCAAGGCTTCACCCTATATTAATTAACCTAAATAAGTCTTTAATATTTTACTTTTACTTGCGTGACGTAATCGTCTTATACCCTTTTCTCTAATTTGTCTAACACGCTCTCTAGTAAGGTCGTAAATACTGCCTATTTCTTCTAAAGTCATTGGTGGTTGATTACCAATACCGAAGTTAAGACGAATAACATCACTTTCCTTTTGGGTTAATGTATCCAAAGCGCGCTCTATTTCAGTATTTAATGAAGCTCGCATCAAATCCTTATCTGGTCTTGGGGATTCGCTTTCGCTTACCACATCATACAGGCTAAAGGTCTCGCCTTCTTTTAAAGGAGCATCCATTGATAAATGACGCCCAGAATTCTTCATCGATTGTTTTACCTCTCGCGTACTAATGTCCAGTTCTCTTGCAATCTCTTCAGCATTTGGTGGTCGCTGATGAATTTGCTCAAGATGAGAAAAAGTCTTATTAATCTTATTGATGGTACCTATTTTGTTTAATGGTAACCTCACAATACGCGATTGCTCTGCCAAAGCTTGCAAAATAGCTTGTCTAATCCACCAAACTGCATAAGATATAAATTTAAAACCTCTAGTTTCATCAAAGCGCTTGGCAGCCTTTACTAAACCTGCATTACCTTCATTTATTAAATCCGGGAGTTTTAATCCTTGATTTTGATATTGTTTTGCTACCGAAACCACAAATCTCAAGTTGGCCGTGGTTAGTTTATCCAAAGCCTCCTGATCTCCCTTTTTAATGCGTTGTGCGAGTTCTACCTCTTCGTCTGCCGTGATTAAAGGGATTTTACTTATATCTTGTAGGTATTTGTCTAGTGATTTGTCTTCTCTGTTAGTTACCTGCTTGGTAATCTTAAGTTGCCTCATGTAGTTTACTGAAATTTTGTGAACCTATATTATAATCAAATAATTTAGATAACCAAAATTTTGTGCAATTATTAACAAACAACACATTAAAAACGAACCGTTTTAATCAAAATCAGTTGTTTTTTATGGAATCTTGTGGCTTTTTATCGTTTTTCTTTTTTCCATTTAGGATTCCTCCTAAAACATTACCGACTCCTTCTTTAATGGCTTCTTTAGGATCTTTCTTGGTACTGTCGGATTTAACATTGGTAGAATCTGTTTTTGTGGACTTATTATTACCACCTAAAAAATTATCTAAGAGATCATTGATTTTATCCTTACCCTTGCCAATCACTTTTTGCTTCTGGATTTCTATCAATTGTTCAGTAAGGTTAGAGATTCCACTTGTTAGATCCGTTGAAATTGATGGACTAGAAAATGTGCCTCCAATATTTGCTGTAACTGGAACTGAAATTTTGTTGACCTCAGCATCATTGATCTGACCTATTAATCGATTAACATCACTACCCAAATATTTTGCTGGCACTTGTAATACTGCACTATAGCTCATTGTATTTGTAAAACTATGTGATCCTGAAACCTCAATAGGTATATCTTTATATGTTATTCTGAATGGCTGAACATTTACTCTTCCATCCTCAAAACTCAATTTGGTTTTGATATCTTTTTGAAGCTGTGTAAAATCTATGAAATCCAGCTGACTACCCAAACCAGATAACAATGGACTTTTACTAACATCTATGCTAGACGTTAACAGTTCTGCCAATGCATTTCCAGAAATAGTTGCTAAATCTGGTGAGAAATTTTCGTCCAAAAGACCACTGACGTTTATGGTAGAATTTAATTTTCCTTGCACCACTTTGGCAATTGGCGCTAGCGCTTGAAGCATTTCTAAATCTTTAAAGGACTGTGAAATATCAAACTGTTGCATTGCCAATTTCATATCAAATTTTGGTGTTGCTTCTTTTGTATTAACATTACCAGAAATGCCCAACTGACCATCAAATAAATCTGAGGTCATGTTGCTCAAATTGGCATTTTGATCTTTAATGCGCAATTCACCTTTTACGTTTTTTAGGTTTAGATTGTCGTAAATTACTGTTTTTGCATTTGCCGTAATGGAGCAGTCTAAGAAATCCGGAATTTTTAACGATTCACTACTTGAAGTCTTTTTATTTGACGTTTCAGTAGCTGATTCATCTTCAACCATAAAATCTGAAATAGCAAACGTGTTCGATGTGACATTAAAATCGCCTTGCAACTTCTTATCGCTCAACAAAAACCCTAATAAGTTATTCATGGTACCTGTTGCAGAGAAATCACTTTTCCCTGTTTGTGCATTAAAACTATTAAGACTAACGGAACCTTGATTAAAAGTTAAATCTGCTTTGTTAATTTGCATGGGATTAACAATATCTTCGGACGAAAAGATAAAATTAGAAACTGAAACACTTCCATTATTTTTTATCCGCTGGTATGCATTTGATTCAATAGCATCCATATCAAAAGATGTATTGAGTTTACCCTTTAAAATACCACTCAATTGATTTTCAAATTCTATAGGGTAGGCTTTGGTAATATTACCAAGATTTAAAACACCGTCTAAATCGGCATCAACACGTATATTACTGGTTAGATTCTTAATGTGCGCTTCGGATTTAAAAACGTCCTCATCAATTTTAAAATCTAGTTGATTAAGGTCTACATAGGTATCATCGGCAATTCCAGTGGTGTTTTTTACTGAAGCATTAATCATAATATTGGTAACTCGTTTTGGGAGATCTGGATATTTAAACGAGGCATTATCAGAACGCATATTAATGTCTATGTTTGGTATAGTTTGCTCAGATACTAAACCTTTAATAATACCTATTACCGTGAAGTTTCCTGTTGTGTTGACATTTTCTATATTCTTGGCATAAACTTCAGGTATAACGGCTAAAAAATCTTTAAATGAAGATTCAGGATTTTTAAAGGTTATGTCTATTAACTGTCCATCTTCAACCATTTGCACAAAACCTTCAAACTCTAATGGCAATGCATTAATATAACCTTTGTTTTCTTTGAAGCTATATTTGTTTTCTTCTAAGTCTAAACCAATTAATGCCTCTAATTTTATATTGTTATTACTCAAATACTCAGTACTATCTATAGACATACTAATTCTAGCTTCCGTTTTGGTGTCTAATTCCGATTGTTCAGCAGAGAAAATACCTTTACCGTTATGATTTAGTTCTGCAATGTAAAAACTTGTATTGGACCCTTCGTCTATATAAGTAAAGGCACTATTGTTTACTTCATAATATTGAATATCAAAACTAAAACCAGAAGACTGCTCTTCAGGTGTTGAGACCTCTGAAAAATCCTCAGCTTGTTTTACGATATCGTAATTTGTGCTGCCGTTTTTATTGGTTTTTAATGTTAGCAACAATTCGTCTGCAATAATCTCATTCACTCTTAAAGGTTCTTCTGTTCCTTTTAATAATTCACCTATTGGCATTTCAAAAGATATGGCTTTTGCTGTGGCTAAAGTTTCATCCTTAAACGGAGCTTTATTTGTAATTTTAAGATTTTCAACACGGACTTCTGCCTTAGGAAAACTGGAAATGAGACTTAAACTTATGTCATCAAAACTCAGATCCGCATCAAGATTCTCATCGGCATAATTTTGAACAATAGCATCTATTTTAGATTCTAAAACAAAGGGAACTGCAACGAGAACAGCAATAAAGATGAGCAAAATAATTCCTAAAATCTTAAAAATTTTCTTCATAGCTTGATAGTGTATAACTTCTATAGTTTATACGCAAAATTGAGAAGAATAGTTGTAGAACTACGAAACTTTAGTAAGATTTTAATGATTTGATAACAAGATTAGGTTAAAACAATTTCTTCATTCACCTTAAGCTTAAATCGTCTTCTGAATAGATATACACCTAGATATAAAAATGGTGTATCAAAAAATGCTACTAAAACTTTAAATAAAAATCCACTTATTAAAAGTCCATTGAAGCTCGACCAAGGTAACACTTCAAAATAGCAAAGCAAACTTATGATGGACAGTGTATCTACAAACTGGGAAATCCAAGTAGAAAAATTGTTTCGCAACCAAAGGTGTCTTCCTTTGGTTAAGTTTTTCCAGAAGTGATAAATTCTAATATCAATAAACTGCGCAAACAAATAAGCAAACATACTTGAGCCTACAGCTATAATGGTTTTACTAAACACACGTTTGAACGTTTCGTCATTTATGGGAGATTTTTCTAATGCCGGCACACTATCAGCAACTAAAATGATGCCTACGGAGAATAACGACGCAAAAATCCCAGCGACTACAACATCATTGGCTCGCTTTTTACCATAAATTTCACTGATTAAATCCGTAATTAAAAAGGTTATGGGATATGGCAAAATACCTACTGAAATTTCAAATAATTTACTATCAAACACTTCAACATCTAAAGGGTACCAATAAAAGAACTTCTGAAAAATAAGATTGGACACCACTAATGAGGTTATAAAAAGACTTCCTAATAAAAGGTAAATACGTTGGGCTAGAAGCTTGTCTTTTAATGACATTTAAAATGGTTAATAAATTGTTGTTGTAAAGATAATCTATTAAAAATTGTTTTAGTTATTTTGAACTTTCTATGACACCGACCAATACCGTCTACATAGCATTAGGAAGTAACAAGGGCAACAGATTACAGTATTTGCAAGATGCCATCAATACTGTTTTTGAAAAAATTGGGACTGTACATAAAATCTCTAAGGTTTATGAAACACCTGCTGTAGGATTTGAAGGTGAAGATTTTTACAACGCTTGCATTAAAGTTGAAACGGTGTTGAAGCCAAAAAAGCTTCTAAAAATGCTCAAGCAAATTGAATCTAACTTAGGTAGAAGTACTAAAAAGTCTGATACCTATGAATCTCGTGAGATCGATTTGGACATTTTGTACTATAATGACGACGTCATTAATGAAGCCTCCCTTTTAGTTCCACATCCAGCCATGCACCTACGCAGGTTTGTACTAGCACCATTATCTGATATTGCGAGAGATGTAAAACATCCTGTTTTTCAGAAAACCGTTAATGAATTATTAGAGGACTGTAAGGGTGAATCTAAAGTCAACCCTATTAAAATCTGGCTTAAAAACCCAAAAAACGGCTTTGATTTTGGCAACTATAATTTTATTGCGATTGAAGGCAATATTGGCGCAGGTAAAACGAGTTTAGCTAATAAAATAGCGCAAGATTTTAACGCCAAATTGATTTTAGAGCGCTTTGCTGATAATCCGTTTTTACCAAAGTTTTACAAAGAGCCAGAACGCTATGCCTTTACCTTAGAAATGTCTTTTTTAGCAGATAGGTACCAACAGATTAGTGATGATTTATCGCAATTAGATCTTTTTAAAGATTTTATGGTAAGTGATTATGATGTACACAAGTCACTAATTTTCTCTAAAGTCACTTTAGCCGATGATGAATTTAGATTATACCGAAAGCTATTTTACCTGGTTTATAAAGATATTGCCAGACCAGATCTTTATGTTTATCTCTACCAGAATACGGAACGCTTGCAAGCTAACATAAAAAAGCGTGGTCGTAAATACGAAAGCGACATTCAAGATGAGTACCTTGAAAAAATAAACGCTGGTTATCTCAATTTCTTGAGAAATCAAACTGAATTAAAAGTGAAAATTATTGATATCTCTGACAAGGATTTCGTAAAGGACAGAGAAGATTACCTTTGGCTATTGAGAGAAATTAACGCTTAGCCTTAGCGTCTATCTCATGAGTTTATAATCTAAACAAAGTTGTTGCAATTAGAGTATTATCATTTAATATAACCTCGCATAAAACCTTAAAATCCTTTACTTTAAAACTAAAAGGCTCGGCCAAAATATCCACACCACTATTGTGTTTTAATCGGTTTTGACTATTGGCAATAATATCAATGTTAGGGGTAAATGAACCAATAGGAATGTGTTCCGTTAAAATCAAATATTTATAAGTAGAGAGTTTGTCTAAAACCTGTTGAATTTCTTTATTAGATAAATGCTGAAGCACTTGTCTTAAAATGGCACAGTCTGCCTTCGGTAATTGATCTTGGGATATATCCAAACACTCAAACTTTAAATGCTTTGGATTAAACAAACCTTTATTTTTTTCGATTAAATCATCTACGATGTCTACTGCATTATATTTTAATGTAAACGGAACTAATTCTTTTCCAACATTAAAATCGCCACAACCTAGATCGCAAACCGTGAGTTGACAATTATGTGATTTTAAAAAATTGTTTACAGCATCAATGTACGGCTGAGTAATTTCAGGATTGTGAGAGCCTTCACCTGAGTAAAAATCAAAATCTTTTCCTCCCCAAAAATGTTGCTTATAAATCTGTTCCATAACCGCTCTAGTTGGCCATGGCTTTTTATGTTTTTTAAAAGTCATTATTTAAAATAAGCCAACAAATCTGCTTTTTTAGAGGCTGATACCATAATTTCCTTTCCATTGCTTAAAACAACACTTCCTCCTTTGCCTTTGACATACTTTACGACTTCATTCACATTAACTAAATAGCTCTTATGTACTCTAGCAAAATTGGCATCTTTAAGACTTTCTTCAATATATTTTAAAGTCTTACTTACCAGCTTTTTCTTGTTGTTGTTTAGATAGATTTCCGTGTAGTTATCATCGGCTTTGCAATACATTATATCTGCCGTTTCTAAAACTTCAAAACCATCTTGCTGTGGTATGGTGATTTTACCGTTTACAGCATTGGTTTTAGGCACCAAAACCTGATCTTGTAAAGCGTCTTCCTTAGCTTTAATTTCAGTAACATAATCTACGGCTTTAATGAGTTCATCTATGGAAATAGGTTTCATTAAGTAATACGATGCATGCGCATTTAAGGCTTCAATAGCATAATGATTATATGCTGTCACAAAAATGGTCTCAAAATCTATATGGCCTACTTTATCCAATAAATCAAACGCATTACCATAGGGCATTTCTACGTCTAAAAAAACTACGTCTAAATCATTATTTCTTATAAGAACCAGCGCTTCTTCGACATTAGCAGCTTCACCCACAATTGAAATATTTGGACAGTATTTAGTGAGATAATTTCGAAGAATCGCTCTACTAGTTTCTTCGTCTTCGACTATGATTGAATTTAGTTTCATTCTTCTTTTGTTTTAATCCTTTTTTAAAGTAACAACAACCTTGGTTCCTGTATCATCAGACTGTTGAAAATCATCAATCGTTACATCTACTTTGTCCTTATACATTTCGTTTAAAATGGCCACGCGTTTTTTTATGTTATTCATCCCTTTTGAATTCTGCTTTTTCTGGTTATCGGTCTTCATTTGCTTAGAACGTGTTCTACCAATACCATCGTCTGCAATAGTTATGGTAATTTCATCTAGGGAATTTGGCCGTATGGCAATACTCAAATGGCCTTTTTCGGTTTTATAGCGCAGACCATGCCAAACCGCGTTTTCTATGTACGGCTGCAATAGCATTGGAGGTATTTGAAATTCTTCAACATTTATAGTCTCGTCTACATCAATGCAGTAATCAAACTTATCCTGAAATCTAAAATGTTCAAGTTTGGTATATAATTGAAGTAATTCAATTTCCTTTTGTAGCGGAATAAAATCTTCTTCACTATTTTCTAAAACCGAACGCATTAATTGAGAAAAATCGGATAAATACTTATTGGCTGTACGCTCGTCGTTAGTGGCAATAAAACTATTCACTGAATTTAAGGCATTAAATATAAAGTGCGGATTCATTTGGCTTCTCAATGACTTTAGTGCCAAAAGATTGTTAGCTAAACGTTGTTGCTTAATGTATTTATACATTAAAAATCCTGTGATTAGTAAAAGAATTAATCCCCCAATTAACGAGTAAATAATAAGTTGCTGGCGTTTGTTGCGCTCTTGGGTTAGCTCGTATTTACTTTTAGATAAAGCTCTGTCACTTTCTAAGGATGTAATCCTGTTTTGTTGTTCGGCAATGTTTCTGCTAAAACGCGCTGCTTGCGAAATTTCCTGTACCTTTTTTGCATACAACTCATCTACTGTTTTCTTGTATTCATTCAACCATTTAAGGCCTTCTTCTGCATTACCTGCATCTATGAGTGCTTCGGACAGCTTTCTAGTAGCATCTTTTTTTACATCTAAATCTTCTTTTTTATCCGCTTCTTCAATACTCTTTTTAAAAGATGGAATAGCGTTCTCTAAATCGTTATTAAGTAGATAGGCATTACCCAATTTGTAGTTTTGCTTTTGCGGTGTTAACGGACTTTCATTAGGTAATATAGAATCCTTTTCTATATCTTCTAGTGTTTCTATTACATCTTTTCTTAGCTCAATCTCGCTATCGTACTCCATATTTAAGCTATTGAACTCCGCAACTTTAACCTGTTCTTCAATAGCACGTTTTTTGTTTTCTTTCTTTGCCAATTTAAGGGAGTTACTATAGAAACCCTTTGCTTTTTCAACTTCACCTTTGGCGTTATAGGCTTCTGCTATTTTTGAGTTTAGATCAGTAACTTTTGGTGCTATTAAATGTTGTTTTGCAATCTCTAATCCTTTTTGATAAGAAGTGATTGCTCGTTGTATATTCCTTAATTTTAAATAAGCATCACCAAGACCTTCATGCAATTCCGTTTTTTGGTAATTAGACAAATTTTCTTCATCTAGACTTTTATATATATCTATACTTTTTTGATAATCTTCATTCTTAATATAAGTCTGAGCCAGTTTGAGTTTTGCCGAAGACACTTCAAAATTCTGAAGACTAATTTTATAAGCTGATATGGCAAGGTCATACTGTTTCCAATAGATATAAACATCTCCCAAAAGTTCATGTGCTTCAGCACTTTGCCTAGATGACACGTTATAATTTAAGGCATCGCCTATAAACTTTATGCTTTTTGCAGCGTCTTTCTTTAGGTAAGCATCAGCCGAATCTATCATTTGATTATAGCGTATCAAAGTATCATCTGCTCGACTACTTTTATAACGCGACCTATTTTGTTCTTCTACTAATATTGTAATGCGTTCATCATTTAAAATGGTATAATGCACAGTCTCAAAATCATCATGCATTATAGTAAGTTTATCTCCTACACGTGCATTGACTACAAACTTTCCAAAATTGTCCGTACGGGTATATCTGCCATCATTTATTTGTATACTTACATTATCAATAGGCTCTCGTGTATCCTTTAAATAAACAGAGCCTCTTACAGTAAAAAAGCCGTCGTCACTTTTGGTGTTTATTCTTTTGTCTTGCCCAAAACTCAGCAATGTAAATAGGCATAAAACTATGAGGCAATATGTTTGATTTATTTTTATCAAAATAAGGTATTAATAGGACTAACTTACATACTTTATTTGGTATCAAAAAATGGCCACTTCAATTTTATGCACTTTCAATCCCTAAAATATTACGGTTAACTTATTTAGGTTTAAGCTTCACTCATTTATAGGTCGCTTTTACTCATTCTGAATTTTTATTTCTGTCTTTTCAGCAGAGTTTTACAAATCATTAATCAAAAACATAAATTTAAAATGAAAAAAAGCAGCTTAGCATCATTGCTACTCCTTGCGTGTGCTAATTTTATAATGGCACAACACAAAGGAAACTACAATCAAATCACACAAGACATTTCTAGACAAAACATTTTAACTTCTGGAAATACTAACATTTACAACCCTACCATTCAAAGACAAATCAATAAAACTTTACACCCCAGTGACGTCATCACAATAGATGTTAAAGCGTTACAAAATGTAAGTGCTACAACCTATACGGCTGTTTTTAATTTATCTCAAATTGGTGAAACAGCTGAAGCTACCAACGCCCTTATGAAAGAGCGCGTAGATAATATTAAAACCAGACTGAACGCACTTGGGATTACCCAAAAAGATTTTGCTGTAGATGTGATTTCTTTTGTACCCGTATATGAAGTTGAAGTCACCAAAAAGCTGTTTAGCAAAACGTATACTGAAGTTCCAAAAGGTTTTGAGTTGCAACAAAATATTCATATTCAGTTTACTAAAACTAGTCAATTTGAAAGCATTTTGGAAGCTTGTGCCAAGAGCGAAGTTTACAACTTGATAAAAGTTGATTATTTTATTGAAAACATACAAGAGGTATATAAAAATCTTCAAGATGAGTTACTAAAGCTTATCGCAAATAAAAAAGCCTACTACACTACCCTTGGTTTTGACCTTACCAACTACGATATTAAAATAGCAGATGATAAGTACTGTTATTTTCCAAAGGACTTCTATCAAAGTTATCAGGCCTATAATAGTGTGTCTTTTGAAGCTTTAAAGACCAACAAAGGAGTTACCAGTGCAAAAAAGCAAACCTCATATTACTACCAACCACTCACTTATGAGCAGTATGATATTGTTGTTAATCCATCAATCTTAGAACCAGTGGTTCAAATAGGTATGAATATAAAACTACTCTATACTCCAAAACCAAAAGAACCAAAGCAACAAACAATTACCAAAACGGAAATAGAACATAAATACTATGTCATTTCACCAAATGGCACCATAGATGTGAAAGAATTAAATACAAAAAATTAAAACAATGAAAGCAGTTACAAAACACTTCGCTGTATTACTGGGAATGATATCCCTTACAGCCTGCAATGCAAACGCAAAACAAAACCCTCAAGATTTAGGACTAAATCAAACAGTCATTGAAACAACCTTAAAGTCTGAAAAGGCTGAAATTAAAGTAGCATTATTACTAGACACAAGTAATAGCATGGATGGCTTAATTGATCAGGCTAAGGCTCAATTATGGGAAGTTGTAAATGAATTATCTTATGCTAAATGCGGAGAAAAGAGCCCAAATTTAAAGATTGCATTGTACGAATATGGAAATGACAATCTAAATGCAGATGAAGGTTATCTAAGACAAGTACTTGCTTTTAGTGATGATTTAGATGAAATATCAAAATCATTATTCTCTTTAACAACAAATGGAGGAAATGAGTACTGCGGTAAGGTCATTAAAACGGCTTTAGATCAACTCAATTGGGGAGACAAGCAAGACGACTTAAAATTAATTTTCATTGCAGGAAACGAGCCTTACACGCAAGGTAGAGTAAGTTACAAAGAAGCATCTCAACTTGCGCATCAAAAAGATGTTACCGTAAATACTATCTTTTGTGGCGAATACAATCAAGGCATTTCTGGTCACTGGAAAGATGGTGCAGATTTAACGCATGGTAATTATATGGCGATTAACCATAATAAAGCAACTGTTCATATTGCCTCTCCTTATGATGATAAAATTTTAGAACTCAATGAAAAATTGAATAAAACTTATATTGCTTATGGCTATTTAGGACGACAAAAAATGGAAATGCAGGCACAGCAAGATGAAAATGCTTTGAGTTATGACAAAGCAAATGCTGTTAGTAGAACAGTCAGTAAAAGTTCTAGATTGTATAAAAACAGCTCATGGGATTTAGTTGATGCAGAAAAAGAAGCAGGCTTTTCTTATGATGGAATAAACGATGAACAATTACCAGAAGAACTGAAAGGCAAATCAAAAGACGACATCAAATCTTATGTAAAAAAGAAAAGAACCGAACGTGAAAAGCTTCAAAACGAGATAGCCAAACTTAATGTAAAACGTAAAACATACATTGCTGAAAAATCCAAAGACAAAAAGAATGGATTAGAAAACGCCTTGGTAAACGCTATAAAAACTCAAGCAAAAAAGAAAAACTATGTTTGGGAATAGCTGAAGACAAAAAAGGCTCGATTAAAAATCAAGCCTTTTTTAATTTTTAGTTAATTGCAGGACAGTTACATTCAAACTTCTCTCGCTTACAATTAAAGTTATAACCTAATGTTATTTGATGAAATCCACCCGTGTTAAAATTTATTGTATTTGCCTGATACGAATAAGTGTAAGCAAAAACAAAATTATTATAATCTACCCCTATAAAAGGTGTAATGTATTGTAATTTTTGGCTACTCACGCCAGAACCATCTACAAATTCTGCTCCGTCCAAACTACGTCTGTAAGATAATCCCCCCCAAATTTTACCAAAATCCATTTCACGATACACCTTTCCATTAATATCAATTGTAGATTCTTCCGTAGCATCTCTGTACATAAACATAATTGAAGGTTCATAGCTCCAATCACTTCCAAATTTACTGAAGGTGTAACCTGTTGAAAACAAATAGGTTCTTAAATTATCAAACTCAAAACCTTGATCATTAAAATTGATACCTTCATTTTTAAGAATATTCTTTGCAGTGAAATGTGCGTAAAAATCTATAAAATGGTAAGAAAACCCCACGTCTATATTAAAATTCGTTGCGCTTTGTTCTATACCAGCAATAAGTTGATCAAATTCTCCAGGAGCTAAAAAATCCGTTTCGTCTAATTTGTACTGTAAAAACCCCGCACTCAAACCAAAAGATAGCATATTCAAATCTATCTCATTTCTAGAAAACATTAAATGATAGGCAAATGTAGCATAACCCCCTACGGTAGAATGGTAACCATTCGAATCATTAAATAGGACTCCACCTAGTGCTACTGGAGAATCACCTAATCTACCATTTACACTTAAGGTTTGTAAACTTGGCGCATCGTCAACTCCAAACCATTGTTGCCTAGCTGTCAATCTCACCTTGGCACAATTAGCTACTCCAGCCATAGACGGGTGTATCAGATAATAGTTATCTGTCAAGTAATCTGAATAAATTGGAATACCCTCCTGAGCAAAACTAAAACTTGCTGATAAGGCTGTAAATGCTAATAAACAAAACTTTTTAAATCTCATAATTTCTTTTAACGTTTCAAGGTAAAATGGGCTCTGAACTCCTTTCTCTGGTCGGTGAGCGGTTCGTCGTAGATTACCGTGAACCAGTAATCGCTGCTCGGCATCCTGTTGCCGTTGTACGTCCCGTCCCATC
>NZ_JBHTJQ010000001.1:0-136215 GCF_042676105.1 Winogradskyella aquimaris | reverse complement strand
GCAATTAATCTGTACAATGAAATAAGATTACATTTATCTTTAGATTTTAAAACACCTGATATGGTATATAAATTAACAGCGTAAATCAATTTTTAACCTGTAGCCATATTTCAGGACGAGACATTAATAAACCATGAGAATATTGATATTTGTATTACCCTTGATCGTTCTAAGTTGCGCTAAAAAAACCTCAGAAACCAAAGAATACAGTTACCCACCCGAATGGTATCCACACCAAGCTGTATGGATAGATTTCCATGATGACAGTCATATACCCGTTCCGGATACAAGGGCAAGATTTGAGATCATTGAAAAACTACAGGATAAGGTTCCTGTAAAGGTTTTGGTCGATGGAGATGTGGCTGCGTTAAAGCTAGATAGTTTAATTGAGGCAAATGGACTTAACCCAAATCGTATAACAATAGTGACACACGAACAGCCGAATTGGGCTATGAGGGATGCCGGTCCAATATTTTTATCCAACGGTGATAGTTTAATGATTGCCGATTTTCAGTGGAATGGATATGCCGGAAAGCATGCAGACGACCTTGAACGAGGACAAATTGATAACGATTTGGCTGAAAGATATGGGTGGAAAATTAAATCCTCTGAATTTGCTGCTGAAGGGGGTGGCCTGGAAGTAAATGAAAATGTCATCCTATCATTCAAACATCATGGACTAAGCCGAAACCCGGGAAAAAGCTTGAAAGAAATAGAAGCCGAATATTTGAAGATGTATAATAAGAAAAAAATGATCTGGATTGAGGAGTCCATGCTATTAGAAACGCCCGGAAGGAAAATTGATAACTACTATGGTCAGGGAGCCAATCAACATATTGATGCCTATTTTAGGTTTGTAAATGATTCCACCATTTTGACTCCGGTAATTGCTGAAAGCGAAAAAGACAACAGTCCAATTCAAAGGCGAGATTACGATGCTATTCAAAAAAACCTGGAACAACTTAAAAAAGAAACCAATACCAACGGCAAACCCTTTACTATTGTGGAAATTCCAATGCCTGATATTTCTCTCTATACCTATAAAGTTTCGGCTCAACAATACATGGTTGATGAGTTCCACGAAATGACTCTTGGAGAGGACGTAATATTTGTCCCTATAATGGGATATTCAAATTTCCTGATTACTAACGGTGCTGTGCTGGTTTCAGAATATTGGAGAGAAGGCCTGCCATTAAAGGAGAAAGAAAAGGATGAAGAAATGAAAAAGATCCTTTCAGAATATTTCCCGGATCGGGAGATTATTGGCATCAAGAATGCCCTACTTTTGAATTGGAATGGTGGCGGCATTCACTGTCAGACACAACAAGAACCAAAATTAAACTAAAGACAACAATATATAAGCCATTAAAACGGGGCATTTACAAGACCGCTATGCGGTGTAAAAAACAGAGAATTAATGCTAAATAAATTATACAGATTTCTATCAAAACCGTATATGGTAATAATCGTAATGATTATTGCACCAATACTATCAATTGCAGATAGAAATTATGGATATTTTTTTGGTCTTTTTATAGCATTATTTCTCCTATGGAAAAGTGGTTGGGAATGGGCAAAGTTTGGTTTCGGTCAAAAAATAAGTTTAAATACAGTCTTTATGGGGTTATTGCTGGCTGTGTTCATCTTCATTGTCGTTGACATTTGCATTCAGCCATTCATTGAGATCTACTTTGGTCAAGTAGACTTGAGTTCTTTAGAGGATATAAGAGGTGATTTTGCCAGCTTATTGCCAATGCTTTTCATCGTATGGACATTTGTTGCTTTCGGAGAAGAGTTTTTGTTTAGTGGGTACTACATGAAACATCTTGCTGAATTCATGGGTGACACGAATAAAACATGGTTTGCTTCTGCCATTATTCTATCTGTCTATTTTGGTATTTCACACAACTATCAAGGCACATCAGGAATGATTGCCGTCGGACTGGCCAGTACCCTATTCTTCTTCACGTTTTATAAATACAGAACAAACCTTGCCTTGCTTGTTTTTGCACATGGTTTCTACGATACGATTGGTCTAACCTTAATATATTTGAACCAAGACCGAATATTCTATAATTGGGCTTTAAACATGATCAGCAATTGAAAAAAACGCCACACAACCAGATCTATATGCAATAGCGCCCTACGGGACGCTCCTACTGATAGCTAGAACCGCCTGGAATAATTTTAATTATCAAAATGAATAAAAGACAAGTCTTAATAACATTAATTACTCTTTTGGGGTTAATTCAAACTAACTTTTCTCAAGAATTAAATACAAGTTCTTCTGATTTGAAGTCCTGGATAGACAAACAATTTTTAACGGCTAGGGATTCGCTGAACATTCCAGGTTCTACATTTGCCCTCGTTCATAAGGATTCGATTGTCTATATTCAAGGTTATGGACTGGCTGATATAGAAAACAAAATGTCAGTATCAGATTCGACAACACTGTTTCGTATTGCGTCTATATCAAAAACTTTTGTTGGAGTGTCCATAATGCAATTGTACGAAGATGGAAAATTAACATTAGATGAAGATGTAAATACCTATCTAAAATCTATGCAACTAGATTACCACTATGAGCCACCCATAACTATTAGGCATTTGTTAACTCACACTGCTGGCATAGATGAAAGCAATCTAGAAAACCGTGTAAGAACAAAAGAAGAGCTTATTTCATTAGGGGCATATTTAGATAAAAAATTACCACCACAGATTAGACCACCAGGTGAGGCTATATCCTATAATAATTTTGGCTATGCACTATTAGGTCTTATCGTAGAAGATATTTCGGGATTAACTTTTGACGAATATGTCAGAATAAACATTCTTGAGCCTTTAGAGATGAATTTTACAAGTTTTAAAGAGTATATTTTCGATGATGAACTGTATGCCAAAAGTTATACACTCAAAAATAACGAACTAGTAGCTTACCCAAAAGGGTATGTTCTTCAATATCCTGCTGGCTCAATTATGTCCAATGCTAAAGAAATGAGCAATTATATGTCTATGTTTCTAAACCATGGAGCTTACAAAAACCAAAAACTACTGGACAGTCTCACACTTGTAAAACAATTATCACAAGCATTTAAGCACTATGAAAAAGCACAAAATGGTTGGTTGTTGGGATTTTATGAAGGGCATTGGAAAGGACTGAGAATTGTACAACATGCTGGAGATATCGATGGCTTTGCCAGTTTATTAATGCTTATACCTGAAAAAGACATAGCTGTATTTTTATCTGTTAATTCGTCAAGTATAAAAGACCTTACGAACAGAAATTTTGTTAATCAATTTACAGATAAGCTATTAGCGAAATTATTTCCTACAATTGCAAAAAATGAAAATAGCAAAGAAACACCTAAAAAAGGGAGAGTTTCTAAGCCACTTAAAGCCTTTGAAGGTGTCTACAGGCCAACTAGATATGCCCAATCCACTTTAGACAAAGTGGCTCTTTTTATAGGAATAAGACCAGATATTAAAATTTCTGTAAAAAATGACAGACTCTTAATCAATGGTGATGAAGAAGAGCTTATTCCTATTTCAAATCTCAGCTTTTATGCGATAAATCAGGAAAAGTATACCTCATTTAAACAGAACGATTACGGTAATATCGCCTATTATTTTTTAGATAATCAAGCATATCATAAAGTGAGTTGGCATAGTACTTTAAGGTTTCAAATTACAATGATAGTAAGCATACTTGTAGTATTTATCCTCTTCATTTTAGGTACTATGATTCGACGATTATTTTTAAATAAAAAAGAGGTACATCTTGTTGGAAAATTAAATCTTAGTATAGCAATACTTAGCTTTTTGTTTGTGTTCATTTTTGGATATTCCTTAATGACAACAGATCCCAACGAATTTTTATACGGTCTTCCATTTATAGTGAAGGCATCTTTAATTTTACCATTGCTAATTATCATTTTAACTGCAATTTCCTTAATTGCTATATTTAGGGCAATCAGAGAAAAAAAATCCCGCTTTTGGTGGTTTAATTACTTAGTAACTATTGGAGCATTGTTTTTCATAGTATGGCTTTCATTTTGGAATTTGATTGGGTTTAATTATTAAATTATGCACAACAACGGCCATAATTCATAGTGGTTGAATTACTAATCGGAATCCCCTGAAAATCTGCTATCTTTCAATTAGGGCAGAAAAATCCTGTGGATTTTACCGCAACGAAACCATAGCCAATCATATTGGCATTAATTAAAAAAATGAAAAAATCCTTATATATCTCGATACTAACAATACTTGTTTTTGGTTGTAAAAATGATGTAGCCAAGATGGAGTTTTTAATCGAAAAAATACCTAACGAAATACCTATTGTATATAGAAAGGAACTAATTCCTGATAATGGGATTATTCACAGGGGAATATTTAGCCCTGACTTAAAAGAATATTATTACACATTATCTGATAAGAATTTTGAAAATTTTAATGTTTTTAAAATAGAGAAAGCTAATGGGATTTGGTCTGAACCAAAAGAAGCTTTTTTTAATAGTAACTATAATGAACATGGAATGAGTTTCTCCCCTGATGGAAAAACGCTTTATTTTAGTTCAACAAGACCAGTCGGTGTTGAAGGAATCCCTGATTCTTGGCATATTTGGAAATCTGATAACATTAATGGAAAATGGAATGCACCAGTTTTTGTTGACATCCCGAATTTGAGAGATAAATTAGTATCTCATCCAACAGTTACTAATTCCGGAACTTTATATTATCACGCCAGTAATTTGGACTATAGTGAAATGGATATCTATTACTCAAAAAATGAAAATGGAATATTTAAAGATGGAAAAAGAGTTGACTTAGGGACTACTTTGAGAAAATGTACACCCTATATTTCACCTGAAGAAGATTATTTAATTTATGCTACAATTGAAAATCAACTTGATTTAATGATTAGTTATAATGATGGAAATGGTACATGGACAGGTACTAAAAAATTCAATGATAAAATTAATAACAAGGGCCAAGGAAATCCTTATGTGACTCCTGATAATAAATTCCTCTTTTTCACAACTGGAGATTATCAAGATAAAAAATGGAAAATCAATTGGGTTAATATAGAATCGGAGATTAAAAAAAACTAATGCCAACTATGTATAACCACAATTTTAATGGAATCGACTACATTCGAATGCACACAGAATTGCTAAATACAGTGCTGAAACTAAAAACCATAACAGACGTTTATGCTTAGCCTTTGGAGCAAAATTGTAACAATAACCCTGTTCAAACGTCAAATTTAATATGATACTAAGAGCTAATAATCTATGAATATAAATAAAGAACAAAAGCAATCGATTAACACTGCAAGAATAACAGGTGTATGGTATTTGATGTTGGCTATTTCAGGGATTTTAGGGTTTATGGTCTTTCATTCTCAAATATTTGTATCTAGTAATCCAGAACAAACGCTGACGAATTTAGTAGAACTAGAATCTACTGCAAGAATTAGGCTACTATTAGAGTTTGCTATTGTTATATCACAAGCACTTACCGCAGTTTGGTTTTTCAAATTATTTAAAGACAATTATGAATGGGAAGCTTGGACTCTAGGCATATGGGGTATTGTGAATGCATCAGCTATTATGATAAGTGCAATTTCAATTGCCTCTGCTATAAGTGTTGCCAATTCTGATATAAGTGCGATGGAAGACAAAGTTTTACTAATTGAAGTCTTTCAAAATATAATTTCAAATGCTTGGGGTGTTGGTGGTATTTTCTTTGGGCTTTGGCTATTTCCTATGGGATATATAGTCATAAAATCTAAAAGAATGCCTGTCTGGTTAGGAAGAGTTATTGTTTTAGGTGGTATTGGCTATCTCATTAGCACTTTTATCCGCTACGCAGGAATTGATTTTAGCTTTAATAGATTTTTCACTCTACCTGCAACCATTGGAGAATTTTGGATGATAGGTTATTTATTAATTTTTGGAATAAGACCTATCAACGAGTAAAATTAAATTAAAACATCACACAACAATGGCCATAAGTAATTGATTGTTTTCGCCATTTTCGGAAAATCCACAAGGATTTTCAACTTGGTGGTTACTTGTAAATTTAAGTGTTAAACCATGCAACTTCTCATAGCCGAGACAGTTCTAGCAAATAAAAGATAGTCATGAATTTAGAACAGATTAAAGAACGAACAAGACCAATAGTTAACAAAGTGTCTCCTGTATCGGAGAGGTCATTAGAACTGATGAGTGACTTGATTATAGTTGAAGTTTATGAAAAAGGAGATGTGTTTATTGATAGAGGAAAAAATAATAATAAGGAATACTTTGTTTACGAAGGCGTCTGCCGGAGTTTTTTGCTAAACCCCGAAGGTGAGGAAGTAACAATATCTTATTTTCTTGAGGGCGGTGTGCTCTCTCCGAATAAAACGAGAACAGCAAACCAAATATCTCACCTCAACTTTCAAGCGCTTACAAAGGTAACCTTAGCCAGTTTAAACGCCGACAAGTTTGAGCAGCTGATGATAAATCACATTGACATACGTGAGTTTGGAAATATGGTTCTACAAAATGAACTCCTTGCAAAAGTTGAAAAAGAAATTGCCCTCGCCTCACTGAATGGAAGAGAAAGGCTCCTTCTTTTTAGAAAAAAATATCACTTTTTGGAAAATCTAATCTCACATGTTGACATTGCCTCCTATCTAGGAATTACAAATGTTTCCCTGAGCAGACTCCGAAAAGAACTCATGGAGTAAACTGTCATCCTTTAACAAATGTTAATGGATTTGAAGTCAGTTTCATCAATCTTTGCGGAGTACTAAAACAAAGAAAGATGACAAGTTTATTAAACACCCTCAAGCAAGGATTTAATGTAAATAAAATTAATCCACTTTGGTATCTCGCAATTGGAGTGGTTACCATAGCCCTTACTCACATGACCTTTAGTATTGAAGTCATGGCTTGGGTTTCAAGTGTTCCATTTTTAATATACCTAAGTCTCACACAAGGTTGTAAGTCAAGATTAACCTTTTTTCTCGCTTTAGTTTTGGCTTGGTCTCTTGTTGTAACCAAGATTATTAGCGATCCAATTCCATTGATGTTGGTTTTTCTCTACTCGATCCCAATTAGTTTGTTTCACCTGCCTGGATACATGATCTGGAGCACATTTAGAAATCAGAAATATGCGCTGTTTCTATTTCCAGTTATCATGATCATTATGGAATGGATTCAGTACACCTTTACACCTCTTGCCAGTTGGGGAGTAGCGGCATATACCATGCACGATAATGTATCACTGATTCAAACAGTATCCTTGTTTGGATTGGCCGGTTTAAGCTTCCTGATTTATTGGGTTAATGTCTCTATTGCTGAAATAATTATCAGAAGAAAAACCTCTGTTTCAACATTTCAGCTCCCGTTGATTATGCTGTTCCTTTTAATTGCTTTTGGCTCCATCCGTTACGACCTAAGCAAAGGCATTGGTAAAGACAGTGTAACTGTTGCCGCAGTTGGTACAGACTCGAAAGCAAGTGGTTTGCCCTTGCCATCTAAGGAAAGAAATGAACAGGTTAAAACTGAATTTTTTAAACGAACCAGAACTGCGGCAAACGGTGGCGCTAAAATAATATCATGGAACGAAGCCGCCACATTTATTATGCCTGAAGATGAGAATGAATGGATTAACTCCATCCAGGAACTAGCCGCTGAACTCAATATCACTTTGGTAGCTTCTTATGTGACACCCATTTCACAATCTCCCTTGAGGTATGAGAACAAGTACCAGTTTATCGATTCGTCAGGAAACATTACGCATTCCTACCTCAAGCATCAACCCGTTCCAGGAGAACCAGCTGTGCAGGGAACCTCGCCTTTAAAAGTTGCTGATATAAAAGGAACAAAAGTCGGAGCCGCAATTTGCTACGATTATGATTTTCCTTATCTGGCAAAAGGGTATGGTGAATTAGGAGCAGATATGGTATTGCTTCCTTCAAGTGATTGGAGAGGCATCGACCCTGTTCATACAGAAATGGCAGCCTTTAGAGCTGTTGAGCAAGGTCACTCGGTGCTTCGTTCAACGCGTTTTGGGCTCTCTGCAGCAATTACACCCTACGGTGAAATGGTTTCACAAATGAGTAGTTTTGACGATAATGATAAAATCATGTATTCACAACTACCTAAAAAAGGTGTCACTACATTATACTCCGTTATTCAAGATAGCTTTGTTTACCTGTGTATTGGATTCTTACTGTCGTTCATGGTTATTGTGTCTCGATCAAAAAATAAATCAAAACCTTTAAAAAAGATGCTTGATTTAAATAGAAATATGTTCGTATTACTTGCTAGAATAAAACCTAAACTGCATTAAAACGCAGTTTATGCAAATCGATATACCTAATTAAAACCTATGAAGGGTAACAATTTTTCCAATATTAGTCTTCTTATAAAGAAATTATAATCAACCATGAAAAACATAACCATTACGAGCATAATCCTTTTATTTTTAATAAATATAAATTATACATTTTCCCAAACGAAAAACAACACTATTGAAAGTCCATTAGAATATATTCATCACAGAAACGAAGCGATAAACTTAGTTAAGGATGAAAAATGGCAAGAATCCATTGAAGTCTTAAAAAATCTAACTTCTGAATATCAAAATGACGCTGATTTATTTTATTTATTAGGACTCTCCTATTATCAAGTTGAAAAGTATCAAAGCGCCATTTCTGCACTAAAAGAAACCCTTGATCTTGGTGGAACTATTTTAAGAGGAATACCAACAGGTTCAGCACCTTCAAATGATATAATGATTAAAATTGCCAAAGCCTATGCTGAAGATGGAGATAAGGAGAATGCGTTGTTATGGCTGCAAAAAGGTTTTGCATCTCGTTATGACGAAAAACCGTTTTTAAAAGGTGATCCTGCTTTTAAAAATTTCAATACAGATGACGAATTTTTAGCCCTATTTGGGAATGATAATCAAACAAAAATTACAAGAGAAGAAACCTGGGTTAAAGATATTTCATATTTAGAAAAAAGAATTAATGAGTTGCATTATAGTCCTAATCACTCCATTTCAAAAACAGAATTATCAAAAGAATTTCAAAATTTAAAAACAAAAATAGCAACATTAAATGATGAACAAATAGTTGTAGAATTAATGAAAATTGTTGGTAGTTTGGGAAATGGCCACAATTTAATTATTCCAACATCCCCAAAAAAAGGTGCCTTAAAAAAGCTTCCCGTTCAGTTTTATCAGTTTAATGATGGATTATTCATAGTTGATGCTGAGATAGGCTTTGAAAAATGGATTGGTCATGAAGTTGAATCTATTGAAAATACAAGTACTGAGGAAGCAATACAAAAAACAAATACCATAAATGCGAGGGATAATGATATGCAAACACTTTGGTTAGGTCCATATTATTTAGGACTACCAGATGTTTTAAAAGGTTTAGGAATTGTTGAGAATGCCAATCAAGTTACAATTACGTTAAAAGACAGAAATGGAAAGTCTCAAAAAGTAACAATGAATCCGGTATCTTGGAACTTTTCCGGCTTTCCAAAAATGCCAAAATTAAAAGACAGTGAACAACCATTATTCTTGTCGAAAACAGAAGACCCATATTGGTATAAATTGTTTCCAGAAAATAATAGTATCTATATTCAGTTTAATGTAGTAACACAAAAGAAAACCCAATCTTTAGAAGATTTTAACATCGAATTACGTAGACAGACATCTAAAAATAACGTACAACATTTAATTTTAGATTTGAGACATAATCACGGAGGAAATGGTTCTATATTGCCGCCAATGTTAAAGACCATTATCAATTTTGAAGTTATGAATCCAGATGGAAAAGTTTTTGTATTAATGGGACGAGAGACTTATTCTGCAGCCCAAAACTTGTTAACAGAAATCACAAAATATACTAATGCAATTCTTGTTGGCGAACCCAGTGGTTCAAAACCAAATCATATAGGAGAAGCAGGATGGTTTAAGTTGCCATATTCAGGATTAATGGGACTTATTTCGACTCAGTTTCATCAAACATCAAAAGCAGAGGACAATCGTAAATGGATTGCTCCTCATATTCCAGTAAATGTATCATCAACCGATTATTTTAATGGAATTGACAAGGCTTTGAATATTATAATTGACATAATAAAGTCTGATAAAAACTAACCACAACAACGTGTATAGCTCATTGCGGCTGAATTCCTAATCGGAATTCATTGCAATTTGCTATCTTTCAGGTACGGCGGTAAAATCTCGCGGATTTCCCGTAACGAGCCATACACAAGACCGTTAGAGCACATTCAGCTGAAGCTGAAAAATGGATGCCGCAAAAGACGAAAAATGTTGGAAAGATTAAACGGAATTCAATAATGAAGTGGAAAAACTGACCAAATTAAGTCCAGCGGAATTACTGTCGCGATATAAAATGCTGATTGGGGAATTGAACGACGCTGATAAAGATTATTATTTGGAATGGCAATATGAATTGAACTATGATTTGTAGACGAGACAAAAAATTCAAAAAGTCATTGACCACAAACTGATTTCCAATAATATTCTTTTTAAAAGAATTTAAGGAGCAAATCGAGAAAATGGATTCGGAATTGAAAAAGTATATTATGAATTCTCACCGAAATGACTGGTGGAATAATATTGAATTCAAATTTGATCGGTAATAAAAGCCAGCGTACAACAAAGAACTGAGTAAAAACCAAGTTTTTATGGTGTAATCTTAACTCAATCATTTGTTCTTTCTGATTAATCCCCTAAAATTAATAGATTGTGATTTTAAGTTGTGTAAATGAATTCACATTATCTGTTTTAAAATTTTATTATATCTTTTGGATATAATTAATAATCTGAAAGTTTAAACTGCATACGATTCTGCATACGATTTTATAAATTAAGCGCTCGAAACCCCTATTAATAGGGTATTGAAAATAGAGACCATGAGTTCATAACCCGGAGGTCTCGAGTTCAAATCTCGATCTCGCTACAATAGTAAAAGCTTGATACATCTGTATCAGGCTTTTTTATTTGAGATAAAAATTTCTGTTGAAGATAGTCGATAAGACGCACTTTAGATTATGACTATATAGCTACTATTTAAAACCTAAAAGTGTCGAAAATAAAAAAATACCTAAACTTAATCCCTACTTCAAACTTTCATCAATGTAGATTTTTAAACTTCTAATTTTGGCTGTAAACATTTATGAATAAAACGTACAATAATATTCTTTAACTAATATATTCACTCTACTATAATTTGGTTAGTTCTTAGGTTTTATTTTTTATACAAAAATGCATTTCATCGATTTTTTTTGCGTTTTATAGATATTATTAGAATAAAATGATATATTAGCCACCTAATAAAATTCATTAAACCCCCAACTAATGAGAAAAATTACCTACTTGGCTGCAATATTTATTTTAATATTGCAGAACTCTTTTTCACAAGAAAACCATTCAAGAATCAACATTTTAAATCCCTCTCAAGAGACATTAAACCTCTTGGCAGAAGAAGGTATAGATCTTAGATGCGGTGTAACTCACGGCGAAAATAGTCTTACCTTAGATGTATCAGCTTATGACATAAACATGCTTCAACAATTAGGAGTAACCTATTCAGTTGAAATAGATGATCTAGAAACCTATCAAAGGGTTAGAGCTGAAAATGACTTGCCAAATGCTCAAATACTTTTAAACATTGAGAAATCACGCACATTAGCGCAAAGAAACGCACAATTTGAGTTAAGAGGTTCTATTTCAGAAACCTTATTAGATAACTACTTACAATATGGTGAGCTTAACGAGAAGGATTGGTTAACACCAACTGAATTTAATCTTGGTTCAATGGGCGGATGTTTAACCTTAAGTGAAATGGAAGCTGAGCTGGATGATATGAGAACATATTCTGTAAATAACGGACTAAATATTGTTTCAGTAAAGCAAGACGCTTCATCAACGGGACAAACAACTTGGGGAAATCCATCTGGTACAATTACAAATAATGGCCTTACCTATACTGGTATTGGTGGTACTCGTTGGAATCCCAATACCATTTACTATGTAAGAATCACAGGTAATGAATCCTCAACACCTGAGGGTACCAAACCTCAAATGCTCTTTACTTCAATGATACACGCACGTGAAGTAAGTGCTTTGATGAACAACATTTACTTTATGTGGTACATAATTGAAAACTACAATACGGATCCTGCAATAAAAAACTTAGTTGATAATAACGAACTCTATTTTGTTCCTGTAGTGAATCCTGACGGTCTGCGTTGGAATCAGCATCTAAGCGCTACTGGTGGTGGAATGCAACGTAAAAATTTAAGACCTGGTGCTGGTGGCACTTCAAACACCTCATCAAACAGAGGGGTCGACCTAAATAGAAACTTTGATTACTTCTGGGGGTCTGCCGGTACTGGCTCATCAGGTACATCTACCAGTGACTCCTACAGAGGACCTAGCGCAGCTTCTGAGCCAGAAACACAAATCATGGTAGACTTCATATTAAGCAGAAACTTTAAAACAGCGATCTGGAACCATACATTTGCCAACTCAATTCCTCATCCTTATGGCGGTAATCCGTCTTTTGTTTCAGGTAGGGAGGATGAAATGCACAGATGGCACGAAGATATGACAAAGTATAATAGATATGTGTCAGGAGCAACAATATTTACACCTGCAAATGGAATTGCAGACGACTGGATGGTCGGTGGTAGTGCGGATGGTAACGGATCAATAGGTTCCGGTCAAAATATTTTAGCCACTACACCCGAACATGGTGGTGAAGGATTTTGGCCTCCCCCAAGCAGTATAGTACCAATAGCAAAACGCTCTATACGTATCTCATTAATGGGAGCTTATCATGGTGGTAAATATGCCAAGTTTCAAGACTTAACTCAAAGCGATATTAGTAGCACATCAGCTAACTTAGATTTTGCTATAGAAAGAATTGGTCAAACAGCTAGTAACTTTACGCTGACGGTAACACCCATATCGTCTAATATTACGAATATCACATCCCCCTCAACTCAAACAGGAATGTCTATTTTAGAACAACGTAATGTATCCGCAGCAATTACCCTTGACCCTAGTATTCAGCCAAACGATAAGATTGAATATAAAATTCAGCTATCAAATGATGATGGTATCTTTTATGAAGCTAATTTGGAAAAATATTATCAACCATCCGTTTTGTTTTTCCACGATGCTGATACGGATGGGCTAACAGGCTGGACAAATTCCGGTTGGAGTAATTCATCAGCTGATGCATACTCTGGATCTAATGCCCTAAGAACTGGTAATGCTGTTCCATATGCCAATAACACAACCAAAACATTAACCACTTCTAGTACTTACAATTTTTCCGGTTCGTCTGAAGTCTTAATTCAATTTTACTCAAAATGGGATGTGGAACGTAATTTTGACTTGGTAGAATTTCAAGCATCAACAAACGGAACTACATGGGTTACACTAAATGGTAAGTACTCAAAACCAAAATCTTCATCTAATACAAATGACCATAATGCTAAAGGTGCTTCAGATGAAGCTTTCCAGGGCAACAATAGCTCTGGTCATATTTATGATGGTGACCGCATGGATAACTGGGTTATGGAAGAAGTAGTCATCAATGGTTCAGAAAATAGTGCGATTTTTGAAGCCCCGAGTGTAAGGTTTAGATTTAGAATGCGTTCGGATTCTAATCACAGATTCGAAAACTATTCGGCTAACGGTGAAGGATTCTTTTTTGATGATTTTAAAATTATAGGACTTACGATTCCTTGCGAAACTTCCGTACCTACCAATTTAGCCGCCAATACAATTACTGCCTCTAGTGCTGATATTTCATGGGATAATATCCCTTCAGCAACATACGATATAAGATATCGTGAAGTTGGTGCAACCAGTTGGATAGAAATTAATGATTTGGCTACATCTAACTATGTGCTAACTGGATTAAACCCCTTAACGGATTATGAGGTGCAAGTAAGAAGTAAATGTACTTCAACCACTTCAAACTTCTCGCCATCTGTAAGTTTCACAACAACAGATTTGACTTACTGCAATGCATCAGGTTCGACTATTGCAGATGAATATATTGGTGGTGTCACATTAAACGGCACTTTAAACAACACCTCAAGCACCACAACTTCAGGGTACTCAGACTTTACTGGCTCTTACATTTTTGAGCCTATCCAAATTGGTAGTAGTGGCAATAGTATCTCTATATCTAAATTTTGGACTGGTCCGCAGTATAATGAGGCTGTATCTGTTTGGATTGATTTTAATAGGGATGGCGATTTTAATGATTCAGGTGAAAAAGTATTTGAGAGCGGTGCAAGCCAAGTTACACCAGTAAGTGGCACTTTCTCAATTCCAATTGCAGCTAGTGGAGGAAATACCAGAATGAGAGTAATATTAACTTATTTTAGTACAGCTGGAACTATACAAAATGACCCTTGCGCTACTTTTCAATATGGTGAAGTAGAAGACTATGATTTATATCTATACGAAGGTCTTTTGTATACTAATTCTACCTGGTATCCAAACCCGCCATCAGATTTAACAGGTGCGGAAAATGCAACAATATTAGATGGTGTATTCAGCACCACCAATGATATAGCCGTAAACAATCTTACTGTTGCTTCGGGCTCAACATTTAATGTTAGCAAAGAAAACACATTGATTGTTAATGGAAATATTTCCAACAATGGTGATTTTGTCATGCATTCTGATTCTAATGAATACGCAAGCTTACTTTTAAGTGGAAGTGCGTCGGATAATTTGAAATATAATCGTCATGTTAATTCTGTAGCTAATAGAAACGACTTAATTGCACCACCATTTAGTGGAGAGAGTTTTATTGATTTTAGAACTAACAACTCCAATATTGTCGCCAATACTGGTGGAACGCTTTATTTATTTGGTCCTTTTGATAAGTCAACTAGTGACTATTTAACCTACGCATCATCAGAAGTAAGTACGATCGTAGCTGGAAAAGGCTACAGAACTGCATCAACAGATAATGGAACATTTACTTTCACAGGTTCCGCAACTTCAGGAAACTTAAATGTACCGATACAAAAAACAGGAACTGCTTTTGAAATTTGGAACTTAGTAGGTAACCCATACCCTTCTTACATAAGTTTGGATGATTTCTTATCAGCCAATTTATTGGAGCTAGATTCACAAAGTGCTGCTATATATGGATACGACGCCGATAATTCTAATGGAAGTTATTGGACGATATTAAATTTAGCATATGCAGCTGCAAACCCCAACACTATCATTGCACCAGGACAAGGTTTCTTTGTATCGTCAAAAGATGGTGGCGGAACTATTAGCTTTACACCATCTATGAGAAGATCTGGATCTTCTGATGACTTTATTGCAGGTAGAAACAGTAATAATGCCATAGAATTCGGAACGATTTTATTAAGTTCTCAAAGCAAAACATTTAGTACAGATGTCTATTTTACCAATAACGCAACCCTAGGTCTTGATATCGGTTACGATGCAAGTCATTTTGATGGTGCACCTGCAGACTTTGCTATTTATTCAGAATTAGTAAATGATAACACTGGTATGGACATGGCTATTCAAGCTATCAGTTTTGACGATGTTAATAGCGCTACAATTGTTCCATTAGGGGTAAATGCTAATCAGGGAGAACAGGTGACAATCAGTTTAAATAATACCAATACCAACATTGATATTTATCTAGAAGACGTTGTAACTAACACATTTACACTATTAAATACTTCTGATTATACCTTTACTCCAACTTCAAATATTTCAAGTATTGGGAGATTCTACCTAAGGTTTGGTACCCCATCATTATCCAATAATGAATCGAATCTTGACGTATTACAAGTTTACAGTGACCACAGCAATAAAGAGATTGTGATTAAAGGCTGGTTGACTTCGGATACACAAGTATCACTATTTGATATGCAAGGAAGACAGATGCTTAATGACAAATTGGAAACTGGAAGTACTATAAACACATTGAGTACAGTAAACTTTAGCACAGGTGTTTACTTAGTAACTATTTCAGATAATACTTCAAGTATTTCAAGAAAAGTAATTATAAAATAAACATTTTAAACTAAAAAATGTTAAAGCCGAAGATAACTCTTCGGCTTTTTTTGGTAAAAAACAATCGTAAATACTCTATTTTGTACAATAATACTTACAATTAGTGCATTTCATCGAATATTTTTGCTTTTTATGGAATTTTAGGATATGTTTGTCACATAATTTTAGTCCCAAACTAAACTTAACCGCTTATGAAAACTTTTACTTTAACCTTAAAAGGTCATGTACTTACACTATGCTTACTAATGTTGACTGCATTAGTATCTGCACAAGATTTTAATGTACAGCATATTCAAGATGACATAGGAAATACTGGTGGAACAAACACAAGTTTTACTGCCGTATCATCAACTAATAGTGCTTTTGCTATAGCTAACAACAATAGAAAAGTCTCTGCAGGGCCAAATACTTCAACAACAAATTTTAATGCAAACGATCTCTCAGGCGCTAGAGTATTAACCAATACCAATACACTGACGTATTACAGGCAAGCAGGTTCTAATGCTGCAAATATGAGATTTAATACTTCTATTTGGGAGTATATTGGTGCGCCAGGTGGTAATAATGAGATGATAGTGAGAGGTAGATATGCTGTAAACCTCAATGGAACAACTAACAGTGTAACACAAGCCTTATCAGGCATTAGTAACGCAAATGATTGTATCCCGTTTATCACAGGTATTGTAACCAGTAAAAGTTCTGCTGGTGCTGATTCTGGGACTGCCATTGCATATTTAGAGAATGCAACTACTCTCAGAGTACAGAAAGGGACTAACGCCAATAATGTCACCGTTTATGTCACAGTTGTAGAATTTACAGGCAGTAATTGGACGGTTTTACATGGCGATTCGGGTTCTACAGGTTCTATTACAGGTAGTATTACCTTAAGAAACAACTCTGACGGGACAGGAACAGCTACTAATGTGAGTGCTTGGAATCAAGCCGTAATCTTTAGCCATCACCGTGGAGATACTACCGACGGAGCAAATCAAGCTATAGAAGATAACTGGCCAGTAATGGATCCTGGATCAAACAATCAAACAGTAGATTGGACGTTTTCTGGAACTTACGGCTCTAATGGAACAAACCGACATTTTGTTCATGTGTTGACCAATCCAAATCTGAACGTTACTAGATTTCAAAACACTTCAAATACTCAAGGCGAAACAACAATTAATATTGCTTCCGCGGGTCTATCTAGCATTAATGAAGCATTTATTGTAGGGTCGTCAACAAGTACTGGTAGCGGTACAGCTTATGGTAGAGGCTGGAGGAACTACTATTTAAATTCAACAACTCAAGCTGCTCATTGGTCTCATAGAAACAATAATGCATTATCGCACGAGATTCAAATTGTTGACTTATCAGCCCTAACTGCTGCACCAAGCTATTGTACTTCCAATGGTAACACAACATACCAAACTGGTGTTACTAACGTAACTTTTGAGTCTATTAACAACTCTGATGGTCCAGCAAAGGACAGTGCTTATGAAGATTTTACAGCAACACATATTGCTAATGTCACCCAAGGTGGTACTGAAACACTTAGTGTAAGTGTAAACACTGATGGTAATTACACAATACACGCATATGCTTGGATAGATTGGAACCAAGATTATGACTTTAATGATCCAGGCGAGTCTTACGACTTAGGTACGGCTGTAAATGTTGCAAGTGGAACGACTTCGTTATCTCCTCTCACAATTAATATTCCAGCAGGAGCTACAATCGGAACGACACGAATGAGAGTATCAGCAAAATATAATTCTGACCCAACAAGTTGTGAAACTGGTTTTGATGGGGAAGTTGAGGATTATGGAATAACTGTGAGCGGCGCATCTCCCCAACAAGAAATAAATATTACAGGTAATTCTAATGACATCATTGATGGTGATACAACACCACAATTTGCAGATGGCACCGACTTTGGCAATGTTGATATTGCTGGAGGCACTAGAGCAAATACATTTACCATTGAAAATTTAGGAGGTATAAATACATTAAACTTAACAGGCTCATCACCTTACGTTGCCATTTCTGGTGCTCATGCAGCAGATTTCTCAGTGACTACAATTCCATCGAATGCTATTTCTGCTGGAAGCAGTACAAGTTTCACCATTACTTTTAATCCTAGTGCAGTTGGCCTTAGAACGGCAACTTTAACAATAGCTAACAACGACTCAGATGAAAATCCTTACAACTTTAACATACAAGGAAATGGTATAATACCACCTCCATGTGGATCTACAGTATTGCATACAGCCAATTTTGAATCTGGACTAGATGGTTGGACTTCTGGTGGTGTTGATGCTAGCAGAGTGAATAACGCTACATGGTCTTATGGAGGTAGCTACAGCTTGCGCGTTAGAGATGATGACCCTACCGGATCGGCATCATCTTTTGATTCACCAGCGTTCGATTTATCAAATTATGACAAAGTAGATTTTAAATTCTTCTTTGCACCAAACAGTATGGAATCTACTTACAGTGGCTCAACTAAGTCCACGTTTGAAGATTTTATGATTGAATATAGTGATGATAATGGTGCTTCTTGGACAACTGTTCAAGCTTATGAAAGTGGTCAGATTGTCTATAAAAATGCTGATTTTGAAACGTCATCATCTCCTATATTTTACGGTAGAATTGTAACGCTAAAAAGTTCTGATTATTCATTCCCTGCAGCTACGACATCTCGTTTTAGAATCCGTTGTGATGCCAGTGCAGATGATGATGAAGTTTATATAGATAATGTAACCATTACAGGGGTGAGTTATTGCACACCAACTGAAGGACCAGGTGGGGTAACAAGTAATTTAGACCTTTGGCTTAAAGCTGATATGGTAGATGGAATTAATGAAAATTCTGATGGTTCTTTAGTTTCAGAGTGGTATGATAATGGCAAGGGAAATCACGCTTCTGCAATGGTCAGTGGGTTGAGTCCATATTATAGAAATAATACAACTCGTAATTTTAATTTTAATCCAGTAATAGATTTCGAGAATGATAACAATACAGCAAATAGGGATTTAACATATATTATAAATGATGGCAGCAGACATGAGCTAACTGGTACAGGTGGATTTAACAGTACCGATATGTTTGTGGTAATTGTACCTGACCCTACAATTACAACTTCAATGATACCATTGGATACATTTACAAGTTCTGATCCTACTGTGCCAAACATACAGACTGAGGATGTTACTGGTTTTGGTTATGGTGCATTCACAAATAGACTTGCTGGAGAATATTTTACATATTGCATTGGTGTAACAAGTGGTACTTCTGGCGGACCTGGCTATGGTAAAGCAGATGCAACTGGCACTAATAATTACAACAAAATAGGTATCATAAACATTAGAGATAATGCTACAGTTACTGAAATAGATATGTTTTTAAATGGTAACTCAATAGGTAACATCTCTAACGATATACCGGACTTTTCATCTATAACCAATACTAAGTATTGGTTAGGAAGAAGTCAATACTGGAACGGTAGTTTTGACGGTCGTATTGCTGAGGTTATCACCTATTCAGCCACAAATAATGACGGAGATTTAACACAAGCTAGAAATAGAATTCAATCTTATTTAGCTATAAAATATGGTATTACCTTAGGTGTTAATGGTACCTCACAAGATTACGTTAACAGTGATGGAACCGTGATTTGGGACCAATCTGCTAATTCAGGGTACAACTACGATATTGCCGGTATAGGAAGAGATGACGTATCCGAGTTAAACCAAAAGCAATCTAGAAGTGTTAATGATGCTACTGATGGTACAGGTAGAATTGAAGGTGTCATAACAATGGGATTGACGGACATATACGATACCAACTCAGAAAACAAAAATCTTAATCCAACATCCTTTGGTGATAAAGAATTTTTAATGTGGGGTAGTAACGGTGCTGATCTTAATCTCGCAGCATCAACAATCACCGTTAATATGAGCGCCGGTATTTCACCTGCATTAACAACAAATGTTTCGTTTACAGCTATGCAACGTATCTGGAAAGTTGTAGAAAGTGGAGGAGACATACCAAGAGTTAAAGTTAGAATACCACAAAATGCTATAAGAAATATATCACCTCCCGGTAGTTACTATATGTTTATATCTAGCACTGGTGTTTTTGACCCTACTGCAGATTATAGAGTTATGACACCTGACGGTAATGGCAACCTCGAGACCGAATACGATTTTGATGGTATAAAGTATATCACATTTGGTTATGCCCCTCAGGTTGAAGTTGTACGCTCAGTATATTTTGATGGTACTGTGGACTATATTGATATGGAAAACACTCTAGACTTAGATCCCACTGGATTTACAATTTCTGCTTGGATAAAGCGTGATGCAGCCGATAGTGGCACTAAATCTATCGTATCAAAAAGACCAACCCTTTTTAACCAAGGTTTTGATTTCAGAATATCTGACACAAACAGAATTCAAATTTATTGGGTTAATGGTGACGGTACCCAAACTTTGATTTCAAATATTAGTATCCCAGATGATGAATGGCATCATGTCGCTGTAATTTATGACGGAAGTACTGCTTATCTTTATATAGACGGTGTTCTAAATAGAAGTGCGAATAGAACTCCACCTGTTGCTACCACAGACTCGTTCTTAATTGCTGCAGCTGGCAAAGGCACTATTACACAGAATTTCCAAGGGAATATTGATGAAGTACGTATTTGGAATACAGCTCTAACAGAAGATCAGTTAAGATTCGTCATGAATCAGGAAATAGAAGACAATGCTGGTCAGGTCATGGGTAAGGTGTTACCTACTTCTATTACTAAACATGATATTGATGCCGTACCATGGAGTGATTTGGCCGGTTACTATCCAATGTCTGTATATACTTATACAAATACAGATGATGCTTCAGGAAATGGTAACCAAGGGGCCTTAAGAAATCTGGATACTGTTGATAGACAAACGGCGCCACTACCCTATGAGTCAACACAAGACGGTGATTGGGACACTAATTCTACCTGGACCAATGGAAACCTACAATATATGCCAGGTACGACCTCTATTGTTGATCCTTCAATAACGGTAGATTGGAATATAGTTAGAATTAGCCATAACATTACTATGGACAATGGTGCTTTACCTTCTGGCAACAATGATAACAGAAAAGTTTTAGGACTTTATGTAGATGCCAATGAGCTTACTTTAGACGGTGACAATGCTTCAAATGCAGGCAATGGCCTTACTGTTTCTCACTATCTCAGTTTAACAGGTAAAATTGACTTAGAAGGAGAATCCCAGTTAATACAAGAACAAGGTAGTGACTTATTAGTTGCTGTTAACGGAGAGCTCGAAAAAGACCAACAAGGTACAGCAGATACCTTTACCTATAATTATTGGTCTTCGCCAGTTGGCGAAATCGATACGGCTACAAATAATTATCGTTACACCGTGCAAGATGTCATGTTTGATGGCATCAATCCTGTAAACTTCTCAGGTTCTGGTTACAATGGTGCAGCGACAAACCCAATACGTATTGCGGATTACTGGATTTGGAAATTTGCCAACTTAACAAGTGACGATTATTCGGCATGGCAACATGTAAGACGTACTGGAACGATTTACGCGGGTGAAGGCTTTACAATGAAAGGCCCAGATACTGGTGGAATTTTAGATGATCAAAATTATGTGTTCCTAGGGAAACCAAATAATGGGGATATTACCTTAACGATTAATAATGGTAACGATTATTTAGTGGGTAACCCTTATGCTTCTGCATTGGATGCTGACGAATTTATTCTAGATAATCCAAATACTACTGGAGCCCTACAGTTCTGGGAACATTGGGGAGGTGGTTCACACATTCTTCAAGAATACCAAGGTGGTTATGCTGTTTATAACCTTTCAGGTGGTGTACCAGCACCAGCACCAGATCCAGATGTAGCTCAGGTCGGTGTAGGAACCAAAACACCTGGCAGATATGTGCCTGTGAGTCAAGGATTCTTTGTTACTGGGATTAGCAATGGAAATATCAACTTCGAAAATGATCAACGTGCATTTGCTAAAGAAGGTGGAACTGCTTCTGTATTCATGAGAACAACTGGTACTAACAACCAAGAAGAAGAGATAGATGATAGAATGAAATTTAGAATTGGCTATAGAGCAAGTAATACCATGCATTTACAGAGAGAACTTTTATTAACCATTGATGAAAGTGCGACTGAAGGTGTCGATTGGGCATTTGATGCTCACCTAAATGAAGACCAGACTGATGATTTCTTCTGGATGATCGGAGATGAAAAATTCATTATTCAGGCTAATGATAATGCTAGTCTTACCACTGTTTACCCATTAGGTGTTAAAACAAGTAACGATGGTATTAGCAAATTCACAATAAATGCTTTAGAAAATGTTCCTAACGATATTAACATTTATCTACACGACAAAACACTTAACCTATACCATGATTTGAGAGTAAGTGATTATGAAATTTTCTTAACGGAGGGTGAATACTTAGATCGTTTTGAAATTACATTTGCTACAGAATCTCAGTTATTGGGCATAGACGATGAAGAAAATAACACCTTAGATGTATTATATTCTAATGACAAAGAAAAAATCATATTAATAAATCCTAACCTTATAGACGTAAGATCTATAGAACTATTTAATATGCTAGGACAATCAGTCCAAAAAATTGAAAATATTTCAGAGAGCGGTTACTCTGAATATGATGTTAAGAATTTAAGTACTGGAACTTATGTTATTAAGTTATATACTGTAAGCGGTTCAGTATCGACTAAAAAAGTTTTAGTTAAGTAATTTTTGCCCCAAATCTTAAATCTTAACCACGAAAAAGCCCTGAGTAATTCAGGGCTTTTTCATTTGATATTGATATTGTTCTTATTTCAAAGAAGATAATAGCTCTTCAAGCTTTAATTTCTGTTGCTCACCCGTTTTCATATATTTAAGGGTATACATACCAGAATTTAGTTCCTCTTCTCCCACTAACACGACGTAAGGTATATTTCGACGATTGGCATGTGTCATTTGCTTTTTCATTTTTGCATCATCTGGATATAATTCAGCTTTAACCCCATGCTCTCGCAATTTTGTCACCGCTTCTAAACAAGTCAAAGCTTCTTTCTCTCCAAAATTAATGAAGAGTACCTTGGTAGCATCAGCAATAGTTTTAGGGAATAAATTAAGTTCTTCTAAAACCAAATAAATACGATCTAAACCAAAACTTATACCTACTCCACTGGTATCTGGTTTTCCAAATATGCTGGTAAGATCATCATAACGACCACCACCTCCAATTGAGCTCATTTTTACGCCTTCTGGTGCAGCAACTTCAAAAATGGCACCAGTGTAATAATTAAGTCCTCTGGCTAAGGTAACATCTAGTTGAAGTGTTGCCGTTTTAAGGCCAAGATTGGTAATAGCAGCATCTATAAACTCTAATTCTTCTATTCCTTTTAGTCCAACTTTAGACGTATTTAAAATTGATTTTAAACTTTTTACTTGAGTTCCAAAATCACCTCGTAATGAAAATAATGGTTGCAGTTTAGATATACCGTCTTCTGAAATCCCTTTACCGCGCATTTCTTCTTTAACCTTCTCCTCTCCTATTTTATCGAGCTTATCTAAAGCAACGGTAAAATCTATCAATTTGTCTTGTGCGCCAATAACTTCTGCAATACCGGACAAAATTTTACGGTTGTTTATTTTGATAGTCACTCCTTTTAAGTCGAGAGCCGTAAACACGGCATCGTACAATTGTACAAACTCAACCTCTTGAAACAATGATGTTGAACCTACGACATCCGCATCACATTGGTAAAACTCTCTGAAACGTCCTTTTTGCGGACGGTCTGCCCGCCATACAGGTTGTATCTGATAACGCTTAAACGGAAACTCTATCTCATTTTGATGTTGTACCACATAACGTGCAAAAGGGACAGTAAGATCATAACGAAGGGCCTTTTCTGAAATTTTTGGTGTAATTCTTGTTTCAGACTTTGAATCATAATCTTCGTTAGAAATTTTCTTTAAATAATCCCCTGAATTTAAAATCTTAAAAATCAAGCGATCCCCTTCATCACCATATTTTCCCATTAAGGTTTCTGAGTTTTCAAAACTTGGTGTTTCAATAGGTTGAAATCCGTATAACTCAAATTGCTCTTTTATCACATTCATGATATAAGAACGTTTTGCAACCTCTAGGGCATTAAAATCTCTGGTACCTTTTGGAATACTTGGTTTTTGCGCCATGTTATCGTTTAATTTGTCACAAAAATATTATAATTTTTAGAGGCAAACCCAAGTAATTTTAAATTTATAGTAACTTTATGCTGTTTGGGGCGTCTTATGGTTTTATAACCCAACTAACTTTAAACACAACTATGTTTTCATTAGCTAGAGAGAATGTAAAAATAGCTTTTGGCTCAATAAAAAGCCAGTTACTACGTACCATATTAACGGTTTTAATCATCGCCATTGGTATTATGGCCTTGGTTGGTATTTTAAGTGGCGTATCGGCTTTAGAAAACACCATTTCCAGTAATTTTTCGTCTATGGGTGCCAATACCTTTAATTTTCAACGTTACGAGTTTAGGGCACAACGCCAAAGCAGTAGAGAGCGTCAAAAGGTCAATCCTGTTATTAGCTATAGAAATGTAAAAGATTTTATTGATACGTATAACTATCCCTTTACAAAAGTCGCGGTTTCATTTTACGGTTCTTCTGCATCCGAAGTAAAATACGAGAATAAAAAAACCGATCCTGAAGTTGCTGTTATTGGTTCAAACGAACATTATATTGAAAATTCAGGTTTGGAAATAGAAAACGGTCGGTCATTGAATTTTGCTGATGTAGAAAACAACAATGCCGTTTGTGTTATTGGTAGCGACTTACAAAAAGCCTTGTTCCCTGAGGAAAATCCTATTGACAAAACCATTAGTATAAGAGGTTCTAAATTTAAAGTCATTGGGGTTTTAAAAGAAAAGGGGTCTACCTTTGGTAATAATCAGGATTTAAGAGTGATTATGCCTATTCAGAAGGCAAGATCTATTTTCACCAATCCAAACATCAATTATACTTTAAGTGTTAAAGTAGACAAAACCGACATGCTAGAAGGCGCTCAGGACGATGCCATAATTACCTTTAGAAATGCCAGAGGATTGAGCCCTATAGAGGAAAATAATTTTGGTATAGAACGTAGTGAGGATCTTATTAACCGTGTAGCAGAAAATACGAATGCACTTTATGTGGCGGCATGGATAATCAGCATCATTACTATTTTTGGTTCTACTATTGCATTGATGAATATCATGCTGGTTTCTGTGAGTGAGCGTACACGTGAAATCGGTGTTCGTAAAGCCTTAGGAGCCAAGCGCAGTACCATTGCATTTCAGTTTTTTATGGAAACTATCATTATTGGCCAACTTGGCGGAATTTTAGGTATTGTATTGGGAATTCTCATTGGTTGGGGAGTTGCTTCTGGATTTCAACTCGAGTTTTCTACCCCTTGGGTGGCCATGATTTGGGCTACAAGCATTGCCTTTATTGTAGCAATTATATCTGGATTATATCCCGCAACAAAAGCTGCTAAACTAGACCCTATTGAGTCTTTGAGATATGAGTAAACTTCTGTAAACGCAGTATTTGATCTACTTTATAATAAAGCCCTTGATTCTGAAACTAGTTTAGAACACCAATAATCTAACCTTTAATCAACTTTTCAAAATACTGAAATAATTCACCTTTGGTAATATTAGCACCTTGTTGAATTAATTTGAATATATCTTGATGCTTGTCGTCTGAATACTCCTTTTTCGCATTAAAAAACTCGATATCGTCCGACAATAAATTATCTCTTAGCCACTGAAATCCTTCTTTTGTTGTTAAATCAGCTTTCTCAGCTTTTAACTTAAGGGCTATTAAATGCATGTCTTTTTCTCGACACTTAAACAAATGAATCTGGTCTGATGAAATATGCTCTAAGTACTCTACTTTACTCAATACACCATACCAGACCAAATCACTGAATACATCCAACTCCTGCTCTGCCGCCTCAGGCTTATTTTTTTTAATGTCTTCCCATTCTTCTGCTGTGATAGATTGTGTTGCTAAAAAGTTAATAAATTCCTGATGTAACTCTTCAAACTGTTCTTTTGTTAATCTTGCGTATTTCATGATGGCTATTTTTTTATGGCACTATAAACTTCAAATGGTCTGTCTGTAGCAATAATATTTACACCCATTGCCAACCACTGAGCATATAAATAGTCTCCTCTCGCTTCTGCCTGTCTATCCAGGTTGCCCAGTGTCCCTAACATGCAAACTATATTTTCATTCTGAAGTCTTTGATATAATGATGTATCAGACAATCGCGTTCCTGTAAAAGCTAACATATTTCTAGTTGGGATTTCTGAAGCTAAAAGCCTCTTAAGTTCTTGATCATTTCTGGCAGAAACAGATAAAAGGAGTTCTGGTGCCAGAGCATAAGCCGATTTAGCTTGTTCTAGGTCATATGTAATGATGACGCAGATATTTTCTGCTTTAGCCTCTTTAATCGCATCTATAACCTTTTTTTGACTTACAGAACGCTTGATATCTACCGTTAAAATAACGTTATGGGCTTTGCACCAATTCAACACATCTATAAACAAAGGAATTTTATACTTGGTTTTATTCCCATAATCGTCTACCAGAACATATTGATTTAGGGACTTATACGTATGACTTTTTAATAAACCAGACCCTGTTGTTGTTCTGTCAATAGAATTATCATGCATTAAAACCAACTGACCATCTTTGGTTTGCGCAACGTCAATTTCAAAAATTGCCGTTATACTATCGTTGATATATCTGATGGTTTCCAAACAGTTTTCGGGATAGTATTTTAATCCTTTTCCTCCCCTATGTACACTGATATTTGGATAATCTGAACTTGAAGCTCTAAACACCTCAATGAGTCTCGATTTTGATCCAGCTGTTTGTTGGTTGACCTTAGAATCCCTACAGGCAACAAAACCAACTATAATTATGAAGAGCAGAAAAAAACGTTTCATCAACTATAACATTTTAAAAAAAACTTATTACTATTGGTAAAATTCTTCTAATAAAGATTTTGAATAAAAAAACCGTTTAGACAACTAAACGGTTTTAATAATGTTATTCTATGTCGATTAAGCTTCAGCAATAACTTCAAAGGTGAAATCTACTGTAACTTCTCTGTGTAAACGGATAACAGCTTCGTACTGACCTAATCGTTTGATGTTACCACCATTGATAGAAATGTATTTCTTATCAACTTCGTGACCTTCATTTCTTAACGCTTCTGCTAAGTCCATATTGGTAATAGAGCCAAATAACTTGTCCCCTGCTGTAGCACCAGTACCAGCTTTTGCAGTGATTTTAATTTCTAAGGCTTTTAAAGCTTCAGCTGTCTTTTCAGCATCTGCTATAATCGATTTTTCTTTAAATGCACGTTGCTTTAAAGTCTCAGCTAATACTTTTTTAGCCGAAGGAGTAGCCATTACAGCATGTCCTTGTGGAATTAAATAATTTCTACCATAACCGTTCTTAACCGTTACAATATCGTCTTTAAATCCTAAATTTTCAACGTCTTGTTTTAATATAAGTTCCATTGTTATGATATTTTATTTTAATAAATCCGCAACATATGGCATTAAAGCTAAGTGTCTAGCTCTCTTTACGGCCACAGATACTTTTCTTTGGTACTTTAAAGAAGTTCCCGTTAAACGTCTTGGTAACAATTTACCTTGTTCGTTTACAAAACTCAATAAAAAATCTGGATCCTTATAATCTATGTATTTGATACCAGACTTTTTAAAACGACAATACTTTTTCGTTTTTTGTGTCTCTATATTTAAAGGAGTAAGATATCTAATCTCACTGTCTTTTTTTCCTTTGGCTTGTTGTTCTATTGATGACATAATTAAGCTTTTTGTTTGTTTCTTTGTCTTCTTTTCTCAGCCCAAGCAATTGCGTGCTTGTCTAATTTTACAGTTAAATAACGCATAAAACGCTCATCACGTCTAAACTCTAACTCTAAAGGTTCAATAACTTCACCAGCTACCTGGTATTCAAATAAGTGATAAAAACCACTCTTTTTGTTTTGGATTGGATAGGCTAATTTTTTTAAGCCCCAATCTTCTTTGGCAATCATCTTAGCACCTTTATCAGTTAAGAAATCTTCATACTTCTTTACTGTTTCCTTTATCTGGTCTTCAGATAAAACGGGATTTAAAATGAAAACAGTTTCATAATGATTCATAATAATACTAAATTTGTTTATTGTTAAAACGGCTGCAAAAATAAACAATATTTCTAATTTTGGCAACGTTTTTGAAAGGAAAGTTTCTAACAAATTTTACACTTAAGATTATGTTAAATTTTACTGTTTGTCGGTAAAATTTGTTTTTTAACCGAAATTATCGTACTATTGTCGATATCTTAACCTAATAAATATTAATGTTATGACTTTAAACTGTGTAGTTGTTGATGATTCTGCGATTCAGCGCCTCTCTATTGTAAAGTTAATTGAGAATCACTCTTCACTTAACCTTATTGCAGAGTACAGCAGTGCGTTAGAAACAAAAAACGGACTTAATACACACAAGGTAGATCTAATCTTTCTAGATATAGAAATGCCAGTATTAAACGGATTTGAACTCCTAGATGTACTCAACAACAAACCCCAAATTATTTTTGTTACAGGTAAAACCGAATATGCTTTTAAGGCATTTAATTACGATGCTACCGACTATCTTCAAAAACCAATCACCAAAGAACGTTTTAATACTGCTGTTGAAAAAGCTATTGAGCAGCACAAATTAAAATTAGACTTTAACGAAACTGACGGTGAACACATCTTTGTAAAGAGTAACCTTAAAAAGCGTAAAGTTTACATTAAGGATATTAAATGGATTGAAGCACTAGGCGATTATGTAAAAGTTGTAACGGAAGAAAACAGCCTTGTTGTTTTATCTACAATGAAAGCTTTTGAAAAGGAATTACCCGAAGGAAAGTTTTTGAGAATTCACAAATCGTATATCGTGAATTTAGATAAAATCGATCGCTTTAACAGTAAAAATGTTGAAGTAGGCGCTTATGAGATTCCTTTGAGTCGAAATAAGAAAACACAATTAGTAGATGCTTTGAACAATATGTAGAACACTACACGTTTCAGAATATCTCATTACACATTGATATCAAATCCCAGCACTTGTTGGGATTTTTTATTGCTTAATAGTTATCCACGTTGATGACAACTCTTACCGACCTAAAATCTTTTATGGCGTTAAAACTGTTATCTATCTTCATTATGGATTCCTTTGTTTTGCTGAGTGACTGATTTTGAGGAATCTTAATTAAGATATTTTTGTTGAACAGGTTTCTAATTCTGGATATTGGTGGAAACTCTGGCCCTAAGACATTTGTCTTAAACACTTGTCTCAGAGATTTGGCATACCAATCGGCTGCCAAATTAACTCGATTGTAATCCTTATGCTTTAATGTAATTTTAATTAAACGATAAATCGGCGGATATTTAAAGTTATAGCGATCATTCATCTGCTCTGCATACATTTCCTTGTATGCGTTTGTAGATACTTGCTGTAAAATGTTATGATGAGGGTTATACGTTTGAATCAACACCTTACCTCTGATATCGGTTCGTCCTGCCCTACCTGCTACCTGCGTCATTAATTGGTAACTTCGCTCGTGCGCTCTAAAATCTGGGAAATTTAGTAAATTATCAGCATTCATTATACCAACCAGCTTTACATGTCTAAAATCCAGTCCTTTGGTGAGCATTTGCGTGCCAACCAAAATATCGATCTCTCGTTGTTCAAGTTTCGTAATAATTTTTTCAAAGCCATGTTTTCCTCGTGTGGTATCCAAGTCCATACGAGCCACCTTCTTATCTGGAAAGAGCACCTTAACCTCTTCCTCAATTTGCTCGGTTCCAAAACCCTTGGTGTCTAGAGTGGCATTTCCACAAGCCTGACAATTTTTAAGCATTACAGTGTTATAACCACAATAATGACACCTTAACTGATCTCTATATTGATGGTAAGTTAAGCTAACATCACAATTGGGACATTGCGGTGAGTTACCACAAGTCGTACATTCCACAATTGGCGAAAACCCTCTTCTATTTTGAAATATTATAATTTGAAATCCTTCATTCAAGGTCTCATCCATCTCTTCAATCAGGCGATCCGAAAAATGACCTTTCATGCGCTTTCGCTTGTACTTATCTGCCAAATCAACCAACTCGATATCTGGCATAAGCACATTATTAAAACGTGTTTTTAATTCCACAAAACCATATTTACCTTGGCTTGCATTAAAATAACTTTCCAAACTTGGCGTGGCTGATCCTAAAATGGTTTTCGCTTGATGAATGCTAGCTAAAACTATAGCGGCATCCCTGGCATGGTATCTCGGTGCTGGATCAAATTGCTTGTAAGACTGCTCATGTTCTTCATCTACGATAACCAATCCTAAATTCGAAAACGGTAAGAGTAACGAGGAACGTGCTCCTATTACTAATTGTGCCTTTTCTAAATTGTTTTTAAGATTTTGCCAGACCTCAACACGCTCGTTATTGGAATACCTACTGTGAAAAACGGCAACCCTTTCGCCAAAATAATCTTGTAAACGTTGTACCAACTGTGTTGTTAAGGCAATCTCTGGCAATAAATACAGTACTTGCTTACCTAAATTAAGTTGGTCTTCGATAAGTTTTACATAGATTTCCGTTTTACCTGAAGAGGTTACACCATGTAATAAAGTGACGGATTTGGTTTCAAAAGAAGCTTTGATTTCTTCCAATGCGCTTGTTTGAGCCTTACTTAATTGCTTAGTCTGTTCACTGCCATCGCCCTCAAATTGGATCCGATCTGTTTGAATGTAATATTCCTCTAATATAGATTTATCTATTAGTGCTTTAATGATAGTTGAAGACGCTCCACTGCGTTCACTTAATTCAGAGACCTTTATCGGTTTATGTTCTGACGCTTCAAGGCTAAATAACGTCAATATAACCTCACGTTGCTTCGGTGCACGGTTTAAAATTTCTAATAATTCCTGTAGCTTTTCTTCAGATTTATGTGCTTCATGAAGTTTAACATAGCGCACGAGTTTTGGCTTATACTTTTCATAAAGTTCCTCCTGCAATTGCAACACTCCCTTTTCAACCAAGCGGTTTACAACGGGTAAAATCCGTTTTTTATCCAAAATGGAAACCACATCCTCTATTTTCAATGACGACTGATATTGTAAAGCTTCGTAGATTAAAAATTCATCGTCCTTTAGATCTGCTTCTGATATTTCGGTATTGGTATTTCTAATAAGAATTGTTTCACTTTCTATGAGAAAAGCATTTGGCATGGCAGCACGCATGACTTCACCCAAACTGCACATATAATAATTGGCTATCCATTGCCAATGCTGTAATTGTAATTCGGTAACAATCGGTTCTTCATCTAAAATTTGATGAATGGTCTTTGCTTCGTAAGCCGCTGGCGGATTGTTATGAACCTTATAAGCTAAAGCGGTGTAAATTTTACTCTTACCAAAGGGCACTGCCACTCGCATTCCCTGTTTTAGAAATTTTGCTTCTGCTGCAGTGATGTGATAGGTAAATGCCTTCTGAAGCGGAATAGGTAATATGACATCAAGAAAATGGGTCATGGATTAACACGTTTCCAGTATTGTGTTTTATAAAAGAAAGCCAAGTAACCCCTCACCTGTAAGGTATCCATATCCTCTTCTAATTTTAAACGGCATTTGTAAACTTTACCATTTTCAGGATTAAGAATGGTACCACCCTCATAAACCTCATCGTCTTTTTCCATTCCTTCAATAATAACCAAGTTTAAAATGGGCTGTCCTTTTTTATCACCATCACACTTAGAACATTTAGGATTTTCTTTTGATGGATTTAATAACTCAACGATTTTTCCGTAAACTTTCCCATCCTTTTCATAAATCTCAACAATAGATTTTTCCTTGCCAGTTTCATCATCAATCGTTTTCCATTTGCCCAAAATATTTTGAGCATCCATGGTATTGACAATTAAGGCTAATAGTATAGTTAAAAAAAGTTTATTCTTCATTGGTATTGATCTTTTTAAGTCTGCGTAATGATACATTCAACTCATACCCTAACAATAAAATGTTGGAATTCAACCAAAGGTACAATAGCAAAATTAACAAGGCGCCTATTGACCCATACAGCTTATTGTATTGCGAAAAATTATCGATGTAGATTCCAAAGAGAAATGAGGTTAATATAATCAGTAAGGTGGTGAGCAAGGCTCCAATCGAAAAGAAACGGGTGTGTTTTCCTTCCTTGGTGCCAAAGTAGTATAATGTCGCTGTTGCTATATACACCATAACTACAAAAAACAGATATTTTACGGTGCTAATCCACTGTTCACTGGTGGCACTTTCTGTATCCAAAGCATTGTTTAAAGGTGTGATAATATAAATTTGGGCGTAACCAAAAAACGCAACCGTTAGGAGTACTAAAAATGCTAGAATGAGCGCTACTCCAAGCGCATATAAATATTGTTGAAACACATTACGCGTCAATTGCTCGTGATACGAATTCTCAAATCCTGAAAACACGGCGTTAACACCATTGGCCATTAAGAGCATAGATAGCAAAAACACAGATGATAATAATCCCGCACCTGTACCTCCACTAATATTTTCAAAAATATTAGCAAAAAAGAACTCTGATGTTTGGGGTGGTAGAAAATCGTTTAAAAAAAGCTCAAATTGTTCTTGAAAGCCTTCAATAGGAATATATGGCATTAAGATAATGACAAACAGTAAAAACGGAAAAATTGCCGTAAAAAAACTAAAGGCTATGGCACTGGCTCTAGTTGTTAAAGCACCTTTTACAATACCCATAACATACAGCTCTAACAAATCATAAATAGACAAACCCTCAAAACCTGGCAATCTAATCTGCTTAAAAAAGCGTACCAATAAATTTATTACAGGTATTTTGTCGAGCTTATCTTCTATGGGCTTTGTCATACTAAACTGCCTTTAAGCTTAGATCCATATTGTATACCGAGTGTGTCAATGCTCCCGAAGAAATATAATTGACACCGCATTCGGCATAACGTCTTACCGTTTTTTCATTGATACCACCTGAGGATTCCGTAAGACATTGGTCACCAATAAGTTTTACGGCTTTTCTGGTATCTTCATAATTAAAGTTATCTATTAGAATGCGATACACTCCACCACAATCTAGGATTTCTTTAATCTCATCGAGGTCACGTGCTTCAACGATGATTTTAAGGTCTCTATGGGTATCTTTTAGGTATTGTTTCGTCTTTTCAATGGCTTTAGCCACACCACCAGCAAAATCGATGTGATTGTCTTTTAGCATGATCATATCGTAGAGTGCAAATCGATGATTTTCGCCACCTCCAATTTTAACTGCCCATTTTTCCAAAGCTCTAATACCTGGTGTGGTTTTGCGCGTATCCAATATTTTGGTTCCCGTACCTTCCAATAAATCCACAAAAGTTTTTGTTTTAGTGGCAATGGCGCTCATGCGTTGCATGGCATTGAGTACTAAACGTTCTGCTTTTAAAATAGATTGTGAAGAACCCTCCACATAAAACACAACATCTCCATGCTTTACCTGACTTCCATCTTCAATGAGCACGTCTACTTTCATGTCCTTATCCACATAGTTAAAAACCTGTTTTGCAAAATCAATTCCAGCAATTATTCCATTGTCCTTTACTAAAAGTTTGGCTTTTCCCACTGCCGAAGCTGGTATACATGCCAAGGAACTATGATCACCATCACCAACATCTTCTCTAATGGCATTGGCAATAATTAAATCTATTTCGTGTTGGAATTGTTCTTTTGAAATCATTACACATTTATTTCATGTAAAAATAGGAATTGAAATTTGAAAAGTTTAATAAATCTTAGGTCTGTTCGAGTGAATTTATAAGCAAAACCAATAAATTTGTATAGAGAACGGTTAACATTAGACATCTCGATACAATTACAATTTCGATGATTATCAAAAATGAAATCACTCGAAGTGACAATAGACTATGAATATCAAACTCATCGCCATAGGCAAAACAGATAATAAAAACCTTCAAACCTTAATTGAAGACTATCAAAAGCGCTTAAACCACTATATAAAGTTTGAATTTGAGATTATACCGGATCTCAAAAATGTAAAACACCTTTCAGAGACCCAACAGAAAGAAAAGGAAGGCGAACTCATACTTGCCAAAACCCAAAATTCCGATATACTCATTTTATTGGATGAAAATGGAAAGCAAATGAATTCCATTGCGTTTTCTAACTATTTACAAAAACACATGAATTCCGGAATTAAAACCTTGATTTTTGTGATTGGTGGACCTTATGGCTTTTCCGAAGACCTTTACAATAGAGCCAACGGAACATTAGGACTATCTAAAATGACGTTTTCGCATCAAATGGTTCGTTTGTTTTTTATAGAACAATTATACAGAGGGTTTACTATTTTAAAGAACGAACCATATCATCATAGATAACCAACCGAGTAAACCCTCTGTTATAATCAAACGTCTAAGCGTTTTATCTCAATTTTAAAATGTTTTAAATACTCCTTTTCTTTTTTTTAGTTGACGTGTTAAATCGTTAATCGTTTCATTGACAGCCATTTCATAAGATGGCTTGTTGGACGTTGCAAAAATTCGCGGTCCTGGAAGACTCAATTCTATATTACATATTTTACCTGCGTCGTGGTCTTTGTCATCGTGTTTGATGTACACCTGCGCTGATATTAAAAATTCAAATTTATTGGATAATTTCTCTAACTTTTCTCTGGTAAATGCTGATAATGTCTCACTTACATCTGTATTTACGTATTGAAAATTTACCGTCATATTTATACTTGTTTTAATTAATAATTCCTTTATCTAATATACAACTTTTAACGCTTGGGATTACTGATAATTATCATAAATAATCTTTAAAATCCAAACATTATGAAAGTTTAAAACGCCTGTATCGACTATTATTTTACAACCGAATGCTTTATGAACAACCAAAGCAAAGCCAATATTATTATTTTTGATGGTGCGTGTAATTTATGCAATGGTGTTGTACGTTGGCTGTTAAAGTCGGCACCCAAGCATACATTTCAGTTTGTTGCTTTTCAGTCGCCATGCGGTCAGGCATTGCTATCCCAATATGGTTTTCCATTAGAGGAACTCACAACCGTCATTCTTATTGATGATAACGGCATAAGTACCCATTCGGACGGCTTTTTAAAAATCTTGGGCAAACTGCCCAAGTACCAATTACTTTCAGGCGTTTTAGGGTACATTCCAAGAGTTCCAAGAGATGTTATTTATAAGATTGCTTCTAGGAATCGGGTAAAATGGTTCGGGCAAGCAGACCGTTGCATTATAGGGACACCACAGGATAACCCCTATTCAAACACCACATCATCGATATAAATTTTGTGTGGTAATCCAGTACCACTAGAAAAAATAACAAGTCCCGACCGTATGCAAGACAAGTCCAATCGCTTGGTTTTAATGGTATATTTCTTCCATTCCTTGGTTAATTTAATTTCAATAGACTTTTTGGCCGTATCGTAATAGGTTTTATCATTTTCAATAAGACCAAAGCCTATTGTCGCCATCACATTGCTACTGTCCGATTTTGCCCAAAAACTAAAGGTTTTAGCGCCAGAAATATCATAACCACCCAAAATATCTCCCCAGTCATTGGCAGGATCTACCATCGCAAATCCATACCAATCATAACCTACGTTGTAACTAATGGCAATAGCGGTTTTACCGGAATGTACCTGCGCTGTATGGTTTAAATCAACCTCCATGGCCCTGTAATTTCCCATATAAGCTGATGGGAAATAGGGAACGTGCTCATTATCCTTATAAACATAAAATGGCAACTTTGCCTTGGGTACCTTAAACTCCCGTTTAGCTGCTATGTTATCTTTAACCTTAATGGATGTTGAAGCAATCCCTAAATTGCCATAGGTATCCTTCGCGAAGGCATAGACTTTTATAGCTCCGTTTTCACGCGGTAACTGAATCTCAAAACCCTGCTCCAAGTTGCTTCTAAAATTTAAGGGCAGCATCTGATTTCGGCGCCTTCGACTGCCTTCACGCTGATTATAATAAAAGCTAACAGCCAACGCTTCATTTTCTGCATCGGTAACCTGCAACTCCACAGGAATCCAAGTCGTGCTGTTGTAAGTCTCATTTGGCAAACTGAAGGCTTCAATAACAGGCACACTATTGTCCGGTGTTTTACCTGTAAATGCTTCACGTATGGCCCAATATTGTGGTCGGTACAAGTCATTAAAATGGGTCATTAACCACACACCACCAAAATCGGTACCACTACTGTAATGAAATACATACACGCCCAAACACGAGGGTTTGGTTTTAATCCAGTTGCTGTAGCCCTTAACAATGGCATCGTATTTTTCCTTGTCCGAAGGTTCTATTTTTACACCATTTTTATCGGCTGGTGCATCCCATTCGCCTGTGACTCCAAACTCGGTGACGATATAGGGTTTATCAATTTGGCGTTTATCCAATTCATCCTGAAGCACACCCGCACCAGGACCATAACTATTTAAACCGTAAATGTCTAAGGATGGCACGTATTGTTCCCACCAATCCAATCCAAACGTCCAAGCCTCAACAGAGGTTATGGGATGATTGGCATCCAATTGCTTTATGTTGCTACACACGCACTCCAAAAACTTTGAATACACCAGCTTTTCTTCATCCGTCGCCATATTTAAGTACACTTCATTGGCCACTCCCCAAGTTAAAACAGCAGGATGATTCTTATAAGTATTTACGGTTTCCATAGCAGCATTGTACATGGCCTCCATACCTTCGTTGTCCGTGAGGTAGTCAAAACTGTCATCATCTTCCATTCCAGGTCGGCCATGGCGCAACCAGATACCGAGCATCACTTTGATGTTGTAACGTTCTGCCGCATCCAATAGCGCTGGTGTGTTCTCATCCGTACCCCAAGTTCTAATGGTATTGACACCAATGGACTTTAAATCCTTAAAATAGGTATCGTAATTGGCTACATCATCATGATACCCAAAAGTGACACCTTTGATGTCAAAGGGCATTCCATCCACTTCCATAATCCATTTGGAGTCCACCTTTTTGACCACCGTTTGGCCAAACGCGCTTAAAGACAGCGCACAAAACAATATAAGTAACCGCATTGTTCACATTTTAGAGTTATAAATTTAAGACATCCCAAACCCAAAAACGAATATTAAAGTATATTTACCTTCCTATTACATCCATATGATGCAGATTGTCTTTGCCACCAATAACCAAAACAAAATTAAAGAGGTACAAGCCTTAGTGCCCAAGCACATTACCCTATTAAGCCTTAAGGACATTGGTTGCCACGAGGAGCTACCCGAAACTACGGGCACGATTGCGGGCAATGCCCAACAAAAAGCCAGTTATGTAAAAGACCATTACGGTTACGATTGCTTTGCGGACGACACAGGCTTGGAAGTCGATGCCCTTAATGGCGCGCCTGGTGTGGATACGGCACATTATGCTGGTCCGCAACGCAGCGCTGAGGACAATATGAACAAACTACTGGCAAAACTAGAAAATGTGACCTCACGAAAAGCCCAATTTAAAACGGTCATTGCTTTGCACCTCAATGGAGCACTCAAGACCTTCACAGGTATTTGCAAAGGCGAGATTACGACCGAAAAACAGGGCACGCAAGGTTTTGGTTACGACCCTATTTTTAAAGCTGAGGGCTACGACCAAACCTTTGCCGAAATCCCTTTGGAAGAAAAAAACAAAATTGGCCATCGTGGTAAGGCCGTACAACAGCTTATTAAATTTTTAAACACCCTTACGGATGCTTCAAATTAAATACACCTACATAGTAGTCATCACCATGCTCATGTTGGCATGCTCTAGTTACGCACAAGATGAAGCCGCTAAAGTGCGTGAGACCTGCAATACCTTTATACGAGCACGCAAAGCCCTAAAACAGGGCGACACCCTTTTAATAAAGTCCGTTACCGAAGATTCCTTGTACAAGCTTCTTATGCTGAACCACAACTACGCTAAGATGCTCAAAACCCGAATCATCGAAGCCGATTTAAACATTTGGGCTAAATCTGTGGAAGTCAATGACAGCTGTGGCAGTTGCCAAATGAGCGGTTACGAATACTACAACATTAAGGTATGTAAGTACGATGGCAAATGGAAAGTTATGGGCGAAAATGACATTTACGCCACAACAGAGCGCATCCAAAGGGCACAGCAAAAAATTATAAACTATAAACAGGAGGTTAAAACGCGGCCAGCCGTAGACTCCATACTTAGGGTAGTGAACCAATTTTTTAAGGATGCCCATAATTACTTTGAAACCGAAACCTTAGAACCCTTAAGCACCACCTGTAATGCCGAAACCATACGTTTTATCCAAAAGCTGTATGGCTATGCCAAAGAACGCACAGGATTGGACTTACTGCATAAGGAAATGAATGCACCCAGCTTTTTGGTGGGCGATGTTATTTTTGAGGCCGACCGTACCTTATTTAAGTTTTCTAGGGAAGATATTTATATCGTACTGCGGAAACCAAAAGACACTTATATAATCCATGGATTTAATAAGATGGATGCAGAAGCTATAGATGATGAAGCGATGGCCTCGGATTATCTCGATTTATTGCGCTCCATGAAACTGATACGGCAGTCGCGTTACCGTGACAAAGCCCTGAACTAAAAAAATACGTGAAGTTACGTATTGATATTATGGTTTAAAATGGCGACCTTCGCTTATCGGTGGATATAAACCATTAAAACGAGTTCATATCCTAAACGTTGTAAAACATTTTGACCTAACCAACAAATGAAAGAAATACTAAAGTCATTTTTTGAATCATCAAAGGATAGAATTAAAAATCCTTTAATTGGAACCTTTATTATCTCTTGGATAGCTATAAATTGGAGACCTATAACAGTTTTATTATTCTCTGACAAAAATGTCGAAAACCGAATTAATTACATAGAAAATAATTATGCTACTGTTGGCACTTATTTTCTTATACCATTTGGAATAGCTTTGATATATGTTATAGTCCTTCCATATTTTATGTGGGCAGTCGACGAATTAGTAAGAAAATCAACAATTGGTAGAAAGAAAAATCTTATTAAACAACAAGTCTTTGATTACGAGGGCAAGCAAGAGATTGCCATCCAAGAAAGCAAGTTAGAAGATTTAAAAGCCAGTTACAGAGATAAAGCTGATTTTAATAAGCAAATCGAGCAGCTACGAAATCAATTAGACGAAAGAGAGGTATATTTAAAATCTCAATCAATGGAATTAGAAACATTGAAAAATGAGAATGAAGAATTAAAAAAGCTAATTTCTGACAGCAGTAAAAACAAACAAAATACACAGAATTCTATATATGAGAACCAATATATAGAATTTAGGGAATCTGATTTATACGATTATTTTAGAGATGTAGGCGTAAAGATTAGAAATGGCGGAGAATTTCCTCACGGCATAAATGAAATAATCAAAGAAAAATATTTAATACAAGGTATAGTTGAAGAAGTAAGAGAGGAAAATAATTTTTATTACAAGTTCTCTAACAAAGGTTTATTCTTTTGGAAAAAATATGTGAATAGTATTCGTGTTTCGAAAAATATAAAACCATCGGATAATGTCGACGATGACTTGCCTTTCTAAAAAAACGTTTTACAACAATGGCTATAAGTAATTGCTTGTTCTCGCCTACTTCTGAAAATCCTCGCGGATTTTCAGTTTGGTGTGTACTTGCTAAGTTAAACGCTAAACCACGCAACTACTCATGGCCGAGACCGATAAGCGCACCACCGCATTGCCAATCCAAATAAAAGACTATCTTTGCGCCGAAATTCACGGCACTTAAAACTAACCGTGAAGACCTCAGAGTGAGGTGTGTTACCAGAAGTTTAGGTTTAAGTATGTCGATACGCTTCTAATGTAACACTGCATTAATTTATCGCATACAGTAACAACAACAATGGAAACATTCCAAAACCTTGGTCTTAACAAAGACCTATTAGACGCTATTTCAGATCTAGGATTTGAAACACCAAGCGAAATTCAACAAAAAGCAATTCCGGTACTATTAGAAGAAGAGCGCGACCTAGTGGCTTTAGCACAAACCGGCACAGGAAAAACCGCTGCTTTTGGCTTTCCGATGCTTCAAAAAATTGACATTAACAGCAGAACCACTCAAGGGCTTATCCTCTCACCTACCAGAGAACTCTGTTTGCAAATTACCAACGAGCTCAAACTCTATGGTAAGTATTGTAAGGGCTTAAATGTGGTGGCCATTTATGGTGGCGCTAGCGTTACCGAACAGGCCAAACAAATAAAAAAAGGAGCACAAATCGTGGTGGCCACACCAGGCCGTATGAAGGATATGATCAGTCGTAATCTGGTAGACATTTCCAAAATTCAATACAGCGTCTTGGACGAAGCCGATGAAATGCTCAACATGGGCTTTTACGAAGATATTACGGATATCTTATCACACACACCTGCCGATAAAAGCACCTGGTTGTTTTCGGCAACCATGCCCAAAGAGGTGGCTACCATTGCCAAAAAATTTATGTACCAGCCTCTTGAAATAACAGTAGGTAATAAAAACGAAAGTACCAGCAATGTATCCCACGAATATTACGTGGTGAATGGTCGTGACCGCTATTTAGCCTTAAAACGTCTGGCCGATGCCAATCCGGATATTTTTTCGGTAGTATTCTGTAGAACCAAGCGCGATACCCAAAAAATCGCAGAAAAACTAATTGAGGATGGCTATAATGCTGGCGCCTTACATGGGGATTTAAGTCAGAATCAGCGTGATTTGGTCATGAAATCCTTTAGAAACAATCAAATCCAAATGCTAGTTGCGACGGATGTGGCAGCAAGAGGGATTGATGTAGACGATATTACACACGTGATCAATTACCAATTACCAGATGAAATTGAAACCTATACGCACCGTTCTGGTCGTACAGGACGTGCCGGTAAAACAGGTGTATCTATGGTGATTGTAGCTAAAAGTGAAGTACGCAAGATTAAAAGTATTGAGCGCATTATTAAAAAGCAGTTTGAGAAAAAGGAAATTCCGTCTGGTATGGAAATCTGCGAAGTGCAACTGATGAGCTTAGCGAAAAAGGTGCATAACACGGAAGTCAATCACGAAATTGACAAATATTTAGACAGCATCAACGCATTGTTTGAGGATACCAATAAAGAGGAATTGATCAAGAAGTTTTTCTCTGTTGAGTTTACCCGTTTCTTTAACTATTATCAAGGGTCTAAGGATTTATCGGTATCGGATTCTGGCAGTCATGATGCTGATGAACGCAGTTCGGGCAATGATACGCGCTACTTTATCAATGTAGGCCGTAAAGATGGTTACGATTGGATGGCGCTTAAGGATTTCTTGAAAGAGGTATTGGAACTGGGCAAAGACGATGTCTTTAAAGTGGATGTCAAAGACAGCTTTTCATTTTTTAACACGGACAAAGACCATGAGAAAAAGGTATTGGACTTCTTTACCGATTTTAAATACAATGGGCGCTTCGTAAATGTAGAAGTTAGCGAAAATAAAGGCCGTGGCGGAGGCGGTAAACGCGATAGAGGTCGTGGCAAGCGTAAAGGTAATGATAGACCAAGAGGTGAAAAACGCTCTAGACGTAGTAACGATTCCAGTTTCCAAGGAGGAAGACGCTCGGACCGTTCCAAGAAAGGTAAACGCTCAGCATCGGACAGACCACGTCGCTCAAGACGTAAATAAACATAAAGCCTCTGATTAGAGGCTTTTTTTTATGGCATGCATGTTGTTAATATTTAGTCAAATCTTGTAGTCCAAATGGTGAAATCCGTTTAGTTTCTTACCTTTACGTTGTATTTAAATTTATGCGCTACTTACTACTTATATTTTTATGCTTCACTACAGTTTACAGCTATAGTCAAGACAGCACCGCCACCAAACTTCCCACAACCGTTAAGGGAACGATTACCAGTGCAACAACCCAAGAACCTTTGAGTGAGGTTAACATTGTTAACATCAACCAAGTTGTAGGTACGGCCACCGATGACAATGGTGCATTTGAAATAAAGGCGAAGGTGAACGACACTTTGCACCTCTCCTACTTAGGCTACAAATCCTTAAAAGTTAGAGTCACTAACGACTGGCTAAAATTTGGAAATACCGAAATCGTTATGACCGAATTGGCATTGGCCTTGGAAGAGGTGACCGTAAAGTCCTTGGAACTTACAGGCTACTTAGAAGTAGACATGAAGCAAGTGCCGATTAGAAATAATAACCAGTATCGTATTTCTGGCCTATATGGTAAAGCTTATGAAGGTGGAAAACCCAATATTGCGACCAAAGTGTTGGGTGCTATTTTTAATCCTGCCGACTTCCTTTATAACATGTTTGGAAAGAAACCAAACGAAATGCAGAAACTCCGAAAGATTAAGGAAGATGATGAGATTAGAAACCAATTGGCCAAACGTTTTGATCGCGAAATGCTCATGGTTCTACTGCGTGTAAACAGATACGATTTAGACGAAATCGTTAACCAATGTAATTACTCTAAGGACTTTATCAATACAGCAAATGATTTACAGATTTTGGATGCCATAAGCGAGTGCTACGAAGAATACAAGGTGATTCAACGCAGTAAGGAACGTAAAAATAAAAAAGATAAGACCTAAGCATTGGAGTGCAGCGCCACCCGATTGCCTTCCGTATCTATAAAGACTCCCATAAAACCATGTTCGTCTGAAATTTTGGTTTTAGGCTGATAAATTTGACCTCCTGCTGCTTCTATTCGATCCAATTCATTCTGAACATCTTTAGACATAAAATAAACCAACGTCCCCTCCTGGCTTGGGATATAGGATTCCTGTTTAATAAGGGTTCCTGTAGCACCTTCACCTCCGTTTTGATTTGGGAACCATCCCATTTGCAGTCCACCAAAATCAACCTCTTGAATTTTTACCTTAAAAACAGTTTCATAGAATTTTTTAGCACGCGCCATATCGTTTACCGGAATTTCAAACCATCCTACCATAATCGTAAGTATTAATGATAATGCTTCAAGTTACAAAAATTAAAGCTTCGCTGTGTAGCGCTCTACAATGGCATCATAATCCTTTAAGGTCTTCTTAATCCAATCGAAACGTTTTTCAATTTGTTCCGCTTCGGTTAATTGCCATTTGATATCGGATTTACGCAATTTGGATGTCACATGCTGAAGAATGATGGCTGCTGAGACGGAAATATTCAAACTTTCGGTAAAGCCTACCATTGGAATTTTTAAAAAGCAATCCGCTTCTTCCACAACACGCTCAGATAGACCCTCGGTTTCCCTACCAAAGAAAAAACAGGAGCGCTTGGAAATGTCAAAATCGATGAGATCACAGTCCTTGGCGTGTGGACTGGTCGCCACGATTTGATAGCCTTTGGATTTTAAATCCTCGATACAGGATTTTGTGGTGTGGTACCGATTAAGATCGACCCATTTTTGAGCTCCCATGGCAATTTCTCGATCAATGCGTTTAGAATTGATTTCTTCAACAATATTCACTTCCTGTATGCCAAACACATCACAAGAACGTATAACCGCAGAGGTATTATGCAATTGGTAGACATCTTCCGTGGCCACCGTAAAATACTTGGTGCGCTGCGCCAAAACGGTTTTAAAACGTTCTTTTCGGTTTTCGGTAAGATAGGATTCCAGATATTCTAAAAGTTTTAAATCTGCCATAATTCAAAAATACGTATTGTTGTTATATTTTTTATTTTTAAAATATGAAACACATTGTCGTATTAACAGGAGCTGGTATGAGTGCCGAAAGTGGAGTCAAGACCTTTAGGGACCATGATGGACTCTGGGAAGGCCATGATGTGATGAAAGTGGCTTCACCAGAAGGATTTAGACAAAATCCAGAATTGGTGTTAGACTTTTATAACCAGAGACGCAGACAGCTTAAAGAGGTGCAACCCAACGATGCGCACAAGGCCATTGCAGCACTGGAAGAACAGTATAAGGTGACCGTTGTAACACAAAATATAGATGATTTACATGAGCGAGCTGGGAGTACCGATGTGGTGCATTTGCATGGTGAACTACGAAAGATAAGAAGCTCTGGCAATACCAATGACATCCATGTATGGACTGAAGATCTTCATGTTGGTGACACCTGTAAAAAAGGCTATCAATTGCGTCCGCACGTGGTTTGGTTTGGCGAAGACGTCCCTATGATGGATACCGCTATTAAAATCTGTTATGCAGCTGATATTCTTATCATCATTGGCACAAGTATGCAAGTCTATCCTGCCGCGAGCCTAATTCATTATGTACAACCCGATACCGCTATTTATTACATTGATCCAAGACCCGCCATGGTTGGCAACCAAAATATTAAAGTGATTGCCAAAACCGCCACAGAAGGTATGAAGCATATGTTGAAGCTTTTAAAATAAGTTTTGAAAGCATGTCACGTAGTTCGTAATACATCTCGACAATTGATGTCGAGACACTTGAACTGACCTATAAATTAATCATCCGCACTCAGCTTAAAAAAGTCATTAACCGGTTTGTTAAATACCTCCGATAATTTTAGAGCCAACACCGTAGAAGGTACATAACGATTAGCCTCTATGGAATTAATGGTTTGACGTGACACTCCTATTTTTTCAGCCAGTTCACCTTGCGTCAGGTTCAGAATGGCACGCTCTACCTTAATCGTATTTTCCATTATCTGGTTCGTTTTAGCGTGTGGTAAAACATAAGTTGAATCATAAGCATAAACAGCAATACCTGAAAATCCCCTAAATCCTTATACACTTCACCACCAGAGTGAACCACATTAGAGACACCAAACTCCACATATGGCATAACCAAGGCATAGACCACACCAACAATAAAGGCCACAGCATAGGATTGTGCCCTAAGACTGATGGTCATTTCGTCCTCAAATTTGTCTTTAGACACCGACATGACCAACATACCAACGAGTAATGTTTTTTGCAATAAGAGTTTTAACCATTCCGTATCTCCATCCATAACCCATGCTCTTACAAACATCATGATAATAGATAGTATTGTTACAATTACACCTAGAGTCATAAACGCATGTGGCAATCTAAACTTTCCAATTTTTAAGAGCTGTTTACGCTCGTTTTCCATTAATTTTTCCGTATTCATGATTGACAAATATTTTTTATAATTAGTAAAATACTTTTAACTATATGACAAATATATTTTACATTTTGAAATTAAGCAAGGTTTTTAACAAAAACTTGATAGAGTTATTTTTTATGGCGAACTTCGTTAAGGAGGGATGCAATTCTGTAAATGGCTTTGATATCCTAAAGGTTGAAATTCACATGGAAAAACAGTACCCAATAAATAATGAGTAAAAAGAATAGTGTTTTCATTGCGACAAGTTTGGACGGCTATATCGCTGACAAAAATGGTGGAATTGATTGGCTACATACGATACCAAACCCAGAACATGATGATTTGGGATATGTAGAATTCAACAATGAAATTGACGCTCTTGTGATGGGGCGTACAACATTTGAAACCGTTTGCTGTTTTGATATTGATTGGCCCTATGATAAACCGGTATTTGTATTGAGCAATAAGTTAAAAGGAATACCTGAAGCTTATAAAGGGAAAGCATTTTTAGTTAAAGGAACTTTGACGGAAATTTTAGACCAAATCAATGAAAAAGGATTTAATAGACTTTATATCGACGGAGGAACCACAATAAGAAGTTTTCTGAAAGAGGATTTAATTGACGAAATGGTAATTACCACAATTCCGATTTTATTGGGCGGTGGTGCTTCTTTATTCTCAGAACTTCCGAACGCACTGCAATTTGAACTGGTTGGAACAAAAACATATTTAAATCAAATAACTCAGAATCATTATAAACGAAAGAAATAAAATACAAAATGACAAGTGGTTGCTTGTTCTAAACTAATCTTGAAAGTCCTCGCTGAGTTTTAATTTGGCGTGTAACCAGCAAAGTTCGGTAAAAAACCACGAAACGAAATCACCTATTCTTCTCGGCTATCCACTTACTCAAATACTTGGTACTTTGTAACGTTTGATGTTGCAATATGCTTCCCATAAAGTTATTTTGACGATGTCTTTTTAAATCTGTGTTTAAGTCTTGGATTTTTTGTGCAGAGTCATTTTCAAATTTGGCCTTATCAAAACGCGTATTCACAACCTCAAAACCATAGTCTTGCTTATCTTGCCATAACTCTGCATTGGTATAAAGTTCAACGGCCTTTTGCGCAAATGCCTTGGGATGGTTTTCTATAAAACCATTTGGTTGTAGTTCTCCAAACATGCCTTCAGCAGCAATGTTAGTCATCACACAAGGTGTACCATTTTGCATAGCATCTACAAGTTTGCCTTTTAGTCCTGCACCAAAACGCAAGGGTGCCAAACATACTTTAGCTTGTTGCATCACTATATTGACATCTTCTGCAAACCCTTTAATTAAAAAACCTTCCTTTTCGTTATGCAGTTGTGTCACTTTTTGTGACTCATAAGCACCGTAAATATGTAACTCTGCCTTTGGTAAGTGTTGGCGAATCAATGACCAAATGGTTTGCTTTAGATACACTACTGCATCGTAATTTGGTGGATGCAAAAAATTACCAATGGTTATAAAATGTTGACGTTCTTTAAAAGCTGGTAAACTGTTTATCCTCTCTTCATTTATTGGCTCCAACAAAAACGGCAGATAATGCAGTAAGCTTTGGTCGATCTTAAATTGTTGGGTTAAAATATCTATTTCGGCTTCAGAAATAAACAAGCTTACATCACAACGATAAATACTTGCAATTTCGCGCTTGGTTGTATCGTTTTGTAGGTGCTCAACTGTAACATCAACTCCTTCTTTTAAAGCCAATTCCCTAGCCTTTCTTAAACCATGAAAATCTTCAGTATCTAAAATGCGCATAGCATGAGGGCAGTGCTCTATTACACGCCATCCGTATTGCTCTTCTACCATAAAACGATCAAAAAGCACAACATCTGGTTGCAGCTTAATTATAAAGTCATCAAAAGAAGCGTCATTGAGTACTATGCTTTGCGTATTTACACCGAGTTGGGATAGATCGTAAGTATTATCGGAAGTTTTGGCAGCGCAGGCAAAAGTGATTTTAAAATCTTGATCGAGAAATTGCTCAATTAACTGTAGCATTCGGCTGCCAGCTGCAGAACTTTTAGGTTCTGGCCAAACGAATCCGATAATTAAGAGTTTTTTGCTCACTAATTATTGTGGATCTTTTAAAAAAGCATACTTCATTCGAGCGGTTTTAACCCAGGCTTCTATAGCCTCAATCTGTTCCTTGCTAAGTTTAGCATCACGGTGCGTCCAGGTGTAGCTTGGTAAAGGCATATGGCCTTCTTCTACTTCCTCTGCAAGCTCTTCTAATTTGTGGTCCTTTTTCTTAACGGAATAGTCGGTCCATTTAGATACATTAAAGTGTTTTTTACCGTCCTTAACATGGTCCGCCAACCAATAATTTACAGGAGTAATATTGTTGTACCAAGGATAGCGTGTATGGTCACTATGGCAATCAAAACAAGCACTCTTCATTATCAGTTGAACATCTTCAGGTGGATTGGTATCTGCTATAAAGGCCTCAACCGAAGCAATATCTCCATCATTTTTTTCTGGCCCAAAAAATTGTGCGATTATCAGTACGACTAATAAAACAAGACCTACTTTTTTAAGTGATTTTTTTATCATGGTTTTTTAACTAATTTAGAAGCGTTAAAAATAAGAAACGTTTTGACAAAAGACCAACTTTACGAGGAATTAAATTATGTGAATCACTCTCGCGAAAAACGATTGCATTATGCCAATTTAGTTTTAGGTCATCCCGAATTGGTAAAACCCCTTTTGGAAATTTTATTTGATGTGGATGATAAAATATCGTGCAGAGCCGCCCGGGTATTTGAGTTTATGTGTGGTGAACATCTTGAAGCCATTATTCCTCATCTAGATGTTTTTACACAAAACGTATCCAGAGTACATTTAGATTCTGCAGTGCGACCCATGGCAAAAATCTGTGAATATCTAACTAAGGCTTATTATGGAAAAACGGATTCCAAAATAAAACAACATCTCAACAACATACATAAAGAAAAAATTATTGAAGCTTGTTTTGATTGGATGATTTCTGACGAAAAAATTGCACCTAAAGCCTATTCTATGAATTCACTTTATCTATTAGGCACTGAATACGATTGGATTCATCCCGAACTCGCCATGATTTTGGAGCGCGATTTTCAGATGCAAAGCTCAGGGTTTAAAGCTAGGGCAAGGCATATTTTGAAAAAAATAAATCCAAATTGATTACGATCAAATTCTAAAAACTTCTGACTTCTAACCTCATACTTCTGACAGATTCCCTATCTTTGACGCTTCAAAATTATAGAATACATGGCACTTACAGCACTTAGCGCAATTTCACCTATAGATGGTAGATACCGATCTAAAGTAAACGCTTTAGGCAACTACTTTTCAGAAGAAGCTCTCATTAAGTATCGCGTTTTAGTTGAAATCGAATATTTTATTGCGCTTTGCGAATTGCCATTACCACAATTAGCATCTGTTTCTCATAGTATTTTTGAGAATTTAAGGGCTATTTACAAAAATTTTACACCTGTCGATGCTGCTGCCATTAAAGAGATTGAAAAGGTCACCAACCATGATGTTAAAGCCGTTGAATACTTTATAAAGGAAAAGTTTGATGCTTTAGGTTTGTCTAACCATAAAGAGTTTATTCATTTTGGACTTACTTCCCAAGATATAAATAACACAGCCATTCCATTAAGTATTAAGGATGCGATGAACAATGTTTATGTACCTGAATACACTATACTTATCAAGAAAATTAAAGAATTGGCTGAAGAATGGAAAGACGTACCCATGTTGGCTAGAACACATGGTCAGCCCGCATCACCTACGCGACTTGGAAAGGAAATTGACGTTTTTGTGGTCAGACTAAATGAGCAGTTTAATCTCTTAAACGATGTCCCAAGTGCGGCCAAATTCGGTGGTGCCACGGGTAACTTTAATGCGCATAAAGTGGCTTATCCATCTATTGACTGGAAAGCTTTTGGGACAAGATTTGTACAAGAAAAATTAGGGTTGCAGCATTCATTCCCAACGACTCAGATTGAGCATTACGATCACATGGCTGCTTTATTTGATGCCTTAAAACGCATTAATACCATTGTTATCGATTTAGATCGTGACATTTGGACCTATGTATCTATGGATTACTTTAAACAAAAAATTAAAAAAGGTGAAGTTGGTAGCTCAGCCATGCCACATAAAGTCAACCCTATAGATTTTGAAAACAGTGAAGGCAACCTGGGTATTGCAAATGCTATTTTTGAACATCTCGCTGCGAAATTGCCCATTTCTAGGATGCAGCGCGACCTCACAGATAGTACTGTTTTAAGAAACGTAGGGGTGCCATTTGGGCATACCCTAATTGGCTTTAAATCTACACTTAAAGGCTTAGGAAAACTGCTTTTGAATAAATCTAAGTTTGAGCAGGATTTAGAAAATAACTGGGCTGTGGTTGCAGAGGCCATTCAGACTATTTTACGTCGTGAAGGCTATCCAAATCCTTATGAAGCCTTAAAAGGGTTAACAAGAACCAATGATGCCATTACTAAAGCGTCCATTTCGGATTTTATTGATACTTTAGATGTTTCGGATACTATTAAGATCGAATTGAAAGCCATTTCACCGAGCAACTATACAGGAATATGAAATTCTTTCCTTTAAATAAAGACACGATTTCCCTTAGCATATCTAGTTTGGTAGCGATTGGCTTTTTTGTAGCTGGTCTATCTGAAGTTTTAGACTACTTTATTATCAAGGCATTATTATTTATGGGTTTTGGGGCTTTATTCTTTGTGGCCATATTTTTCACTATGAAAAATAACGCCATAAAAAATCGTCCTGAGGACAAGCCGCAAGACGATTTACATTAACATTTAAATAATTGTCAGCTTATTTAAAAAAATCTGTTATTCCACCTAGGTTAGCATTTTCAAAATCCATTTCCTTTAATACGGATTGTAAAGACATCAGTTTACCTGCATTCATATCGTTACCTAAAACTCTGGCAACCACAAATCCTTTGTCATTGGCATTACCGAATAAAATTAACTCATCAACATTATCAACTTCTCCAATAAATTTTACCATAAAACGTCCATCCGTACTATTGCCACCTCGCATTAGTTCTTCGTATTTAGGGTTTTTGAGAATGGCTTTAACCTTAGCCAGTTCCACGTCGTATTCTTCCGTATTGTTAGCATCAAGTCTGTAAGCCAACACATTCAGTTTATTAATGGATTGGTAGGCTTCCTTTTGCTCTTTGGTTAGCTCAATGTTGTCTATATTAAGTAAACTCACTGGTGCATCTACAGATAAAAAACCTGTTTTAAGTTCGTTATCCACAAAATACGTTTGTAACGTTGGCCCTTGGTTGCAGCTTGTAAAAGCTACAACCAAAAGCAACATTAGCATTATGTTATTGATTGATTGTTTCATTATGAGCTTAGTTTTTCTTTTCACTAGCCTTCTTTAAATTGTCGCCGCCTGGGATATCCATTTGGTTGGTCAACTTAGAAATCTGTCTTAAATCAATATCTCCAGTTAAGGTCAATAAAACCGTTTCTATTTCACGCTTTTTGCCATTGATCTCAATGTCTTGACCTTCTGTAATTTCTTTCAATCCAGAAACGAACATCAATAATTCCTTCACGTGATTTTCATCTTTGCCTTCTCTTACATAAAACTTCACGGTTTGACCTCCATCTTTAATACGCATTAATTCATCAAGATCTGAAGATTTAAGGTATTTCTCAACGGTAGTCTTCATCTCAGCTGATATTTTTTCGTCTCCAGTGGTAAACACTTTTAATCCGGTAATTTTCTTTACCATCTCCATGTAAGCCTGTGCTTCCGGATCATCCATATCGATATCGATAGTGGCAATCATACTAAACATTTTTTGATTTACGATTACCGAAGCAACTTCTGGCATATCCTCGTACTTATCAAAGATACTTTGTGCACTTGACACAATTGGTGCCAAGACAAGCGCTGTTATTACAATTAATTTTTTCATAATTCTCTAATTTTTGTGGGTTTGTTACTTGTTTTTAAATATTCTATTTGTTGCTTTTGAAAATTCAGTCAATCGGCTAGCTTCTTCTAAGCCCTGATTTAAATTATCAGAAACCAAAGCCAACGAGTTAAGCTGTTCTTTACCCTCATTGATGCCCAATGAAACCAAACTCAAAGCTTCCATGGTTTTATTATAAGTTTCCATTGCTAATTCTTTTTGTCTTAACTCTTCTTGCGAAGGACCAAGAATCTGCGGTATAATAAAACCTAGCATAAGAACGGCAACTGCTGCGACAGAAATCCATTGGTACAATAGTGTTCTCTTAGGTTTTAATGGAACGTCTTTGGTGTACTGCTCTTGCTGTGCTTGTGAAAAGTAGACGAACATTGGTTTGTAATGTTCTAAATGCGGTGCAACATCCTCGCTTGTAAAGTATTCTCTTAACTGTGCTTCTTCAGCTAGGGTTGTCTCAGCGTTGTTATACTTTTCTATTAGTTTTTCTATATTATTTAATACCATAACGATGTGTATTAGTTAATTTTTCTCTTATTGTTTTTCTTGCTCTTGATAGATTAACACGTACAGCCGTTTCATTCATATCCAACATTTTGGCTATTTCTGTATAATCGTATTGTTCTATATCTCTCAGTTGCACTATGATCTTTTGTTGTTCTGGTAAATCCTCCATAATTCGAGATACCCAGCTTACACTATCCTTAGCTTCTACTTGCTTTTGTAATGACGAATTGTTATCCGTATAATTACTGTGAACAATTTTTAAATTCTGTGCTTGCTTAGATTTCAATCTATCCAAACAAAAATTCTTTGTCATTGTCATTGAGAAGGCTTCTATATTATTATAATCTTCTATCTTCTCTTTATTCCGCCACAACTTTAATAGTATTTCTTGCGTAGCATCCTCTGCCTCTTCTCGCGAAACCAGCAAACGTTTGGCTAAACGAAATACTTTATCCTTAAATGGCATTACTAAGCTTACAAAATCTGCCTGCTTCATTACTTTTTGATTGGTGGTTAAAGGTGTTTTTATCGACCTTCAACATTACGACGATGTACATTACAATTTGTTACAAAGTTTTTTTATTTATAATAATGTAAGTAAATTTAGAGTTTTACATTAATACTGTAAACTATTGCTATTATTAAGAAAAGACACCAAGAGAGCTATGAGAAAAATTTTCAAAAATCTGTTTGTTTTAACTATTGCCTTTTCCTTAACCTTAACAAGTTGTTTTGAGGATAGAGATGATAATCTTGTCGCCAGTGGAGACATTAAGGATTTTGTCTGGAAAGCCATGAACGCATATTACTTATATAATGATAACGTTCCTGATTTATCCAACGATAGGTTTGGCATTAATGGGATTGAAAATCGTTATGACAAAACAGAAGATTATCAAACCTATCTTGATGAGTTTGATTCTCCCGAAGCGCTATTTGAAACCTTAAAATTTGATCCTCTAGATCCATTCAGTAGAATTGTACCTAACTACTTCGATGTTTTAAATGCCCAGCAAGGAACCATACTAAGTAATGGTATAGAATTTAAACTTTATTTTCTTCCTGATAGCGAAACAGAGTTGTTTGGTGCTGTTACTCTGGTTTTAAACAACAGCGTTGCTTATAACTTAGGTGTTACGAGAGGACAAATTTTCAGAGCTGTAAATGGAACAAATCTCACTGTAGCTAACCGTGTAGAATTACTGAGTCCTAATACCTATACGTTAAACTTTGCTGATTATAATACTAACGGTACTACTGAGGTCGATGATGATACTATTACCCTTAATGGTGAAAGTATTTCCTTGACAAAAGAAGCTTATACCGAAAATCCAGTGCATATTGCTGACGTATTAAATTTTTCTGGCACCACTGTAGGTTACCTCATGTATAATGGTTTTACAAGTACTTTTGACAATCAGCTAAACGATGCTTTTGGACAATTTCAATCAGCAGGTGTAGAGGAATTGATTTTAGACTTGAGATATAATGGTGGCGGAAGTATACAGACAGCTGTACATTTGGCAAGTATGGTAACTGGTCAATTTAATGGTCAGGTGTTTTCAAAATTGTTCTATAACGACAACCAACAAAGCCAAAATAGAGATTACGAGTTTACCAGTACATTATCTAATGCTTCTGCAATTAACAGCCTCAATTTGAATAGAGTTTATGTATTAACTTCTTCAACCTCTGCATCAGCAAGTGAACTTATTATAAATAGTTTAAGACCGTATATTGAAGTGGTTCATATTGGAGATACAACTGCTGGAAAAACACAATCTAACCGATTGGTGTTTGACTCCCCAGATTTTGAATCCCAAAATATCAATGCAGGTCATACCTATGCTCTAATTCCTTTAACCGCCAACTCAACTAATGTAAATGATGTGCTGGTACCGGCTACAGGTCTTGTACCAGATATTCCTTATGTTGAAACCCCTGGGAATTTGGGAACGTTAGGGACCTCATCCGATCCTTTATTGGCCTTTGCTATTGTAGACATTACCTCGAGTGGCAGATTAGGAATTGATACTTTTGAAACTAATGTCATAAAAGAATTAAAATCAAAAACATTAAACTCTCCTATTGAAGGTTTAATGTTTGAAGACTAAATAAAATAGCCACCCTAGAGGTGGCTATTTTATTTTCTACAATTTTAAACTGAATCCTACATTTATACCTCTCCCTCTTGTTGAAAACCCAAATAATTCTTGATAATCTTCATTTAAAATATTGGTGAGGTTAGCAAAAAGTAATAGCTTATTTTCTAATATAGAATGACTTACATAAAAGTCTAATAAACCGTATGATTCTAAAGTCACCACTTCATTATTGAACGTTAAATTGTTAAAAAAAGAATCTTCACGCTTATCATTATATTGATAGGCCAGACTCATTTGAGTTTGTTGTGAAAGCGCATAATCTATTCTCGCATTCACCTTTATTTCTGGGATTCTTAAACTTAAATCCTTGTCTACAGAAGTATAAGTGGCATTTACATTAACATTTAATTCTTCAACAATTTCTGCCTGAGCCACAAACTCTAAACCACTTGCAGTAAAGGAATCTGAAATGTTTTGATATTGATAAACAAAACTACCTGTATCTACAAAATCTATAAAATTATCCTCTCTCCTATTAAAATAAACAAGGCTGAATGTAGCCTTATCTGCCAAGGATACTTCTGCCCCAACTTCGATGGTCTGGTTTTCTTCTGGCTCCAAATCAGTGTTACCATAGGCTGGCTCAAACAATTGGTACAAAGAAGGTATTATAAACGCTGTGCTATAACTTACCAAACCCTTAATGTATCCAAAATCCACATCAAACTTATAAGATGGATTAAGGCTATACACCAAATGGCTACCATACTCACTATGATTGTTCAATCTAAATCCAGCATTAACGTTCAGACCAAAATCTGAAACATAAACCACATTGGCATAAGGATCATTTATTGTAAATTGTGCATTGTCTGGATTTATAGCTTGGTTAAAATCGGTTTCCCCAAAAGGAATGGAGTAACTTTCCATTTGGTTTTCCTGAAAATTCAAACCAACTACTGTATAGAACGTGTCATTAATTTTGAATCTATTAAACGCATCTACAACAATACTCTGAGCATTAAAAAGAGATGGAAAACCAGATTGAATTTCACGATCTACATTATTAAACGCTGCATTAACAATAATACTTCCTTTGTTATAATTAAATTCTGGAGATAATCCTAAACGGTATTGTTTAGAAAACGAAATGTTGTTAGCATCCATTCTACTGAAGCTGTCATCAAAATCTGCTTTGTAATTATCAAAGCTTCCATAAGCATTAAATTTAAAAGCATTATTAAACTTATAACCCAGCTTAAGATTACCATTATAACTATTGAAAGCATCAGATTCTGTACCGTTTTCAATAGCCGACAAACCATCTGTAAACTGTTGTCCGAAACTGGCGAGATAGTTAAAACTACCCAAGCTTCCATCTAACGAAATACTGTTTCTAAAGTCTTCTAATGCATAGTTGTCTTCATCAGAAGATTGATTGGTACCAAACGTACTTCTCAAGTTAAGATTAAATGACTTTTTAGAAGGATCCTTTAATTTAATGTTGATGACGGCTGTTGCCGCACCAGTTCCGTAAAGTGTGCTGGAAGCACCTTTTAAAATCTCAATAGAATCTATTTGGTCTGTATTAAGCAAACGTAAGTCATAATCGTTTGCAATTTGGGATGGATCGGTAACCTGTATTCCATCAATCATAATTAAAACCTGAAGATTTCTACCTCCACGAATAAAATAACTTAGATTTTGCCCAGCATTACTCCGAACTCCGTTAATTTCAACACCAACCGTTCTTCCAATAATTTCAGCGACCGATTGTCCCTGTAACTTTTCCAATTCTTTTGAAGTGATTTTTGTGATGACTTTACCCGAATTTTCACGTTTTAAAGCAAATCGCGAGTCCGATAATACCACTTCATCCAATTTTTCAACTTCAACCGAATCCTGTTCAATTTGTCCAGACCCAATTGTTAGCATACCAAAACACAATATGCTACAAAACAATTTTGTTTTGTTCATTTCATTCATAAATTGCTCGAGAGAACATACAACGATGATGAGAATGTGAACCTCTCAAAAGACCCTATTTCTCAAATACCGAGTAAACTTTTATCCCGAAAGTTTGACTTCTTTGTTGAAATTGGCAGGTCTCCTGACTTGCGTCTTGCTATTGGTCTTCCCAGAAGTTTTCCAGTGACAATGAAGGTAATAACAAGCTTAATAGCTTACAGTTGCGGGAACAGTTTTGGACTTTCACCAAATTCCCTTTTAATTCATTCAATAAAAATTAAATGAAACCAAATATCACCACAAAAATAGTGTAATCTAAATACATGGAAAGATTAATTGTCCTTTTTCTTATTCATTTTATAAATAAGATAAATGAAGCCAACTAAAAAATGAGCAATAATAACAGCTGCAACGATATATAATGTTAAATTTGAATTGTCTCTCATTGTAGAAGTTTTAATAAATGTACAATTCCAAAAACTATTAATGAGTTACATTAGTTACATATGAAAAAATCTCTTGTTTTAATATTTTTTTTAGCCCTGTTCCTCAACTGTAAGGACGACAAGGGTAACTCAAGAATTCTTCCTAATCTACCTAATAAAGACCAAGGCGATTTGATATTAAATCATGCAGAAGGATTTTCCATTCAAGATTATTCCTCCCATAAAATTTTAACCATTAAGAAACCATGGCCAGAAGCAAAAAAGAACTCTAAATACCTCATCGCTTCAAAAAATGAATTGGCACAAATGACGTTTGAAAAGGAAGCTTACGATGGCATTATAACGGATAGCATAACAAAAATTGTAGTGACTTCCACCACGCATATCCCTGCTTTAGAATTGCTTGGTATGGAACACACTTTAGTAGGCTTTCCTGGTACAGATTATATATCTTCTGAAAAAACGAGACAACGTATAGACAATGGATTGGTCAGAGAACTGGGGAAAAATGAAGGCCTGAATACCGAAGTATTACTAGAACTTCAACCTGATGTCGTAATTGGTTTTGGAGTGGACGGTATAAATACGAGTTTTGAGACCATTAAAAAGGCTGGTATCCCTGTAATTTATAATGGGGATTGGGTAGAATCGACACCACTGGCCAAAGCCGAATGGATTAAATTCTTTGGAGCTTTATTCAATAAGGAAACAGAAGCGGATTCTATTTTCAAGTCTATTGAGTCCAACTACCTAAATGCAAAAAAATTAGCTAATAAAGCAAAGAGCAAACCGACTATTCTAAGCGGAGCGATGCACAAGGAAGTTTGGTATTTACCAAATGGATCTAGTCCGGAAGCTCAGTTTTTAAAGGACGCTAATCTTAATTATTTGTGGGGTGACACTTCTGGAAATGGGAGCTTAGCATTGAGCTTTGAGGTCGTTTTAGAAAAAGCGCAACAAGCCGATATCTGGTTAAGTCCATCGTACTACACCAGCTACCAGCAATTAGAAGAAGCGAGTAAGCTATATACAAATTTTGATGCCTTTAAAAACAAGTCTATTTTTACATTTTCAACAACTACAGGTGCTAAAGGGGGTGTTTTATATTATGAATTAGGCACTTCAAGACCCGATTTGGTATTAAAAGATCTTATAAAAATTGGTCATCCAGAACTACTAGAAAACTATAATCCTCGTTTCTTTAAACCTCTTCAATAATTGCAAAAACAAAAGACATATCGCTTTCAGTATGTTTTACTAATCATAGTGCTTTTAGCCTGCTTTTTTATTAATATAAGTTTAGGTTCCGTAAATATTCCTTTAAAAAGCATCATAGGAAGTCTAATTGGTGATATTAATAATTCTACTTGGGAGGTAATTATAACCAACTATCGTCTACCCAAGGCTGTCACAGCTATTTTAGTGGGCTCAGGTTTAGGGATTTCTGGTCTCCTCATGCAGACGCTATTTAGAAATCCGTTGGCTGGTCCTTTTGTTCTAGGAATAACTTCTGGTGCAAGTTTAGGTGTTGCGTTGATAATTCTTGGTTCGGGTTTATTTGGAGGTTTTTTTGCCACAGCCTTAGTTTCTAAATGGAGTATCGTTATTGCCGCAAGCCTCGGAAGTTTTTTGGTTTTATTAGCCGTTTTGGCAGTGTCTTATAAAGTTAGGGATACCATGGCTATATTGATTATTGGTTTAATGTTTGGAAGTATCACTGCTGCAGTCGTAAGTGTACTGTCTTATTTTAGTTCTGCAGAACAACTACAACAATACATTTTTTGGGGTTTTGGAAGTTTAAGCAATTTATCATGGCAAGAACTTAGTATCTTTTTTATAATTTATATTGTCGGCATCAGTTTAAGTGTGACTTCTATAAAATCATTAAATAGTCTTCTATTAGGTGAAAACTACGCTAAAAGTTTAGGTATTAATCTCAAACAAAGTCGGTTTATCATCATCTTAGCTACCAGTTTAATTGCTGGTACTATTACAGCCTTTGCAGGCCCAATTGCCTTTATAGGCTTGGCTATTCCGCATTTAACACGGCAAATATTTAAAACCTCAAACCATAAAGTTTTATTACCTGCTGTTTTTCTATTGGGTGCCATTATCATGCTCGTTTGTGATAGCATTGCACAAGTTCCGGGAAGTGATTATACCCTACCTATTAATGCGATTACAGCCTTGGTTGGCGCACCGGTAATAATTTGGCTATTGGTAAGGCAACGTAAAATGATGTTTTAATGCTAAAAAATAAAAGAAATACAATTCTAAAAACCGAAAACCTTTCTATTGGTTATAAAACCAAAAAAGAAGAAACGGTCATTTCCAAAAACATCAATTTTGAACTTGAAAAAGGACAGCTCATAGGTTTGGTCGGTGCCAATGGTATAGGTAAATCGACACTTTTAAGAACACTTATAAAAGTTCAGCCTGCATTATCCGGAACGGTATATCTAAATCAAAAAGATTTGCGGACGGTATCTGCTTTAGAGCTCGCCAAGCAATTAAGTATCGTTTTGACCGAAACGGTCACTTCAAAAAATCTATCAGTATATGAACTTATTGCGCTTGGAAGGTATCCCTATACCAATTGGATTGGTAATTTGAACACAAAAGATATTGAGATTGTAAAAAATGCTCTTGAATTGGTAAATATCACAGAGCTAAAGGACAAGAAATGTTACCAGCTCAGTGATGGTCAATTACAAAAAGTGATGATTGCCCGAGCATTGGCCCAGGACACTGATATCATTGTCTTAGATGAACCAACCACCCATCTCGACATGTATCACAAGGCCTACATCTTAAAATTACTCCAAAAGTTGACCAAAGAAACGGGGAAAACCATTGTATTCTCATCTCACGAAATTGATCTGGCCATCCAACTTTGCGATATGATGATCGTTATGCAAAACCAAAGCGTATATTATGATCAGCCATGTAACCTTATTACCAAAGGTGTTTTCGAATCACTTTTTCCGGACGATTTAATCTCTTTTGACAATACATCTGGAAGTTTTAGGGTTAAGAAATAGTCTTTTTTTGCCTACCTTCACATCTCAGATTTTAAGCGAAATCTTTATATTTGATCAATACGCTTAATTTATACATGAACGACACACTTATTCTTTTAATTGCCATTAGTATTGCAGCCATCATTGGCGCTTATTTGGGTATGCTTTTTACAAAATTAAAATCCAAAAGTGAACAGAGCACACTTGAGGAACGTCAAAATCAATTGACTTTAATGATAAGCGAACTCAAACAAAATATTTCTAAAATTGAAGAAGAACGTGAAGACATCAGAAAAGAAAAAGAGTTTTTAAACAGCGAATTAACTCGAAAAAATGCTGAATACGATAATCTACAAGAGCAGAATTTAAAACGGGACGAAGAGCTGGCAAAGCAACAAGAACAACTCAGAAAAGATTTTGAATTAATGGCATCTAAAATTCTGGATGAAAAGTCGGAGAAATTCACCATTCAGAATAAAGAAAACATTAAAAACATTCTTAATCCGCTCGAAGAAAAAATAAAAACCTTTGAAAAAAAGGTCGAAGATTCCCAAAAAGAGAGTATTAGTATGCACTCTGCTTTAAAAGAGCAACTATTGGGACTTAAAGACCTTAACCAACAAATGGCCAAGGAAGCCACCAACCTCACCAAAGCTTTAAAAGGAGATAGTAAAACCCAAGGGAATTGGGGCGAATTGGTATTAGAACGCGTTTTGGAAAAGTCTGGTTTGGAAAAGGACAGAGAATATTTTGTACAGCAAAATTTTCAGCGTGACGACGGATCGCGTGTCATGCCGGACGTTGTACTTCATCTTCCAGATAATAAAAAGATGATTATAGATTCCAAAGTGTCTTTAACGGATTACGAACGTCTGGTTAATGCCGAGGAAGAGGAACGCCCTATGTATTTAAAAGCACATGTTAACTCTATTAAAAAGCATGTAGATCAGTTATCAGCCAAAAACTACCAAGATTTATATGATATTGAGTCCCCTGACTTCGTTTTGATGTTCATCCCAATTGAACCTGCTTTTGCAGTAGCTATTAATGAAGATAACACCCTTTATACAAAAGCGTTTGAGCAAAACATTGTTATTGTTACACCTTCCACCCTATTAGCGACTTTACGGACCATAGATACCATGTGGAATAACGAAAAACAACAGCAAAACGCTATAGAAATTGCGAAACAAGCTGGAGCCCTATATGATAAATTTGAAGGTCTAGTTACTGATTTAACTGGTGTTGGCAAAAAGATTGACGCAGCTAAAAGTGATTATTCTGCCGCAATGAACAAATTGGTAGAGGGTAAAGGTAACTTGATCTCTAGAGTCGAGAAAATCAAAAAAATGGGAGCTAAAGCCAAAAAATCACTTCCTGAAAATATTATAAAAAGAGCATCGGAGGAATTATAATATAATCTCATGTACAAAACAGTTGACGTTTCAAGGATACAGATTTCGCAATTAATGTTGCCTTCACACTCTAATTTTAGCGGTAAAATTCACGGTGGATTTATATTAAATCTTATGGATCAGATTGCCTTTGCATGTGCTTCTAAACATTCTGGATCCTATTGTGTAACGGCGTCTGTAGATACCGTAGATTTTATCAACCCTATTGAAGTTGGTGAACTCGTAACCATGAAAGCATCTGTTAACTATGTTGGTAAAACATCAATGGTTATTGGTATAAGGGTAGAGTCTGAAAATATTCAAAGCGGCATTATAAAACATTGTAATTCCTCGTATTTCACAATGGTTGCCAAGGCTGAAGAAGGAAAGGCCAAAACGGTTCCTGGTCTCATTTTAAATGACAAAACCGAGGTGAAACGTTTTTTGAAGGCGTTAAAACGCATGGAAACCAAAAAGCATAGGCAAGAAGAATTTGACCATAGCAATTTTTCACTAGAAAATTATCTTGATAAACTTAAAGGCTATAGAGTGAAAATAAATCTTCCTGACAACTAACACAAAAAAAAGCAACCCATATTTAGGATTGCTTTTTTTATCATTATTATTAAAATTTGTGCTTACTGTTTCACGAACCTTTTAGTTTGAGAAACCTGATCATTAGATACTCTCACCAAATAAACACCACTCTTCCAGTTTGATACATTGACTGAAGATGATATTTGTGATAGCACCCCTTTATAAACACGCTTACCTAAAACATCAAATACTTCGATATCCATTTCTTCATTTGATGGTAAGATTACATTTAATTTATTTTTTGAAGGATTAGGTGAAATCGTAAATTCCTTGGTGTTACTTTCAAAATCCGTAACACTTAGCGATGATGAAGCCGTAATATTATCAACCTGTATGGTGGCAGCGATAACATCAGGCAAATCCCAAGTCGGTGAAGCACTGCTCAATATCCTAACAGTAAAAACACTTGATAAAACTGAAGCAGCATCACCTCCACCACTAACTACTGTAAAATCTGCAGCAGATATAGGAAATGTAATATTAGACCACGTACCATTAGCCACAACATTTATAGCGTTCGTAGAACATATTCTAGTACCATTGGTACCTTGCATTGCAATTCTTAGGTTTAGATCATTGGTCTGTACATTAACATCCATGTTTATGCGGTCTACATTCTCACTCGAAAAATCACCGCTCCATTGTTGGTTTTGAGAGTAAAACACCATTTTACTGGCAACTCCATTACCTCCCAAGGATGTGTATTGCAAACAATTGTCACCTGCACCTGCAGGTCCGGCATCAGCAACGTTTATAGGACCATTCGTAGCATTACCAGCTCCACCTATACGCCACTCCTGAGTTGTGCCATCTTGAAAGTCGTCAACTTGATTTAAGGTAACCTGTGCATTCGTCACAGGCACCATAAATAATGTAAGTATTAATAAAAGTAAAGTTCTAACCATACAATCCAATTTTTAGCTAAGTTAATAATTTATAGCAAATTCTATTAAAATTCAGCTAAAACTATGCCATTATTTACTTAAATACATTTTTCGTCTAGAGTATAAATCGTAGAACTCATCTTCCTTAAGGCTTTCAATAAACAAGATACTTTCACCCGTACTCTTCATTTCTGGTCCTAATTTTTTATTCACATTAGGAAATTTATTGAATGAAAATACAGGTTGTTTAATGGCATAACCCTCCAACTGTGGATTGAAATTAAAATCAGTAACTTTTTTATCGCCTAACATCACCTTGGTTGCATAATTTACATAGGGTTCTTTATAGGCTTTAGCTATAAATGGTACAGTACGTGAGGCTCTTGGATTCGCTTCAATAATGTAAACGATGTCATCCTTAATAGCAAACTGAATATTGATTAAGCCTACAGTGTTCAGAGCCAATGCTATTTTCTTGGTATGATCTTTAATTTGCTGCATCACAAATTCACCTAAATTAAATGGTGGTAATGTGGCATTACTATCACCAGAGTGTATTCCACAAGGTTCTATATGCTCCATTATACCAATAATGTACACATTTTCACCATCGCAAATTGCGTCTGCTTCGGCTTCAATTGCTCCATCGAGATAATGGTCTAATAACAACTTGTTTCCAGGAATGGATTTTAATAAATCAATAACGTGTTCTTCTAATTCCTGTTTATTGATCACAATCTTCATTCCTTGACCTCCAAGGACATATGAGGGTCTTACAAGAATTGGGAAATTTAATTCTTCAGCAACCTTGAGTGCTTCTTCAGCATTCGTAGCGACATCAAATTTTGGATATGGGATATTATTCTCTTTTAACAGGGTTGAAAAACTTCCTCTATCTTCAGCTAAGTCTAAAGACTGGAAACTAGTTCCCATAATCTTAACACCATAGCGTTCTAGCTTTTCAGCAAGCTTTAATGCCGTTTGTCCACCAAGCTGTACAATGACTCCCTCTGGCTTTTCGTGTTGGATAATATCATAAATGTGCTCCCAGAAGACAGGTTCAAAATATAGTTTATCTGCGATATCAAAATCTGTTGAAACCGTTTCAGGGTTACAGTTGATCATAATGGTTTCGTATCCACACTCTGCTGCGGCTAAGACACCATGTACACAACAGTAATCAAACTCAATACCTTGACCAATGCGGTTTGGACCTGAACCCAGCACAATAATTTTCTTTTTATCTGTTACAATACTTTCGTTAGCAACAGAAACCTGACCGTCTGCTGTTTCTACTTCACTTTCAAAAGTTGAGTAATAGTAAGGAGTTTGCGCTTTAAACTCCGCAGCACATGTATCTACAAGTTTGTAAACACGGTTTATTTTAAGCTCCCTACGTTTGTTGTGAACTTCACTTTCCAAACACTTTAACATATGTGCTATTTGTCTGTCACCATAACCCTTTTGTTTCGCTTCAAGTAACAGTTCTTTTTGAATGGTGTCTATTGTATAGGTAGAAATCTCTTTTTCTAATTCAAATAGTTCCTCATATTGCTTTAGATACCACATATCAATTTTTGTGATATCGTGAATACGACTTAAAGGAATTCCCATTTGAATAGCATCATATAAAACAAAAACCCTATCCCAACTTGCATTAGTCAGTTTTTCAATAATTTGGTCATAATTCTTGTAACCTTTCCCATCAGCACCTAAGCCATTACGTTTTATTTCTAAGGATTGAGTGGCTTTATGCAAAGCTTCTTGGAAGGAACGACCTATTCCCATCACTTCACCTACAGCTTTCATTTGTAAACCTAAAGTTCTATCAGAACCTTCAAATTTGTCAAAGTTCCAACGAGGTATTTTTACGATAACATAGTCTAATGTTGGTTCAAATAATGCCGATGTAGATTTTGTGATCTGATTGCTTAATTCATCTAAGGTATAACCTAGCGCCAACTTAGCGGCTATTTTAGCGATTGGATATCCTGTAGCTTTACTTGCCAATGCAGAGGAACGCGATACACGTGGATTAATCTCAATGGCAATGATTTCTTCATCTTCGTCTGGACTTACAGCAAACTGAACGTTACAACCACCAGCAAAGTCTCCAATACTACGCATCATATGGATAGCCATATCTCGCATTTTCTGGAATGTCTTATCCGACAGGGTCATAGCAGGTGCTACTGTAATGGAATCACCAGTGTGAATTCCCATAGGATCCATATTCTCAATGGTACAGATAATCACTACGTTGTCATTTCTATCCCTAAGAAGCTCTAACTCATATTCCTTCCATCCCATCATGGCCTTATCAATCATCACCTCATGAATTGGTGAAATCTCTAAACCTCTGGTAAGCGCTTCATCAAATTCCTTTTCGTCATAAACGATAGAAGCACCTGCACCACCTAATGTAAATGAGGCCCTAATACATAAAGGAAAACCATATTCTTGAGCTATCTCCTTTCCTTTTAAAAAGGAGGTTGCTGTTGCTTGTGGCGCCATACCTACACCTATCTTAAGCATTAGCTCTCTAAATTTTTCTCTGTCTTCTGTGATATTAATAGCATCAATATTAACACCAATAATTTCTACACCAAAATCTTCCCAAATCCCTTTTTCATCAGCTTCTATACATAGATTCAATGCCGTTTGTCCACCCATAGTTGGTAATACAGCATCTATTTGGGGATGTTCTTTTAAAATATTTATAATAGATTTTGTTGTTAAAGGCAATAAGTATACATGATCCGCCATTGTTGGATCTGTCATTATTGTAGCAGGATTGGAATTGATAAGAATCGTTTCGATACCATCTTCTCTCAATGATCTTAACGCTTGTGATCCTGAGTAGTCAAACTCACAGGCTTGACCTATGATGATTGGTCCTGAACCGATTAGTAAAATAGATTTGATGTTTTTGTTTTTAGGCATGGGATTATCTTTTGGTTTGCAAAAATAAATATCGATTGGGTATAAAAAAAGGTGTTACACCTAAGTAACACCTTTAAAATATTAACAATTGTTAATCATTATTTTTTATGTCTTAATTCTGAAGATACAGACAATCTTTTTCTTCCTTTAGCTCTTCTACGTGCTAAAACTTTTCTTCCGTTAACAGAAGCCATTCTTTCTCTAAAACCGTGCTTGTTTCTTCTCTTTCTCTTTGACGGTTGAAACGTTCTTTTTGGCATGTCTTATCTTTTTATAATCTGAGTAAACTATTTTTTTGTTTGAGGTCTCTCAAAAACTGGGTGCAAATATACAACAAGTTTTTACTTTAGCAAGTCTGAAATTAAAAATATTTCTATAGAATTTTATTAACTTTGCCATCCTTAAAAAAACGGAACAATGTTCAATAAAAATATAAAATTAGTTCTTGCTGCACTTATAATAGGCTATGCAATTTATCAGTTTACCGAAGGTTATATTGGCAATGGTATTATGTATATCCTACTTTCCACCATATTTATTTTTCTTTACTTTAAGAATGAACTGATTCTTCTGGCATTCTTTAGATTAAGAAAACAAGACTTTGATGGTGCTAAAAAATGGCTAGATAAAATAAAGAACCCTCAAGCAGCACTTGTTAAAAAGCAACAAGGCTATCTAAACTACCTTAATGGTATTATGGTTTCCCAAACCAATATGAACGAAGCCGAGAAATACTTTAAAAAAGCCATAAGCCTTGGACTATCAATGGATCATGATTTAGCCATGGCAAAATTGAATTTAGCCGGTATCGCCTTTTCAAAGCGACGTAAGCAAGAGGCACAAAAGTTGTTATCTGAGGCGGAAAAACTGGATAAGCGTGATATGCTTGCCGACCAAATTAAGATGATGAAACAGCAAATGAAAAAAGCATCCATCCCAAAACAACATTACGGACAACCGACTTCTGCAAGACAAAACCGACGAAGCAGACGATAATTTTATAATAGTGGGGCGGCTAAACGTGCTAAGGCTTCTATAAGCCTTTTTCTTCTAGACCTGTTCACCCATGTCTCTAAATGTATTTGTTGAGTGTCCATAAGGTCTGATTTAAAATCACTTTTAAGACTTTCAGAAAACTTTTTGTCATAAATAAAAGCATTGACTTCAAAATTAATATTAAAGCTTCTGTAGTCCATATTTGCAGTACCTACGGTACTAAAAACACCATCGATAACGATTGTTTTGGCATGTACAAAACCTTTGGTATATTGATAAACCTCCACTCCAGCCTCCAAAAGCTTTTCTAAATAAGAGTTAGTTGCGTATTCTGCAATCCAAGAATCCGATACTTTTGGCACTATGAGTTTAACCTCTATGTTACTTCTTGCAGCAACCTGTAAAGCTGTAACAATTTCATCATTTGGAATAAAATATGGGGTTGTAATATAAATATATTCCTCGGCATTGGTAATGGCGACAAAAAGGGCTTCCATAATGTTAGACCAGTCTGTATCTGGTCCGCTAGCGGCAACTTGTAAGGCCACATTTTCCTCAACTTGATTTTCAGGAAAGTGATCTTTTGAAATATTCAATTTGCCATCACTTACAAAGTCCCAGGTTGTAAAAAATAAAATTTGAAGTTGTCTTACGGCTTCACCAACAACCCTAATATGAGTGTCTCGCCAATACCTTTTATTCTTGGAGTTTATATAATTATCTGAAATATTAATACCACCAACATACCCAACGTTACCATCTATAATAGCAATCTTTCTATGGTCACGGTAATTCATCTTACCTGTAAATCTCGAAAACAAAACGGGCATAAATTTATACAATTCCACACCACTTTGATTCAACTTGCGTTTTGTCTTTGAAGAAATAGCGCTGCCAACATCGTCTATAATCATTTTTACCTGAACACCTTCCTCGGCTTTACTACATATCAAATCAAGAAACCTGGATCCAATTGTATCATCTTTAATTATAAAATATTCAATATGTATATGGTGTTTGGCATTTCTTAAATCCTCAAATAAAAGTTCCATTTTATGGTCACCATCTTTAATAAGTTCTACGCTATTTTTTATGGTGACTTTTGAATTCTCACTATTGTAAAGAAGCCTGATGAGTTTGGATTTTTCCTCTAATAATTCATCTACACTTTCAATGGTCTTGGTATCTAATTCGAGTTCCTTCTGAATTTGTTTTACAACCGATTGATTTAAAACATTTTTCCTGTTGAAAATTTTAGATTTACGGTACTCTTGCCCAAAAAGGTAATAAACGATTAACCCTAAAAAAGGAAAAACCAACAAAACAATAATATAACTTAAGGTTTTTGTTGGGTTTATTTTTTTAAAAAGTACTGCAATCACGGCAGACAATGCTAATATGTAGTTTAGCGCAATAAGAATCTGCCAGATATGTTCCCTTATGTATTCCAAGTACTATGGTTGCACATTATAATACCCTTCTTTCGGTATGTCAATGGTATACAATTTTCGGGATTTATTGTTAAGATGTCCTTCTCGCAACCAAGGATTATGAATCTTAAGTATTTTATAATTTATACCAAATCGCTTAGCAAATTCTGAAAAATCCGTAACAGCCGTATCAACTTCAACTTTGTAAGTTGGGATATATTTGTATAAGTCACTAGTATTAAAGTTGAATCCATACTTAGAAGGATGATTTAAAATTTCTTTTAAAGCTACAATTCTAAAAATATATCGTCCTGTTTCTTCACCAAGTAGTAAATCATAATAATCACTAACTCCTTGCTCTTCTAAACGTCTAGATATACCAGCATTACCAGCATTATATGCAGCTGCAGCTAGTGTCCATGACCCTAACTCTTCTTTGGCTTTCTTTAAATATTTACAAGCCACCTCCGTGGCCATTTCTATGTTATAGCGTTCATCGACATTAGAATTAATTTCAAGTCCGTTTTCTCTACCAGTAGCCTTCATTATTTGCCAAAATCCTCTGGCACCCGCAGGTGATACCGCTGTAGGTATTAATCCACTTTCTATTACCGCTAGGTATTTGAAATCATCTGGTACTCCATTCTTCTCTAGAATAGGTTCTATAATAGGAAAATACTTCTGAGCGCGCTTAAAAAGCAGCAAACCATTGGATTGCCAATAGGTATTTACTAAGAGTTCCCTGTCCATACGCTCATAAATATCCGGATTTTCGACAGGCACCTTTTCACCTGCAAAATTCAGACCTTCAGGCATTTCCAATGCATAAACATTATAATCGTTTATTAACGTTTCTTCCTTTCCTATAGTGTCGTCTGAAGGCGCTTTCTGCATAGAAAAAATAAATAATCCAGACATACATACAAGACCTACTACTGCCAATATATTTTTTAAAATCTTCATACCTCTCATAATTTTTTTATAAATGTAAGTAATCTACTGAACTCTTTCAAGTACCCGACTCTATAAGTTTTGGCAAATTTTCATTAAACCATTTATACTTGTTAATGATCATAATGTGCGTTCCACCTTTGATCACAATACAATCGCCTCCACATGAATGAGGGAACACGATATCCTTATCGCCATGAATATAAATAGCATCTGGATTCGGTTCTTCCTGATCCCAGCACACTACTTGTTTTATAGCCCAATCTAAATACACTTTGTCATTTACAGAAAGATATTTTTTATATAGATCCACACGTTTTTTAATGGTTTCACCAAAAGCATACTTGGCCAAAAGCTCTATATTACCCACTAATTGCGTTGGTAAAATCTTATACGCCTTGGTATATTTTAATATTTTCATTCGTTTTGGTAACTCATGGTGCGATTTTACACTCGATACCACAAAGAGTTTCTTAAGCTTCAAAAACTTACTCATTTCCTGTACCAACATACCACCAAAAGAAACGCCTAACAAAACGGCATTGTCATGTTTTATAAATTGACACATCCGTTTAGCATAAGCAACTAAAGTTTCATCCTTTTCTGGCATTTGCCACTCTAACCAATGAATTTCATACCTATCTTCTGGTAATTTTATATATTCAAAAATAGTTGGACTTGCAGCCATTCCTGGCATTAAATAAACATGTGTGATATGGGAGGGCATATTCTATCTTTTTCGTTCTTAAATTAATCTAAGTCTTCGACTTGACATTTTAAAGACTTATAATTTAACGTTTTAACAACCTTGCCTTAAGATTTACGTCAATTTTTTGTACCTTTGCACAGCAAAACTATAATAATTTATAGTATCTACTTGCCAACCGCTAACATAAAACAAGGAAATTATGACAGAAACTGCTGAACTGATTGATAATGACTTTCTGCGTCAATATGAATTAAAGGTTGAAAACGACATGGCCGTTATTGAATATTCTCTGCAAGAGCGCAAGATCTTCTTAACAAAAATGGTTATTCCCGCATCTATAAAGTCTGCGGAATTTGAAAAAGAGTTTTTAGCAATGGTTTTCGATGATATTAAAGAAAGAAATATCAGCGTCGTGCCAACAAGCCCTGAGATTGCAAAATTTGTAAGAAGCAATAGAAAATACAAAAGAATGCTACCCGTTGGTATTCGAATATAATTTTGTATTTGTAATTTTTAATAAAACTATTAAAACCCGGAGCAAACTGCTTTGGGTTTTTTAATATTCTACATCCATAAAACCATCAGTGAGTTCTATGGTTTCATAAGATTCGGTCACAGTATTAAATGAAGAAAGTACACCTGAAAACGTCATGGTAAATCGAGCGTTGGTATTTACGCTAATATTCGTATTGAGGAAATCGCTGTCTTGTAATTGCTTATAGACCTTACCGCGAATCGTATAGGTAAAATTTTGTACACTGCCCTCGTCCCCTACGTTAGCATAAAAATTTATAATTCTGCCTGTACTATAATTAATTACTGCTGTAAAATATCTACTATTATTAGATCCTTGACGATCCACCAAGATGGAATTGAAAACTAAGTCTTGGTTGTTAATGGTCACCTCCAAACGTTCAGGAATAGGATCGTCCTTACTACAATCCGTTACCAAAAATGATCCTAAAAAAATTAGAGCTAAATACAGTATCCTTTTCATAATCATTCTGTTATAAATTAATATAAACAAATATACTAATTTATTAAGCTCGGTTTAATTCCAATTGAGAGACAAGATTAAATCTCACCAAACCGTCATCATCAATTTTGGTTAACTCTACTTTATGTAATGTATTCACTAATTCTGGATTCCAAGGAGCTTTTACTTTGACATAGTTCTCTGTAAAGCCGTGAATGTAGCCTTCTTTGTTTTCACCTTCAAACAAAACGGTTCTTGTGGTTCCTACTTGCTTTTCATAAAAGGCTCTTCGTTTTTTTGCCGAAAGGCCACGAAGCATTTTACTTCGCTTTGATCTTATATTTTTGGGTACTACACCATTCATTTCTGCAGCTTCGGTATTATCTCGCTCAGAATAGGTAAATACATGCAGATAAGAAATATCTAGTTCATTTAAAAAGTTATACGTCTCTAAGAAGTTTTCGTCAGTCTCACCTGGAAAACCAACAATAACATCCACTCCAATGCACGCATGCGGCATCACTTCCTTTATTTTTGAAACACGATCTACATACAATTCCCGCATATAACGACGTTTCATTTTCTTAAGAATATCGTTGCTACCACTTTGCAAAGGCACATGGAAATGGGGTACAAATGCTCTAGATTTTGATACCAGTTCTATTGTTTCATTCTTCAATAAATTTGGCTCTATTGAGGAAATTCGTAAACGCTCAATACCTTCTACTTTATCTAACTCTGTAACTAAATCCAAAAAAGTATGCTCGTGTCTTTTATTGCCAAATTCTCCTTTACCATAATCACCAATATTTACACCTGTCAAAACGATTTCTTTAATACCTTGCTCAGAAATCTCTCTGGCGTTTTTAAGAACATTTTCCATAGTATCGCTACGAGAAATCCCCCTTGCTAGTGGAATGGTACAGTAAGTACACTTGTAATCACAGCCGTCCTGCACTTTTAAAAACGCCCTTGTTCTATCTCCAATAGAGTAACTTCCAACATAAAAATCGGCTTCTGCAATCTCACAGCTATGCACTTCACCAAAGTCATTCTTGGTTAAGTCATTCAGATAATCCGTAATCTTAAACTTTTCGGTTGCACCAAGTACCAAATCCACCCCATCCACATCAGCTAGTTCTTCAGGTTTAAGCTGAGCATAACATCCTATGGCAGCAACAAAGGCCTCAGGGTTTACCTTTTGGGCTTGCTTTACAATGGTTTTAAAACGTTTATCTGCATTTTCCGTAACCGAACAAGTGTTTATTACATAAATGTCTGCCTTCTCACTAAAGTCTACACGGTTAAAACCTTCATCTTTAAAACTTCTTGCTATTGTAGAAGTTTCAGAAAAATTAAGCTTACAACCTAAAGTGTAAAATGCAACTTTTTTTGTTGGGTTCATTCTTGTATTTTTACCAAGTTTGCAAATTTACAACATAATAGTTAGATGCAAAAACTCAGTAAATTCTTATTATTCAGTCACTTATTTTTATGTGTTGCCTTGTTTTCTTGTTCATCCAAAAACAACGCCAATAAAGACCATCTGGTGTTTAGATATAATGAGCATAAAAATATAGGGTCTCTAGATCCAGCATTTTCTAAAGATCTGGCGGATATCTGGGCTACACATCAATTGTTTAATGGCTTGGTACAAATGGATGACCAACTTAACGTAAAGCCATGTATAGCTAAAAACTGGAACGTTTCTGATAGCGCCAAAACTTACACGTTTAACCTTAGGAAAGATGTTTATTTCCATAAGCATTTTGCATTTGGTAAAGATTCAACAAGAACGGTTAACGCCTTAGATTTTGAATATAGCTTTAATAGGTTGAAAGATGAAAAACTGGCCTCACCTGGAAGTTGGGTTCTTAAAAAAGTTGAAAGCTATTCAGCTTTGAATGATTCCACGTTTCAAATAAAATTAAAACAAGCATTTCCTGCTTTTTTAGGACTTTTAACCATGAAGTATTGCTCGGTAGTACCAAAGGAAATCGTAGACCATTATGGTAGTGATTTTAGGTCGAATCCTATAGGTACGGGTCCTTTTAAATTTAAACGATGGGAAGAAAATATTAAGCTTGTTTTTAGACGTCATAACAACTATTTTGAAAGAGATGCTAAAGGTGAGCAATTACCGTATCTCGAAGCTGTAGCCATTACATTTTTACCCGATAAACAGAGTGAGTTTTTACAGTTTGCACAAGGCAATATCGATTTTGTATCGGGATTGGATGCATCATACAAAGATGAAATTTTAACAGCCGAAGGAAAGCTTAGGGAACTATATGCTGATGATGTTAATATGATCCGAGGTCCATACCTGAACACTGAGTATCTGGCATTTTTTATGGAAACCGAGGTTACAGAAATTCAGGCATTTAAACTAAGACAAGCTATTAACCTTGGGTTTGATAGAACCAAAATGATTACCTATTTACGCAATGGTATTGGCATACCAGCCACCGGAGGATTTATCCCTAAAGGCCTGCCAGGTTTTGATGATTCTGTAGGCTTTACCTATCAACCTGAAAAGGCAAAACAGTTGGTCTTAGAATTTAAATCTGAAACCGGTATTCAAAATCCCGAAGTGACCTTAACCACAACAAGCAACTATCTGAGCTTTTGTGAATTTATTCAACGTGAAATACAAAAAATTGGAATCAGTGTCAATGTCGATGTGATTCCTGCTTCAAGTTTAAAAGATGCAAAAGCTAATGGGCAACTTGATTTTTTTAGAGCAAGTTGGATTGCCGATTATCCCGATGCTGAAAATTACTTATCACTGTATTACAGTAAGAACTTTGCGCCAGATGGACCCAATTATACGCATTATTCTAATAGCGAATTTGATAATATGTACGAAGCTTCCTATTTGGAAACCAATCCCGAAGTCAGAGCTGAGCTTTATACCAAAATGGATTCTTTGGTCATGAGTGCGGCACCTATTGTCCCAATGTTTTATGACGAAGTGGTACGTTTTACCAGAAAAGAAATAAAAGGGCTAGGGATTAATGCTACTAATTTATTGGAATTGAAAGAAGTAAAGAAAATTGATTAGTAATTTGATAAACTATTTAATACTTTAAAAATCAGAATTTCTCAAAATAATACAAATCATCACCACCTTCGCCTTTATAGCGTCTTGATGAAATATAACCCGTGGTTAAATCCTCATTCAAGAAAAAGGAAAAATCATCGCCTCTACTATTTATAGGCTCTTCTAAAGGTTTTGGCTCTTGCTTGGCATCATTTGTGTCTAAATCATAAACATATATATCCAAACCGCCTTTTCCACCTCTCCTGTCAGAAGAGAAATACAATTTGTTATCTGCGCTCACAAACGGAAAAATTTCGGTACGTGATGAATTGATGGTTTCACCCAAACTTGTCACCTCTCCATAGGTGCTATGGTTAGACACAGAAACTTTATATAAATCAGATTTCCCCTTAGTACCTTTTACATCTGCAATAAAATAAAGGGTACTCCCATCTGGACTTAAGGCTGGATGCGCATAGTTATGATCTGGATCACAAAATGGTAAGGTTTCAAAATTCGTCCACCCCTTACCTTCTTCATATTCCGCACGTTGTATTTGTAAATTATAGGTGTCAACACCTTTTAGCTTGTTGGTGCCTTTATCGATTTGATTCGTGGTAAAGTACATATACTTTCCATCCTTGGAAAAGGTAGCCGAAGACATATTAAAACGACCCAATTCCGTTTTTGTTATTGGTTTTTCGTCCTTAATTTCACCATCAGCACTTAAGGGAGCTTCATACATAATGTAAATAAAACCATCGTACTTATCTTTAATGGCTCGACCTCTTTTTGTGGTAAGATTGTGGCTAAAAAACACCTTATCACCTACAACTCGTGCTGCAAAATGATCTAAATCGGTATTGATTTTCAATTTTTTTATCTCAACATCTTCACTTTGTGAAAATCCGAAAATAAAACATAATAATACTGTAAATAGGGTAAATTTGGCTTTCATTTGTTAATAGGTGTTGTTATTCTCTTCTGTACTGTTTTGTTTCTTCAAAAACATGTTCTAAAATGGCTTTGTCCTTATCCGTAAACTCCTCATTTCTTCGCGCCATAACTACCTCGGCAACTTCAAAAGCTTTATTGGTTTTGTAGGTCACGAAGCCTTTACTACCTCCCCAAGAAAAACTCGGCACAAAATTTCGAGGAAATCCACTTCCAAAGATATTTGAACTTACACCAACAACTGTACCAGTATTAAACATGGTATTTATACCACATTTACTGTGGTCACCCATCATTAGTCCACAGAACTGTAAACCAGTTTTGGCAAAACCACCGGTTTGGTAATTCCATAATCGTACTTCTGCATAGTTATTTTTTAGGTTGCTATTGTTAGAGTCTGCACCAATATTACACCATTCACCCAATACAGAGTTCCCTAAAAACCCATCGTGTCCTTTATTTGTAAAACCAAAAATTACAGAATTATTAACCTCTCCTCCCACTTTACTATGTGGTCCTACTGTAGTTGGTCCATAAATTTTAGTTGCTAATTTTAGGGTGGCATTATGACAAAGCGCTAAAGGTCCTCTAACGACAGATCCTTCCATAATTTCAGCTTCCCTACCTATATAAATAGGACCTGAACTGGCGTTTAGTGTTACAAAATTAAGCTTTGCACCTTTTTCAATAAAAATATTTTCAGGATTCAAGGTTTTAACCGTTGCTGGAATTGGCTCAGATTTCCTCCCGTTTGTGATTAGATTAAAATCTTCTTCGATAGCCTCACCATTTTTTGAAAAAATATCCCAAGTATTTTCAATTTTTAAAATATCGCCCTCAAATTCAATGGCTTCAAAACTTGAAAAGTCAGTGACCTCATCACCTTCTTTGGTGAAAAACGCAATAACATCTTCCCCCTTAAATACTGCTTGGTTATCACTTAAGTTTTTAATCACCTCTATAACTTCAGAATTTGGCAAAAAAGAAGCATTAATCATGATATTCTCTTCCATTTCTACCATTGGAAACTTATCAGACAAATAATCCTCAGTAACCGTTGTAGTGGTATATTCTAAAAATGATTCCCATTTCTGGCGAATCGTTAGTATACCCACTCTAATATCTGCAACTGGTCTTGTATATGTGAAGGGTAAGAGGTTGCCCCTGTATGGTCCGTCAAAAAGTATATAGTTCATGCTACGCTTGAAGTTTTAAGTGCAAGTTAAATATATCATTGAACCTAAAGCACTGTTACTAATCAAAAGTAATTGAATTACAGAAAACAAAAAAGCCTTTCTGTTTTTAGAAAGGCTTTTAACGTTTATATGTAAACTAAGATTATTTTTTAAACTTAGCGTATTTGTTTTTGAATTTATCAATACGACCAGCTGTATCTACTAATTTAGATTTACCAGTGTAATAAGGATGAGAAGTTCTAGAAATTTCCAATTTTACTAATGGATATTCAACACCATCAACCTCAATAGTTTCATTTGTCTCTGCGGTAGACTTAGTTAAAAACACATCGTCGTTAGACATATCTTTAAATGCTACTACTCTATAATTTTCTGGATGTATTCCTGCTTTCATCACTAATATCTTTAAATAATTTCGATTTTTTCGAGGTGCAAATTTAAGTAAATTTTGTAATTCTACAATCTTTTTAAGAATTTTTATTTCACCTTTTTAGTGTAACAATTTAGTATCTTTGAGTACTAACTTGTCAATTAACTTTAAAACTCATCTAAATTATGGAACATGAAACTGCACCCATTAAACCGATTGCATACACATATGGTCTTTACTCAGCATTAATAAGTATTGCCGTACTCATTATTATGTATGTTGCTAACCTGGATAAAAGCTGGATTTTGTCTGGAGCAAGTTTTGTACTAGGAGTTTTAGTACTCGTATATGGAATAAAGGCATACAAACACTCCAATGCAAATTCCTTAACACTTGGACAGGCCATCAAAGTGGGTTTAGCCATTGCTGTGGTTGGCGGACTAATTACTGCTATCTACTCTTATGTGCACTATGAGTTTATTTATCCTGAATTTATAGAAATGCAGAAAGAAACAGCATACCAACAAATGACAGAACAAAATCCAGAAATGACACAGGCTCAAGTAGACCAAGCCATGGAAATAAGCGGTATGTTTATGAATCCTGGTTTTTTCAGTTTAATGTCTATTATTGGTTCTCTGGTATTCGGCCTTATTGTTTCGTTGATCGCTGGTCTTGTAATGAAAAGCGACAACTAACGCTTAAATAATTTACGTACTTTTGAAGTCTACAAAATTAGACCATTCAAAATATGAATATATCAGTAGTAATACCACTACTTAACGAAGAGGATTCTTTAAAGGAATTACACGATTGGATTGTATCTGTGATGCAATCCAATTCGTTTTCTTATGAGATTTTATTTATTGATGATGGTAGTACTGACAATTCGTGGCAAGTTATTTCTCAACTCGTTGAACGAAATTCTAATGTTAAAAGCATTCGATTTTTAAAAAATTTTGGCAAATCTCAAGCTTTACATGCTGGTTTTGCCCAAGCTAAAGGTGATGTTGTTATAACTATGGATGCCGATTTGCAGGATAACCCTGATGAAATCCCAGCGTTATTCAAGATGATAACCCAGGATCAATACGAATTGGTTTCAGGATGGAAAAAGAAACGTTATGACTCGGTAATTTCTAAAAATATACCTTCAAAACTTTTTAATTGGGCGGCAAGGAGAACTTCTGGAGTAAAACTACACGATTTTAATTGCGGACTTAAAGCCTATAGCAACGTAGTGGTAAAACACATTGAAGTATACGGAGAAATGCATCGTTATATTCCTGTATTAGCCAAAAATGCTGGTTTTATAAAGATTGGTGAAAAAATCGTTAAGCACCAGCCCAGAAAGTACGGTCACACAAAATTTGGAATGAATCGCTTCATCAATGGCTTTTTGGATTTGATAACGATTTGGTTTATCTCACGTTTTGGAAAACGTCCTATGCATCTGTTCGGTGCACTTGGTGTGATTATGTTTATCATCGGTTTTGGCTTTGCCTTTTATTTAGGTTTAGACAAATTATTTTTTAATCCCACAGGACGACTAATAACAGAAAGACCACAGTTTTATATCGCTTTAGCGACTATGATCATAGGATCGCAATTATTCATTGCAGGCTTTTTAGGAGAACTCATTCTGAGGACTAAAAGTCAACAAAAACGCTATTACATTAAGGAAGCATTAAATCTTGAAGCTAAAGCATAATAATCGTTCAAGATAAATTGATGCGTCCTAAGATTTTTTAAATTTGTGACATAATACTATTAGCCATGATTTATATAAAACCTGAAATACTCAAACGTGTAAACACTTGGTTAACGCCAACGTTTGATCAAGACACACAAGACCAAATTAAAAATATGATTGCTTCTGACCCAAAGGGCTTGGAAGAAAGTTTCTATAAAAATTTAGAGTTTGGTACTGGTGGTATGCGCGGTATTATGGGACTTGGCACCAACCGTATAAATAAATATACGCTCGGTAAGAATACCCAGGGCCTGAGTAATTATTTAAATCAGGTGTTTTCGGGCGAACAAATAAAAGTAGCGATTGCGTACGACTGTAGACACAACAGTAAAACTTTTGGTAAAGTTGTGGCTGATGTATTTTCAGCTAATGGTATAAAAGTCTATCTGTTTGAAGACTTAAGACCAACTCCCGAATTGTCGTTTACACTAAAACATTTAGGTTGTCACTGTGGTATTGTATTAACAGCATCTCATAATCCTCCAGAATACAATGGCTATAAAGTATATTGGCAAGATGGAGGACAATTAGTTCCTCCACAGGACGGAGAAATTATTGCAGAAATCAATAAACTAGATTATGCCGAAATTAAGTTTGAAGCGAACCAAGATTTAATTCAATATATCGGTAAGGATGTCGATGACGTCTTCATTGAGGCTTCTATCAAAAACGGAAGTTTTAATACATCAGCAAAAGCCAAAGAAAATTTAAACATTGTCTTTACTTCACTTCATGGTACATCCATCATTGCTATTCCAGAAACACTAAAGCGAGCTGGTTATACCAATGTAAATATTGTTGAAGAACAAAAAGACCCTAACGGTGATTTTCCAACTGTAGTATCACCCAACCCTGAAGAGCCAGAAGCCTTAAAGATGGCTATGCAATTGGCAGATAAGGTAGATGGTGATATCGTAATTGGTACAGATCCAGATTGTGATCGATTGGGTGTTGTCGTTAGAAATCTTGATAACGAATTGGTGATTCTTAACGGAAATCAAACTATGATTTTAATGACTGATTTCCTTTTAAAACAATGGAAAAACCAAGGTAAAATCAACGGAAAGCAGTTTGTAGGGTCTACAATAGTATCCACTCCAATGATGTCTGTTTTAGCCAATGCCTTTGATGTGGAATGTAAAATTGGATTAACAGGTTTTAAGTGGATCGCTAAAATGATTAAAGACTTTCCAAAACTGGATTTTATTGGTGGTGGAGAAGAAAGCTTTGGTTTTATGGTTGGTGATTTTGTAAGAGACAAAGATGCGGTGACCTCTACTCTATTAGCATGTGAAATAGCTGCACAAGCCAAAGCAGAAGGAAAAACTTTATATGAAAAATTAATTGACTTATATGTAGAACATGGGTTCTTTAAGGAACGCTTGGTGTCTCTCACTAAAAAAGGAATTGAAGGTGCAGAAGAAATTAAACAAATGATGATTGAGGCTAGAAACAACCCATTAAAAGAGATTAATGGAGAAAAAGTAGTACTTATCGAGGATTATCAAACATCCATTTCAAAAAATCTTCAAACCCTAGAGGAAACAACTATAGATATACCAAAATCTAATGTATTAATTTACTACACCGAAGAAGGTAGTAAAATCGCATTAAGACCAAGTGGTACAGAACCAAAAATTAAATTCTACATTAGCGTTAATGCAGATCTTGCCAATGTGTCCGATTTTGCAGCAACGGAGCAGTTATTGGAAAGCAAGATTGATGCTATCCTTAAGGATATGAATTTATAATGTATGAATTATTTTAAACAGATCATTGGCTTTGCCAAACCTTATAAAAGCTTCGCAGTTTTAAATATCATAAGTAATATTTTTTATGCGCTGTTTGGTACACTTGCCATGGTTTCGCTTTTTCCAATGCTTAATGTCTTGTTTGACAAAACAAAACAAATCAATACTAAACCAACATGGGAAGGCATAGGAAATGTTAAAGACTATCTTGAAAGTTATTTAAACTATTTTGTTACCCAAAAAGCCAGTGAAGGACACGACGACGTTCTTATTTTTATGGTTGTCCTTGTGGTGAGTATGTTTTTACTAAAGAACCTATTCAGCTATTTAGCCATGTACTTTATTACCTTTTTAAGAAATGGGGTTTTGAAGGACATTCGAAATGCACTCTATGATAAAGTTGTTGATTTGCCTATCGCCTATTTTTCTGAGAAACGCAAAGGTGACACCATTGCTAGAATCACAACAGATGTACAGGAAATACAAGTGTCATTTCTTTCTATTTTAGAGCTTATTGTAAGAGAGCCTTTAATGATTCTTTTTACTATTGTAACGATGTTTCTTATTAGCGCCAAGTTAACATTATTTGTTTTTATTTTTATTCCTGTATCTGGCTTTATAATTTCGAGAATAGGTAAAAGTTTGAAAAAACGCTCGGATAGAGTCCAAAGTGAGCAAGGTCAGTTATTATCCATTATTGAAGAGACTTTGGGTGGCCTTAAGGTCATCAAAGGATTTAACGCTCAAAAAATCTTTGGTGATAAATTTAACGATTCCACCAGTCGCTTTAACAAATTCTCCAATAACCTACTTCACCGACAAAACCTAGCATCACCCACGAGCGAATTTTTAGGAATCTTGGTTATTTCGGTTTTATTATGGTATGGTGGACAAATGGTTTTAAATGATGGTGATTTAGAGGCTGGTCTATTTATTGTTTATATGGGATTGGCATACAACATTCTAACACCTGCGAAGGCTATAAGTAAAGCGAGTTATAGTGTTAAAAAAGGAAATGCAGCAGCCGAGCGTGTTCTACAAATTTTAAATACAGAATCACCTTTGGCGGATGCCCCAAACGCCAAAATCAAAACCGATTTTAAGTCAGAAATCAAACTGAATAACATCTCGTTTAAATACGAAGATGATTTAGTACTTAAAAACTTTTCACTTACAGTATCAAAAGGAAAAAGTGTTGCCCTGGTCGGTCAGTCTGGAAGTGGAAAAAGCACCATTGCTAATTTAGTCACCCGTTTTTATGATGTTAATAATGGTGCTATTTCTATTGACGGTGAAAATATAAAAGGGCTTACAAAGCATTCGTTACGAAACTTGATGGGAATTGTAACACAAGATTCTATCTTATTCAATGATACCATTAAGAATAATGTACTTTTAGGAAAAGAAGATGCTAATGACGAAGAAATCATTGAAGCCTTAAAAATTGCTAATGCTTGGGAGTTTGTAAAAGATTTACCTCAAGGCATAAATACTAATATTGGAGATTCTGGCAATAAACTTTCTGGTGGACAGAAACAACGCTTAAGTATTGCACGCGCCGTACTAAAAAACCCACCTATTATGATTTTAGACGAAGCGACTTCTGCACTAGATACAGAAAGTGAACGCTTGGTACAGGATGCTCTGGAGAACATGATGAGAAATAGAACGTCCATCGTTATTGCACATAGGCTATCTACCATCCAAAATGCAGATCTTATTGTAGTAATGCAAAAAGGAGAAATTGTTGAGCAAGGTACCCACTCAGAACTTTTGGCCAAAAATGGCGCTTATAAAAAGCTGGTTGATATGCAGAGTTTTGACTAGTTTCTTTTAACCTGTTCTATTTCCATAAACGTTTTTCCACCAAATCCATCAATATCTACAGCATTGCTTTCAGCTCTTATTCTTACTTCAACTGTATCGGAAACTGCCAAAGCAACTAAACAATTTACTTGACGCATTACATCACCAACATTATGATGGTTATGAGTTGACTCAGCATAAAGTGTTCCATTAACATATATTGCTATTCCAAAATACCCCGTATTTGATTGTGCTGTAGTATGATAGCTTGCATTTACTCGATAGTATCCTGCACTTGCTGCCGTAAAGGTATTTGTTGCTGTGTTAAACTCAGCATTAGTATCAAAAATCTCATTATCAAAATCTATATTCACCCAAGTCGCACCTGTAGCAGACTGATTATAAGTACTCGATAAATTAACTCTAACAAGTGATAATGTAGAATTATCATTATTATCCACCCAATCCACATTACCTGCACCATCAGTTTGCATAATTTGGCCAGCTATACCATCGGAATCCGGTAAAATATAAGTATTAACTGCAGTTGTTCCAATAGAAACGTCACCTAAAAAATAACCTGCATAACTTCCAGCCTTTAATACTGAAGAATAGACGCCATAATGTGCACCACCAGCTGCGGAATCAAAGACATTATAAACTCCATATTTATCTTCTGTTGAGCTTGCTGTACTCGTTACTTGGTTATAAAGCCCATAAAATCGCTGAGTGCCACCTGAAACCAAATTAGCAGTACCATACATTTCTCCTAACGCACTTGTAAACTGATTGTAAGTACCATATTGGCTGCCATTTGAATTATTGTTAAAGATTGAAAATAATCCATAGTTATTACTTCCCGTGACAGTAAAACCGGAAAAATCATTATCGACCCCTTTTGTTTGTAAAGCCTCACTTCCTGAAAATTCATTTTTTACACCCGTCATTTCTGAAGCGGAACCCAAAAATTCATTATGACTTCCTGTTGCAGAAGCTGAACTAGTTGCAGCAGATAACGTACTGTGGACACCAGTACCCTCCGCTGAATTTGGAATTGTGATTTCATTTTCAATGGCAAATTTAAGTCCACCACCACCATTTAATTGATTAAAAAATCCGTAGTGCGTTCCGGCTCCAGTGGTCCCTATGCTTTGATAAATCCCATATTGATTAGACGTGGAATTCCCAGTCATTATAGTAAAGACCCCATAGTCAGTTGGGCTTAGTGAATCTGTTGAATCAAATATATTGTATAATCCATATCTATTGGCTGAATCTGACTGCACAAAATTATTGAAAACCCCTCTTTCAACTGTTGAAGATCCTGAAAATTCATTGTGTAAACCATAATATTCTGAACCTCCTAAACTTTCAAATCCATTAAATAAGCCTGTATTGTTACCAGTTCCTGAACCTCTAAAATAATTATGCCCACCATAAAGAAAACCCGAACCTTCTGATGATAACAAATTGTAAACACCAAACTGAGAGCCATTTCCACTTGAAAAATCTGTTCTATTAAACATCCCGTACAGTGTTGCATCAGAAGTAAATTCAAACGAACTAAAGACACCATATTTAGTACCAGTTGAAGTTCCAGAGAAAATAGTTGATATTCCTCGTTCTGATCCATTAGATGGATCGTTATAATTAAACTGATTTTGAACTCCAATACGCAAATTGCTTGTTGTGGGATCACTTCCACTTAAGCTATTCGATATACCAAAATGATTTCCCGTTCCACCATCAATGACATTGGAAACAGTATTTTTCAGTGAAGAATAATTACCTGACAGCCTATTCTCAACTCCATAGACTCCAAATCCTCCTCCAGAGAATATAGTATTGCGTAGACCATATATTTGATTAGCAATACCAGGATTTTGGGTTCCTGAAATATTATTATCTATAGCTACCCGATTGCCATCCACATCTCCAGTAACAGAAATATCGACAGCCTTGAGCCCAGTGTCTTCGGTGATATCTAACTTATAATCCGCAGTGACCTGCCCAATGCCAATATTCCCTTGTGTGTACATGTCATCATTAATATCGTCTGGTGCTGTCGTTGTACCTTCCTCATAAAAATCGGCATCGTCCACTTGTGCTTGTTGTATGGCTACCCATTGAGCGCCGTTAAAAAAGTAAAAGCCAACACCACTACCACCCGTAACTGCGCCATTGGTATTCCAAATCAATAAGCCTGTGGCTGGCGCATTAATTGGTACCGTTGCATCCGCAACATCTGTTAATGCAACACGAGGAACCAAAACCCCTTGGTTAGTGGCCGTAATGTCTAATACAGCCGAAGGGTCTGGAGTTGTAGTACCAACACCAACCTGGGCATAAATACAAAATGTGAACATTAGTGAAAATAGTAGAGCTGTAATTTTCATTGTATACTATATTTAAAATAAAGCGATTGAAGATACTATTTTTATAAATATTCTAAAAAAAATATAGAGATAATCCTAAATATATCAGTCTACTAGAAAGATAGAAGTGCATTAAAAAAGGGTGCACATTTGTACACCCTTCTCATAATTGCTACCAGATTTGGGGAAACTGATAACAGTTAATAGGTTAAGCTGTGTCAAACATATAACAAATAAATCTACAAAACAAGAAAATAATGCATTTTATCGTATTTTTTTGCTTTTTATCGACTTTTAAATATCTATACACCTGTCTATCAATTACTTAAACATTTGTTAGAAAATAATATTTTTTCGACTTTAAACTTTTAGTAGATTCACAGGTCTAAAAACCAAAAGCAATCACTTGATAAACGAGACAGATTTTATACTGCGCCTTAAGAACCCTACACATAAAGATGCGGCCTTTAGAGAACTTCTAGAGCTCTATAAAGAGCGTTTGTATTGGCATATCCGAAAGATTGTAATCTCTCATGACGATGCGGACGACGTCTTACAAAACACCTTCATCAAGGTGTATCGTAGTATTGATAAATTTAAAGGTGATAGTAAACTATACTCATGGTTGTATCGTATTGCCACCAACGAATCGATAACGTTGATCAATAGAAATGCAAAACGTAAGCAAATTAGTAATGAAGAATATCAAAACCTAGCCATAAACAATTTAAAAGCCGATGTCTATTTTGAAGGTGATGCAATTCAGCTGAAATTACAAAAGGCAATTGCCACCCTCCCTCAAAAGCAACAACTCGTATTTAACATGAAGTATTTTGATGATCTTAAATACAAAGAAATGGCAGAAATACTAGAAACCAGTGAAGGAGCTTTAAAAGCTTCTTACCATATTGCAGTAAAAAAAATAGAAAGCATTTTAACTTCATATTAAACCATTTTATTATTTTGAAGTCATAGTAGAAATGAAAAAAGAGAAATTACATAACATCAAATCCAACGGTTTTAAGGTACCAGACAATTATTTCGATACTGTTGAAGACGCTTTCTTTAATCGATTAAACAAAAAAGACAGTATTGAGGGAATTATTACAACTGGATTTAAAACACCCGAAGGCTATTTTGATTCTGTAGAGCATAACATAATTAGCAAACTCAATGATAAGCCAGTAATTAGCCTCTATAGCAGAAAGGCCCTATATTATATTTCTGGTATAGCCGCCTCATTAGTATTGCTATTCGCTATATTTATAAATAATGACAACAACACTGAAGATATATCCGCAGAAATGGTTACAACCTATTTTGAAAACAGTGACTTAGATAGTTATGAGTTAGCAGAACTACTTGCTAAAGCTGAGATTATAGATACCGATTTTAAAGTAATGGAAACGGACTTTAACGAAGAACACCTAGAATCTTACCTTTTGGAAAACACAGATATTGAAACCATTTTGCAACAATAATATTACAACCATGAAACGATTAATCCTCATATTGATTTTACTAACGAGCACATTGGGTTTTTCCCAACCAGGAAGTGAAATTCAGGAAAAAATAAAAGCTCAAAAAATTGCCTTTATTACAGATAAACTAGATTTAAGCTCAGAAGAAGCACAACAGTTTTGGCCAATATATAACGAATTTGAAGCTAAAGTTGAAACCATTAAATCTGAAGAATTAAGACCTTTAAAGAAAGAAATGCGCCAAGGCAATGTTAGCGATAAACGGGCAAATGAAATTTTGGAGAAACTTATGAAGGCAGAAACGGCTATGTTCGAGGCGAAACAAGAACTTTTAAATGATTTAAAAAAGGTACTACCTGCCAAAAAAATCATTTTGCTTCAGGTCGCCGAAGATCAATTTAATCAAAAGCTTTTAGATCGATTAAAAGAATTTAGGGAACGCCGACAAAAGCGACGTAACTAAATCAAAAGAGACCAATGCGGTCTCTTTTTTATTCCTTAAATATTAATTGACTTATACGACCTTGACCAGCTGCATAAGCCACCGAGTCATTTAAAAACCTGATTGTATAAAAACCTTCATCACTTAAATGCTTCCAAGTATCTCCCGAATCGTTACTATAATCTATGCCTTTAAAACCTACAACAACTAATTCCTTAGCATTAGAATTTGGCACATACTGTACACAACTTCTATAACCTGGTCCTTTGCCATTAGCTACCACTTCCCAAGATCTACCTCCATCTGCTGTTCTTATTTTATTGTTAAGAGTATCATTGGGCTTTGTGTAATCACCTCCAATGGCAAAACCATTGTTTTCATCATAAAAATCTAAAGAATACATCCCTGTAGTTACTTTGCCTTGAAGGATAGGTGTCTCAAAAACTTCCCATGTTTTTCCTTTATCTGGCGAATATAAAATCCGACTGGCCTTGCCGCCTGTAGCCACCCAAGTATGGACACCTACAATGGCAATATTGGTATCACTAGCGGCAAAAGCGGCTTCTCCCTCTTTGGCCTTTGGTAAATCATCACAAGATAATTTTGTCCACCTCTCACCACCATCTCTGGTAATAATAATGCTCATACAACTATCTGTTGGATCACCAATGGCAATACCTTCTTGATCGTTCCAAAAGTCCATGGAATCATAAAATGCTTTCGGGTGGGTTTCATAATAAACCAACCTTCCATCATAAAATAATTTAGCTGGACTACTAATTGATAAAGTGAATGTTTTATCTCCTTGAAATGCGATTGATCTAAAATTATTTGGAAGTAATGAATCTTCTGTTTGCAACCAATAATTACCCTCTTCAAAATAATTCATATATGATAAAATAGATCTTAATATCTTACCAGAAGAAGTAGCTACAACTACTCTACCTTCATTTATTTCTAAAGCCCTAACATTCAAAAGCGAATCTTGCAGCAAAGTTTCGATCTTAACCGTTGAAAAATTTCTTTGTTTTAAAGGCACTTCAGATTTACAAGAACACAAGCCTAACAGTAATAAACAAACTAACAATACTCTCATACTCTCAATTTTCCTTAAAAATAGAAAAGCTTTTTCATATTACCGAAGTGCTTTTCTGATAAACTCTTTATGCTCCCACTATTTAACCTTATTACTCCGTAAACCATAAAAAAGACTTAACATTCATTACAGTAGCACATCTCAACTTTTATAGTACATTTGCATGCTATTTTTTTGCAATGAGATTACACAGAAATTTATGTTTTGCGGTTATTGATGGTCTGCACCAAATCTTTAATGAAAACGAGTACGCAGATAAGGTAGTACAACAACTACTTAAACGAGATAAACGCTGGGGAAGTCGGGATAGAGGATTTGTTGCTGAGACTGTGTATGAAATCGTGAGATACCAACGCCTCTATGCAGAAATTGCGAATGTAAAAGCCCCTTACGACAGAGATAATCTTTGGAGGCTTTTTGCCGTTTGGGCAACACTTAAAGGCATTAAACTTCCGGATTGGAAATATTTTACTGAGACTCCTACCAGAAAAATAAAAGGTCGTTTTGATGAATTATCCAAAATTAGAAAGTTTCGCGAGTCCATACCAGACTGGATGGATGATCTAGGTGTTAGGGAACTAGGCGAAAAAATCTGGACTGAAGAAATGGCTATACAAAACGAGCAGGCAGATGTGATTTTGAGAGTCAACACCTTAAAAACCAACAAAAAAGATTTACAATTAAAATTACAATCTGAGGATATAGAAACTGAGTTTTTATCGGATCACCCTTGGGCTTTAAAACTCACAAAACGTGCTAATGTATTTAAAACCGAAGCTTTTAAAAATGGTTGGTTTGAAGTTCAGGACGCATCTTCTCAACTTGTTGCAGATTTTTTGGATGTAAAACCAGGTATGAAAGTTGTGGATGCTTGCGCAGGTGCTGGTGGAAAAACCTTGCACTTAGCATCGCTTATGGAAAATAAGGGACAGGTCATTGCTATGGATATTTATGAAAGTAAATTGAAAAAACTAAAAGTGAGGGCCAGAAGAAACGGAGTGCATAATATTGAATTGAAAGTTATTGACTCTACAAAGCCTATTAAAAAATTGTATGGCAAAGCAGATCGCTTGCTGATTGATGCACCATGTTCCGGTTTAGGAGTGTTGAGACGAAACCCAGATGCCAAGTGGAAACTAGAACCTGAGTTTATAGAAAACATTAAAAAAACACAATCCGAGGTATTGCAACAGTATTCAAAAATGGTGAAGAATGGAGGCAAAATGGTCTATGCCACTTGCTCTATTTTACCATCTGAAAACCAAAAGCAAGTTGAAAATTTTTTAAATTCGGAAGACGGAAAAGCATTTAAGCTTATAAAAGACAAAAAAATACTCGCCCATAAATCTGGTTTTGATGGATTTTACATGGCGTTACTAGAAAAGAAAACTGAAAATACATGAAACAATTTTACATTCTGATAATCGGTTTATTAATCACCTCAACTGTATTTGCCCAAATCCCATCGGGTTATTATGATTACGCGACAGGTACAGGTTATTCCTTAAAAACCCAATTAAAAAAAATCATCGATGATATAGATGACCCAGAGATTAGCAATGCTATTGAAGAACTGCATCAAGATCAAGGCTACAATGCCATGGATGGCTTCATTGCTTCTTTTGACTTAGATAATTACTATGAAACGGGAAGCAATACTATTTTAGACATCTATTCAGAAAATCCTAGTGGAACCGATCCCTATACTTACACACCTATATCTGACGAATGTGGTAACTATTCTGGCGAAGGCGATTGCTACAATAAGGAACATGTTATTCCAGCTTCTGTTTTCAACGATGCCACTCCAATGTATAGCGATGCCCATGAACTCTTGCCAACAGATGGACGAGTTAATGGTTTTAGAAGCAATTATCCCTACGGAGTTGTTGATGATAACCAGTTATTGAGTCAAGGCGGAATTTCTAATCCAACTCTAAACGGCAGTAAAGTCGGCAATAATTTGAATAGTGGTTATTCTGCCGGTTATACAGGTATTGTTTTTGAACCCATTGATGAGTTTAAAGGGGATGTAGCAAGAATCTATTTTTACTTTGCGACACGCTACGAAGATCAGGTAAGTGCTTGGAGTTCATTTGATATGTTTGATGGCAGTAATGATAAGGTGTTTACAGATACATTTTTGAGCATTTTACTCACCTGGCATAACAATGATCCTGTATCTCAAAAAGAAATCGATAGAAATAATAATATTTTCTACAACCATCAAAACAATAGAAATCCTTTTATTGATCATCCTGAATGGGTAAATGCAATTTGGGTTACAACCCAAGATACTGAAGCTCCATCTGACCCAACGAATTTGATAGCTTCAAACCCAACGGATAACACCATAGATCTGAACTGGACAGCGTCAACAGACAATATTGCCGTAGCATCTTATGATGTTTACATTAATGCTGCTTTCGCTTACAATACGGGAAACCCCAATACAAACACAACAGTAGCAGGCTTACTTCCTAATACAAATTATTGCTTTACTGTAAAGGCAAGAGATACTTCCAACAATGAGTCTGGATTTAGCAACCAAACTTGTGAAACTACAACAGATAACGGCTCTTCTGGAGGAGACATCGATATTTTCTTTTCAGAGTATATTGAAGGGTCTAGTAATAATAAGGTGTTAGAGATAGCCAACTTTACGGGCACTAGTGTTAACTTATCAAACTACACATTAAAGCTAAGTGCTAATGGTAATGCCTCTTGGGGCACACCATATTCATTTCCCGCTGGTGCTACGATTGCTAACCAAGATGTGTTCATAATTGCCAACGGTGGCTCTACGGTATGCACATCGGAATATGACGACCTCAACAACGCCATAACGTCATTTAATGGAAATGATGCTATCGGCTTATTTAAAAATGATGTACTAATTGATATACTTGGTGATTTTAATAGTAGTGCTAACTATGCCCAAAATACAACCTTGGTTAGAAAGCCCACAGTAGACAGGCCAACAACAACTTTTGATATTAGCGAATGGAACAGTTTTGGTTCTAATAATTGTGACGATTTGGGTACACACAACCAAACTTTAAACCTTGATAGTTATGCTGAAAACAAGGTATCATTTTACCCGAATCCGGTTAAATCGTATCTGACCATAAACATAGAAAATAATCAACCTGTAAAAATTCAAATTTTTGATATTTTAGGTAAGCAAGTCTTTAATAAAACTATATCGGACTCTGGACGAATTGATCTTCATAGTTTAAAAGCTGGAGTTTATATCATTACATTAACTCAGAACAATTCTACGATTAGCAAAAAACTGATAAAATCATAAATTAAAAAGCAGCTTTATGGCTGCTTTTTTGTTTAAAACTTGTTGAATAAGTTTTTCTTTAGCACTAAATAAATAGTATCATTTTGTCAAAATGAATTAACTTTGTGTTTTATTTTTCACACCAAACACAACACATAAATGATTCATTTCTTTGGAAACCAAAACAGCAAGGTTTTTGCTGTTCAAGCCACAAAAGAATTATCAACTGAAACCATTTCTAAATTGGTATGGTTATTTGGCAACCAGCCAAAAATAGAGGAAGCATCAATTGATGCTTTTTTTGTTGGTCCTAGAGCCGCTATGATTACTCCTTGGAGTACCAATGCTGTTGAAATCACCCAAAATATGGGGATTTTAGGAATTCTACGTATTGAGGAATTTACATCTGTTTCAGAAGATTTCAAAGGTTACGATCCAATGATTTCAGAGAAATTTAATGGTTTATCTCAAAATGTTTTTACTATAAATATTCAACCTGAAGCCATTCAGAATATTGAAGATATAGCAGCATACAACCAACAGGAAGGATTAGCGCTTAGTGAAGAAGAAATTGAATATTTAGAAAGTGTCTCTAAAAAAATAGGACGACCACTAACAGACTCTGAAGTATTTGGTTTTTCACAAGTAAATTCAGAGCACTGTCGTCATAAAATTTTTAACGGTACGTTTGTTATAGATGGTATAGAAAAGCCAACATCCTTATTCAAATTGATTAAGGAAACATCTAAGCAACATCCTAACGACATTGTTTCAGCTTATAAAGACAATGTTGCTTTTATTAAAGGACCTGTTGTTGAGCAGTTTGCTCCAAAGCGTGCTGATGTACCTGACTATTACCAAACAAAAGATTTTGAATCTGTAATTTCCTTAAAAGCAGAAACACATAACTTCCCTACAACAGTAGAACCCTTCAATGGTGCTGCCACAGGTTCTGGTGGTGAAATTAGAGACCGTCTTGCTGGTGGTAAAGGTTCTATCCCTTTGGCAGGAACTGCCGTTTACATGACTTCGTATTCGCGACTAGAAGAAGAACGTCCTTGGGAAAAGGCATTTCCTGAACGCAAATGGCTGTACCAAACACCCATGGATATTCTTATTAAAGCTTCCAACGGTGCTTCAGATTTTGGTAATAAATTTGGTCAACCACTGATTTGCGGTTCTGTATTGACCTTTGAACACCAAGAAGAAAATGACAAACTTGGTTATGACAAAGTCATAATGCTGGCTGGTGGTATCGGTTATGGTAAGGCTGACCAAGCGATAAAAGAAACGCCTAAAACAGGTGATAAAATTGTGATTTTAGGTGGAGATAACTATAGAATTGGTATGGGAGGTGCTGCTGTTTCATCTGCTGACACAGGTGAGTTCGATACGGGTATAGAGCTAAATGCCGTTCAGCGTTCCAATCCCGAAATGCAAAAACGTGCTGCTAATGCTGTACGTGGCATGGTAGAAAGTGATGAAAATTATATTGTTTCTATTCACGATCATGGAGCTGGTGGACATTTAAATTGTTTATCGGAATTGGTCGAAGATACTGGCGGACATATAGATTTAGACAAACTCCCTATCGGAGACCCTACCCTTTCGGCTAAAGAGATTATTGGAAATGAATCTCAAGAACGTATGGGATTGGTTATTGCTGATGAGCATCTTGAAACATTGCATAAAATTGCAGACAGAGAACGCTCACCTATTTATGATGTCGGTGAAGTAACTGGGAAACATCGCTTTACATTTGAATCTAAAACCAAAGGTGACAAACCAATGGATTTAGCTTTAGAAGATATGTTTGGCAGCTCTCCCAAAACAATAATGAAAGACATCACCATAAAAAAACAGTATTCGGGCATTACTTATAGCAAAGACAAATTTTATGATTATCTCGATCAGGTCTTACAACTTGAAGCTGTGGCATGTAAAGATTGGCTCACCAATAAAGTCGACCGCTGTGTTGGCGGTAGGGTGGCCAAACAACAATGTACTGGCCCACTACAGTTACCATTAAATAATCTTGGTGTTATGGCTTTGGATTTTAAAGGTAAAGAGGGTATCGCTACAAGTATTGGGCACTCACCTATTTCAGGACTCATTGATCCTATTGCAGGTAGTCGCAATTCCATTACCGAAGCGTTAACTAATATTATTTGGGCACCATTAAAAGATGGATTAAAAAGTGTTTCGCTTTCAGCCAATTGGATGTGGCCTTGTAAAAACGAAGGTGAAGATGCACGATTATATGAGGCAGTAAAAGCCGTCTCAGAGTTTGCTATAGAATTAGGAATCAATGTACCAACCGGTAAAGATTCCTTATCCATGAAACAAAAATATCCTGATGGAGATGTTATTTCACCTGGTACGGTTATCATTTCGGCAGCTGCTAATTGTAACGATATTACTAAAACGGTAGAGCCTGTTTTTCAGAAAAACAAGGGTGATATTTATTATATTAATGTATCTCAAGATAATTTTAAATTGGGTGGTAGCTCGTTTGCACAAATCAATAATAAAGTTGGGGAAACAACTCCAAGTATAAAAAGTGCATCGTATGTAAAAACAGTTTTTAATACCCTACAAAATTTAATTAAAGACGATAAAATCGTTGCAGGACATGATGTAGCTTCAGGTGGACTCATCACCACACTTTTAGAAATGTGTTTTGCGGATAATCATCTTGGTGCTGAATTGGATATTACTTCTTTATCTGAAAAAGACTCATTCAAAGTCTTGTTTGCTGAGAATTGCGGTATTGTTATTCAGTCTTTAGATGATAGTATTGAAAACACATTAACCGAGGCTGGTATTGATTTTCAGAACATAGGTAAAGTGACTAATGCTGATGTATTAGGTATTATTAATGGAAATGATGTATTTACCATGACCATCTCTCGTTTAAGAGACATGTGGTACAAAACCTCTTACCTACTCGACCAAAAACAAACCGCTAATGGTTTGGCTAAAACACGTTACAACAACTACAAGCAACAACCACTTCAATATACGTTCCCAAATCATTTTACGGGTAAATTACCTAATATTGATAACACTAAACCTAGACCTAAAGCAGCCATTCTTAGAGAAAAAGGAAGTAACTCAGAACGTGAAATGGCAAACGCTATGTATTTAGCTGGTTTTGATGTAAAAGATGTGCATATGACCGATTTAATCTCGGGACGCGAAACATTAGAAGACATTCAGTTTTTGGGTGCTGTTGGTGGTTTCTCAAATTCTGATGTATTGGGATCTGCAAAAGGTTGGGCAGGTGCGATAAAATACAACGATAAAGCAAATGAAGTCATTAAAAAATTCTTCGAGCGTGACGATACCTTGTCGGTAGGTATATGTAATGGCTGCCAACTCTTTATGGAGTTAGATCTTATCAATCAAGATCATGAACAACATGGTAAAATGGTTCATAATGATTCCCACAAACATGAAAGTTCATTCACTTCAGTAAAAATTCAAGAGAATAATTCGGTGATGCTATCGAGTTTAGCAGGCAGTCAATTAGGAGTGTGGATTTCTCACGGTGAAGGAAAGTTTCATTTACCATATTCTGAAGACAACTATCATATAGTTGCTAAATACGGGTATGGTGAATATCCTCATAACCCGAATGGTTCCGACTATAACACTGCAATGATGTGCGATAAAACAGGCAGACACTTAGTGACCATGCCACACATAGAGCGCTCTACATTTCAGTGGAACTGGGCGTATTACCCTAAAGACCGGAAAGACGAAGTTTCGCCATGGCTTGAAGCCTTTGTAAATGCTAGAAAATGGATTGAAAAGCATTAGCGTTACTAAAATTAATCTTAAGCCACTTTTATTTCACTAATTTTTGCCTTGTAAGCTTTGTTTACAGATCGCTTCATTAGTAACGAAACAATAAGTGCCACAACAAACAGTCCTGAAAATACCTTTAGTGTAATGTCTAAAGAACCTGTTGAGTGCTTTACTATGTCATAGATAGTTGGTCCTACAACACCTGCAAGTCCCCAACCAGCCAATATCATTCCGTGGATAGCACCCAACTGTTTTGTACCAAATAGATCACCTAAAAATGCTGGTAGAGTTGCAAAACCACCGCCATACATCGTAATCACTGTAAAAAGAATAAGCAAGAAAAGTAACTCCATTGTTATCTCAGGCAAGTAATAAAATGCCAATATCTGAAACACAAAGAACAGAATATAAACATTGGCTCTTCCTAAATAATCTGAAAGACTTGACCATAAAATTCTTCCAAATCCATTAAACACGCCAATCAAACCAACAACGGCTGCTGCTTCCATTGGACTGTAACTTAGCTTTTCTTGCATCATAGGACTTGCGGCTGCAATCACCGCTATACCACACGTGATATTGATGAACATCATAATCCACATGTAATAAAAGCGTGAAGATTTTAATGCCGCATTAGCCGTTATATTTGAAATATCCTCCTTAATAGTTTTACCCTCGCCTGGTTTAAAGCCATCTGGCAAATACCCTTCTGGTGGTTTTTCAATATATCGTGAAGACGATAAGATAAGTATCATATATATTGCTCCGAGAATATAAAACGCCATAGAAACACCAACAGATTCAAACAAAGATTGCATGACTGGCCCAAAGATTAATGCCGAAAATCCAAATCCCATTATTGCCATACCAGTCGCCAAACCACGTTTGTCAGGAAACCATTTTACCAATGTACTTACCGGTGTTATATAACCAAGACCTAGTCCAATACCACCAATCACTCCATAGCACAAATAAAATAAAGTTAATGACTCTAATTGTACGGCCAAACCAGAACCCAATATACCTATACCGTAAAACAATCCTGCTGCTGTACCACTAATTTTAGGCCCTACTTTTTCTACCCAGCGACCAAGAAATGCTGCAGATAAGCCCAATAGCAGAATTGCTATTTTAAATGCCCATTTAATAACACTGCCTTCAACATCAAAAATATCCTTTACAGGATTTGTAATAACAGAGTAAGCATAAACCGAACCAATTGAGATGTGAATTCCAACTGCAGAAAGTGCTATTAACCAACGGTTTTTTAATTTTTGAGTATTCATATCTAATTAGTTTTCATTTAAATAATTACTATTGCGTTTATCAATTAACCACTACAGATTTGAAATAGGGTCTTAAAATTTCCTTTGCAGTTTCAATTTCATTTTCGGTATTCTCTCTAGCATCTTTCAACTGATAATCCCAACCTAACTCCTTCCATTTATGAACACCAAGTTTATGGTAAGGTTGAATTTCTATTTTTTCTATGGATTGATAATCTTTGAACTGCTCACCCATGGACACTAATAATTCCGGATGATCTGTAATACCAGGAATTAAAACATAACGTAACCACATGGTTTTTTTTGAACGTTCTCTGTATTGCGAAAAATTGAATGTAGTCTGGTTATTCTTCATACCTGTGATATACTCATAGCCATCTTCAGTCATATGTTTAATATCCAGCATTACTAAATCCGTATACTTATCCATAAGCGCCTCTGCAAAATGATTAAGTATTCTACCATTTGTATCTAAAGCAGTATGAATGCCTTCTTCCTTCAATTTTTTGAATAACGGAATAAGTGCCTTTGCCTGTAATAATGGCTCACCACCAGATACTGTGACACCACCCTTTTTGCCGAAATATGACTTTGACTTTAAAATTAAATCAAAAAGCTCATCGACATGGTAAGGTTTACCACCTTCCATAGCAATAGTATCAGGATTATGGCAGTACAAACACTTTAATTTACAGCCTTGTAGAAAGATTACAAATCGTACTCCAGGACCGTCATGCGTACCAAAAGATTCAATGGAATGAACGTTTAATATGTTTTCTTGCGTTTTAATAAGTTTGGAATTTAAAAAGCATCTGAAAAGAGATTTTCAGATGCTTTTATTAGTCAAATTACATCGTTTCATGGAACGATCTCGAAATCACCTCTAACTGTTGTTCTCTTGTAAGTCTAACAAAATTAACCGCATAACCAGAAACTCTAATGGTTAGTTGTGGATATTCTTCAGGATGTTCCATAGCATCAAGCAATGTCTCTTTATCTAACACATTAATGTTAACGTGCTGTGCATCGTGCTCAAAATACCCATCGAGTATTGACGTCAGATTCTCAACTCTGGTTTCAATATCAGAACCCAAGGATTTTGGTACAATTGAAAAGGTATTAGAAATACCATCTTGAGCATCTCGATAATTAATTTTAGCTACTGAATTTAGAGAAGCAATAGCGCCAAGCTCGTCGCGACCATGCATAGGGTTAGCTCCTGGCGCAAATGGCACGCCTAACGCTCTACCATCTGGAGTTGCCCCTGTTTTTTTACCATAAACAACATTAGATGTTATGGTTAAAACAGATAACGAAGGTTCTGCATTTTTATAAACCGGGAATTGCTTAAGCTCATTATTAAAATCTGCTACAGCTTGAGCTGCAAGATAATCTACGCGATCGTCATCATTACCGTACTTAGGGAATTCACCTTCGATTTCAAAATCAACAGTTAATCCTTTTTCGTTTCTAATTGGTTTAACCTTAGCATATTTAATAGCTGACAATGAATCTGCAACAATTGATAAACCAGCTATTCCATAGGCAATATTTATATGCGGATTTGTATCAATTAAAGCCATCTGAGCTTTCTCATAATAGTACTTATCATGCATATAATGAATGATATTCATAGTATCACTGTAGACTCTTGCAATTTCTTGCATAGCAATTTTGAAGTTAGTCATCACCTTATCAAAATCTAAAACCTCATCTTTATCAATTGGTACACCATCAAAAATCTGTACACCAGTTAACTCACATTTACCGCCATTTAGGGCTAGTAATAAAGTTTTGGCTAAATTGGTTCTAGCTCCAAAAAACTGAATAGACTTACCTAGGTCCTGATGCGATACACAACAAGCAATACCATAGTCATCACTGTAGCGTACTTCTCGCATTAATCTATCATTTTCAAACTGTAATGAGGAGGTTTCTATGGCAACCCTAGCACAGAATTTTTTAAAGTTTTCAGGTAAATCATCAGACCATAATACCGTCATGTTTGGTTCTGGTGAAGGTCCTAAATTATATAGTGTATTTAAGAAACGATAAGATGTTTTGGTAACTTTTGTTCTACCATCTGAGAACATACCACCAATGGCTTCTGTTACCCAAGTTGGGTCACCAGCAAATATTTCATCATAAGCTTTCATTCTCAAGTGACGCACCATTCTCAACTTCATTACAAATTGGTCAATGTATTCTTGAGCTTGAGCTTCAGTAATAATACCTTCTCGTAAATCATTTTCGATATATATATCTAAAAACGTAGATACATTACCTAACGACATAGCTGCACCATCTTGTTCTTTTACAGCTGCTAAGTATGCCATATACGTCCACTGAACCGCTTCTTTTGCATTCTCTGCAGGTCTGCTTAAATCCAAGTCATACTTTTCACCTAAACGCGTCATGGCATTTAACGCCTTAATTTGTTCAGATACTTCTTCTCGCAACCTAATGACTTCATCCGTCATAGGTCCTGTAATTCTTGTTAAATCTTCTTCTTTCTTTTCAATTAAGAAGTCTATACCATAAAGTGCAATTCGTCTGTAATCACCGATTATTCTTCCTCTTGCATAATTGTCTGGCAAGCCTGTTAAAATACCTAGTGATCTGTATTTTTTAATTTCATCATTATATGCATCAAAAACACCATCATTATGAGTTTTAACATATTTTGAAAAGAGTTTAGTTATCTTTTCATTTGGTTCTAGACCGTGCTCTGATAGTGCTTTTTGAACAACTTTAAATCCACCAAAAGGTTTCATAGTACGCTTTAAGAGCTCATCGGTTTGCAAACCAACAATTACCTCGTTTTCTTTGTCAATATATCCTGCCTCAAAAGCATCTATAGTAGAAATTGTATCTGTATCTATACAGCGTACACCATTATTAGCGCGTTCCTCTGCCATGGCATTTTTACAAATGTCCCAAAGCTTTTCTGTTTTGGTTGTTGGACCTTCTAAAAATTCAGCCGTACCGCGATAAGGTGTGATGTTATTAAAAACAAAACTTCTAACGTTTACTGATTCTGTCCATAGACCTTCCAGGAATTGTTTTACTTCCATGATTATGTGATTTTATATCTTAAAAAAATTATGTTTTTTCAGCGTTACAAAATTACCTCTGAAATAAATTATTAATACTGATTTTTATCATGTTTTGTTTTTTCAACCCCTTACAAATAAAGGGATTATCAACGAAAACGATTGAAATAAGGAAAGTTGAAAATAATAATTTTTATAACTTTTTAGTTGTTGGTATTCATAATCCAGAAAAGGCGATAATTTTTTAGGAAAAATCAAGGTTTAAATTGAAATCTGGCAAAATTTTGTTAAAAAAAACGCCTGCATTATTCAAATAACCATATTTATAGGATAGATTTTCATATTTTCGTAATAATCCGACTAATTATTTGCAAAAACTATTATGACTGAAGTTACTCGCCTTTTTGATTTTCCCTATTATCAATTAAAGCATAAACCCAACCAAAAAGCCTTAATTACTAAATATGACGGTAAATGGACACCGATGTCTACTCAAGAATACATCGATAAGGCTAATGCTGTAAGCCGCGCATTACTCAAATTGGGTGTTCAAAAAAATGACAAAATTGCCCTCATATCCTCAACCAATAGAACAGAGTGGAACATTATGGATATTGGTGTGCTTCAAGTAGGAGCCCAAAATATCCCGATTTACCCAACAATATCTGCTGAAGATTATGAATATGTGTTAAATCATAGTGAATCGATTTATTGCTTTGTATCGGATAAAGAAGTGCTAGAAAAAGTAAAAAAGGTGCAGTCTAAAACCAAATTGAAAGAAGTTTATTCTTTTGACCATATCGACGGTTGTAAACATTACTCTGAGTTGTTTGAATTAGGTAAGGATGAAAGTAATCAAAATGAGGTTGAAGAGAGAAAAGATGCCGTTAAACCAGATGATTTAGCAACAATCATATATACTTCAGGTACAACTGGAAAACCAAAGGGTGTCATGTTAAGTCACTGGAATATTACGAGCAACGTATTGGACAGCTCTCCTCGAGTACCTTTACCGACATCAGGAGAAACTAGAGTTTTAAGCTTTTTACCTATTTGTCATATTTTTGAACGTGTCCTCATATATGTTTATCAATACGCCGGCACCTCGATTTATTTTGCTGAAGCTTTAGATAAAATCGGAGACAATGCTAAAGAAATTAAACCGCATTTAATGAGTGTTGTTCCTAGATTACTGGAAAAAGTGTTTGATAAAATAATGCTAAAGGGAGAAGAACTTACCGGTATAAAAAAAGCACTTTTCTTTTGGGCCGTACAATTAGGTGAAGTATGGGAACCCTACAAAGCTAATGGTCCTTGGTACGAGTTTAAACTTCGTATTGTCAACAAACTTATTTTTAGCAAATGGAGAGAGGCGCTTGGTGGGGAATTACGCACCATGGTTTCGGGAAGTGCTGCATTACAGCCACGCCTGTCTCGTATTTTTGCAGCCGCTGGAATGCGAGTTATGGAGGGCTATGGACTTACCGAAACTTCACCTGTTGTTTCTGTAGGCATGTATAAAGACAAACACTACAAAGTAGGTACTGTTGGGAAACCTATAAAAAATGTAGAGGTCAAAATCGCCGAGGATGGTGAAATACTAATCAAAGGACCTAACGTTATGATGGGTTATTACAAAGACCCTGAAAAAACCGCTGATGTCATGACCGGTAAGTATTTCCATACTGGTGACAAAGGAATTATAGACGAAGATGGCTTCTTAAAAATTACAGGACGAAAAAAGGAAATGTTTAAAACATCCGGAGGGAAGTACATCATTCCAACACTTTTAGAGAATGATCTAAAGCAGTCTTTGTTTATTGAACAAGTTATGGTTGTAGGTGAAGGTGAAAAAATGCCTGGTGCCATTATTCAACCTAATTTTGAATTTATCCGAGACTGGATAGAATATAAAGGGCACACTATAGGTACAACGGAAAAAGAGATTGCTACATCCGAAATTGTAATCAATCGCATTCAGAAAGAAGTTGATAAATACAATAAAAACTTTGGTAAATGGGAGCAAATAAAGCGTTTTGAATTAACACCTGAAGCCTGGACGATTGATGCTGGTCACCTAACTCCTACTATGAAAATGAAACGCGATGTTATTAAACACATCTATCAAGATTTATATGAAAAAATCTACAGAGATTAGATTATATTTTTCATAATTTTTTCACGTTTTTATTAATATTTTATAAAATATAATGTTAAAAATGTAAATTTACATTACTAACTAAAAATATTTTATGATGAAAACAAAAACATTTCTTATCAGTGGTATTGTCGGAGGAGTCGCTAATTGGCTTTTGGGCTGGCTTTTTTACGGTATTCTTTTCGCAAGTTTCTTCCCACAACCAGAAGAGTCTGCTAATACTATGATTTTAATTTTATTAGGTTGTGTAACCTATGGTTTATTTATTTCGTTTATTTACAATAAATGGGCGCAAATATCAACAGCCGCCTCTGGTGCAAAAGCAGGTGCTGTAATTGGTATTTTCACGGCATTATACTATGGCTTTTTTGGATTGGCAATGAATAAAGAGATGACCTATGAGATGTTTGCCGTAGATATTGTTATAACCATTGTAATGACAGCAATAACCGGTGCGGTAATCGCTGCTATAAGTGGAAAACTTAATTAGCACGCTTCAAGACTAAATTATAATTAAAAGACTTCATTTTAATTGAAGTCTTTTTCTTTACATTTAAAATTTACTATGCATGCATAATTTTTATATATTTATTATGCGTGCATAGTATTTTTTTATATCTTTGGTACTCACTAGATAAAAATGAAGGATAAAACAATAGATTATGTACTAAGAACCACTTGGTTAGCAGTCAACAAGATGTATAACGAAGAGGCTTCAAAATTTGACACCACCATGGCTACTGGTTTTGCATTATTGAGTATTGATCCTGAGAAGGGTACACCATCCACCTCTTTAGGTCCAAAAATGGGAATGGAAGCAACAAGTCTTTCCCGTACACTCAAATCAATGGAAGCAAAAGGGTTGATTACACGAAAACCAAATCCAGAAGATGGTCGAGGGGTCTTAATCCATCTAACCGAATTTGGTAAAGAAAAAAGAGCCTACTCCCGTGAACGTGTATTAACCTTCAATGACGCTATAAAATCAAATATAAGTTCAGAAAAAATCGAACATTTTTACGAAGTAGCTGAACTTATCAATAATATGATTTCCAACAAAAAAATATACAATCAAAAGAATACAATTTAAACAATGAGCAAACGAAGAATAAAGAAAATCGCCATCATTGGTTCTGGTATCATGGGAAGCGGTATTGCCTGCCATTTTGCCAATATTGGTGTAGATGTCCTTTTATTGGACATTGTACCGAGGGAACTGAATGACTCTGAGAAAGTTAAGGGCCTAACTTTGGATGATAAAGTAGTACGCAACCGCTTGGTTAATGAGGCACTTACGGCCTCAATAAAATCTAAGCCAGCACCACTCTACCACCCTTCATTTAAAGATCGCATCACAACCGGTAACTTAGAAGACGATATTGCTAAAGTTGCTCATGTTGATTGGATTATGGAGGTCGTTGTGGAACGTTTAGACATTAAAAAACAAGTGTTTGAAAAGCTTGAAAAATACAGAACACCTGGTACTTTAATAACTTCAAATACCTCAGGTATTCCGATTAAATTTATGAGCGAAGGCCGAAGTGAAGATTTCCAGAAGCACTTCTGCGGAACGCACTTCTTCAATCCAGCGCGCTATCTAAAATTATTTGAGGTCATTCCAGGTCCAAAAACCGATGCTTCTGTTCTAGAGTTTTTAAATGGTTATGGTGAACAATTCCTTGGAAAAACCTCTGTGATTGCTAAAGACACACCAGCTTTTATTGGTAATAGAATAGGTATCTTCAGTATAATGAGTCTTTTTCACACTGTAAAAGATTTAGACTTAACTATTGAAGAGGTAGATAAATTATCTGGCCCTGTTATTGGTCGTCCAAAATCTGCAACGTTTAGAACAGTTGATGTTGTTGGTTTAGACACCTTAGTACATGTAGCCAACGGTATTAGAGAAAATTGCCCGGATGATGAGCGTCATGAGTTGTTTCAGCTTCCTGACTTTATCAATACCATGATGGAAAACAAATGGTTAGGCAGTAAAACAGGCCAAGGTTTCTATAAAAAAACGGTATCGAAAGAAGGTAAAAAAGAAATCCTTTCTTTAGATCTTAACTCTTTAGAATATAGAGAGAACAAACGTGCAAAATTTGCCACTCTTGAACTTACTAAAACAATAGACAAGGTTGTAGATCGTTTTAAGGTATTGGTAAATGGAAAAGATAAAGCAGGTGAATTCTACAGAAAGAGTTTTGCAGCATTATTTGCTTATGTATCTAACCGTATTCCAGAAATTACAGACGACTTATATAAAATTGACGATGCCATGAAGGCCGGATTTGGTTGGGAGCATGGTCCTTTTCAAATTTGGGATGCTATTGGTGTAGAAGCTGGTATTGAAATGATGAAAGCCGAAGGTCTAGAACCAAATGCTTGGGTTAATAAGATGTTAGCATCGGGCATTACATCTTTCTATACCATAAAAGATGGGGCGTCTTATACGTATGACATTCCCTCAAAATCACAACAAAAAATACCTGGTCAGGATAGCTTTATCATTTTAGATAATATCAGAAAATCCAAAGAGGTCTTCAAGAACTCTGGTGTTGTTATCGAAGATTTAGGAGATGGTATCCTTAACTGCGAATTCCAATCTAAAATGAATACCATTGGTGGAGATGTTTTAGCTGGTTTAAATAAAGCTGTCGACTTAGCCGAAAAAGATTATGACGGTTTAGTAATTGGAAACCAGGGCGCTAATTTCTCAGTTGGTGCTAATATCGGAATGATTTTTATGATGGCTGTTGAGCAAGAATATGACGAACTTAATATGGCTATCAAATACTTTCAGGACACGATGATGCGTATGCGTTATTCTTCTATACCTACAATTGCTGCACCACATGGCATGACCTTAGGTGGTGGCTGTGAGTTATCAATGCATGCAGATAAAGTTGTAGCTGCTGCTGAAACGTATATTGGTTTAGTAGAATTTGGTGTTGGTGTTATTCCTGGTGGTGGTGGCTCTAAAGAAATGGCTTTAAGAGCAGCTGACACTTTTAATAAAGGAGATGTTGAACTGAATGTTTTACAAGAGTATTTCTTAACTATTGGTATGGCCAAAGTAGCGACCTCTGCTTATGAAGCCTTTGATTTAGGCGTGCTGCAAAAAGGCAAGGATATCGTTGTGGTTAACAAAGATCGTCAGATTGCTACAGCCAAAGCACATGCTAGATTGTTAGCTGATGCTGGTTATACTCAACCTGTAAAACGCAAAGATGTAAAAGTACTTGGTAAACAAGCCTTAGGTATGTTCTTAGTAGGAACAGACGCTATGGAAGCAAGTCACTACATTAGTGAGCACGATCAAAAAATTGCCAATAAACTAGCCTACGTAATGGCTGGTGGTGATTTATCTGAACCAACTCTAGTTACAGAACAATATTTACTTGATTTAGAGCGTGAGGCATTCCTTTCGCTTTGTACAGAGCGAAAAACTCTTGAAAGAATTCAGCACATGCTAAAAACAGGTAAACCTTTAAGAAATTAAAAAAATGAAACAAGTATATATAGTAAAAGGATATCGAACTGCAGTTGGTAAATCAAAAAAAGGCGGTTTTAGATTTAAAAGAGCTGATGAGCTCGCGGCAGAAACCATTCAATATATGATGGGTAAATTACCAGAATTTGACGTTACTCGTATCGATGACGTTATCGTTGGTAATGCCATGCCTGAAGGATCTCAAGGTCTTAATATGGCGCGTATCATTTCATTAATCGGTTTAAATACGGTTGATGTACCAGGTGTAACGGTAAATAGATTCTGCTCTTCAGGATTAGAAACCATTGCAATGGCTGTTGCCAAAATTCAAGCTGGTATGGCAGATTGTATTATTGCAGGTGGTGCTGAGAGTATGAGTTCCGTTCCTATGACAGGATTTAAACCAGAACTAAATTACGAAATTGTTAATGCTGGTCACGAGGACTATTATTGGGGAATGGGTAACACCGCCGAAGCTGTTGCAAACAAATACAATGTGTCTCGGGAAGACCAGGATGAGTTTGCTTACTACTCACACATGAAAGCTCTAAAAGCACTTGAAGAAAACAAATTTCAAGACCAGATTGTACCAATAGAAGTAGAAGAAACTTATGTTGACGAAAACGGAAAAAAAGCAACACGTAAGTTTACTGTCACTAAAGACGAAGGACCAAGAAAAGGAACTAGCAAAGAAGCTTTAGCAAAATTAAGACCTGTATTTGCTCAGGGTGGTTCCGTAACTGCTGGAAACTCATCTCAAACTAGTGATGGTGCTGCATTTGTACTAGTAATGAGTGAAACGATGGTAAAAGAGTTAAATCTTGAGCCTATTGCACGCTTAGTAAGTTATGCGGCAGCAGGTGTACCACCTAGAATTATGGGCATAGGACCTGTAGCTGCGATTCCAAAAGCACTAAAACAGGCTGGATTATCCCAAAACGATATTGAATTAATAGAGCTTAACGAAGCTTTTGCATCTCAATCATTGGCAGTAATGCGCGAGCTAGACCTCAACCAAGATATTGTAAATGTTAATGGTGGTGCTATTGCATTAGGTCATCCACTTGGTTGCACAGGAGCAAAACTCTCTGTTCAATTATTTGATGAAATGCGCAAACGGAATATGAAAAATAAGTATGGTATGGTAACCATGTGCGTTGGTACAGGTCAAGGTGCCGCAGGAATATTCGAATTTTTAAATTAAAAAAACTTATAACATATAAAAAAATGGAGACTGTAGAAAAAGACATTTTAAGAGGAGGACAATTCCTCGTAAAAGAAACAAGTTGCGACGACATCTTTACTCCTGAAGATTTCACGGAGGAACAAAAAATGATGTTAGAAACTGTAAGAGAGTTTGTGGATAGAGAAATCTGGCCGAACAAGGAACGATTTGAAAAGAAAGATTATGCTCTTACAGAAGAAATAATGCGTAAGGCAGGTGAGTTAGGTTTGCTTGGTGTAGCAGTACCTGAAGAATACGATGGCTTAGATATGGGATTTGTATCTACCATGTTGGTTTGTGACTATATTTCAGGAGCTACAGGATCTATTGCCACTGCATTTGGTGCGCATACCGGTATTGGTACTATGCCTATTACCTTATATGGTACTGAAGAACAAAAGAAAAAATATGTTCCAGCTTTGGCAACAGGTGAAAAATTTGGGGCTTACTGTTTGACAGAGCCTGGTGCAGGATCCGATGCTAACTCTGGTAAAACAAAAGCCGTTTTGTCTGAAGATGGCAAGCACTATTTGATTTCAGGGCAAAAAATGTGGATCTCCAATGCAGGTTTTGCTGAAACGTTTATTGTTTTTGCACGTATTGAAGATGATAAAAATATCACTGGCTTTATCGTAGAATATGACAAAGACAATCCAAATGGTATGACATTTGGTGAAGAAGAGCACAAATTAGGTATCCACTCCTCTTCTACGCGTCAAGTATTTTTTAACGACACCAAAGTTCCTGTAGAAAATATGTTATCTGAGCGTGGTGGCGGATTTAAAATTGCAATGAATGCCTTAAATGTTGGGCGTATTAAATTGGCAGCTGCATGCCTAGATGCTCAACGTCGTGTGACTACAGAAGCTGTAAAATATGCTAATGAACGTGTTCAGTTTAAAACTCCTATTGTAAAGTTTGGAGCTATTAAATCAAAACTAGCTGAAATGGCCACTAGCGCTTACGCTGGTGAATCGGCATGTTATAGAGCTGCTAAAAATATTGAAGATCGTATTGCGATTCGTGTTGCTTCTGGTAATACCCATCAAGAAGCTGAACTTAAAGGTGTAGAAGAGTATGCTATTGAATGTTCGATTTTAAAAGTAGCTGTATCCGAAGATATTCAAAATTGCTCAGATGAAGGTATACAAGTATTTGGTGGTATGGGCTTCTCTGCGGACACACCAATGGAATCTGCTTGGAGAGATGCACGTATTTCAAGAATCTATGAAGGGACTAACGAAATCAACAGAATGTTAGCTGTTGGTATGTTGGTTAAAAAAGCAATGAAAGGACATGTAGATTTATTAGGACCTGCAATGAAAGTTGCCGATGAGTTAATGGGTATACCTTCCTTTGATACACCCGATTATTCTGAGTTATTCTCTGAAGAAAAAGAGATGATTGCGAAACTTAAAAAAGTATTCTTAATGGTAGCCGGTTCTGCAGTACAAAAATTTGGACCAGATTTAGAAAAACACCAACAGTTGTTATTAGCAGCCTCTAATATTTTGATTGAAATATATATGGCAGAGTCGACTATTCTAAGAACTGAGAAAAACGCTAAACGTTTTGGTGAAGAGGCGCAATCGCACCAAATAGCAATGGCTAAGTTGTATTTATATAACGCCGTTGATATTATCACCAAAAATGCTAAAGAAGGTATTGTAAGTTTTGCTGAAGGAGATGAGCAACGTATGATGCTTATGGGCCTAAAACGATTTACAAAGTACACCAACATGCCTAATGTTGTTGCCCTACGTACTCAAATCGCAGATAAATTATCTGAAGAAAATGGGTACTGTTTTTAATTAAGTTTAAGTTAGGAATGAAGAAAGCCAATTCGATTGAATTGGCTTTTTTATTTACTGTACAATGATTTTTTTCGTAACAACCCTATGCTCAGTTGTATATAATCTTACGATATAGATACCTGTAGACAGGTTATTCATACTGTATTCATGATATGAGCCTTGCTGTAAATCTTTGATTTTATGCACTGTCTGACCTGAAATATTATAAACTTCAATCGTGCTTAAACTTGAGTATTCTGGGTTAAGAACAACTAAGTTATTAGTATTCGCGACATAGTAAAAATCTATCTGTTCTTGTTCACTATCATCTACACTCAATGCACTTGGATTTTGAAAGCCCAGAACAAAACGATCTTCATAAATACCTGCTGGAAGCATAGTTTCATAATTAGAGGTTCTTAAATCGTGATGCGTACCAAGTTCAGTATCATGAAGTATGATGTCTAAATCATCTGGAATATTCTCTAATGCTTGAATGGCTATAACAACATCACCAACATCGCTCTTAAGAATGTTAAGTGGCAAAATTGTTTCTTCTGTATCTATATCACCAATGCCTTGTATAACAAATAATTCGTCATCAATTAACCAAGACATATCATCAACTTGGACATCATTTAAATATCCATCAAATCCCCAATCATAACCGTCAGTACATCTGTCATCAACAGTTAAAAGAATTTCTCTGTTAATAATACCTACAGAGGTAAATAGCAGTCTTATTTTAGGTCTATCGTCAGTAGAATTTTCAGTGGACATATCTAAGTCATCTAACGGTAAGCTCCCATCATTCAGGGCTGAAGTGTCTTGCCCAAATCCCATTTGAAGAATCAAAAAGGATAAAATAAGACCAATGGCCTTAATGGTTGATGTGGCTGCATTCATAACTTTTAGAGGGATGAAGTTATTATTTCTTCTAATATTCAAAAAAGTTAGGAATTATTAATCTTACTTATTTTAAAAGCCTATAAATTCGCTAAAATGAATCCAATTGCAAATTTTATCGATAACTAGCAAGCTTAATTCCTTGTTGATTTTTCAAACCAATATCATTTTAGTTTGTTTAGAAACATTACTTATAATCACTATATTTAAGGAATCAATCTTGCTATCTTATGAAATATTATTTTTTAATCCTATGCTCCCTATTATCTACCCTCTCCTTTGCTCAATCTAATACCGAAATCTTCCTTTTTGACCTAGCAAAAACCAACACAAACATAGAGGTTTCAAATGGTGTAAATATTTCAAATAATGAAGGTTATGACAATCAGCCTTCTTTTTTTGGGGATGATACTATTTTATATGCTTCAACAAGGAATGGTCAAACGGATATTGCTCAATATGATATCGCTTATAAATCAAAAACCTATATAAACTATACCAAAGGCGGTGAATACACTCCTTTAAAAATTCCAAATAAAAATGCCGTATCTGCAGTTAGGTTAGATCCTGATGGCAAACAACGGCTATATAGTTATAATCTGAGTAATGGTGAGTCTACAGAACTTATAAAAGATTTAGTGGTTGCCTATTATACCTGGTATGATGAAAATACTACGGTATCTGCGGTAATAGAAAATGAGCAACTCAATTTATATGTCACGACCATTAGTAATGGCATCAGTAGAAAATACGCTACTAGTGTTGGTAGATCCTTTCACAAAATCCCTAACTCTAACTTGGTAAGTTTTATTTACAAGGAAAACGACAAATCTTGGCAAATAAGATCATTAAACCCTAACAATGGCATCACAAGACTTATAGCCAATACTATGCAAGGTGTGGAGGATATTTGCTGGTTAGATGGCAGAACCTTGCTATCTGGAAAAGGTGGCAGTTTGTACAAACTCACATTAAAACGCGACAATAACTGGAAAAAAATTGCAGACTTATCTTCTTATGGCATTTCTAAAATTACACGTCTTTCCCTTAATGAAAATGGTACAAAATTGCTAATCGCAGCAGAATTAAAATCGGACGTTACAGAATCTCAGACTTCTAATATGACTTCTGAAAATGCGGTAGTTTCAAACCTATTATCAGAAAGCGAAGCTGCAGCAGTTGTTCAAAAACATGTAGAACCTTTTAACAAGAGACAGCTCAATGATTTTGCAAATGCCTTTGACACCAATGTTATTGTAAATGAATTTCCAAAAGATTACATGTATTCAGGTCGAAACACGCTTAAGGAAAATTACAGGCAATTCTTCAGAAATAATAAAAAAGCCAACATCAAAGTATTGAATCGTATGATTTTAAATAATATGGTTGTTGATGAAGAATTGGTAACCATCAATAACATAACGGTACGGCAAGCGACCATTTATGATGTGGATGGAAATGGTATAAAATCCATGACCTTTGTTAGAAATAAAAACACCACTTCTAATCCAGAGACTATTGTTAACGACCAACTCGAGGCCTATAACAAAAGAGATATCGAAGCATTTACAAAAACATACACTAAGGATGTAAAACTTTATGAGTTTCCTGAAAATCTAACTACAAGTGGTAGAGAAGAATTGAGAAAACGATATGACATAATCTTTAAAAGCGTACCAGATCTTAATGCTGAAATCATGAACAGAATCGTTTTGGGCAACAAGGTCATTGATAAAGAGAAAGCTACTATAAATGGGAAAACATACTATGCTTTAGCCATTTATGAGGTAAAAGATGGACTCATATCAAAAGTGACGTTTATTCAATAAGACAATGAAAATACTTTTTACCCTTTTTGTACTTGCAATTAGCTTATGTAGCGCTTCACAGGAAAATACCCTAGAACCAAAACTAAAAAATATTGAGTGGATTTCAGGTACTTGGCATGGAGAAGCCTTTGGTGGTATTACCGAAGAAATTTGGAGTGAGCCATCGGGAGGCTCAATGATGGCGACCTTTAAACTTATCAATGACGATAAGGTTACATTCTATGAGATAGAAATTATAAGAGAAATAGAAAACTCTCTAATTCTTCAACTCAAGCATTTCGATAATACACTAAAAGGTTGGGAGTCCAAAAACGAAACAGTAGATTTTCCTTTAAAATATATCACAGAAAATAAAGTTGTTTTTGAGGGCATGACTTTTGAAAAAGTATCTGACCAGGAGATGAACGTCTATGTAGACATTAAGGAAAATGATACTGTCGAGACCTCAAAATTCAACTACAAAAAGAAAACTGAAAAGCCTTATAAGTCTTTTTTAGAGGTAAAAAAAGCAGATGCTAGCCCTATGATTGACGGTGTAGCTGATGAAAATATCTGGCAGAAAACGCAATGGCATCCCATAGATCAACTTTGGTTGGGCAAACCCTACTCGTCAACCGATTTTGAAGGACGTTATAAACTTACCTGGACTAAAGATGCCCTCTACCTTTTAGCAGAAATAAAGGATGACAAGCTCCTGGACATTAACCAAGATCCCCTTACTATTTGGTGGGATGATGATTGTTTGGAAATTTTTATCGATGAAGATAATAGTGGTGGTGAACATCAATATAACCATAATGCTTTTGCTTATCATGTCTCATTGGATGGTAATGTGGTAGATATGTCGCCTGAAAAAATAGGCAAGCTCTATAATTCTCATGTTGAATCCAAACGCACCACTAAAGACAATACCTCTATTTGGGAGGTTAAGATTTTACTTTTTGATGACAGCTACCAAGAGTACCAGGTAAATACGCCTGTTGAATTAGTTACTGGAAAAAATATCGGATTTGCCCTCGCCTATTGCGACAATGACAATAGTGAACATCGCGAAAATTTTATTGGATCCGTTTATGTAGAGGGTGATGATAAAAATCGAGGTTGGATTGATGCCAATATTTTCGGAACTTTAAAACTTATTAAATAAAATACTATGAAGATATTCCTTATTGTTTTTACATTTTTTTATTCAATAGTTTCGTTTTCTCAAACCGATACCAGATTATATGATATTATAAATGCTGTTTCTGAAGATCGCTTGAGAGAAGACGTTAAAACCTTAGCCGATTTTGGTACGCGACATACGTTAAGTGATACCATATCAAGCACCAGAGGTATTGGAGCGGCAAGACGATGGATTAAACAGCAGTTTGATGAAATTTCTGAGAATTGTAATAATTGCTTAGAGGTTTTCTTTCAGAATAATTTTTATGAAAAAGGCACCAATCAACGTATCATCAAAGATGTAAATGTAGTTAATGTGGTGGCGATTCAGCGTGGTACAAAGTACCCAAATCGCTATATCATTATGAGTGGCGACATAGATTCTAGGGTATCTGATCCAACCGATTACACCTCAGATTCCCCAGGTGCTAATGACAACGCTTCTGGTATGGCTGGTACTATTGAAGCAGCAAGAGTTCTTTCAAATTATACGTTTGAAAGCAGCATCGTTTATGTTGGCTTATCCGGTGAAGAACAAGGGCTTTTTGGTGGCCAGGGCCTAGCTAAATATGCTAAGGAAAACAACTGGAATATTATGGGTGTGCTCAATAATGACATGATAGGAAATATTAAAGGTGTTGATGGCGTTATAGATAACAGAACCTTTAGAATCTTCTCTGAACCAATAACAACAGATGAAACTGACTCTGAAAAATTAGCTAGGCAAGCCAGAGCAAGACGCTTTTATGGTGGAGAAGTTGATGGTATTTCAAGACAATTAGCAAGATATGTATACAATACAACCAAGACCTATATGCCTGAAATGAATCCACTAATGATATATCGCTTAGATAGATTTGGTCGCGGAGGACATCATCGCCCATTTAACGATCTAGGGTTTGCAGGTATAAGAATTATGGAAGCTCACGAAAACTATACACAACAGCACCAAGATATTAGAACTGAAAACGGGATTAACTATGGAGATACATTTGAGCACGTTAATTTTCCATATTGCAAAAAGTTAACGGCAGTCAATGCCATTACACTTGCTAGTTTGGCATGGGCACCTCCTGCACCAAATGAAGTTGGTATTGGTGGTATTGTAGAACCTTCTGCAAAATTAAAATGGAACAAGGTTGATGGTGCCAAAGGTTATAAAATCTACTGGAGACGCACAACCTCTCCCACTTGGGATTATAGCCGCTATGTGGGAAATGTCAACGAGTTTACACTCGAAGGCATTGTTATTGATAATTACTATTTTGGTGTAGCAGCTATTGGCGAAAACGGACATGAAAGTATAGTCGTATTTCCTAACTCAATCATAAGATAAAGTAAAAATGAGCAAATTAAACTTAAAGTGTATTGTACCCGAACTATTTCTAATAGTATCTGTAATCTATTACTGGATTTTAACGGGAAATCTTTTTAACCCAATAGCCATAGGGCTACTAGCCGTTCTATTATACCTCATCTTTAGCAAAAAATCCACGTTAGGTCTTTTACTTTCCATTGTATTTATAGCCTTAACACTCTTTATGGTCTTAGCCCTAATTTCAGAATTATCTGAATTTGAAGAGTTAACTAAAGCTTATAATAATCTGCTCATTTTTGGCACTTTATATTTAGGCATCAACCTGTGCCTTGGCGGTGTCATGTTTTTAAAATATGTAAAACTTAAAATACATTAAGATTGAAATATTTAGTGATAATTTACTGTTTGTTAATGTCATTAATCTCAAACGCACAGCTACTTCAGGAAAAAGGAACTTTTACTAAACAGGATACCTTAAGAGGAAGTATTACACCCGAGCGTGAATGGTGGGACCTCACATATTACGATCTCAACATTAAAGTTCAACCCGACGAAAAGTACATATCAGGCTATAATATTATACGCTATAAAGTATTAAATTCTCATAATATCATTCAAATTGATTTGCAAGATCCTTTAGAAGTCGTTGTTTTTAAACAAGACAATGAAACGTTAGACTATACTAAAATTGGTGCTGCTTATTTTGTTTCTCTTAAAAAGGAACAAGTTCCTGGTGAATACAATGAATTATATGTTCAATATTCAGGAAAGCCAAAGGAAGCTAAACGAGCACCATGGGATGGTGGGTTCTCTTGGAAAAAAGATAAAAACGGAAAACATTTTATCGCTACATCCTGCCAAGGTCTTGGTGCTAGCGTTTGGTGGCCAAATAAAGACCATATGTACGATGAAGTAGATAGTATGCGTATAGCCATTGATGTTCCTAAAGACCTAGTCGCTGTTGCCAATGGAAGACTTAAAGACACCTTCGAATATGAGTATGGTGGATACAAAATGTATAAGTGGTATGTATCCAACCCTATCAATAACTATGGGGTTAATGTAAATATTGGTGATTATGTTAACTTTTCTGAAGTTTATAATGGTGAGAAAGGGAATTTGGATATGGATTATTGGGTGTTATCGTATAATCTTCAAAAAGCGAAAAAACAGTTTAAGGATGCTCCAAGAATGATGGAAGCCTTTGAGCACTGGTTTGGGCCCTATCCTTTTTACGAAGACAGTTTTAAACTCGTTGAAGTGCCTTATTTGGGTATGGAACATCAAAGCTCAGTCACTTATGGTAATCAGTACAAAAATGGCTATCTGGGTATGGATTTATCCGGGACAGGATGGGGATTAAAATTTGATTTTATTATCATTCACGAAGCTGGTCATGAATGGTTTGCCAACAATATTACCAATAAAGATATTGCAGACATGTGGATTCATGAAGGGTTTACCGCCTATTCAGAAAACTTATTTTTGGATTATTATTATGGTGAAGAAGCATCAGCAGCATATGTCATAGGTACAAGGTCGAGAATAAAAAATGACAGACCATTAATTGGTGCTTACGGCGTCAATAATGAGGGTTCAGGAGATATGTATTATAAAGGAGCAAATATGCTTCATACATTACGACAGCTTGTTGAAGATGATGAAAAATGGCGAGAGATTTTAAGAGGTTTAAATGCTAAATTTTTCCATCAAACCGTAACAACCCAACAAATAGAACGTTTCATCAGTAAAAAAACCAATAAAGATTTAACGGCTTTTTTCAATCAATATTTGAGAACCACCAAAATTCCAACGCTCGAATATAAAATAGAAAACAATCTGCTCAAATTCAGATATACAGATATTGTAGACGGTTTTGATATGCCAATTAGGGTCGAAATAGATGGAACATCCGAATGGATTTTCCCAAATGCTGAATGGAAAACAAAGCCTATTAAAAGAGGTTCATTCGTGATAGATGAAGACTTTTACATCTATTCTAAAAAATTATAGTGTTGGACATTCCAGAACTGTATTTTGAACGTGACACTGACTGGTATCATTGGTTATTGAATAATCATACCAGGTATAACGCTGTGTATCTAATTTTCTATAAAGTAGAGCATCACCTACCTTCAATGCGTTGGGAAGAAGCCGTCAAAGTTGCTTTGTGTTTTGGGTGGATAGATTCTACAGTAAAGAGCCTTGGAAACGGTAAACGCAAACAATACTTTTCACCTCGAAATCCGAAAAGTACATGGAGTGCTCTGAATAAAAAATATATTATAGAATTAGAAGCAAACAACCTGATCCACGAAACGGGTTATAAAGTGATTAAATTGGCCAAACAATCTGGTAAATGGTCTGAGATGGACGATGTAGAAAATGGTATAATCCCTAAAGATTTACTGAATGCTTTTGATGATAATCCAAAAGCCTTTGAAAATTATCAAAACTTTGCGAAAGGCTATCAAAAAAGTTACTTAGCATGGTTGCACAGTGCTAAGCGAGATACGACTCGCCAAAAACGAATCTCAGAGATTATTAACCTCTGTCAAACAAATATCAAAAGCAGGCAATAGATCTTTATAGGCCACTTATATAGCTCCCGTAAGGATCTTTAAACTGTGTTCCTTCTGTAAATTTGTATTTAGACAATTTTTTAAATTGTACCAATCCCCATAGAATAAATTCCTTTTCAAAATACACATCTTTTTGGTCAATATCTGGCTGGTAATCTGCAATAAGTGCATCTAATGGTTGTATTCGATCTAGTTTAGATTTATACGTAGCATCATTATCGTCATCTAATAATTCAAAACCATCATTATTAAAAAACCAAGACACTAAGTCATCGTAAGGTGTTTCTTCGTCTTGTTTTTGCAGCTTTTCTATCTTAGGAAAATATTTTGGAAATAAGGATTTTATAGCACTCTCTAATAATAAATTAGCTACATAATCGGCACCTTCTTGTTCTCCTTCGTACACCAACTCAACTTTACCAGTAATAGAAGGTATTACTCCTAAAAAGTCGGTGAGTCTTACTGTAGTATCTTTATCACCATTCAGAAGTGCTCTGCGTTCTGCAGTACTTATTAAATTCTCATAGGCGGTAATACTCATTCTGGCACTCACCCCACTTTTCACATCGATATACTCACTTTCTCGAGCCTCAAAACTAATTTGTTCTAAAATATCCTTTGCCAAATCTGGGATATAAACAGTTTCGGATTGTGATTGATCTAATCGCGCTTCCTGAGCCGTAATTTGCCTAGCTGTCTCAATACTATTTGGATAATGCGTTAAAATCTGAGATCCGATACGGTCCTTTAATGGTGTTACTATACTCCCTCTATTGGTATAATCTTCTGGGTTAGCTGTAAACACAAATTGCATATCCAGTGGCATTCGTAATTTAAATCCTCTTATCTGAATATCACCTTCCTGCAAAATATTGAATAAAGCCACTTGAATTCTAGCCTGTAAATCTGGTAACTCATTGATAACAAAAATACAACGATTGGCTCTCGGTATCATTCCATAATGAATCACACGATCATCCGCATAGCTCAATTTTAGATTGGCGGCTTTTATCGGATCCACATCACCGATTATATCGGCTACCGTCACATCTGGTGTAGCCAGTTTTTCGGCAAAGCGTTCACTTCTATGTAACCAAATGATTGGTGTGTCATCACCATTTTCTTTGATAAGCTCTTTTGCATAGCGCGAAATAGGCTGTAAAGGATCGTCATTTATTTCTGAACCTTCAACAACTGGAATATACTCATCGAGCAAGTCAACCATCATTCTAGCCAATCGTGTCTTAGCCTGCCCACGCAAACCTAGAAGATTAATATTATGCCTTGATAATATGGCGCGTTCCAACTCAGGTATAACTGTATTTTCATAACCGTGTATACCCTCGAAAGTGTTAATACCTTTTTTTATATTGGCAATGAGGTTATCTCGTAATTCATCTTTAATAGATTTAGATTGATACCCTGCTTTCTTTAAGTCTCCAAGTGTTTTAATCTGATTCATGTATTAGTCTTTTTTGCTAATCTTAACCTTTAATTCGTCGTTTTCTATTATTCTCGTAATCTTCAAAAATCATTTCGCCTAATCCCTTCAAGCCCGTATAAAATGCCTTACCTTTATTAGCCTGCGTAAACTCTCTAACAAATCGCATGAGATAAGGATCTTCTGCAATCATAAATGTGGTAATAGGAATATGCAAACGTCGCGCTTGTTGAGCCATAGCATAGCATTTATTTACGATGTAAGGGTCTAAACCGTTACTATTTTTGTAGTATTGACCATCTGGTAAACGCAAACAACTTGGTTTACCGTCGGTAATCATAAAAATTTGTTTGTTGGTATTTCGTTTTCTTCTGAGCATATCCATAGCCAACTGAAGTCCAGCAACAGTATTAGTGTGAAAAGGTCCCACTTTTAAATAAGGTAAATCCTTAATCTTCACCGGCCATGCATCGTTACCAAACACCAAAATCTCTAAGGAATCTTTCGGGTAGCGCGTGGTAATCAACTCCGATAATGCCATAGCTACTTTTTTCGCTGGAGTAATGCGATCTTCGCCGTATAAAATCATACTGTGGCTTATATCAATCATAAGTACCGTACTCATCTGGCTTTTATGAAGTGTTTCTTCAACCACCAAATCATCTTCGGTAAGATTAAAATCACCAACACCATGATTAACCTGTGCATTTCTTAAACTTTCGGTAATGGATACTTTTTCTAAAGCATCCCCAAACTGGTATGCTCTAAACTCGCCAGTATGTTCATCTCCTATGCCTGTACCTTTGCTTCGATGATTACCAGCACCACTGCGTTTAATTTTACCAAATATATGCTCTAAGGCTTGTTTCCGTATGGCTCGTTCCGTCTTTGAAGTAATGACGGTTTTTCCTTTACCTGATCCATCACCATCACCATCACCATCACTAAAGTCAATTTCTTCTATTATGTATCCTTTATTTTTAAGATCCTCGATAAAATCATCGATGGTGTAATCTGGTGTGGTCAATTGGTATTCTTCATCAAGCTGCCTTAACCAGTCTATGGCTTCGTCAAAATCTCCCGAAGTATAGGTAATAAGCTCCTTGAAAATTTCAAAAAGCTTATCAAAAGGCGATTGGTTGGGTTCTTCATAGATTTTAAATATGAAACCCGATTTTTTCAACTTATCATTCATAGCAAGATAAAAATAACACTTTTTAGATGTAACAATTACATTATTTTGGATTCTAACATTTTGTTAACTTTACAATTTAACCAAAGCCTTATGTCTGAAGAATTAGAAAATAATACGGAAACATCTTCTAAGCGAAAAATACATTGGACAAACGATAAGATCTTAAGTACTTCCGCCCTATTTATAAGTGTTATTTCACTCATAGCATTAATCTATCAATCTTACCTAGCCAGAGAGGAAAATAAACTTATACAGATGCAACAAAGCGCATCAGTTTTACCTCATCTTAACCAATGGTATAGTGACTACAACAACGCATTTAAATTTGTGGTGGGCAATAAAGGTGTTGGTCCAGCTTTTATTGAGGACGTAAAAATAGACTTAGATAAAACACATACGTTTAATAATACAAACGAACTATTTCACCATATTTTCAAAAACACCAAAGGACTAGATACCATACCCTACATTACTAGCACATTGATTAAAGGCTTTGTCCTGCCTGCAAATGAAGAAATCAATGTCCTTGAAGTAAATGGAACAGAAAATATTAAAATTCTTAAGGAGGCCCTCAACACAAAGGACATCGTTTACAAAATTAAATATAGAGATGTTTATGGTTCAGAGTGGTTATTATCTAATGAGAATTACAATGACCGAAGTGAAACCATTCCGGTCTCAATTTCAAACTAAATATAGAAGTTAACATCTCTTTTAGAGTTGCAATCTTATCTTTTCATTAATTTTAGCTCACTTAACTAACCTGATTGTAATGAAAAGATTATTCTCTCTTGTTATGCTCATTAGCATAACCGTGCTCACTGCACAACAACTTCCCATGGATGTTATGAAAAACATGACTCCTAGAAATATAGGACCTGGTGGCATGTCTGGTCGCGTTACGGCAATTGATGTGGTAACCAATAATCCGGATGTCATGTATGTAGGTACCGCCTCAGGTGGTCTTTGGAAATCGACATCTGGCGGCATTAAATGGGAACCTATATTTGAAAAAGAAGTAACCGCTTCTATAGGTGCCGTAAAAATACAGCAGTCTAATCCAAGCGTTATTTGGGTGGGAACAGGCGAAGGAAACCCGAGAAATTCTTTAAATGGAGGTTATGGTGTTTACAAATCCCTAGACGGCGGTAAAACTTGGATGGCTATGGGACTAGAGAAAACACGTCATATCCATAGAATCATTATTCATCCAAACAATCCCAATATTGTATATGTAGGAGCTATTGGTTCACCATGGGGTGAACATCCAGAACGTGGTGTTTTTAAAACCACAGATGGCGGTAAAACATGGCAAAAAATTCTTTTTGCGAATGACAAAACAGGAGTGGCAGATCTTGTTATGGATCCTACCAATCCCAATAAATTGATTGCGGCACTATGGGAGCATAAGCGCGATCCATGGTTTTTTAATTCTGGTGGTGAAGGCTCAGGGTTACATATAACTCACGATGGTGGCGAGACATGGAAGAAAATTACTGAAGATGATGGTTTTCCTAAGGGCAATTTAGGAAGAATTGGTATAGCGATTGCAACCAATAAACCAAACATTGTTTATGCGCTGGTCGAAGCTAAAAAAAATGCTTTGTATAAGAGTGAAGATGGAGGCTTTAGTTGGAAAAAAATCAACGACAAAAATGATATTGGTAATCGTCCATTTTATTATTCTGAAATCTATGTAGATCCAGAAAACGAAAACAGGCTCTATTCTATTTTCACCTACGTTAATGTCTCTGAAGATGGCGGTAAGAATTTTGAACAGCTTATGCCAGCTTATGGTGTAGATAATGGGGTTCATCCCGATCATCACGCTTGGTGGATACACCCTGACGATGGTAGTTTTATGATAGATGGTAACGATGGTGGACTAAACATTACCAAAGATGGTGGCAAAACCTGGCGTTTTATTGGAAATCTTCCTGTAGCACAATTCTACCATATAGCCGTAGACAACGAATATCCTTATAATGTATATGGTGGCATGCAAGACAATGGCTCTTGGCGTGGACCAGCCTATGTTTGGAAAGCCCAAGGCATCAGAAATAGTTACTGGCAAGAAATTAGTTTTGGTGATGGGTTTGATGTCGTACCAGACCGTGATGATTCACGTTATGGTTGGTCTATGAGTCAACAAGGCTATGTTAGTCGATACGATTGGCAAACCGGAAATAATTATAGTGTAAGGCCAACCCATCCCGATCCTGATGTCGCATTAAGGTTTAACTGGAACTCAGCCATCAATATAGATCCTTTTAATAATAACACCATTTATTTTGGGAGCCAATTTGTGCATAAATCTACTGATAAGGGTGAAACCTGGTCCATTATTTCACCTGATCTCACCACGAACAATCCTGAAAAACAAAAACAGTCAGAAAGTGGAGGCTTAACGATGGACGCCACTGGTGCAGAAAACCATACCACTATTCTAGTCATAGAACCCTCTCCAGTTGAAAAAGATATGCTTTGGGTAGGAACCGATGATGGCCTTGTACATTATACCACCAATGGTGGGAATGATTGGGTTGATGTTTCAAAAAACATTAAAGGATTACCAGAAGGCAGTTGGATTGCCCAAATTAAAGCTTCTAACAAGAATAAAGGGGAAGCCCTTTTAATTGCTAATGATTACAGACGCTTCAACTATACTCCCTATGCCTATAGAACCACAAATTACGGCAAAACGTGGGTGCGTATTGTGGATGAAAATGACGTACAAAGTTATACTCTGGCAATAATTGAAGATCCTGTAGAATCTAACTTAATGTTTTTAGGAACTGATGATGGTCTTTACGTATCTATAGATGCTGGTGAGCAATGGACCAAGTGGACAGAAGGTTTTCCAACCACATCAGTTAAAGACTTAGTCATTCATCCAAGAGAACACGATTTGGTAATAGGTACCTTTGGTCGTGCAGCTTGGGTATTAGATGATATTAGACCACTTCGAGCCATAGCTAAAGACAAATCCGTATTAAAAGAACATGTCAAACTTTTTAATCCACCAACGGCTTATCAAGCGGCATACCAACAACCTACTGGAAGCCGATTTGGTGCAGATGCTATGTATCAAGGTGATAATCGTGGTGGTGGTGCACGGTTAAGCTATATTTTCAATAAAAAAGAACCCGTAAAGGCCGATGTGAAATCTGATACCAAAAAAGAGGATAAAACAGTTAGTGACAAAAAAGTGGCTGAAAAGAAATGGGACACTCTATTCTTAAAAGTCTATGATGGCAACCGATTAATCAGAACCTTAAAGCAAAAAGCACCTAAAGAAAATGGAATACATTATTGGACATGGTATATGGACGAATCTGGTGCTGACAGACCTTCAAGAACCTTAAGAAAACGCAATCGAGAACCCAGAGGGGTGTCTGTGAAACCAGGCACATATAAAGTTGTGCTGTATTATGGAGAATTAACTTCAGAAACTCAAATCGAAGTGAAACCAGATCCAAGGTTAGAGTATTCAGAGAAAAACACCAATGAGGTTTACGCTGCATCCAAACAGTTAGAGCAAATGCAACAAACAATTGCTGATGCTACCAAACAATTGGCAGAAAGCAAAACCATAGCTCAAAGCTATAAGAATGAACTTTCTAAATTAGATAAGGAATCCTATAAAGATCAAATTGAATTATCGGACAAAACCATAAAATCAATTGATAGTTTATTAGACAGATTTTTGGGCAAGGTTGATAAACGACAAGGTATTACCAGAAATCCAGAAGTTACCCCTATGCAACGTCTAGGTACAGCAAGAGGCTATGTAAATGGTAGCCAAAATGGTTTAACCAATACGGAAACCACCTTAATCAATCATGCCAAAGATGCAATCAAGGAAGTTTTAGATATTACCAACACATTCTTTAGAGAGGATTGGATGGAGTATAAAAATCAAATGCAAAGTTTAAAACTCGACCCTTTTAAACCCATAGAGACGTTCAAAATTGATTAAAACAAAAAGCGCCCAGAAAGGGCGCTTTTTTTATTCGATCCATTTCAGACCATTGTAGTCTTCAATCTTAATACGTTTACCTGTTGTAGAGATGAGTCCTTCTTTTTTGAACTGCGACAAAATTCTGATAGCAGACTCCGTTGCTGTTCCCACGATGCTAGCATAATCTTCACGGGACAGTACAATACTTAAATAGCCATCGTCATCGGTTCCAAAACTATCATGACTATACATCAATATTTCAGCCATACGTTTTTTAACGGATTTCTGTGCCATATTTACTAAGGAAACGTCAGAATCTTTTAAATCATTTGCCATTTCCCTCAGCACATCCATGGTGAATTTTGGATTTTTTGATAAATCATCCATGATTTCACTCTTAGGGATAAAACACATTTCCATGTCGTTTAAAGCGACCGCACTTAGATTCGTTTTCTGATCTGTAACCAAAGAGCGTTTGCCCAAAAGGTCGCCTTTAACAACGAGTTTTACAACTTGGTCCTTACCGTTTTCACTTAACTTTGTAAGCTTACAGACACCAGATCTTACACAGTAAACACCATTAAGTGTTTCTCCCTCTTCAAAGATAAGCTGACCTTTTTTATATAATTTACCTGTTTTACAAGCGGAAACTCGCATTAATTCATCGCGCGTCAGAGACTTTAAGGAATTAAACTCCTTAACAATACAAGACTCACATTTACTCATACCAATTGATTTTGTGACTGTATCAAATATAATAATTACATGACAAATATCATATTTTATCTTTAGAGATAATGTCACCTTTGTTACAGGTATAAATGAGCAAATTATAAAAATGGAAAACAAATCTTGTTTTCATTGTGGTGACGATTGTGGCAACCACCCGATTACGTTTCAGGAAAAATCATTTTGTTGTAATGGTTGTAAAACCGTGTTTGAAATTTTTAATAAAAACGATTTAACCTGTTACTACGACTTACAGAAATCGCCTGGTGCGATTCCTAAGGAAATTGAAGGGAAGTACGACTTTCTTTCACAAGGTAATATTATTGAAAAACTTACCGAATTTAGAAGTGACGATCTAGAAATCGCCACCTTATACATTCCACATATTCACTGTAGTTCATGTATTTGGATCTTGGAAAACCTCAATAAGCTCAACCCTCATATTTCAGATTCTCAAGTTAATTTTGGCAAAAAAACCGTTAGGGTTTCTTATAACCCTAAGGCTACAGATTTAAAGTCAGTTGTCACTTTACTTAGTGGCATTGGATACGAGCCTTACATTAGCTTAGATGATTTTAAGGCAGGGAAGCAACATATTAACCGCACGCTGATCTATAAACTTGGTGTAGCAGGTTTTGCATTTGGGAACATTATGTTTCTTTCGTTTCCTGAATATTTCGAAATCAATGAATATTGGCTAGAGCAATACAAGCACATGTTTCGTTGGCTTATGTTTGCTTTGTCTATTCCTGTAGTTTTCTATGCTGCACAAGATTATTTTATTTCGGCATATAAAGGATTAAAAGCTAAACTACTGAATATAGATGTACCCATCGCATTAGGTATATCGGTATTGTTTATTAGGAGTACCATAGAAATTTCGTTTGATATTGGCTCTGGTTTTTTTGATAGTCTTTCAGGGTTGGTATTCTTTCTTTTAGCCGGTAAGTTTTTCCAGCAGAAAACATACGATTTCTTATCCTTTGAACGCGATTATAAAAGCTACTTTCCCATCGCCATCACTAAAATCGAAAAAGATGGTAGTGAGAATGCCATTCAAGTTTATGACATTAAAAAAGGAGACCGACTTCTCATAAGAAACGAAGAGTTGATTCCTGTAGATGGTATCCTTATCAATGGTAGAGGAAAAATTGATTATAGCTTTGTGACGGGTGAATCTCAACCTGTTACAAAACAATCTGGTGATAAACTTTTTGCTGGTGGCAAACAAACCTCTGGAATCATAGAGCTTGAAGCCATTAAATCTGTAGAACAAAGCTACCTCACCCAGTTATGGAGTAACGATGTTTTCAGTAAGAATAAAGAGGATGGTTTTACCAACATTACCAATAACATTAGTAAACATTTTACAATTGCCATTATTACAATAGCCGTTATTGCAACAACATATTGGTTGTTTACAGACGCAAGCAAAGCCATGAATGTGTTTACGGCAGTACTCATTATTGCTTGTCCTTGTGCTATTGCCCTCTCAGCTCCTTTTACATTTGGAAATCTACTTCGCATATTTGGGAAATTAAAATTTTACGTCAAAAATGCGAGTGTTATTGAGCAATTAGCACATATCAATACCGTCATATTTGATAAAACAGGAACCATTACCTCTAACCAACAAAGTAATGCTGAATACGAAGGTATATCCTTATCCGATTCCGAAAGTTTGGTGTTAAAAAATTCACTCAGAGGCTCTAATCATCCATTAAGTAGAACACTTTACAACATTTTAGATGAACATAACATCATCACCCTTGATTGTTTTGAGGAACACATTGGTAAAGGTATTGAAGCAAAACATGATGACATTAACCTAAAGGTTGGCTCTGCAAGCTTTGTAGGCAATGTAGAGCAAACATCAACGCTTAACACGACAGTACACGTAAGTAGTAATAATGTTTACAAAGGCAAGTTTACATTTTATAACAGCTATAGAAAAGGAGTTTCAAAGCTTTTTAATCAACTGAAAAAACATTTTGATCTAGTTATTCTTTCTGGTGATAATGAAGGTGAGCGTGAAAATCTTAAAAAATTATTACCAGCAAAGACTAAATTAATTTTTGACCAAAAGCCGGACGACAAGTTGGAATTTATCAGATACCATCAGTCCGAAGGTGCTAAAGTACTTATGATTGGAGATGGGCTTAATGACGCAGGAGCTTTGGCACAAAGTAATGTAGGTATTGCGATTTCGGAAGATGTTAATGTATTCTCTCCAGCTTGTGATGCCATTTTAGACGCTTCAAAATTCAAACAATTGTATCGCTACATTATGGCTTCAAAATCGGCCATAAATATCATCAAATGGAGCTTTGTACTATCATTCGTATACAATGTTATTGGATTATATTTTGCCGTAACTGGTCAATTAGCACCAGTAGTTGCAGCCATATTAATGCCATTGAGCTCTATAAGTATTGTAATATTTACAACAGTGTGTACCAATATCATAGGAAGAAAATTAAAATGATTATTTGAAATAAATAAAAATAGGTCGACATGATAAAAGTCATGTTTTTAAAAAAGGGACCACTGTAAATTTGAACCATAACTTCAAAATAGGTATGAGTGTTATATACATAGTTTTAACAGTAAGTGTCATTGTAGGTGTAGCTTTCTTTATCGTTTTTTTATTGGCTGTAAAATCTGGTCAGTACGATGATAGCTATACTCCATCAGTACGTATGCTATTTGAAGACGAAATAGTAAAACCAAAAAAATCAACAAAAACTGACTAATTATATTAATATGGAAATGCAACAATTTTACTACGATAACAAAATCGTTAAAAAATTCCTCTACGCCACCATAGTATTCGGTGTGGTTGGGATGCTCGTTGGGCTTATTTTGGCCTTTATGTTTTTATTCCCGAACATGACCGACGGTATTTCGTGGTTAAGTTTTGGTCGTTTAAGACCACTTCACACCAACGCGGTTATTTTTGCCTTTGTAGGTAATGCCATTTTTGCAGGTGTATACTACTCACTACAGCGTTTGCTTAAAGCTAGAATGTTTAGTGATTTACTGAGTAACATTAACTTTTGGGGCTGGCAATTAATCATTGTTGGTGCTGCAATCACTTTACCTCTTGGTTATACCACATCTAAAGAATACGCTGAATTAGAATGGCCGTTTGATATTGCCATTGCTTTGGTTTGGGTTGTTTTTGGTGTTAATATGATTGGTACCATTTTAAAACGTCGCCAACGTCACCTCTATGTGGCCATTTGGTTTTACATCGCAACATTTGTAACCGTCGCAGTACTACATATTTTTAACAGTTTAGAACTCCCGGTCAGTTTAACTGGTATGAAAAGTTACTCTGTTTATGCTGGTGTTCAAGATGCCTTGGTACAATGGTGGTATGGCCATAATGCAGTTGCATTTTTCTTAACGACACCTTTCCTAGGGTTAATGTACTATTTTGTACCTAAAGCGGCTAATCGACCTGTATATTCCTACAGGCTTTCAATTGTTCACTTCTGGTCATTGATATTCATCTATATATGGGCTGGACCTCACCACTTATTATATACGGCACTTCCAGAATGGGCACAGCACTTAGGCGTTGCATTCTCTGTAATGTTAATCGCACCATCTTGGGGAGGTATGATTAATGGTCTATTAACCTTACGTGGTGCTTGGGATAAAGTGCGTACAGATCCGGTTCTTAAATTCATGGTCGTTGCAATTACAGGTTACGGTATGGCTACGTTTGAAGGGCCTATGCTATCCCTTAAGAATGTAAATGCCATTGCACACTTTACAGACTGGATTATTGCACACGTGCACGTTGGAGCCCTAGCTTGGAATGGATTCTTGGCCTTCGGTATGATATATTGGTTAATCCCAAGACTATTTAAAACAAAACTACATTCCGTTGGTTTAGCCAATTTACATTTCTGGGTAGGTACCCTAGGTATTATACTTTATGCATTACCTATGTATGTTGCAGGGTTCACCCAAGCAAGTATGTGGAAACAATTTAATCCAGATGGTAGTATAGTTTATGGTAACTTCCTTGAAACTGTAACCGAAATTATGCCAATGTATTGGATGCGTGCTATTGGTGGCACACTTTACATCACTGGTATGTTAATCTTAGTCTATAATGTTATCGTTACGATTGTAAAATCAGACAGTAAAGTTACAGATGAGCTTGCTGAAGCCCCAGCTTTAAAACGGGTATCTAAGAGACGCGTTGCTGGTGAAGGATGGCACACATGGTTAGAGCGTAAGCCTGTACTTCTTACTATTTACGCTACAATAGCCATATTAATAGGTGGTATTGTACAGATTATACCAACAATTGTGGTTGAATCTAATATACCAACCATAAGTAGTGTCCAGCCTTATACTCCATTAGAACTTGAAGGTAGAGACATCTACATCAGAGAAGGTTGTGTAGGCTGCCACTCACAAATGGTAAGACCATTTAGAAGTGAGGTAGAACGCTATGGTGAGTATTCTAAAGCTGGTGAATATGTTTATGATCATCCATTCCTTTGGGGTAGTAAACGTACAGGACCAGACTTACATCGCGTTGGTGGTAAGTATAACGACAATTGGCACTTTAATCATATGTACGATCCACAAACAACCTCATCAGGTTCAATCATGCCTGCCTATAAATGGTTAATTGTTGGTGAGGGTGCTAAACTAGATAAGTCCATGACCGAAAAGAAAATGGAAACTATGGTTAGTCTGGGTGTCCCTTACACAGAAGAAGATATTGCTAACGCACAAGCTTCTATGTTAGAACAAGGTACTCAAATTGAGAAAAATCTTTATAGCGATCCTGATTTTGCAAAATCTTATGAAGCTGATAAAGCCGCTGGCGGTGAAGATTTCGTCGAAATGCGAAATAGAGAAATTGTTGCACTTATTGCTTACCTACAACGTTTAGGTACCGACATTAAAGTGAAAGAAATCATTAACGAAACTGCTCAAAACTAATCGCCATGCTAAAATTTGTAAAACATCATATGGAAAGTATCACAGGGATAGAAATCTATCCCTTGATATCCCTTTTAATATTCTTCCTCTTTTTTGTAGCACTCTTTTTCTGGGTATTTACAGCAAAGAAAGACTATATCACAACCGTTAGTAATATTCCTTTAGATAACCAAAAAGATTCACAACTATGAGAAATTTAATTCCATCATATATCAGAGTCCCTGTTGTATTCTTCATAATTGCAGGACTTATTGAATACTTTGTAGATTCTGGTGATCAACCAGCGTTTATTGAACAACCTGTCATCCTATTATTCCTTTTATTGGTGCTTCTGTTTTTAATCGCCATAGAGGGTATTGTAGGCACAATGGATAACATTCTTTATCAAAGTTTAGATGAAGAAGGTAAGGCCAGATACGATGCACAAAGAGCGGCACCATCTAAACTAGCTTCATGGATCAATAAGACCTATGATAAACTTAGAGGAGCCAAACCCATAGAAGAAGAAGGTGAAATTATACTAGACCACAACTACGACGGTATAAAAGAATTAGATAATAGTCTTCCACCATGGTGGTTATATGGTTTTTATGCTACTATTATTTTCGCTGCGGTTTATTTGGCCCGTTATCATGTTTTTAATGCTGGAGATCAATTTGCAGAATACGAAATTGAATATGCCGAGGCTAATAGAGCTATCGAAGAATATAAAAAGACCGCGAAAAATTTAGTTGATGTTAATACCGTAGAAATACTCACAGATGCATCAGACTTAAATGCTGGTAAAAAGATTTTTGAAGTTAACTGTGTGGCCTGTCATATGGCTGATGGCGGTGGTGGTATTGGCCCTAACCTAACGGATCAACACTGGATTCTTGGTGGTGGTATCAAAAATGTTTTTAGAACTATTTCCGAAGGTGGTAGAGATGGTAAAGGAATGGTTGCTTGGAAAAACAGTTTAAAACCTCTTGAAATGGCTCAAGTCGCTAGTTATGTATTACAATTCCAAGGGACAACGCCAGCCAATCCAAAAGAAGCTGAAGGAGATGTTTGGGTAGATGAATCTGAACAAGCAACAGAAACTGAAGAATCATCTTCTGAAGAAACAACCAATGAAACAGAAGAGAATGCTACTGAGGTTGTTGAAGAAGCCCAAACCATAGCCTCCAATTAAATCATATAAATCCATACCCAAATGGAAACGCCAGAAAATGAAGTTTTTAGAGATTCAATAGGTACCATCAATGAAGAAGGTAAGCGTAATTGGATTTTCCCTAAAAAACCTTCAGGCCCATACTGGGAAAAGAGAAAACTAGTAAGCTACTTTCTGTTAGCCTTTCTTTTCTCTGCTCCATTTATAAAGATTAATGGTAACCAATTCCTAATGTTTAATGTTTTAGAAAGGCGTTTTAACATCTTTGGTTTTCCATTCTGGCCACAGGACTTTCATCTGTTTGTCATCTCTATGATTATTGGTGTGGTATTTATCACCCTATTTACTGTAGGTTTTGGTCGTATTTTCTGTGGGTGGATTTGCCCTCAGACCATTTTTATGGAAATGGTCTTTAGACGTATTGAGTTTTGGATAGATGGTGATAGAAATAAACAGATACGACTTAAAAAACAAAAATGGGATGCCGAAAAAATTAGAAAACGTACTTTAAAGTGGTTTATCTTTTTAGTGATCTCCTTTTTAATCGCTAATATTTTCCTAGCCTATTTAATTGGAGGTGATAAGCTCCTCAGATATGTAAAAGAAGGACCTTCTGAACATTTAGGAACCTTAGTGCCCTTATTAATTTTCACAGGAGTTTTCTATTTCATTTTTGCTTGGTTTAGAGAACAGGTCTGTATCATTGCTTGTCCTTATGGTAGATTACAAGGTGTTCTTTTAGATAATAAATCTATTGTTGTGGCTTATGACCATAAACGTGGAGAGGGTGAAAACGGTAGAAAAAAATTCAGAAAAAATGAGGATAGGGATGCTTTGGGTCATGGTGACTGTATAGACTGTTTTCAATGTGTTCATGTTTGTCCTACAGGTATTGACATAAGAAATGGTACACAATTGGAATGTGTAAACTGTACGGCTTGTATTGACGAGTGCGATACCATAATGGAAAAAATTGACAAGCCTAAAGGATTAATCCGCTATGCAAGTGAAGATAATATAGAGAAAAAAGAGCCTTTTAAACTAACGGTACGTATGAAAGGGTATATTGCCGTACTGGTTATTTTAATCGGTGTGTTATTAGGTATGCTAGCCTTAAGAAATGATGTTGAGGCCAGAGTACTAAGATTACCTGGCCAGCTATACGAGCACAAAGACAACAACATTATAAGTAATGTATATACCTATAAATTAGTAAACAAAACGACTGAGAACATCAAGGACGTGAGTTTTAAACTAAGAGGTATTGATGGTGAAATTAAACTAGTCTCTACCAGCGATACTTTTGAGGTCAAGGGAAATGGATTGTCAGAAGGCACATTGTTTATAGAGCTTAAACAAAGTGATCTTTCTGGAGACAAGAATACCTTAACCATTGATGTTTACAGTGGTGATAAATTAATAGAAACAACTTCGGTATCGTTTTTAGGTCCTAGAAGTTATAATTAAATCCTGAGACAAGTTCAGGATGATAAAATAAACGTTATTATGAAAGTAAATTGGGGAACAGCCATTGTATTAGCTTTTGTAGGCTTCATAGGTTTTATCATGTATTTTGTGATTAGCATGGCAACGAATGATAAGTACGATCATGATTTGGTGGTAGAAGATTATTATCAAAAAGAATTAAAATTTCAAACCGATATTGATAAGGAAGAAAACTCCAAAAACCTAATAATCAACGTCAGCTGGAAAAAGACCCAAGATGGCATTTTAGTTGAGTTCCCTAAAAATTTAGATATAGAAAATATTAAAGGTAAAGTGTTCCTATACAGACCATCTAACAAGCATTTAGATTTTGAAATTCCTATTTCATTGTCTAATCATAATTTGCTCATACCTGACAACAAATTGTTAGATGGTCGCTGGAACATTAGTATAGACTGGACCTATAATAATGAATCTTACCTCTTCAAGGACGCTATAAATTACTAACATGCTATATTCGGCATTTATACTGGGCTTATTGGGTAGTTTACACTGTGTAGGCATGTGTGGACCAATAGCCTTTATGCTGCCGGTAGATCGTTCTAATTCAATTAAAAAAGTATCTCAAATCGGTGTTTACCACTTTGGTAGATTATTGGCGTATAGCCTTATTGGTTTGGTTTTTGGTTTAGTTGGAAAAAGTCTCAATCTCTTTGGAGTACAACAACAACTCTCTATAGCTATAGGTATATTAATGATTATTGTTGTTCTTATCCCTTATAAGGCCTTTGCTAAATACAACCTGTCCAAACCTTTAAACACGTTTATTTCCAAGATTAAATCTAACTTAGGTCAAGCCTTGAAGAAAAAAACACCAGATACCTTCTTAACCATAGGTTTTCTTAACGGCTTTTTACCTTGTGGTTTAGTTTATATGGCTGTTTTTGGAGCCATTGCAACAGGAAGTCTATTTCAAGGCAGCCTATATATGGTTTTATTTGGGTTAGGCACCATTCCTTTAATGACCTCTGCTATTTATCTGGGTAAGTTTTTGAACCAAACTATAAAACAACGCATACAAAAAGCCATTCCTGTTTTTGTTGTGCTCATCGGTGTTTTATTTATTCTCAGAGGTTTGGGATTAGGCATTCCTTACATCTCTCCTGCCCCAGTCGTAGAAATGACTACTAGTGCTATTGAATGCCATTAAAAGATTTGATTCTTAGTTTTCAACAAGAAAATAATTCAAAAAAAAAGATGCCATAAAAAACGCCAAAGCCCTCGTCTTTGGCGTTATTACTTGATATTAATAACACTAACTAACAAACATCAAGAACTATATTTTAAAAGTCATCACTGGTAAGGTTGAATGATTGGCAATGTCTTCGGAAATACTTCCCTCAAAGAAATGCGCCAAACCTTTTCTGCCATGTGTGGCAACGGCTATCAAATCTGCACCAATGGTATTGGCAAAATTCAAAATACCCTTTTCAATAGAATAATCTGATACGATATGAACATTTTCTAAGTTGTCTAAATCACCATCAGCCTTTTTAAGGAATAAAGATATACGCTTATCTATTTCCATTGAACTTCTAAAATTGCCATCTGGAGAGTTAACATAGACCAAATGCATTTCCGCCCCTAATTTCTCAAATGTTTTTCTGGCATTAAGGTACGGTGTAATGGCCTCGTCTGTAAAATCACTGGCAAAGACTCCGTTTTCAAAATCCAACAAGATTGGATTATGCTTTATCACCAACACAGGGATATCTGCATGGCGTACTACTTTTTCTGTATTAGAACCCACCAATACCTCTTTAACTCCACTTGCACCATGGGAACCCATGACAATGAGATTAGCATGGTGTTCATTAGCTACATCATTCACCTCACTCCATACTTTAAAGTGTTTTACAATGGGAGTGATTTTCAACCCCTCTAAATAGGGTCTATCCAAAAAGGCATCAAACTTTTGCTCTGCTAATTTTAAATAAAAGACAGCTTCTTCATTAATAGAATTGCCGTTGGCCGTTAATATGGCATTAGACAGCTCTAACATGTGTAATACGATAAGTTCAGAGCCATACTTTTGAGCCAAGTTAGCTGCTGCTTCTAGAGCATATTCTGAATGCTCCGAAAAATCTATGGGTACAATAATTTTTTTCATGGTGTTAGTGTTTAAATGGTCATTGAAAATAGTTGAGTATCTGGCTTTTTGCGCTGCAATAGCAAATCAAAGGCCATACAAATATTTCTTATAAAAGGTCTCCCCTTTTCGGTTACGATTAACTGCTTTCTTTCAAACTCGATTAAACCATCTTGCTCCAATTCCTTTAGCTTCATGAGCACTTCAGGCAATTCGTTAAACGTTAATTCGGGTTGTAACCAAGAAGTTTTAAAGTGACACATTAAATTGAGAATATGTTTTCTAATTTTAAGATCTTCTTCAATTAAAATATGCCCTCTGTAAACCGGGATTATATTATTTTCCAACAAGTTATAATATTCCTCTATGGACTTTACATTTTGAGCAAAACCGTACCAACTATCACTTATGGAAGATACTCCCAACCCAATCATAACTTGGGTTTTTGAGGCTGTATAACCCATAAAATTACGATGCATGGTTTCATTTTGCATGGCTTTATACAAACCATCAGTTTTGAGTGCAAAATGGTCCATACCTATTTCGGTATAGCCCACTTTTTCTAAAAGCGATTTACCTGTTTCATATTGTGCACGCTTGGACTCAGCAGTTGGTAAATCCTCGTCTTTAAAGCCACGCTGTCCATTACCCTTTATCCAAGGTACATGCGCATAGCTGTAAAAGGCAATACGATCTGGCATTAAAGCTTCTGTTTTGCTAATCGTTTCCCTAACATCTGCTTCGGTTTGAAATGGCAAGCCAAAAATAATATCATGTCCTACAGAGGTATAACCAATAGCTCTGGCCATTTCTGTGGCACGCTTTACATATTCAAATGGCTGTATACGATTAATAGCTTTTTGAACTTTAGCATTATAATCCTGAACGCCGAAGCTCACTCGTCTAAACCCTAAATCATATAGTGCTTGTAAATGCTCAGCCGTCGTATTGTTAGGATGTCCTTCAAAAGAGAATTCATAATCATCAGCAAGGTCAGATACTCTGAGCAGTTCTGAAATTAAAAGCGTTAAATGTTCTGGAGAAAAAAATGTTGGTGTGCCACCACCCAAATGTAATTCCTTAATTTTTGGCTTAGTCCCTAATAATTGACGGTATAACTGCCATTCCTTTAAGACCGCTTTTATATATGGTAATTCTACCTCGTGCCGTTTCGTTATGCGTTTGTGGCACCCACAAAAGGTACAAAGGCTTTCGCAAAATGGCAGGTGCAAGTACAGACTTATCCCTTCTTTGATGTTAGATTCTTCAAAGGATTGCTTTAAAACCTGTTTCCATTGTTGTAATGAAAACGACTCAACATCCCAATAAGGCACTGTTGGATAACTCGTATAACGTGGACCTGCCACATTGTATTTATTGACTAACTTCTGACACATATTTATTTTCTCCTAACTCAAAATTACTCCTAAGCGTCTGCATAAAATATGATTTTTGTCATGAAGCCCTTATAATTAACATAATAGCTTAATTTATAAGCATTAGCTTTATTTAAATTTGAAAGAATCCTTTGACTCTATTTGCATTCATAGGCTTATATCCTTAACTTTACTAAAAACTTAAAAGAACTATGAGACACTTAAAATATAGCGTTATGGCCTTAGCGATTATGGTTATGACAGCATGTAAAGAGAATAAGAAAGAAACAGAAGAAACCGTAGACATTGAGGTTGAAAAAACGGTTGAAGACACCGTAACCAAAACAGAATTAAAAATGACATTAGACCCTAAAAGTGGTTCTAATGCTTCTGGAACTGTAACTTTTGTTGAAGAAAATGGTGTAGTGACCATGACGGCATATCTGTCAGGATTAGATGAAGGTGAGCACGCCATTCATATTCACGAGTCTGCAGATTGCTCATCACCAGATGGAAAATCTACAGGCGGACACTGGAATCCAACTGCGCAACCTCATGGTAAATGGGGAGCAGATACAGGCTACCATAAAGGAGATATAGGAAACTTCATGGTTGGAGAAGATGGTAAAGGAGAAGTTAAATTCTCTACCAGTGAATGGTGCCTAGGTTGTGAAGATGACACCAAAAACATCATTGGTAAAGCTATTATCGTACACCAAGGCACAGATGACTTCACATCCCAACCTTCAGGTGCTGCTGGTAGTAGAGTAAGTTGCGGGGCCATTATAGAATAAATTAAAAACACTAATCAAATAAATAAATTCAATTAGCTAGAGCTATTGCAGTACTAATCTTCCCCTTGTCTGCAAAAATTCTAAGCAAGTCACTTATGACCGAATTAGAAATCTTAGTACAGCAATTTCAATCTAAAAATCAGGTTGCGTTCAAAAAACTCTATAGTATGTACAGCCAAAGCATACATGGTGTGGTGTACAACATTGTGAAGGATGCCGATATTGCAGATGAAATTATGCAAGATGTGTTTATAAAAGCATGGCATAAGGCAGATACCTATTCTTCAAAAAAGGGCCGATTTTTTACGTGGATCTTAAATATTGCACGCAATGCGGCTATTGATATGACCCGATCTAAAGCCTTCAAACAATCCAAGCAAAACCTTAACTCCGATTATTTCGTAGATACTATAACAAACAATGATAGTTTAGATGAACGTACAGATGCTATCGGCATTAAAAAGTTTGTGACCAACCTAAGCCAAAAATGCAAGGAAGTTATAGAGTTGTTGTACTTTAAAGGATTTACACAAAAGGAAGCTTCAGAAGAGCTCAACATGCCTATTGGCACAATAAAAACAAGAAATAGAAACTGTATTCAGCAACTAAGGGATATGGTATTGTAATATGGATATAAAAGCATACATAGCATCGGGTATTTTAGAGCTCTACGTGGCGGGTAAGCTTTCTGAAAAAGAAAATCAGGAGATTTATGAGTTAATGCAGGAACACCCTGAAATATTACAAGAAGTTTTAGAGATAGAAGCAGCCGTTGTAAAACTGACAGGAGCTGCATCACCACATGCCATAGATTTTGAATCGTTTAAAGGTAAATTAGATACCACCGGCACTAAAGTTATTGATCTAAAGCCAAGAAAACCAAACTGGATATCCTTTACAGGATGGGCCGCCTCTATCATACTTGCTGGTGGTTTGTTATGGACGCTTAACAACAAAACCAAGGTTGAGGAAGAACTTCAAACCGTTTCTACCGAAAAGCAATATCTCGAAATACAAATAGAAGAAGCTAGAAACAATCTGACTGCCACCAAAAGCCTATTAGATGCCATACGGGATAAAGATATTATTACCGTACCATTGGGCGGACAAGGAGACTACGCCTCTACCTATGCCAAGGTCTACTGGAATAAAGCCGATAACACCATTTACTTAGATGGCGAAGGCTTACCAAACGCTCCAGATGGCAAAGTATGGCAAGTGTGGTCCTTAACGTTAAACCCATTAACACCAACGAGTTTAGGCACTATAGACGATTTCAATACAGACGAAAATAAAATATTTACCATTGCCAATACCAATGAAAGTCAGGCCTTTGGAATAACCTTGGAGCCAGCAGGTGGTAGCGAAAGTCCAACAATGGAACAACTCTATACACTTGGTGTTGTCGCCGCTACTCCTTAAGAACTATTGGGAACAATAATTTTAAAAAACCACTAATAGCTTTATTAGTGGTTTTTATTTTCTGTAAATTGTAGCGAAAACATATAATGTGGATATAGTCAATAACTATATTCATTTGTTGTTCGTCATTTCTAAAACCAAATCGTGAAATATATTAAATTCATATTGCTATTTCTTTTTTGTAGTTCATGTTCAACTAATAAAACCGTCATAGGTTTATACAGTAATGATATGTGTAAAAAAAATAAACCTGACTGCTCACAAATTGAACTTAAGGCGGACAATACATTTGACTACTTAATCCATAATGACCCTGATGGCAGTGGAAATCTAACTAGTGGAACATGGAAGCAATTGACAAATGACACTATTGAATTGAATACAATATTACAACCTGAAATTCCCGTAACGATTTACAACGGAAAGATAAATCCCGAATTAAAAAATAAAATAAGAATTTATTTCTCTGATAAAGATGGACCTCTAGAACATGCTATAGTTAGAATAAATGACAGTAATGAAGAAAAAGAAACTAATTATGAAGGAATGGTTGAATTCGAAGCTGAACAAGTCAATATTATTAAGTACAGTTTTATAATGAATGAGGAGGAAATTCAAATAAAAAATCCAAATCATAATGAAATAAATATTCAAACAAAAGATCAAGATATATTACATCCAGAATACTTAAAAAATTATAAACTCAATGTTAATTAATTATGGATTCGTCTACAGTTTTTAAAAAGACCAGCTTGAAAAACAAAATGTGGTATAGTTATTAAAAAAACGAACGCACAACAATGTGTATAATTCATTGCGGCTGAATTCCTAATCGGAATTCATTGCAATTAGCTATCTTTCGGTTACGGCGGAAAATCATAGCTGATTTTCCGCAACGAGTCATACACAAAACCGTTAAGCACAAGCATGACCCGTCCTGAATAAAGGCTACATAATTTTAAACATTATGTACAAAAACGACAAAGTCATCAGACGGTATTCAGAACCTTTCAAACTGAAAATTTTAGACGAACTTACAACCGGAAAGCTAAA